>NZ_LZLS01000046.1 GCF_001673365.1 Mycobacterium asiaticum
CCGAGGCTGCGCTCGAGCTTGTTCTTCTCCCGGGTCAGCCCCAGGATTTCCTTCTTGGTGCGGCCCTCGAAGCCACCGGTCTGCTCCATCGCCTCGAGCTCCTTGAGCCGCTGCAGCCGCTTGTGCACGGTGGAGAAGTTGGTGAGCATGCCGCCCAGCCAGCGCTGGTTCACATACGGCATTCCGACCCGGGTGGCTTCGGCCGCGACCGACTCCTGAGCCTGCTTCTTGGTGCCGACGAACAGTACCGACCCGCCGTGGGCGACCGTCTCTTTGACGAACTCGTACGCCTTGTCGATGAAGGTCAGCGTCTGCTGCAGGTCGATGATGTAGATGCCGTTGCGGTCGGTGAAGATGAACCGCTTCATCTTGGGATTCCAACGACGGGTCTGGTGCCCGAAGTGGGTGCCGCTGTCAAGCAGCTGTTTCATGGTTACAACAGCCATAGCTAGCCCATGTCCTTTTGTTCGGTTGCTTGCCCGGCATCGGGTGAGGCCGGGCCCTGGCGTCTGCTGCGATGCCGAACCCGTCGTCCGATTTCCGGCTTCCGGGACCGCTCGGCATGCTGTTGCGGATCCCTTTACTACTGGGCCGCGGTGCAGACGCGCGAAGTCAGCCCGCTGAAGCGAGCTGCGTCGGAAAGTCTACACCGCCGCGACCGGTGCTTTTTCCGTCCACAACGCCCGCCCCGGTGACTGGCCGCTCTTGTCGCTGCGCGGTCCACTGAGCAGGTGCGATGGGTTCTGTTGCTGATTTTGGGCTGGATGCTGATCAACGCGCCACCGGCGGACGCGGACAGCGGACGGCTGAGCTGGCCGCTGCGCCCGCCGCCGGTTGTGGTTCGCGTGTTCGACGCGCCCTCGCCCAATTGGCTTGCCGGCCACCGCGGTGTTGACCTGGCCGGCAGGCCGGGTGAGGCCGTGTACGCCACGGGCGAGGCGACGGTCGTGTACGCCGGGCTGCTGGCCGGGCGGCCGGTGATTTCGCTTGCCCACCCGGGTGGGTTGCACACCAGCTACGAGCCGGTACGCGCCCGGGTGGTGGCCGGTCAGTCGGTGTCGACCGGGACGGTGTTGGGCGAGCTGGTGGCCGGGCACCACGGGTGTTCGGCGGCGGCGTGCCTGCATTGGGGGGCGATGTGGGGTCCGGCGTCACGCGCGGATTACGTCGACCCGCTGGGGTTGTTGACCTCGACACCGATCCGCCTCAAGCCGCTGCGGGGCTGACTCGATCGGCCGCCTCCCCGGGTGGGTAGATGTTTGCCCGGCTCTGCGCGACTTGTCGGCCCACTCAGCGCTCCAGTCGCGCAGAGCCGGGCAAACAGACACATGCCCCCCGGAGCCGCGGCCGTGGCAAGTGCGGCGCCGTCAGGCCCGCGGGTGGGCGCGGTCGTGCACCGCCCGCAACCGGGACACCGCGACGTGGGTGTACAGCTGAGTGGTGGCCAGGCTGGAGTGGCCGAGCAGTTCCTGGACTACGCGCAGGTCCGCCCCGCCCTCCAACAAGTGGGTGGCGGCGCTGTGCCGCAGCCCGTGCGGTCCCATGTCGGGCGCGCCGTCCACCGCCGCGACGGTCTGATGCACCACCGTGCGTGCCTGCCGCACGTCCAGACGGCGGCCGCGGGCACCGAGCAGCAGCGCCGGTCCGGACTGCGCGGTGACCAGCGCCGGGCGACCGTCGGACAGCCAGGCACGAAGCGCATCGGCGGCCGGTTGACCGAACGGCGCGGTCCGCTGCTTATTGCCCTTGCCCAGCACCCGCACCACCCGGTGCCCGCTGTCGACGTCGTCGACGTCCAAGCCGCACAGCTCACTCACCCGAATCCCGGTGGCGTACAGCATTTCGATGATCAGCCGGTCCCGTAACGCCAACGGGTCGCCCTGCTCAGCGCCCACCTGGGCTGCCGTCATCGCCGCCACCGCTTGATCCTGACGCAGCACCGCGGGCAGGGTGCGATGGGCTTTCGGAACTTGCAGACGGGTTGCTGGGTCGATGGGCAACAGGCCGCGTCGGGTCGCCCACGCGGTGAACGCCTTGACCGACGATGTGCGTCGGGCCAGCGTCGTGCGGGCGGCACCGGCCCCGGCGGCAGCGGCCAGCCAGGACCGCAGCAGCGGCAGGCTCAGCGCGGGCAGCCCGGACCCGCGGTCGGCCAGAAAGTCGAACAGCGACTGAAGATCACTGCGATAGGCGCGACGAGTGTGCGCCGAACGGCCGCACTGCAGGTCCAGGTAGTCGTCGAACTCGTCGAGGATCTCCTGCACTCCCCCACGCTGGCAGACGCGGTCGGCGTGATTCAGATGACGCGCCGCAACGTGTCCGGGGTGAGATCTTTGAGCGTCGGATAGCCGTCCACGGCCATGATCAAGTCCGCTTCGGCAAGCAGCGAGCGCAACACGTGCACTACGCCGTCGACGCCGCCGAGGGCCAGGCCGTAGGCGTACGGACGCCCCACGCCGACGGCGGTGGCACCCATCGCCAACGCCTTGACGATGTCGGCGCCGCTGCGGATCCCGGAATCGAACAGCACCGGCAGGCCGTCGGCCGCCTCGACCACGCCGGGCAGGCAGTCCAGCGCCGGCAGGCCGCCGTTGGCCTGCCGGCCGCCGTGGGTAGAGCAATAGATGCCGTCCACCCCACCGTCCTTGGCGCGCCGGGCGTCGTCGGGATGGCAGATGCCTTTGATGATCAGCGGCAGGTCGGTCAGCGACCGGAGCCAAGCCAGATCGTCCCAGGTCAACGGATTTCCGAACAGCTGCGCCCAGCGCAGCACGGTGCCCTGCGGGTCTTCCTCGGGAGGCCGTTGCAGCCCGGCGCGGAACACCGGATCGCTGGTGTAGTTGCTCAGGCAGAGCCCGCGCAGCTGGGGAAAGTTGGCCGTGCTGAGGTCCCGCGGACGCCAGCCGGGGATCCAGGTGTCCAGGGTGACGATGATGCCCTTGAATCCGGCGGCTTCGGCCCGCTGCACCAGGCTGGCTGCCAGCTCGCGGTCCTTGGGCGTGTAGAGCTGAAAGAATCCGGGGGTGTCGCCGAACTGCGCGGCCACTTCTTCCATCGGGTCGGTGGTCAGCGTCGAGACGACCATCGGGACACCGGTGCGGGCGGCGGCCCGCGCCGTGGCCAGGTCGCCGTGGCCGTCCTGGGCGCAGATTCCGATGACGCCGATCGGCGCCATGAACAACGGCGAAGGCAGCGTGAGGCCGAACATCTGGACTGACAGGTCGCGTTCGACGGCACCGACGAACATTCGCGGCACCAGACCCCAGCGATCGAAGACTTCGCGGTTGGCGCGCTGGGTGCGCTCGTCGCCGGCTCCCCCGACGACGTAGGACCACACCGAGGGCGGCATCGCCATCTCGGCCCGCGCTTCCAACTCCGCGAACGCCATGGGTAGCGCCGGAACCACGCCGGCTAGCCCCTGGAAGTAGATCTCGAGCTGATAGTCGCCGAATGCCATGCCCTAGAGGATGCCAGCAGGCATGGCACGGGGACTCTACTGCTCGCCCGCCTCTGCTTCGGCGAGTTCCTTCTTCCACTGCCGAAACGATTCCTCGGTGCGCCCGCGGCGCCAGTAGCCCGAGATCGACGCCCACCGGGCATCGACACCGCGCTCCTTGCGAATGTAGGGGCGCAGGTTGTGCATGACGGTCTGGGCTTCGCCATGGATGAAGACATGCACCTGCCCGGGCAACCAGGGCGCCGTGGTGACCGCCTCGATCAGCGGCGCGTGGTCCCCGGCGCGGTCCTCGGGGACCAGGTCGGCGCGGCCGCCGCGCAACACCCAGAACACGTCCACACCGTCGGGCGCGGTCAACGGTATTTCGTCGTCGGGACCGGCGACCTCGATGAAGACCTGTCCGACCGCGGTTTCGGGCAGTGCCTCCAGCGCCGCGGCGATGGCCGGTAGCGCCGATTCGTCACCGGCTAACAGGTGCCAGTCGGCGGCCGGGTCGGGTGCGTAGGCGCCGCTGGGCCCCATCAAGTAGATCGGCTGGCCCGGTTGGGCCGTCGCGGCCCATTGCCCGGCAACCCCGTGCTCGCCGTGCACGGCGATATCGATGGTGATCTGCTTGGCATCTTCGTCCACGCGGCGAACGGTGAAGGTCCGCACCGGCGGTCGCTGCTCGGCCGCCAGGTCGGCGAAGCTGTCGATCGTCAACGGTTGCGGCAGTGCATCCACGTCGATGTCGGCAGCGACGAAAACCAGCTTGACGTACGAGTCGGTGAATTTGCTGGGCACGAATGTGTCGAAGTTGCTGCTGCCCAATACCACTCGCACCATGTGCGGCGTGAGCTCCTCGGTACCCACCACCTCGAACGCCTGCACCGGCCGACCTGCCACTTTTTCCTCCCTGTCCAGACCCGACCCTCTATCGACTATACGAGTCGGCCCTGGCCGCGACGTTGACGCACAACTCGCCAACCACCGTCGCGGCACTCGGCCAACCCGGCTAGATCGAGCATCGCCAGTGGCCCCAGTACGCGCTCGGGTGCCAGCCCGGATGCGATCGCGATCTCGTCGACGGTTGCCGATCCCCGGCCCGGCACCGCCTCGTAGACTTGTCGTTCGAGCTCGCTCAGCCCGTCCAAGGCCGTGGTGGGCCGCGGTTCGGGATCGGCCAGTTCGCCGATGTGCCCGACCAACTCCACGATTTCCTGGGCGCGGGTCACCAGTTCCGCGCCGTTGCGCAGCAGCACATGACATCCCGCCGACGCCGACGACGTCACGGGGCCGGGCACCGCGGCCACCGGGCGGCCCAGTGCCCGCGCCCAGGAGGCGGTATTTGCGGCCCCGCTGCGCAAGCCGGCCTCCACGACTACCGCCGCGCCGGCAATCGCGGCCACCAGTCGGTTACGGGTCAGGAAGCGATGCCGCGCGGGGCGGACACCGGGCGGGTATTCGGTGAACAGCAGGCCGTGCTGTCCGATGCGATGCAGCAACGCGGAATGACCTGCCGGATAGCTGATATCGAGGCCGCCGGCCAGGACGGCGACCGTCACGCCGTCGACGGCGAGCGCGGCGCGATGGGCGGCACCGTCGATCCCGTAGGCGCCGCCGGAAACCACCGCGACGTCGCGCTCGGCCAGTCCGGTGGCCAGTTCGTACGCCACATGGTCGCCGTAGGGAGTCGACGCGCGGGTACCGACCAGAGCGGCCGCGCGCTGAGCCACCTCGTGCAGGCGGGCGGGTCCCATCGCCCACAACACCAGCGGCGCCCCGCCGCGGGACTTGCTGCCGACTCCGTCGAACGCGGCAAACGACAGCGTCGGCCACTCGTCGTCATCTGGTGTGATCAATCGGCCGCCACGTCGGGCGATCAGCTCGAGATCTGCTGCAGCCGAATCAATCTCACGTCTTGCTTCGGTCTGTTCGAGCAGGCCGCTGTCGACCTGTCCGCGCCGGACTCGCTCGGCCGCCTCCTGCGGACCGACGCTCTTTACCAGCAACACAAGCTGGCCGCATGGCGGTTCCGCGACGCGGGACAGGTAGGCCCATGCCCGCAGGACGGGATCGTCGAGGTTCATCGCTGAGCCCCCGGTTGCCGAAAGCTGAGCGCGGTCGCGACCTCGGCCAGGCCGGGCACCGTCCGCCCGGCCAGGTCGGAAAGACTCCACGCGACCCGCAACGTGCGGTCTACGCCACGGACGCTGAGCACGCCACGGTCCAACGCTTCGCGCAGTGGTTGCATCGCCGCGCTGCTGAGACGAAATTTGCGCCGTAGCAACGTCCCGCTGACTTCGGCGTTGGTGCCGAAGCCGTACGGGCGCCAACGCTCCGCGGCGGCATCGCGAGCCATGGCCACCCGGTGGCGTACCTGCGCCGTCGATTCGCCATGTGTTGCCGAGAATGCGTTTGCCCGTATCGGATTCATCTGCACCCGCAGGTCCACCCGGTCCAGGAGCGGCCCGGAGAGCTTGCCCAGATAGCGCCGTTTGACCACCGCGGCACAGATGCAGTCCTGCGGGTCGGCGGGCGCGCACGGGCAGGGGTTGGCTGCCAGCACCAGCTGAAACCGTGCCGGATAGCAGGCCACGCCGTCGCGGCGGGCCAGCCGAATCTGGCCATCCTCCAACGGTGTTCGCAACGCTTCCAGGGCGTTGACGCTGATCTCGGCGCACTCGTCGAGGAACAGCACCCCGCGGTGCGCGCGGCTGACCGCACCCGGGCGGGCCATCCCGGAACCGCCGCCGACGAGCGCCGCGACGGTGGAGCTGTGGTGCGGGGCTACGAACGGCGGTCGGGTGACCAGCGGCGTATCTCCCGACAGCAGTCCCGCGACCGAGTGAATCGCGGTGACTTCCAGCGACTCACCGTGCGACAGCGGCGGCAGCAAACCTGGAAGCCGTTGTGCCAGCATCGTTTTACCTACACCGGGCGGACCGGTCAGCATGAGGTGGTGCGCACCCGCCGCGGCGACCTCGACGGCGAATCGCGCCTGCGACTGCCCGACGACGTCGGCCAAATCCGCCAGGGGTTCATCGATGGCGGCCCCCGCCGGCATCCGCTGAGCGAGGTCCGCATCGCCGGTGAGCCACTTCTGCAGCTGTCGCAGCGTGCGCACCCCCAACACCTCGATCCCGTCGACAAGGCTGGCTTCGGCGAGGTTGTCGGCGGGAACGACGACAGTTGGCCAGCCATCGCGCTTTGCGGCCACCACCGCCGGCAATACTCCGCGCACCGGGCGCACCCGGCCATCCAGCGACAACTCCCCCAGCAACACCGTCTTCTCCAGGCGGTGCCAGGGCTTCTTAAGTTGCGCCGACAGCACAGCGGCAGCCAGGGCGCAGTCATAGACCGACCCCATTTTCGGCAATGTCGCCGGGGACAACGCCAGCGTCAACCTCGCCATCGGCCAGGTGTTGCCACAGTTGGTGACTGCCGCCCGCACCCGGTCGCGGGACTCTTGCAGCGCCGCGTCCGGCAGGCCCACCAGGTGCACGCCAGGCAGCCCCGAGGTGATGTCGGCTTCGATCTCCACAATGTGTCCGTCCAGACCGCGCACCGCGACCGAGAACGCATGCCCGAGTGCCATCAGCCGATGCCCTTGAGGTGGGTCAGCTCCGGCTGCGGGCGCCGCCCGATTCGAACCCCGATCACGTCGATGCGAATCGCCGCCCAGCGTTCGCCCTGGCCCGCCAACCACAGGCCGGCCAGGCGGCGCAACCTGCGCACCTTCGGTAGCGGCACCGCCTGCGCCAGCCCGCCATAACCGTCACCGGTGCGGGTTTTGACCTCCACGAACACCACCGTGCGGCTGGCCGCGTGACAGGCAATCACGTCCAGTTCGCCGTATCGGCAGCGCCAGTTGCGGCCCAGGATCTGCAACCCGAGTTCGGTCAGATGATCTACGGCCAGTTGTTCGCCCAACGCTCCCAGCTGGGCTCGAGTCAACGTCGTCATGCCCTAAACGTGCCCGCCGGGCCCGACAATCACGGCCACCCGCAACGCTCGAACGCAGCAGCGCAGACCGGTTATCCACAGTTGCCAACCGATCCACAGCTAGATGACGCGATCCGCCCTGGTGTAGACGTTCATCGAATCCTCGCGCAAAAAAGCCACCAGCGTGATGCCGGACTGCTCGGCGAGCGACACGGCTAACGACGACGGCGCCGACACCGCTGCCAGCACCGGTATCCCGGCCATCAGCGCCTTCTGGGTCAACTCGAACGAAACCCGACCACTGACCAGCAACACCGCAGCCGTCAGCGGCACCCGCTTGTGTTCCAACGCCCAACCGAGAACTTTGTCGACGGCGTTGTGCCGGCCGATATCCTCGCGCACGGCCAGCATGGTTCCGTCCGAGCCGAACAACGCCGCCCCATGCAGCCCACCGGTGCTGGCGAAAACCTTCTGCGCACCCCGAAGTTGGTCCGGCATCGCTCGCAGAGTTTCCGCGGCGACCGTGGCCGGATCATCGCCAGGCGCGTAGCGGCTGATCAATTGCACCGCATCCAGCGAGGCTTTGCCGCAGACTCCGCACGACGACGTTGTGTAGAAATTGCGGGTGAGGTCCAGGCTGGGCTTCGGGATGCCGGGCGCCAGGGTCACATCCAACACGTTGTAGTTGTTGATGCCCTCGTCATCCCGACCGTCATCCCGACCGTCACAGTAACGGATTGTCTGCACGTCGCCGCGCTCGGCGATGATCCCCTCGGTGAGCAGAAAGCCTTGCGCCAGTTCGATATCCGAACCCGGCGTGCGCATGGTCACGGTCAGGGGTGTTCCGTCGAGGCGGATTTCCAGCGGCTCTTCGACGGCCAGGATTTCTTGTCGCACACTTGCCCGGTCGGCCGCCCGATGCGTCACGCGCCGACGCGCCGTTACGTGCCCCACTGCGTCTTTCCGGCTGTCACGGCCTCAACGTACCGTGCCTTCACGCCACCGGGCCTCACACCACTGGGGCTCAGACCACTGTGGCCAGCGACTCCAGCGCCTCGGCCGATGTGTGCGTCGGGCGCCAACCGAGATCCCGGTGCGCCCTGGTGGTGTCCATCACGACCGACGTCCGCGCGATGTGCAACCACTCCAACAGAGACGGCACGAACGGCAACCGGGAAATCGCCGCCGACGCCGCCGAAGCCGCGACAGCGGGAACCCGCACGGCGCGCACACCCAGCGTTCGCGCCACCTGGCTGACCGTGACCGTGCCGTCGCCGGCAATGTTGTACGCGCCCGGCGGCGCCGGCGCGGTGGCCGCTAGTGCGATCGCGCTGGCTACGTCGTCGTGATGGACGAGTTGGAGCGGAAATCCGGGGTCTGGAACCACGGGCTTCAACAACGGGACCGCCTTGCTCACCGCCCGAATCGGTCCGGGCAGCTTGGTCAGCGGCGCCGCCAAAGCCGGAGCTTCGGGTCCGGTGACAATGCAGGGCCGCAACACGAACACTTCCAGCGACGAACCCTCGGTCACTTCCGCCAGCACCGCCTCGCACGCCGCCTTCTGCGCCGAGTAGTAGTGCTCGTCGGATCCTCGTGCGGGCACGTCCTCGGTCAGCGGCACCGGGTTGTCGGAGTGGTATCCGTAGGCGGCGACGGAGGACGTGTAGACCAGCCGCCGGGGTCGCGCCGCCGCAACAGTGGCCTCGAAAACATTGCGGGTGCCCTGCAGGTTGACCCGCTCGCTTTCTTCCCGCGACCCCATGATGATGAACGCCAAATGGATCACCACGTCGGCTTCGGCGACGAGTTCGTCGACGGCGTCGCGATCGAGAATGTCACCCTGCTGGTAGGTGGTTTTGGTCCAGGCGTGCGTCAGCGGGTCGAATGGCCGGCGGGCCATTCCGATGATCCGCTCGACCGTGGGCTCGCGTTCCAATGCGGTGACGGCCGAGATCCCGATCTCTCCGGTCGGTCCCGTTACTGCGACTGTGAGTCCCACCTAGCTCGACTTTCCCGCCCTCGATGCCGGTCAAACGCCGAGCAAGATATGTCACCGAATGTGTGCGATCCGTAACACGTGGCTATTCATAGCCCGTTCACCTCAATTTTTGGGCTCAATATTCAAGCAAGGAGGAGCCGTGAAGCTGATCGCACCAGCCGATTCGATGTTCCTGGTCGGTGAGTCGCGCGAACACCCGATGCACGTCGGCGCCCTGCAGCTCTTCCAGCCGCCCGAGGGCGCCGACGACGACTTCGTTACCGAAGCCTACGAATCGATGCTGGCGTGCACCGACGTACAACCGACCTTCCGCAAACACCCTGCGTTTCTCGGGCCCGTGACCAACCTGGCCTGGTCAATCGAGCAGGAGGTCGAACTCGACTATCACTTCCGCCGGTCCGCCCTGCCGCGACCGGGACGCGTGCGCGAGTTGCTGGAGTTGGCGTCGCGGCTGCACGGCAGCCTGCTCGACCGGCACCGACCGATGTGGGAAGCGCATCTGGTGGAGGGCCTCAACGACGGGCGCTACGCCGTCTACACCAAGTTTCACCACTCGCTGATGGACGGGGTCTCCGCGCTGAGGTTGATGCAGCGCGCGTTCACCGACAACCCCGACGACGACGAGGTGCGCGTGCCGTGGGAGCTCAAGCCCCGCCACCGGCCGGACAGCGGTAAAGGTTCCTCACCGTTGGACGCCTTGACCTCGGCCGTGGGATCAGCGGCCGCATTGGGTCCGTCGACGCTGAACCTGGCGCGTGCCGCATTGCTCGAGCAACAACTCACCTTCCCGTTCCGGGCGCCCAAGACGATGTTCAACGTGCGAATCGGCGGTGCTCGGCGCATCGCCGCCCAGTCGTGGTCGTTGGACCGGCTCAAAGCGGTGAAGGCCGCCGCCGACGCGACGTTCAACGACATCGTCCTGGCCATGTCGGCCGGTGCGCTGCGCGCCTACCTGCTCGAACAGAACGCCCTGCCCGACGCTCCCCTGATCGCGATGGTTCCGGTGAGTTTGCGTAAGGAGAACGACGCCGAGGGCGGCGGGAACGCGGTGGGAACCGTGTTGTGCAACCTGCACACTGACGTCGAGGATGCGGGCAAACGCCTCGAAGGAATCAGCGCTTCGATGCGCGAACAAAAGCAGTTGTTCACCCAGCTTCCCCAGGTGCAACAACTCGCCCTGTCGGCATTTTTGACCGGTGGGCTGTTCCTCGGGCTGATTCCGGGATTCATCCGAACCGCTCCGCCACCGTTCAATATCGTGATCTCCAATGTCCCGGGAAGCAAGGAGCCGTTGTACTGGCGCGGGGCCCAAATGGTCGGCAATTACCCGTTGTCGATCACACTTGACGGACAGGCAATGAACATCACCGTGACCAACAACGGCGAGAACCTCGACTTCGGACTTGTCGGAGCCAGAGGCAGCGTGCCGCACCTGCAGCACATGCTGAGCCACCTGGAGACGTCGCTGAAAGACCTCGAACGAGCCGTCGGGGTGTAAGGGTGGCGACGCCCGGGGTTAATCTACGGCCATCGGAACACAGGGCCGAGGGAGGTAGAAGCGTGGCGAACGAACCGGACACCGTGGCGAACGGACCGGACACCGTGGCGAACGAACCGGACACGAGGTCCGACTCGACACCAGGTGCTGTGACGGCTGACCCGGCCACAGTGTTCGCAGCGTTGGCGGAGATCATCTACCAAGGTTCGGATGCCACCCAGATGTATGCCGCAATCTGTGTGGCCGCGACCCTGATCGTGCCTGGTTGTGACCACGCCAGCTTGCTGGCGAAACGCAACGATGGCTATGTGACCGTCGGTGCCAGCTCCAAGTTGGCGCACCATATCGACGATCTCGAACGACTCGCCGGCGACGGTCCCTGCATCGATGCCATCGAGGAGGAGACGCCTCAGGTCGAACCGGACTTGACCAACCCGAGCCAATGGCGCGGCTTTGCCGCGCGACTGGTCGAAGAAACCCCGGTGCGCGGCGCGATGGGATTTCGGCTGCTGATCGACAAACGCAAAGCCGCGGCATTGAATCTCTTCAGCGAGTCGGCCAATGTGTTCAATTCCGAAGCAGCGGGTCGCGCTGCGGTGTTGGCCGCGTTCGCTAGCGTGGCCATCAACGCGGTCGCACGCGGTGAAGACGCCACCAGCTTGCGGCGCGGGTTGCTCAGCAACCGCGAGATCGGGAAGGCGGTCGGCATGCTGATGATGCTGCACAACCTGGGCGAGGATGAGGCCTTCGACCTGCTGCGGCGACACTCGCAGAGCCTGAATATCAAGCTGGCCGATGTGGCGCGGCGCGTCATTGAGGCCCGCGGCACCCTCGGCGAGCAGGTTCAGTAGCGCGCCTTCTACTCCGGCAGCCGCAGTTCGGGTTTCTCGACCTCTTCGATGTTGACGTCTTTGAACGTGACCACCCGGACCTGCTTGACGAAGCGAGCCGGGCGGTACATGTCCCACACCCACGCGTCGGCCAGCCGTAGCTCGAAATACACTTCGCCGTCGGCGTTGCGCGGCACCATCTCGACGCTGTTGGCGAGGTAGAAGCGTCGCTCGGTTTCCACGACGTAGCTGAACTGACCGACGATGTCCTTGTATTCGCGGTACAGCGAGAGCTCCATCTCGGTTTCGTACTTTTCGAGATCCTCTGCACTCATCTGCCACTCATCTGCTCAGACGTCCTTCTCCCGGAGTTGCTGCCTCATCTTCCCGCATCGGCAATAGTTGCGGGCTCGCGGCCACCCGCCGCACATTGATGAACGAATAGCGGTGCTGCGGGCACGGCCCCAACAGGGCCAGCGCGCGACTGTGCGCGGGGGTGCTGTAGCCCTTGTGCTCGGCGAATCCGTAGCCAGGGTGCTCGGCGTCCATTGCGACCATCAGTCGGTCCCGGCTCACCTTCGCCAGCACACTGGCGGCGGCGATGCAGGCGGCAGCGGCGTCCCCGCCGATCACCGGCAACGACGGCACGGCTAATCCCGGCACCCGGAAGCCGTCGCTCAGCACATAACCCGGCCGTAGCGACAAGCCCGCCACCGCCCGGCGCATGCCTTCGATGTTGGCGACGTGCACGCCTCGGCGATCGACCTCGGTCGACGGGATGAACACCACGTGGTAAGCCAGCGCATAACGACAGATCAGCGGGAACAGCTTCTCCCGCACCTTCTCGGTGAGCTTCTTCGAATCATCAAGAGCGGCAAGGCTTTCCAAGCGATTTGGACTCAGCACGCAGGCTGCGACCACCAACGGGCCGGCGCATGCGCCCCGGCCCACCTCGTCGACTCCGGCCACCGGCCCCAAACCGCTGCGATGCAGCGCAGACTCGAGGGTCCGCAATCCCGACGCTTTGCGGATCACCGTCCGCGGCGGCCACGTTGTGGCCATGGCTACTGGCCCTGCTGGGGGTTCACCGAACCCACACCACCCCACCGAGACGGCGGCCACACGATGAATCTGGCCTTGCCGATGACGTTGGCGACCGGCACCGTGCCCGGCATCGGGTCGCCCGTGCACAACATCGGGCAGTGGGCGCGGGAATCCGCCGAGTGGGTGCGGTTGTCGCCCATCACCCACAGCCGCCCCGGCGGGACGGTGACCGGACCGAACTCGCTGCCCAGGCACGGGTACACCGACGGGTCGGCCATCATCGTGGTCGGGTTCAGATACGGCTCCTTGAGCGGTTTGCCGTTGACCGTCAAACCGGTGTCGGCGCGGCACTGAACCGTCTGCCCGCCGACCGCGATCACTCGCTTGACCAGGTCATTCTCGTCCGGCGGTACAAAGCCGATAAACGACAGCGCGTTTTGTACCCAGCGCACGACGGCGTTGGACGAGCGGATCGACTTGTAGCCGATGTTCCACGACGGTGGGCCTTTGAAGACGATGACGTCGCCGGGCTCGGGTGAGCTGAACCGATAGGTGAGTTTGTCGACCATGATGCGGTCGCCGACGCACGTGGCACACCCGTGCAGGGTGGGTTCCATCGATTCGGACGGAATCAGGTAAGGCCGCGCGACGAACGTCAGCATCACGTAGTAAAGGACGATCGCGATGACCGCCAACGTCGTCAGCTCGCGTAGCGTCGACCGCTTCTTGGTCTTCGGCTCGTCCTTTTCCGGGCCTGCCTCGGGATCTGGTGCGACAGCCTCGGCCGGCGGGTCGGAATCGCGGGTGAGCGGCTCCGCCTTATCACCGTCCGGCCGGCGCTCCGAAGGAGAGTCCTCAGCGTCAGTCACGAGATCAGCGTAGCCAGCGCGAAGTGTTCGCCGGTGCACGCCAGGCCCCGGTTGGGCCGATCGCGGTCAGCGCTTTTCCTTGATCTTGGCTTTCTTGCCACGAAGCTCCCGCAGGTAGTACAGCTTGGCGCGACGGACGTCACCACGGGTAACAACCTCGATGTGGTCGATGTTCGGCGAATGCACCGGGAAGGTCCGCTCGACGCCGACACCGTAGCTTTCCTTGCGCACCGTGAACGTCTCGCGGATGCCGCCGCCCTGGCGGCGGATCACCACGCCCTTGAACACCTGGATACGCTCCTTGGCGCCCTCGATGACTTTGACGTGCACGTTGATGGTGTCGCCCGGGTGGAAGGCGGGGATGTCGTCGCGCAGCGACGCCTGGTCGACGAAGTCCAGCCTGTTCATTGGAAAGACACTTCCTCGGGGTCGCGGCCTGGTCAATCCATCACACGTGAGCGTGCGACAGTCACCAAGCCGATGGTTAGGGCTTCTGGATGTACCTCGCAGCAGGCGGTAGGCACCCGGCCCGCCGACAACCGCTGGAGACAACTGGCCAATTGTGCCAGATGGTGAGCATGCAGTGAAAATCACAGGAAACTGTGGCGGTTCGCGCCCGCGCCAAACGGCCTGTAAATGGTACATATAGCTGGGGTTGAACCGTGCGGATCCAAACCCTTGCTGACGCTGCGGAACCGTGCACCCGAGCGGCTTAAGATCCGCTCCCGATGCCAGGAAAACGCCCGAGATGCCGAAGGAGTGCAATGCGAGTCCGGCCGCTGACGATGCTTTTCACCGTCGCGGCGGCGGCGTTGGTGGTGGTCGCCGGCTGCGAGGCGACCGTGCACGCCAAAGCGTTCAACTCGACCGACCAGGCGCATTCCCAGCAGCCGACCGAACCCCACCAGCAGTTGGTCGAGTTGCTACTGCGGGCGATCACGCCCAGCGGCGCGCCGATTGCGCTGCCCAACCTCGGCCGAAGCGGGCTATCCGGGGTGCAGGAGCGGGTCCAGCTGGCCACCGACCAGGCCGCCGCCAGCGGAGCGTCTCTTTCGGTAGCGATTCTTGATCGCGCCACCCATCAGCTGGTCTCCAACGGCAACAACCAGATCATCGCCACCGCGTCGGTGGCCAAACTATTCATCGCCGACAATTTGTTGCTGCAGGAATCCCAGGGCCGCGCCACGCTGTCCCGAGAGGATCACGACGCGCTGGACGTGATGCTGCAGTCCTCTGACGACGGCGCGGCCGAACAATTCTGGGCTCAGGGCGGTGGCGACGCCATCATCACCAACGTGGCGAACCGGTACGGATTGACTTCAACCGCACCGCCCAGTGACGGACGGTGGTGGAACACCATCAGCTCGGCGTCCGACCTGATCCGCTATTACGAGATGCTGCTCGACGGCTCGGGCGGGCTGCCGGTGGAGCGCGCCCGTCTGATCGTCAGCGACCTGGCGAAGTCCACCCCGACCGGAGTGGACGGCTACCCGCAGCGGTTCGGCATCCCCGACGGGCTCTACGCCGACACCGTGGCGGTAAAGCAGGGCTGGATGTGCTGTATCGGCGCCGACTGGATGCACCTGTCCACCGGCGTGATCGGTTCGGACCGCCGCTACATCATGGTCATCGAGTCGTTGCAGCCGTCCGACGACGCCACTGCGCGCGAGACGATCACCCAGGCGGTCAGAACGATCTTCCCCAACGGCCGCATCTAACTGTTGCTGCCCGGGCAGACGCACTCAGTCCAGCAGTTCGGGCCGGCGCTCGCGCGTGCGCTGCAACGACACCTCACGCCGCCACGCCGCGATCCTGGCGTGGTCCCCCGACAACAAAATCTCCGGAACGTCCAGCCCACGCCAACTCGCCGGACGGGTGTAGCTCGGACCCTCCAGCAGCCGACCCAGCGCCACTGAATGCGAATCATCCTGGTGCGACGCGGGATTGCCCAACACGCCGGTCATCAGCCGTAACACGGCCTCGATCATGACCAGCGCCGCCGACTCGCCGCCGGCCAACACGTAGTCGCCGATCGACACCTCTTCGACCCGCATCCGGCGCGCCGAGTCCTCGATGACCCGCTGGTCGATGCCTTCGTATCGGCCACAGGCGAACACCAGGTGCGCTTCGGCGCTCCATCGCTGCGCGGTTGGTTGATCGAACAGCACTCCAGCCGGGCTGGGAACCACCAATAGCGTTTCGCCGGAACATATTTCGTCCAGCGCCGCACCCCAGACCGGTGCCCGCATGACCATGCCGGGCCCACCGCCATAGGGAGCGTCGTCCACCGAGTGATGCACGTCGTGCGTCCACGCCCGCAGATCGTGCACCCGCAGATCGACCAAACCCGAGGCAATCGCCTTGCCCGGCAACGATTGTCGCAACGGATCAAGGTAGGCCGGGAAGATCGTGACGACGTCGATTTGCACGGCTACGCCAGATCCAACAGACCGTCGGGAGGTGCTATTTCAAGGAAACCGTCCTGTAGCGACACCGAGGTGACGATCGCGCTGACGAAAGGCACCAACAGTTCGCTGGATTCACGCTTGACGGAGAGCAATTCACCCCCGGCCGTGTGCAACACCTCGGCGACGACACCGATTTCCTGCCCTGTTGTCGTCGTGACCCGAAGGCCTTCGAGTTGGTGGTCGTAGTAGGTGTCCGGCTCGTCGATCGGTGGCAGCTCGTCGGAGTCGATGACGAATAGGCTTCCCCGCAGCGCGTCGGCGGCGTCGCGGTCGGCCACACCCGCCAACCGGACCAGCATTCGGGCACCGTGGGGGCGTGCACCTTCGACGACGTAGCTGCGCGGCGGACCGCCGTCGCGTGGCTTCTTGGCCCGCAGCGTGGCGCCCGGGGCGAACCGGACGTCGGGATCGTCGGTGCGTACGTCTACGACGAGCTCACCGGTGATGCCGTGGGCTTTCGCCACGCGCCCGACGATCAGCTCCACGGGTGTCGGCTACTGGTCGGTGTCCACCACGTCGACGCGGATACCGCGGCCACCGATGCCGGCGACCAGCGTGCGCAGCGCGGTGGCGGTACGTCCGCCACGGCCGATCACCTTGCCCAGGTCGTCAGGATGCACGTGGACCTCGACAGTGCGCCCGCGACGGCTGGTCACCAGGTCGACGCGGACGTCGTCAGGGTTGTCGACGATGCCACGGACGAGGTGCTCGACGGCGTCGACCACGACGGTACTCATGGTCTGGGTCAGCTTTCCGTAGCCGGCGCGGCCTCGGGTGCAGCCTCGGCTGCCTCGGGCGCGGTCTCGGCGGGGGCCTCACCGGCTTCTGAATCGGCCTTGGCGGCGGCCTTCTTCGCCCCTGAAGTCGACGCCTTCTTCTTCGGCTTGGCGGCTTCGGTGGTGGGACCGCCGTCGGCGGCAGCCAGTGCGGCGTTGAACAGTTCGAGCTTGCTGGGCTTGGCCGGCTTGACCTTCAAAGTCCCCTCGGCGCCGGGCAGACCCTTGAACTTCTGCCAGTCACCGGTGATCTTCAGTAGCTTCAGGACGGGCTCGGTGGGCTGGGCGCCGACCGACAACCAGTACTGAGCGCGCTCGGAGTTGATCTCGATCAGGCTCGGCTCTTCCTTCGGGTGGTACCGGCCGATCACCTCGATGGAACGGCCGTCGCGGCGCGTGCGCGCGTCGGCGACAGCGATGCGGTACTGAGGATTGCGGATCTTTCCGAGCCGCGTGAGCTTGATTTTCACAGCCATGATTACTCCTGTGCGGTGTCACGCTGCAATTCAGCGACCGGGGCGGGATGCCCGGGTCCGGTTTTGCCTCGCGTGTATGACCACCCCGCGACCATGGTCGCTGAGCGGACAGCGGCCCATTGTGCCAGAACCGGGCTATCGGGCGTTAATTCACCTACAGCACCTTTTGAAACGTCTTGGTCTCCACGCGGCGCGACATCCGCCAGCCTTGCGGGGTGCGCACGAATTCGTCGTCGTACCAGAGCCCGCAGAACAGGATCTGTCCCTTTTCGCCGCCCAGCACCATCGGGTTAAAGCAGATCACCCGCGACGCCGCGGTATCGCCGTCGATGCGCACCGAGAAATTGCCCAGCATGTGTGAGTACATCGGGAAGTTCGGCAGCACCTCCGACAGCCATTTCTTTACCTCCGGATACGGGCCCTGGATGCCCCCCAGATCGGTGTAGTCGATGTAGGCGTCCGGCGTGAACACGTCGTCGAGGTCGTCGAAACGGCGTTGGTCGATCGCGGTGGAGTAGTCCACCAGAAGCTGCTGGATCTCCAGGCGGTCGGAAATCTCTTCCAGGCTCAACATGTCTCGATTCAACACCTCGCCGATACCGCGAAATAGGCGACCCGGGACGCCGGAAGTTACACTCAGCGGCCATGCGAAAGCTCATGGCCACCGCCGCTGCGCTGCTCACGGTCACGATCCTGCAAGCGTCCGTCGAATCCCCGATCGCGCGGGCCGACACCGACGTACAGCAGGCGGCGGGTTCACAACCGATCCCGGACGGTCCGGCGCAGACGTGGATCGTGGCCGACATGGACAGCGGCCAGGTGTTGGCTGGTCGCGGACAGCACGTCGCCCACCCGCCCGCGAGCACCATCAAGGTGCTGTTGGCGCTGGTGGTGCTCGATGAGGTGCCGCTGGACACCACCGTGGTCGCCGACCTCACCGACGCGGCGGTCGAATGCAACTGCGTCGGCATCAAAGCGGGTCACAGCTACACCGCCCGCCAACTGCTCGACGGCCTGCTGTTGGTCTCGGGCAACGACGCGGCCAACACGCTTGCGCACATGCTGGGCGGTCAGGAGGCCACCGTCGGCAAGATGAACGCCAAGGCCGCCTCGCTGGGCGCGACGAATACACACGCCGCGACCCCGTCCGGTCTGGATGGCGACGACGGGCCCGGTTGGTCGACGGCGCACGATCTGGCGGTCATCTTTCGCGCCGCGATGGCCAACCCGACGTTCGCCCACATCACCGCAGAACCGTCGGCGATGTTCCCCGGGGACCACGGCGACCAGCCCATCCTCAACCAGGATGAGTTGTTGACGCGCTACCCCGGTGCCCTTGGCGGCAAGACCGGCTTCACCAACGCTGCCCGGAAGACCTTCGTCGGCGCGGCCGCCCGCGGTAACCGCCGGCTGGTGATCGCGATGATGTACGGACTGGTCAAGGAGGGCGGGCCCACCTACTGGGACCAGGCGGCCGGGCTGTTCGACTGGGGCTTTGCCCTCGGCCCGCAAGGCTCCATCGGCGCGCTGTAGCCCCGCGCGATTACGGCGTCGGCCACGCCGCGGCCAGCAGCGCGGTCAACATCGGGATCCGGCGCTCGGCGAGTTCCGGCTGCGGCAGCACACTTTCCACCACGGCGGCACCGTCGAACACGTTCAAGATCAGCATCACCAGGACCGGAAAGAACTCCTCCGGCCAAGCCTCCACCCCGGGTAACGCGCGCGCGGCCTCTTGCAGCTTCGCCGCATACTGACCGAGCTCGTTTTGCAGGCAGGCTCTGAGCGTTTCGTCGGTGCGCGCGGCAATGAGCATCTCGTAGAGCACCGCGTTGGTCGGGCCGGAGGTGATGTCGCGCAGGATGCCCAGCGCCCCCTCCAGCGCCGGCCGATCCGACGGAATCTGAGCCAGCAGCTTGGTGGCGGTTTCCACCTGCCGGCGCAGCACCTCCGAAGCCGTTGCCGCCATGAAATCGCTCATCGTGTCGAAGTGACGGAACAGTGCGCCCACCGATACCCCGGCCCGCTTGGTGATCACCGCCGCCGAGGCGCGGGCATATCCGACTTCGACGATGCTGTCGATGCATGCCTGCAGCAGGCGGCCGACGGTCTCCTCGCGCCGTTGCTGCTGGGTCCTGGCCACCTCTAGACCGACCCACTCAGTGCGTGGTCGCGCTGCCTCGCCCCGCGCTCACCGGCCCGCAGGTACCGGCCCGACTTCACTGTCTGGCCGTAGCCCTCGCGGAACTCACCGTTACGGAAGACGACGTCGCCGCCCACACCGGTTGCGACCACGGTCGCGTCGTTGCGGTTGACCATGCGGCGCAGGCCGCCGTAGAAGGGCACGGGCTCCTCGTTGTAAGAGTCCACGGATTCGTCGAGGTGATCGGGGTCGATCACGACGAAATCCGCACGGTCGCCCTCGCGCAGCGTGCCGGCGTCAATCCCGAACCACTCGGCCAGTTCACCGGTGAGGCGGTGTATCGCCCGCTCCTCGGTGAGGAACGGAGTGCCGGCCTTGCCGGCGTCCCTGGTTCGCTTGAGCAGACGCAGCGGGAAGTTGTAGAAGGCCATATTGCGCAGGTGCGCGCCGGCATCGGAGAAGCCCATGTGCACACTCGGGTCGGCGGCCAGTTTGTTGAGCTGCTTGGGCCGATGGTTGGCGACGATGGTGGTCCACCGCACGTTGCGCTCCCCATTTTCGACGAGCACGTCGAGGAATGCGTCCAGGGGGTGCAGCCCACGCTCCTCAGCGATCGCGCCAAAGCTCTTTCCTATCAACGACTTATCGGGGCATTCCACGATCACCGCGTCGTGGAAGTCACGGTGCCACAGGGACGGTCCAAGCTTGACGCGGTCGAACTCGCGGCGGAACCGACGGCGGTATGACTCGTCGGCCAGCAGTTCGTTGCGTTCCAATTGTTCGCGCAGGTGCAGCGCCGCGGTCCCGGCGCCGAACTCCTCGAAAACCGGCAGATCGATTCCGTCCGAATACAATTCGAACGGGACAGGCAGGTGCTGGAACTTCACACTGGACCCCAGCAGCTTGTTGAGGATGCGGGTACCGCGGCCGAAGGTGTGCACCGCCAACGGCATCGACTTGGCGTCGGCGGAGACCAGCATGCTCATCCGAACACCCTTGCGGCGGTTGAGGATTCGGCTACTGGTGAGGAAGAACATCAGCGCGGAGACCGGACTTTCGACATTGGGCGCGCTTTGCAGGATGCGGCCGCGCTTGCGCAGCACCTTGATCAGCCGGCGCCGTTCGCGCCACGTCGCGAAGGTCGACGGGAGGGCGCGGGAGCGGAAGCGGTCGCCGTCGAGCTTGTCGATGGGAGCGTCCATTCCCGACATGCCCAGCATTCCCGCGTCCAGCGCCTGTTCGAGCAACTTTTCCATCTTGGCCAGTTCGGCGTCGCTGGGACGAACGTCGCCGTCGGTGGCGCGTTCCAGACCCAGCACTGCGGTGCGCAGATCCGAATGTCCAAGCATGGAGCTGACATTCGGGCCCAACGGCAGGCCGTCGATCTTGGCGATGTATTCCGCGGGCGTCGACCACGTCTTGTTTTCTTTCAGCGCGCCGAGGACGAAGTCACGCGGCACCGCCTCCACACGACTGAACAAGTCGGCGGCGTCTTCGGAGTCGGCGTAGACCGTCGAGAGCGAGCAGTTGCCCAACAGCAGGGTGGTGATCCCATGCCGTACCGACTCGCGCAGACCCGGGTCGAGCAGAATTTCGGCGTCGTAGTGGGTGTGCACGTCGATGAAACCGGGGGCGACCCACTTTCCCGCCGCATCGATCACCTCGGGGCATCCCGTCTCGTCCAACGGCCCGGCCGAGACAGTGGCGACCACGCCGTCACGAATGCCCAACGTACGGGTCTGCGGCTTGGCGCCAGTGCCGTCGAACCACAGTCCGTCGCGGATGATCACGTCGTAGGTCACAATTTCTCCTCCAGGTCATTGGGGTGACCCGAACCTAACATAGATAGCGATCACTCGCAATCTTTTATCGAGAAGGCCGTGACGAGTGCTAACGGCCGGGACCCGAGGGCTTGGTGCTCGGCGTTTCCGGCGTTACCGGCACCGATGTGGTGGCGGGGCCACCGGGGTCGAGGGTCACCGGGTCGGGCACGTTCACCGCCGGTGGCAGATCGCCGCTTCGGGTTGCCATCGTCGGGATGCGGATGACGCCACCCGCCTGGCTGCACTCGTTGCTCTTGACGGTGACGGTCATCTGCCCGACCAGGTCACCATGCGGTTGCGGCCGCAGGGTGAGCACCTGCGTGGTGAGTTGGGCAGCCGCTGCGCCGCTGGGACCCACGCAGGGGAATTTGACTGTCTCCGGGCGGGATCGCCATTGGCCGTCGCCGAATTCGAAGATCAGCGGCCTAACATCGGGCGACTTCTCCTGCTCGTGGTCGGTGTCGTCGAGCAGTGTGGCTGCCGCCAGACAGCGACTGGGGGTGCACGACGATCGGATCGCCCACCAGGTTTCGACGTCCGGTGGCTGCGGCGTTGGGCTGTTGTCGAATGTCTGCCTGGAGCGTTGCACCTCGATGCGGTAGGTGCCGTCGAGCACAACCGGCGCCGCGCCGTTCGAAGTGCTCGGCGCGGCCGGGACGCTGGTTGCCGGGACGTCGGCGCGGGTGTCGGAGGGGTGCGTCTTACGACCGATGGTGATGCCGGCAGCGAATAGCCCGACAAGCACTAAGGCTGCTATGGCAGCCAGCAGAATCCGGCGCGGACCCCACTTTCTGGATGGTCTGCCCCGTGCCGAGAACGCTTCCAGTCGTCGCGCCAGCGAGCCCGCCGCGCTCTGCAGCAACGTGCCGCCCCGAGGTGGCATCACGGGGGCCGGTCCCCGCTGCGCGGGCGGCGGAGTTTCCGGCCATCCATAGGCCGGATAGTCGAGGGCATACGGCTGAAAAGCGGGCGCTCGTTGTTCCACGATCTCCGGGCTGTTACCCCCGAAGCCGGCTTGCTCGGCAAGGGCCGTGGCGAATTCGCGGCAGTTGCCAAACCGCTCAGCTGGATCGTCGGCCAGCGCCCGTGCGAGCACTGCGTCGAGGTGGGCCAGATCCGGGCGCAGGTCGCTGAGTTTGGCCCGGTTGGAGTTCGTCGGCGGTGCGCCGGTGAACAGGTGCATTGCTGTGGTGGCCAGCGCGTACTGGTCGGCCCGCCCGTCCACCGACTTGGCGGCCAGCTCCTCCAGCGCGGCATACGCGGACTCGCTGGGCGGGCGTACTAATCCGAAGTCGGACAACAAGATACGCGGTTCGCCCGCGCCCGCAGTGGTCAACAGGATATTGGCCGGTCGGACGTCGCGGTGAAGTAGCCCACGCTGGTGGGCGAAGTCCAGACCTGAGGCCGCGGCCGTCACGATCGCCAGCACCTCACCGACCGGCAGCACCGCTGGGAAGCGGTTGGCCATCAGTGCGGCGGCATCGGTGCCCTCGACGTAATCCGCCGCGATCCACAGCTGACCGTCGTGCTCGCCGCGCTCGTGCACCTCGACGATGTTGGGATGGTAGAGGCTTGTCGCAATCTCGGTCTCGCGGTGAAACCGGCCGCGAAATTCGTTGTCCACCCACAGTGCAAACGGGAGGACCTTCAGGGCCTGCCACCCCGGCAACTCCGACCGCTGGGCCAGGTACAACTCGCCGCTTGCGGACGAACTCAGCATCCGCACGACGGTGTAACCGGCGAAGGTCGCACCGCTGGCCAACGCCATTCGGAGATATTAACCAGATCGCTGATTCGCCGCGCAGTCGGCGCTCTGCTAACAGTCGGCAAACAGTTGATGCGCTCAGCCCGGCCGAAACACCTTGCCGCGCAGTATCACCAGGTCGGGCCGGCTTAGTACACCGGGTCCGCTGCGGGGATCCTCCGCGTAGCACAACAGGTCAGCCGAGGCCCCGTGGTCCAGGCCGGGCCGACCCAGCCAGCGCCGAGCATCCCAACAGGCCGCACCCAGCGCGTCGGTGGGGCTCATGCCGATCCCCTTAAGTGCCTCAACCTCGTCGGCGACCCGGCCGTGCCGAATCATGCCGCCGGCGTCGCTGCCCGCGTAGATGAGCACCCCAGCCGCCCGTGCCGCCGTCAACCGCTCATTGCTGCGGGCATACAACTCGCGCATGTGTGCGGCATAGACCGGGTACCGCGTCGCGGCGTCGGCGATGCCCGGGAAGTTCTCCAGGTTGATCAGCGTCGGGACCAAAGCGGTCTGGTGTTCGAGCATCAGCGCGATGGTGTCGTCGGTGAGGCCGGTGCCGTGCTCGATGCAGTCGATGCCGGCTTGGATCAACCCGGGTAGCGCGTCCTCGCCGAAGACGTGGGCGGTGACCCGCGCGCCGTGTGCGTGCGCGGTGTCGATCGCGGCCTTGAGCACGTCGTCGGACCACAACGGCGCCAGATCGCCGATCTCGCGGTCGATCCAGTCGCCGATCAACTTGACCCAGCCGTCCCCTGCTTGCGCCTGTTCGGCTACCGCATCCGGCAGTTGGGATTCGTCCTCGAGGTCCAGCGACAGCCCTGGGATGTACCGCTTGGGTCGGGCCAGGTGGCGCCCGGCGCGGATGATCCGGGGCAGATCGTCGCGCTGGTCAAGGCTGCGGGTATCGATCGGCACCCCGCAGTCGCGGACCAGCAGGACGCCGACGTCGCGTTCGATCTCGGCCTGGGCGATCGCCTCGTCGAGTTCGACGCCGCCGTCCTGGCCCAGCCCGATGTGGCAGTGCAGGTCGACCAGCCCGGGCACAATCCAGCCAGCGTCAAAGATCGTGTCGGATCCGGTTACCGGTTCGGTGCTGATCCGGCCGTCGACGATCCACAGTTCGGTTGGGACGGCATCGGGCAGGCCCGTTCCCCGCACGTGCAGACGCACGGCGCGACTACTTCTGTCCAGGGAATTTCAGCTTGGACAGGTCGAAGTCCGCCAGGCCGGGCGGCAGTTCGTTGAGTCCTTCGGGCATCTGGGATAGATCCGGGAAACCCGCCGGCATGCCGGCGCCGAACGGGCTTCTGACCTTCGGCGGCGTCGGCCCGCGTGCCCCCTTCTTGCCCTTCTTACCTTTGGCGCTCTTGGACTTGCGGGTGGCCGACTTGCGACCCAGCCCGGGTATGCCCATGCCGCCCAGCATCGACGACATCATCTTGCGGGCCTCGAAGAAGCGGTCCACGAGTTGATTGACCTCGGAGACGCTGACTCCGGATCCGTTGGCGATGCGCAGCCGCCGGGAGGCGTTGATGATCTTCGGGTCGGCCCGCTCCTGCGGGGTCATGCCGCGGATGATGGCCTGCAGGCGGTCGAGGCTCTTGTCGTCGACCTCGGCCAGTGCGTCCTTCATCTGCGCGCCACCGGGCAGCATGCCCAGCAGGTTGCCGATCGGGCCCATCTTGCGCACGGCCAGCATCTGCTCGAGGAAGTCTTCCAGCGTGAGTTCGCCGGCGCCGATCTTGGCGGCGGCCGCCTCGGCCTGCTGGGCGTCGAAGACCTGCTCGGCCTGCTCGATCAGGCTCAGCACGTCGCCCATGCCCAGGATGCGACTGGCCATCCGGTCGGGGTGGAAGACGTCGAAGTCCTCGAACTTCTCCCCGGTGGAGGCGAAAAGGATTGGCACGCCGGTCACTTCGCGGACCGACAGCGCGGCACCACCGCGGGCGTCCCCGTCCAGCTTGGTCAGCACCACGCCGGTGAACCCGACTCCTTCGCCGAACGCCTGGGCGGTGGCGACGGCGTCCTGGCCGATCATCGCGTCCAGGACGAAAAGCACCTCGTCAGGGTTGACCGCCTCGCGGATCGCCGCGGCCTGGGCCATCAACTCTTCGTCGATGCCGAGGCGCCCCGCGGTGTCGACGATGACGAAGTCGAAGTGCTTGGACTTGGCTTCGGCGATACCTGCGGCCGCGACGGCGACCGGGTCGCCGGGCGGACCAGTTTCCGGGCCAGAAGCCGGTGCGCCGGGATGCGGCGCGAACACCGGGACGCCGGCGCGCTGGCCGACGACCTGCAGCTGGTTGACCGCGGCCGGGCGCTGCAGGTCACAGGCCACCAGCAGCGGCGTGTGCCCGAGATTCTTCAGCCGGTAGGCCAGCTTTCCGGCCAGCGTCGTCTTACCGGAGCCCTGCAGACCGGCCAGCATGATCACGGTCGGCGGGTTCTTGGCGAAGGTGAGCTCGCGGGTCTCGCCGCCGAGGATGCCGATCAGCTCCTCGTTGACGATCTTGACGACCTGTTGTGCCGGGTTGAGCGCAGCGGACACCTCGTGACCGCGGGCGCGTTCCTTGATCCGGTGCACGAACGCGCGCACGACGGGCAGTGAAACGTCGGCTTCGAGCAGCGCTAGCCGGATTTCGCGGGTGGTGGCCTCGATATCGGCGTCGGTGAGGCGGCCTTTGCCGCGTAGCCCTTGGAGGGCACCGGTCAACCGGTCGGACAGCGATTCAAACACGCCCGCCAGCCTAATCGGACCTGACGGCCCGGCGAAGCCGGGCGCGACGGGTCACCCTCCTGCGCGACATATAACTCACGCACACGACTCGCCGATTAGCGTGTGCGTGAGTTATCTCTCGGCGCAGCGCCGCCAATCCAGACCCTGGCCCGACGTCACCCGACACATCCCGCGGCGGCCACAAAGACTCGACCCGCTCCGCTAGGCTCATGTCGCAACTGCGCCGAAAAGCGTTGCCATGCTAGTTTTTACAGCCGCGCCCGGCGAGAACCGGCCGGGCCCTGGCTCGGGTGTGTCAGCGTACGGAAGCTAACGGGGGGATTGTTGACGCTGCAGCCGGTCGGCCATTTCCCCGCCGAAGGTAGCCGACCGCTGCGGGGTTGGCAGCGTCGCGCCCTGGTGAAATACCTGGGAACCGAACCGCGCGATTTCCTGGCTGTCGCCACACCTGGTTCTGGCAAGACCGCATTCGCGCTGCGCATCGCGGGCGAACTGATCGCTCACCGCGCCGTCGAGCAGCTGACGGTCGTGGTGCCCACCGAACACCTGAAGGTCCAGTGGGCACAGGCCGCGGGACGGCAGGAACTGTCGCTGGATCCGAAGTTCTCCAACTCCAACCCGCAGACCTCGCCGGAGTACCACGGTGTCGTCGTCACCTACGCCCAGGTGGCTGCGCATCCCACCCTGCACCGAGTGCGCACCGAACAGCGCAAGACCCTGGTGATCTTCGACGAGATCCACCACGGCGGTGACGCCAAGACCTGGGGTGACGCCATTCGGGAGGCATTCAGCGACGCCACCCGCCGACTCGCGCTGACGGGCACGCCGTTCCGCAGCGATGACAGCCCCATCCCGTTCGTGAACTACGAAGCGGGCTCCGACGGGATCCTGCGGTCCCAGGCCGACCACACCTATGGATACGCCGAAGCTCTGGCCGACGGCGTGGTGCGCCCGGTGGTATTCATGGCCTATTCGGGGCAGGCACGCTGGCGAGACAGCGCCGGCGAGGAGCACCAAGCGCGGCTGGGCGAGCCGCTGTCAGCCGAGCAGACGGCGCGGGCCTGGCGCACAGCGTTGGACCCGGCCGGCGAATGGATGCCCGCGGTGATCACCGCCGCCGACCTGCGTCTGCGCCAACTGCGCGAACACGTTCCCGACGCGGGCGGCATGATCATCGCTTCTGACCGGACCGCGGCGCGCGCCTACGCCACGCTGCTGAAAAAGCTCACCGGCGAAGCGCCCACCGTGGTGCTCTCCGACGACCCGGGGTCTTCGGCCCGCATCAGCGGGTTCGCGGCCAGCACCAGCAGGTGGCTGGTAGCGGTGAGGATGGTCTCCGAGGGCGTCGACGTGCCGCGACTCTCGGTCGGCATCTATGCGACCAGCGCGTCGACGCCGCTGTTCTTCGCCCAGGCCATCGGCCGGTTCGTGCGGTCCCGGCGCCCGGGTGAGACGGCAAGCATCTTCTTGCCGTCGGTACCCAATCTGCTGCAGCTGGCCAGCGAATTGGAGGCGCAGCGCAACCACGTGCTCGGCGAACCCCACCGCGAATCCGAGGGTGACCCGCTCGACGACGATCCGGCCACCAAGACCCAGAACGAAAAGACCGAGGACAACGGCTTCACCTCGCTGGGTGCCGACGCCGAGTTGGATCAGGTGATCTTCGACGGGTCGTCGTTCGGCACCGCCACCCCGGCGGGCAGCGACGAGGAAGCCGACTACCTCGGTATCCCCGGTCTGCTCGATGCCGAACAGATGCGCGCTTTGCTGCACCGGCGCCAAGACGAGCAGCTACAGAAACGTGCCGCCAACCAGGGACCGACCGCGCCGGTCACCACCCACGGGCAGTTGCGTGACTTGCGACGTGAACTCAACGCCCTGGTATCGGTGGCTCACCATCGCACCGGCAAACCGCACGGCTGGATCCACAACGAGCTTCGCCGCCGCTGCGGCGGACCGCCGATCGCCGCGGCTACCCGAGATCAGCTCAAGGCACGCATCGACGCCGTCCGGCAGCTCAACGCCGAGCAGTCCTGAGTGACCCCCAGTGTGGAAAACGGCGACGCCGCCGCGGCGCGTGTCGCGTCGTGAGATTCACGCTCGGCGATGAGCTGCCGGACGGCGTCGATGCGTGCCTTGAGCTGATCTCGGGTAGCCGCGGCGATCGGCGCTCCACAG
>NZ_LZLS01000047.1 GCF_001673365.1 Mycobacterium asiaticum
GTTTTCTCTGGGTGGTGGTAGCGGTTGGTGCGGCGTTGGCCGTGGTCAAGGTGGGCTGGGGGGATCCATTCGACGTCGCCGGTGGCGGTTGTTCTTGTGGTCCAGCCTTGTTCGGCCAGCGGGTGGTGTGCGCCGCAGGCGAAGGTGAGCTGGTTGATGTCGGTGTCGCGGGATCCGGCGTAGGGCAGCACGTGGTGCACCTCGCAGTAGTATCCCTTGACCGAGCAGCCAGGAAAGCTGCAGCCGCGGGCGTTGGCGTACAACACAAGTCGCTGCGCGGGACTGGCCAGCCGCTTGGCGTGATAAAGCGCTAACGGCTTGCCGTTATCGAACACGGCCAAATAGTGATGGGCGTGGCGGGCCAAGCGGATCACGTCGGACATGGGCAACAGGGTGCCGCCACCGGTCAACCCCCGGCCCGCGGCAGCCTCCAAATCTTTAAGCGTGGTGGTGACGACGATCGAGGCGGGTAAACCGTTGTGCTGACCCAACTTCCCCGAGGCCAGCAACGCCCGCCCACCGGCCAGCAGCGCGTCATGGAAACGTTGGGCCTTGCAGCGCACGTCGGTGCGCGCGGCCTGTTGGGACGGCTCGTCATCGACCGCCGGGTTTTCCTGATCCCGGTGGCACTGGCCCGGAGCACCCAGTTTGGCCTCGATAGCCTCTAGCACCGCGCGCAGTTCGGGATCGACCCAGCCGCTGATCGCCGACATCAGATCGCCCTGTTGCGGACCCAGGGTGATACCGCGCTTGCGGGCGCGGGCGCTGTCCTGGTCGTCGTCGTGGGGGGCGGGGCCGTTCTGGTCGATCATGTCGTAGAGCGTGCGGGCGTCTTCGCGCAGTTCATCGGGGCGCAGTTGTGTGGCCAGGGTGGCCAACTGCTTTTCGGCTTCCTTGCGCACATCGGCGGCCACGCCGGCGGGCAGGGTCTTGAAGAAGGTGCGGATGACTTTGATGTGCTCCTCACCGATACCGCCGGTGCGGCGCGCAGCAGCGGTAGCGGCCAGCACCGGGGGCAGGGGTTCTCCGGTCAACGCCCAGCGCGGCCCCAGCTCAGCAGCATCGTGGATGCGGCGGCTGGACTCAGCCGGGGTGATGTGCAGGCGATCGGCGATCACGGTGTGCAAGCGCCCACCCAAATCGGCGTCACTGGCGCGGGCCTTGAGGTGATTGATCAACTCCGGCTCGGGACCCCGCACCAGACGCGCAAGCAGTTCACCGGCCTCCAACAAACCCAGCCACTCCGGAGTACTCAACGCATCAAAACTCAACTCAGACCA
>NZ_LZLS01000048.1 GCF_001673365.1 Mycobacterium asiaticum
CCGGCGGTACCGGAGGTGCGGGTGGGCAGGCCGGGCAGCTGATCGGCTCGGGCGGTACCGGCGGCAGCGGCGGCACGAGCAACATCACCGGCGGCGCGGGAGGCGCGGGCGGCAACTCAGGGGTGCTGGGTAACGGTGGCAACGGCGGCAACGGCGGGGCTGGGGTGGTCACCGGCGGCAACGGCGGCACCGGCGGCAACGGTGTGCTGATCGGCAACGGCGGCAACGCCGGCAGCCTCGGCACCGGCGGCGTGACGCCGGGCAAGGCCGGCCTGGGCGGCATCAGCGGGCTGCTGCTGGGAGCGGACGGCTTCGGCGCCCCGATCAGCAACAACCCGATCCACACCCTGCAACAAGATGTCCTCGACATCGTCAACCAGCCGGTACAAGCCCTGACCGGACGCCCGCTGATCGGCAACGGCGCCAATGGAATCCCGGGCACCGGTACGGCCGGCGGCGACGGCGGCAAGTTGTTCGGCAACGGCGGCAACGGCGCACACGGTGCGACCAACACCGCCACCGGCGGCGCTGGCGGAGCCGGCGGGGCCGGCGGGGCCGGCGGCGGCTTGTTCGGGCACGGCGGCACCGGCGGGTCCGGCGGCATCGCCACCGGCATCAACGGGGTCGGCGGCACCGGCGGGGCCGGCGGCTCAGCCCTGCTCAACGGTGCCGGTGGCACCGGCGGATCCGGCGGTCAAGCCCTGGTCACCGGCGGTAAAGGCGGCGCCGGCGGGCAGGGCGGCAACGCCGGGGCGCTCACCGGCGCGGCCGGCACGGGCGGACACGGCGCCGGGCCCGGCGCCACCGGGGTGGGCGGCGCCGGCGGCACCGGCGGCCTGTTCTCCAACGGTGGCGTCGGGGGGATCGGCGGATCCGGCGCCGCGGGCGGGGCCGGCGGCAACGGAATGTTGTTCGGCGACGGCGGCACCGGTGGAGCCGGCAGCTTGGGCGGCAACGGCGGCAACGGTGGCAACGGCGGAGCCTTCGGCGCCGGCGGCACCGGCGGTGCGGGCGGCTCGGGCGGTAACAACGGCGGCGTCGGCGGCGCTGGTGGCAATGCCGGCGTACTGTCCTCCGGCGTCGGCGGCGCTGGCGGGTCCGGTGGGGCCGGCACCTTGACCGGTGGGGCCGGCGGCGCAGGTGGTAGCGCCAGCCTCCTGTTCGGATCTGGCGGTGCGGGCGGCACCGGCGGGCATGGTGGCGCAGGTGGTGCCGGCACCAATCTGGGCGGCGCCGGCGGCGCCGGCGGCAAAGCTGGTCTGCTCATCGGCTCGGGCGGCGCTGGTGGGGCCGGCGGATCCGGCGCCAACGCCAACGGCAACGGGACCGGCGGTGCCGGCGGGACCGGCGGTAATTCCGGGGCATTCGGCAGCGGCGGTGACGGCGGCGCCGGCGGGTTCGGGGCAACCACCGCCGGCAAGGGCGGAAACGGCGGCAACGCCGTGCTGATCGGCGACGGCGGCAACGGCGGCAACGCCGGAAAGGCCGGCGGCACAGCCGGCACGGGCGGCACCGGCGGGCTGCTGCTCGGCAACGACGGCAACGACGGGAAGGCCTAGCGCCGGGCGTTCCCGGCGGCTCAGTCCTCCGGGTTGTACCCCAGGTTGGAGCTGAGCCAGCGCTCGCCTTCCTGCAAAGTCCAGCCCTTGCGCTTGGCGTAGTCGGCGACTTGGTCCTGAGCCATCCGGCCGACCACGAAGTACTGCGACTGCGGGTGCGAGTAATACCAACCGCTGACGGCGGCGCCGGGCCACATCGCCATCGACTCGGTCAGCTCGATGCCGGTGCGCTCCTGGACGTCCATCAACTTCCAGAGCGTCGCCTTCTCGGTGTGCTCGGGGCAGGCCGGGTAACCGGGAGCAGGGCGGATTCCGACGTACTTCTCGCCGATGAGTGCCTCGTTGTCCAGGTGTTCGTCTGGCTGGTATCCCCAGAATTCCTTACGGACCCGTTCGTGCATCCGCTCGGCGAACGCCTCCGCCAGCCGGTCGGCCACCGACTCCAGCAGGATCGCGCTGTAGTCGTCGAGAGCTTCCTTGAACTCCGCGATCTTCTCCTGGCTGCCGAGCCCTGCGGTGACCGCGAAGGCGCCGATGTAGTCGCTGAGCCCAGTCTTTTTGGGGGCGATGTAGTCGCCCAGTGACCGGTTCGGGATGCCCTCTCGATGCTGACCCTGCTGGCGCAGGTTGTGCAAAGTGGTCAGCACCTCGGTGCGCGTGTCGTCGGTGTAGACCTCGATGTCGTCCCCGACGGCGTTGGCCGGGAAGAAGCCGATGATGCCGTTGGCAGTCAGCCACTTCTCCTTGATCAACGTGTCGAGCATCTCCTGGGCGTCGTCGTACAGCTTGCGGGCAGCCTCCCCGGAGGCGGGGTTGTTGAGGATGTCGGGGAAGCGCCCCTTCATCTCCCAAGCGTTGAAGAAGGGCTGCCAGTCGATGTACTCGCGTAATTCGGCCAGGTCGTAGTCAAGAAACTCCCGAACGCCAACACCCTGGACCGGTACCGGCGGTGTGTAGCCCTCCCACTCGATCGGCGTCCGATTCGCGCGGGCCTTCTCCAGCGTCATCATCGGCCGCTCGTTCTTCTGGGCATGCCGTTCACGCAGGGCCGCATAATCGGCCTCGGTGGACTCCAGCAGCGCCGGCCGCTGCTTGTCGTCGAGCAGCGCGGCAGCGACGGGCACCGAGCGGGACGCGTCCTTGACCCAGACGACCGGACCGCTGCGGCGCGGCGAGATCTTCACGGCCGTGTGCGCGCGCGAGGTGGTCGCGCCGCCGATCAGCAGAGGGATCTTCATCCCCTCGCGTTCCATCTCGACCGCGAAGTTGGACATCTCGTCCAGCGACGGGGTGATCAGGCCGGACAATCCGATCATGTCGGCGTTGTGCTCTTTGGCCGCGTCCAGGATCTTCTGCGCGGGCACCATCACACCGAGGTCGATAACCGTGTAGTTGTTGCACTGCAGTACGACCCCGACGATGTTCTTGCCGATGTCGTGGACGTCGCCCTTGACGGTTGCCATCACGATGATGCCGTTGGTGGACTCGGCGTCACCAGGTTGCTTCTCCGCCTCGATGAACGGCAGCAGGTAGGCCACAGCCTTCTTCATCACCCGGGCGGACTTCACGACCTGGGGCAGGAACATCTTGCCCGAGCCGAAGAGGTCGCCGACGACGTTCATACCGTCCATCAGCGGTCCCTCGATCACCTCGATCGGGCGACCGCCCGCGGCCGCGATCTCGGCCCGCAGTTCCTCGGTGTCCTCATCGACGTTGGCGTCGATGCCCTTGACCAGGGCGTGCGTGATCCGCTCCCGGACCGGGAAGTTGCGCCATTCGGCCGCGACCGGGTCTTCGGATTTTTCTGTTTTGTTGAACCGCTCAGCGATCTCCAGCAGCCGCTCGGCCGCATCCTCGCGACGGTTCAGCACGACATCCTCGATCCGCTCCCGCAGCTCGGGATCGATCGAGTCGTAGGGCACCAACGCGCCGGCGTTGACGATGCCCATGTCCAGGCCGGCCTTGATGGCGTGGAACAGGAAAACCGCGTGGATCGCCTCGCGGACGGGGTTGTTGCCCCGGAACGAGAACGACACGTTCGAGATACCGCCGGAGATGTGCACCCCCGGGAGGTTCTCCTTGATCCAGGCGCAGGCCTCGATGAAGTCGATCCCGTAGGTCGCGTGCTCCTCGATGCCGGTGGCCAGCGCGAAGCAGTTCGGGTCGAAGATGATGTCCTCGGGCGGGAAGCCGACCTCCTCGGTCAGGACCCGGTAGGCGCGTCCGCAGATCTCCTTGCGTCGCTCCAGGTTGTCGGCCTGCCCCGTCTCGTCGAAGGCCATCACGACGACGGCCGCGCCGTACTTGCGGCACAGGCGTGCCTCGCGGATGAACTTCTCCTCGCCCTCCTTCATCGAGATCGAGTTGACGATCGGCTTACCCTGCACGTTCTTCAGGCCAGCCTCGATGACCTCCCACTTGGAGGAGTCGATCATCACCGGGACGCGGCTGATGTCCGGCTCGGACGCGATCAGCTTGGTGAACCGGTCCATCGCCGCGACGCCGTCGATCATGCCCTCGTCCATGTTGATGTCGATGACCTGCGCACCGACCTCGACCTGCTGTAGGGCAACTGACAGCGCGGTGTCGTAGTCCTCGGCCTTGATCAGGTTGCGGAACCGCGCGGAGCCGGTGATGTTGGTGCGCTCACCGATGTTCACGAACAAAGAGTCGTCGGTGATATTGAGCGGCTCGAGGCCCGAGAGCCGGGTGGCCAGCGAGATGTGCGGCACTTCCCTCGGTCTCAAGCCCTCGACGACCTTGGCGATCTCGGCGATGTGCGGCGGCGCCGTGCCGCAGCAGCCACCGACCATGTTGACCAGCCCCGCCTCGGCGAACTCGGCGATATAGCTCGCCTGACGCTCCGGGTCCTCGTCGTATTCGCCGAAGGCGTTGGGCAGGCCGGCGTTCGGGTAGCAGGAGACGAAGGTGTCCGCGATCCGGGCCATCTCGGCGATGTAGGGCCGCATTTCCGGCGCGCCCAGGGCGCAGTTGAGGCCTACCGCGATCGGCTTGGCGTGCCTGATCGCGTTCCAGAATGCCTCGGTGACCTGACCGGACAATGTCCGCCCGGAAGCATCGGTGATGGTGCCCGAGATGATGATCGGCCAGCGGCGTCCACGCTCTTCGAACAGCGTCTCGACGGCGAATACCGCCGCCTTGGCGTTCAGCGAGTCGAAAATCGTCTCGATGATCAGCAGGTCGGCACCGCCGTCAACCAGGCCGTTGGCGGCTTCGAGGTAGGCGGCGACCAACTGGTCATAGGAGACGTTGCGGGCGCCCGGGTCGTTGACGTCCGGCGAGATCGACGCGGTGCGCGTCGTCGGTCCCAGCGCGCCGGCTACGTAGCGCGGCTTCTCCGGGGTGCTGAATTCGTCGCAGGCCTTGCGGGCCAGCGCGGCGCCGCTGTAGTTCAGCTCGTAGGCCAACTCAGCCATGTTGTAGTCGGAGAGCGAGATCGCGTTCGCGTTGAACGTGTTGGTCTCGAGGATGTCCGCGCCGGCCTCGAGGTACTCGCGGTGGATTCCCTCGATGATGTGCGGCTGCGTCAGGTTGAGCAGATCGTTGTTCCCGATGAGATCGCTGGGCCAGTCCTTGAACCGTTCGCCGCGGTAGCCGGCCTCGTCGGGCCGGTCCCGCTGGATCGCGGTGCCCATCGCGCCGTCGATCACTATGATCCGCTGGCGCAGAGCGGCCGTCAGTTCATCGGTGCAGTCGGGCCGAATGTTGGGCTCAAAGGTTTTCGACGCAGAAATGCTCGTCTCGGTGGCGTTTACAGCGTTCACGTACGTTCCTTCCATAGCGGAAGGCGTCCTTAACTCTGCCGAGCGTGGCGGATACCGGAAAGGGACCGAATCCCCCCAGGAACCGTTGCAACGCCTCTCGACGGTAAAAGTCTACGTCGTCACTCGAAGTCTGGACGCCCAGCTCGACCCGACCCGCTTGCCGATCGCGGCACCATCGAGCGCCGGCTCGCGAATCTCGTCGTCACACGACAAGGATAGTCGGCCTATAGATCACCGACCGCGTCAACCGCACGTCCCGATCGGCTGCGCAAATCCAGGCCGTAGGCTGAATTCGTGACTTTGCCGGATGGCACGGGCGACGCCGACGAACTGCTGCCCCAACTGCACAACACCGTGGTAGTGGCGGCGTTTGAGGGCTGGAACGACGCCGGCGATGCGGCCAGTGACGCGGTGACCCACCTGTCGGCCAGCTGGGACGCCTTGCCGATCGTGGAGATCGACGACGAGGCCTATTACGACTACCAGGTCAATCGTCCGGTGATCCGCCAGGTCGATGGCGTCACGCGCGAGTTGGAGTGGCCGGCCATGCGGATCTCGCACTGCCGACCGCCCGAGAGTGACCGCGACGTCGTGCTGATGCACGGCGTCGAACCCAACATGCGCTGGCGGACGTTCTGCGACGAACTGCTGGCCATCATCGACAAGCTCAACGTCGATACGGTCGTCATCCTCGGAGCACTGCTGGCGGACACGCCCCACACCCGGCCGGTGCCGGTTTCGGGCGCGGCGTACTCGTCCGACTCGGCGCGGCTGTTCGGCCTCGAGGAAACCCGCTACGAAGGCCCGACGGGCATCGCCGGGGTCTTCCAATACGCCTGCGTGGCGGCCGGCATCCCGGCGGTGACCTTCTGGGCGGCGGTGCCGCACTACGTGTCGCACCCACCCAACCCGAAGGCGACGGTGGCGCTGCTGCGTCGCGTCGAGGAAGTGCTCGATATCGAGGTACCACTGGGCGACCTGCCCGCCCAGGCCGAGGCGTGGGAGCGGGAGATCACCGAAATGACCGCCGACGACGAAGAGTTGGCCGAGTACGTGCAGTCCCTAGAGGAGCACGGCGACGCCGCCATCGACGTCAACGAAGTCATGGGCAACATCGACGGCGACGCGCTGGCCGCCGAGTTCGAGCGCTACCTCAAACGCCGCCGCCCGGGGTTCGGGATCTAGCTCGGGTAACCGTCGGATTCACCCGCGGTCGGGTGCTCCTCGGCGCAGCGTCGCGACGACGGTCGTCGGTTCACCGGCAAGCGTCGTGGTGATGAAGCGATTGACCAGCGGGCGCCACGTAAACCGCAACGCAAACCGGCGCGACCGGCCAGGCAGCGTCCAAGGACCCGTAGCACGGATGATGTCTTGTTTTTCTTCGACCACCGGCCGCCAGAGTTGGTCGTAGAAGTCCAGCGCCCGTTCGACCGACGACGTCGTGCGGAACTGTTCGGCCAGCACATAAGCGCCGGCGACCGCCAGTGAAGCGGCGTGGGAAGCCAGCGGCGACACGGCCGCACCGGCGTCACCGATCAGGACCACCCGGTCTTTACTCCAGCTCGGCATGACGACCTGCGCCACCGCCTCGCAGTACATTTCGTCCGGCGGCGGACAGCGCTCGAGTATGTCCGGCACCAACCAACCCATATCGGCGAACCGCTCCCGAACAGCGGCACGGGGATCTGCCGGCAGTTCTGGGTCGGCTGCGTCGAACAACGCAAAGACCGCGGCGCGACCCTCCGGCAGAAAGAACAGGTCCAGGTGACGATCGATGGTGTCGGTCACCGCGAATTGCTCGATGTCCGCTGCACGGCTGATATCGGAGGCGTCGAAAGTAAAAGCGGCGCAGTGAAATCCGAGATATCGCAGATATTCCGAGTCCGCTCCGAACACCAGATTCCGAACCGTCGAGTGAATGCCGTCGGCGCCGATCAGCAGGTCGGCCTCGATGGTGACCTCGCCCCCGGCCAGGGTCACCGTCACCCCGTCGTCGCGGTTGGCAATGCCGGTAACCTCGGCGCCGAACCGGACATCGACGTGCTCGGACAGATTGTCCCGCAACGCTTTCTCCAAGTCGGACCGCAGCATGCTGGACACCCGGCCGCCGAGGCCCTTGGCGATCTGGTTATAGGGCAGGTCTGCTTTCTGGCGACCCTGATCATCGACCAAGGTGGCGACGTCGATGCGATAAGACACATCCTTGATGGCGGGCAAGACGCCGATCTCCTCCGCGGCCTCGTATCCGGAACCGAAGAAGTCGATCAAATAGCCCGCTGGGCTTGGCGCGAGTGCCCGCTCAAGCAGCACCACCTCGGCGCCCAAACTCGACATGCGCTCCGCCGCGGCCAACCCGGCAATTCCGGCACCGCACACGACAACCTTCACGGCGCGGTCAAGACGTCGGCGGGGGCTCTAGGCCCTGGGTGTAGGCGCTGGTGAAGCGGCCCAGGGCGGCGATCTGCGCGTCCATCTTGGGCATCACCTCTGCCGCGGTCCTGCCGACCGAAAGTTCGCCGAGGCGGGTGGACAACACCGGCTTGAGCCAGCGGAACGCCGCCACCCACTGCGGGCAGTAGACGTGAGACTTGCGGCCCTCGATGCCCCGGACAAAAGCGTCGGCGCACTTGTTGACCGAAGTGGTCTTGCTCAGCGGCCAAGGCAGCCTGGCCAGAAGTTCGCCGAAAGCGGGTAAGTCGCCCTTGGTGTCTCGGACCAGCGCGGTGTCGATCCAAGACATATGAGCCGAGCCGACGCCGACGCCGTGCTGAGCGACCTCCAAACGCAGCGCGTTGGCCAGGTGTTCGTTGCCCGCCTTGGACATGTCGTAGGGGGCCATCCCCGGAGCCGCGGCAAACGCGGCCAACGACGAAACGACAAGCACGTAGCCGCGCCGGTCGATGATCGCCGGCAACGCGGCACGCACGGTGTAGAAGACACCGAGCAAGTTGACGTCGACGACCCGCTTGAACGCCTCCGGGTCGATATTGAGTACCGAGCCGTAGCTGGCGATACCGGCGTTGGCCACCACCACGTCGATCCCACCGAACTTCTCCACGGCCTGGGCGGCAACGCCCTGCATAGCGGACAGGTCGCGCACGTCGGCCACTGTTGTCAGCACGCGGCCGTCGCCCCCGAGTTCGGCCGAGATAGAGGTGAGCTCCGCTTCGCCGAGGTCGGTCAGCACCAGCTTGGCGCCCTTGTTATGCAGCCGGCGCGCAACTTCCGCGCCGATACCGCGGCCCGCACCCGTGATGACGACGACTTTGTCCTGCACCGATCCCATGGCGGAAAACGTACCACCGGCCCCTAGAGCGCGACTCCCAGCAACGCATCGACCGCGGTCGCCACCGTGCTCGGCGCGGCCTCGTCGTGGCCGCCGTATTCCAATGCGTCGGTGGTCCAACCATCCAGTGCGGCAATCGCTTTGGGGGTGTCGAGGTCGTCGGCCAGGTATCTGCGGACCCTGCCGATGACGTCGGTGGCGTCCGGGCCGGCCGGCAGTGCCGTCGCCGTGCGCCAGCGGTGCAGCCGGGTGCTCGCCTCGTCGAGAACCTGCTGGCTCCAAAAGCGGTCGGCGCGGTAGTGCCCGGCGAGCAAACCGAGCCGGACCGCGGCGGGATCGACGCCCTGGGACCGCAGTTTCGAGACCAGGACCAGGTTGCCGAGGCTCTTGGACATCTTTTGCCCGTCCCAGCCGATCATCCCGGCGTGTACGTAGTGTCGGGCGAATCTGCGCTCACCGCTGACACATTCGGCGTGCGCGGCGGTGAACTCGTGATGCGGGAAGATCAGGTCGCTGCCGCCGCCCTGGATGTCGAGTTCGCTGCCGATGCGGCTGAGCGCGATCGCCGCGCATTCGACGTGCCAGCCGGGCCGGCCGTCGCCGAAGGGCGACGGCCAACTGGGCTCGCCGGGCCGGTTGACTCGCCACAGCAGCGCGTCGAGTTCGTCGGTCTTGCCGGGCCGGCGCGGGTCGCCCCCTCGCTGCTCGAACAGGTCGAGCATGGTGTCGCGGTCATAGCCCGACTCGTAGCCGAACTGCAGGGTGGCGTCGGCGCGGTAGTAGACGTCCTGGTATTCGTCGTCGACGACGTAGGCCGCCCCGGAAGCGACCATCTTCTCGACGAGTTCCACCATTTCGGCGATGGCTTCGGTGGCCCCGACATACTCCTGTGGCGCCAGCACCCGCAGCGCCGTCATGTCGTCGCGGAACAGCGCAACCTCGCGCTCGGCGAGGTCACGCCAATCGATGCCGTCGCGCTGGGCACGCTCGAACAGCGGATCGTCGACGTCCGTGACGTTCTGGACGTAGTGCACATCGTGGCCGAGGTCCAGCCATAGCCGGTAGATCAGATCGAACGCGAGGTAGGTAGCGGCGTGGCCGAGATGCGTTGCGTCATAGGGGGTGATGCCGCAGACGTACATGGTCGCTTTGGTACCGGGGGTTACCGGGCGGACCTGCCGGTCAGCGGTGTCGTAGAGCCGCAACTCGGGGCCGCGTCCGGGTAACGCCGGGACCGGCGGAGAAGACCACGACCGCATGCGTCGACTTTAAGCCCGGCGACGATGCGGGCCGCGCAGCGGGCTGAGGAGAAGCCGGGCCATCAGGTCCAGCCCGGCGACGATGCGGGCCGCGCAGCGGGCTGAGGAGAAGCCGGGCAATCAGGTTCAGCCCGGCGACGATGCGGGCCGCGCAGCGGGCTGAGGAGAAGTGTGAAGCCACGGTTTTGCGTGTGCGTCTGTGGCGGTGTTTTCGCGATTTTCCCGCCGTGGCTGCACACGGAAAGCCTCAGGCGCACACTCGATTGCTTACCACCAGGACTGCCGGATGGCGTCGAGCAGGATGGGCGCCAGCTCGGCCCGGCACATCACGAAATCCGGCAGATACGGGTCCAGCTGGTTGTACATCATCGGCGATCCGTCCAGTCGCGACGCGTGCATACCCGCAGCAAGCACTACCCCCGCCGGCGCCGCCGAATCCCACTCCCACTGACCGCCCGCATGCACATACGCGTCGGCAACGCCGTCGATCACCGCCATGGCTTTGGCGCCCGCCGACCCGATCCGCACCAACTCGATGTTCACGATCTGGCGGATGCGGTACACGACGGCCGGCGGCCGGGTAGCGCTGACCGCGATCCTGATGACGTCCGGGATGCCGACACGCGCCGCATCCGCGGTGACGGTGTCGCTGCGGTACACGACGTTCCCGCGCGCCGGCAGGGACACCGCCGCGTCGGTGATCTGCCTGCGGCCGTTGGTGGGTCGCTGCCACAACGCGATGTGAACCGCCCAGTCGTCGCGACCGGGGGTAGAGAACTCGCGGGTGCCGTCCAACGGGTCGATGATCCAGACGCGGTCGGATTTCAGCCGAACCAGATCGTCGTAAGCCTCTTCGCTGAGCACGGCGTCGCCCGGGCGTTCGTCACGTAGCCGACGCAGGATCAGTGAATTCGCCCGGCGGTCACCGGCGTCACCAAGTTCCCACGGGTAGTCGAACCCGATCTCCTCGCGCACCGCGAGCAACAACTCCCCCGCGTCCGCGGCGAGATCAGCGGCCAGCGCGGCGTCCGTCAAGTCACTCGCGGCCGGATTCACCGACCCAGTATCGCCGACGGCAGTTATGGACTCAGAACGCCGGCCACGGTATCGGGCGATGCCGATTGGGCCCAGGCATGACGGGATTGTCGAGCAGCGCGTGGGTGCGCCGTTTCAGTGCGGCAATTTCTGCGCTGGTGATCCGGCCCGCGAGCTCTTCGGCAAGCGGACCGCGCAGTGCGTCAGCCAACCCCGCCACCGCGTCCAGAGTCTTCTCGTCGATGCGGTCACCGGCCCAGCCCCACAACACTGTGCGCAGCTTGTCCTGGACGTGCAAACTCAGGCCGTGGTCGACCCCGTAGACGCGGCCGTCGACTGCGAAAAGGATGTGGCCGCCCTTGCGGTCCGCGTTGTTGACCAACACGTCGAACACCGCCATCCGCCACAACCGGATGTCGTCGGCGTGCATCAGCAGGACCTCGTCGCCGGCATAGTCGTAGGCCCGCAACACCGGCAGATAACCCGGTTGCGGCTTGCGGGTGGGAAACAGATCGACCAGATCGGGGCCTTCGCGGGGATCGGAGTCGACCGCGTCGCCGGGTTGCTGCACCCATAGCTGCAGCATGCCGGGTCCCGCCGGCCCGTTGCGAATGATGGTGTGCGGCACGATATCCCAGCCGAGATAGGTCGACACCAGGTACGCGCCCAGTTCCCGGCCGGCAAGCGTTCCGTCGGGAAAGTCCCATAGCGGTTGCTCGCCGGAGACCGGCTTGTAGACGCAGTGCACGCTGGTCGAATTCAGCGATGCCTCGCAGAGAAACGTGGCGTTGCTGGCGGAGCGGATCCGTCCCAGGACAGTCAACTCGCCGTCGCGCAACACCTCATCTTCGTCATCCTTCGGTGTCATCACTTGACCCGAAGAGCGCCTCGCGCCGGTAGCCGTTGGTGCGTGCGCAGATATGCCCTTCCGGGTCCAGCGGTTCGTCGCACAACGGGCACGGCGGACGGCCGGCCGAGATCACGCGGTTGGAGCGGGTGGCGAATTGTCGCGCCGACTCCGGCGTCAGGAACACCCGTACCGCGTCGGGGCCCTCGTCGGTGTCATCAAGTACCACCGAGGCGTCAAACTCCGCGTCGGTGACGGCAAGCAGTTCAACCACCACGGTCTGCGCCTCGGAATCCCAGCCCAGTCCCATCGTCCCGACCCGAAATTCGGCGTCTACCGGCATGACCAGTGGGCTCAGGTCGTCGACCTCGGCGGGTTCGGGCGGCACCGGGGTGCCGAACCGGCGATTGACCTCGAGCAGCAGCGCGCCGATGCGCTCGGCCAGCACCGCGACCTGCTGCTTCTCCAAAACCACGGAGACCACCCGCGCGTCGTGCACCGCCTGGATGTAAAAGGTGCGATTTCCGGGCTGCCCGACAGTCCCGGCGACGAAGCGGTCGGGTGTGCGGAAGACGTGAATAGCGCGGGCCATGGCATTTCCAAAATACCGTGCAGACACGATCGCCGTGCGCTTCGGATACACCTGGGCCCGTCGAGTGCCGACTACTCGGTGGAACCGCCGACCACGGCGTCACCGGCGGGCACCTCGCCGTCCGCGGAGGGCTTGTCTTGCTGTGGTGGCGGTGCGCCGCGCAGTCCCGCGGACAACCGCGCCCCGGTGTGGTTGACGTGCAATACGAACGGCCGCAGCGGGGTGTAGCGGATCACGCTCACCGACGCCGGGTCGGCGTTGACCCGTTGGAAGCTGTCCAGGTGCATGCCGTAGGCGTCGGCGATCAACGACTTGATCACGTCGCCGTGGGTGCAGGCCACCCACAGCACGTCGGTCCCGTGTTGCTCGGCCAGGCGACGGTCGTGCTCTCGCACCGCGGCGACCGAACGTGCCTGTACCTGTGCCAGGCCTTCCCCGCCGGGAAACACCGCGGCGCTGGGATGGGCCTGGACCACGCGCCACAATGGCTCGTTGACCAGATCACCGAGCTTGCGGCCGGTCCATTCGCCGTAGTCGACTTCGGCCAGACGGTCCTCGACCAACGGTTCCAGGCACAGCGCCTCGGCTAGCGGTTCCACGGTGCGACGACAACGCAGCAGCGGAGAGGTCACCACCGCCCGGATCGAGAGGTCGCCGATGCGATCGATCAGTCCCGCGGCCTGTTCGCGGCCCTTGTCGTCGAGATCGACGCCCTCGGCGCGACCGGCCAGCACGCCGGCGGTGTTGGACGTCGACCGACCGTGACGCAACAGCAAGACAGTCATGTGGCCGCAACCGTTCCGGTGGCCAGCAGGACCAGGACCGCCGCGCCGGCGGCCACCCGGTAGCCGACGAACCAATACATGTTGTGCCGCACCAGAAAACGCAGGAACCACGCCACAGCGGCCAGGCCGATCACGAACGCGATCAGGGTGGACGCCAGCAATTGCGGACCGGTCGCGCTCATCCCCTCGGTGACCGGGTGGAAGGCGTCGGGCAGGGAGAACAGGCCGGAGGCGAACACCGCCGGGATGGCGAGCAGGAAGCCGAATCGGGCGGCCAGTTCGCGTTCCAGCCCGAGGAAGAGCCCGGCACTGATGGTCGCACCGGACCGCGACACACCGGGCACCAGCGCCAGGCACTGCGCGACCCCGACGGTGATTGCATCGCGCCAGTTCAGTTGCTCAATGTCGCGGGTTTGCCGTCCGAGGTATTCGGCGAGCGCGATTACCGCTGAGAACACCAGCAGGGCCGTCGCCACCACCCACAGATTGCGCACACCGGAACGGATGACGTCCTTGAACAGCAGACCCAACACGCAGATCGGGATGGTTCCGATGATGACGTACCAGCCCAGCCGATAGTCGGCGTTGCGCTGCGACTTCACGAACAGGCCGTTGAACCAGGCCCGCAGGATGCGCACGATGTCGCGTGCGAAGTAGACCAGCACCGCGGCCTCGGTGCCCAGTTGGCTCACCGCGGTGAAGGAGGCGCCGGCGTCGCCGCTGAAAAAGACGCGGGACACGATCGCCAGATGTCCTGAGGATGACACCGGCAGAAACTCGGTCAAGCCCTGGACCACGGACAGAACGACGACCTGGCTCCAGGACATCGGCACAACCGCAGACACGACGACGACCGTACCTGGTGACCCGCTGCGCCCGGCTACGCCGCGCTTGCGATCACCACGGGATTTGGTGGTGACCCGCTGCGCCCGGCTACGCCGCGCTTGCGATCACCACGGGGCGCGAGCGACCGGGACCGCGCGAGCGACCGAGTCACGCACAGCGGCGGCTAGGCTTCGTTCATCGGTGAGATCGATGTCCCGGACGCTGCGCGCCGCCCGTGCGACGACATCTTCAGCCTGCGGGACCGGCCCCGCCAGACGGGGGCGGTAAATTTCGACGATTAGCGAACGATGCTCGACATGGAAGGAAAAACTGCGCCCATCTCCGACTTGTCCGTATCCACTCGCGAAAATGCCTGGCGTGATGTCTTCAACAGCAAACCCTTGGTCCGCAGCAGGCCGACCAGCGGTGACGGTCATTTTGTGAGAATACCTCCGCTGTACCGCTTTACGTGGTCAACATCGCGATATTGGGCGCGATAACGTTCCTTAGAATTTCATTTGTGTCGTTGACGTACGGGAGACAACGGTTGCTGTCAGAGTGGCAGAAAGCAATTCATCAGCGCATTGCCGCCGGAATGGTTTTGCTAAGTTTGGTGACCGCGTGCTCGTCGAATCCGCTTGCGGCCACCCCGCCCACCATCGAACCGGCGCGGGCCGCCGTCTCCCCGCCGTCGCAGAACCCTGCGGGCACCGTGCAACCCCTTGGCGGTCGCCCCCAGACCGCGCTGTTCGACCCCGGTTCCCGTCAGCTGGTGGTTTTGTGCCCCGGCGCCGACGCCGCGGCGCCGGCCAGCATTGCGTTGGTCGGTGGTCAGGGCGCGCCGAAGGTAATCACGCTGCCTGGATCCGCGACTGCACTGACCGGGGACGGACAGGGCACGGCCTACCTGGCGGGCCGCGGCGGCTACGTCACGGTCAATCTCTCCACCGGCCAGATCGCGGCGACGACCGTCGCCGACACCCAGCAGTTCACCGCCATTGCGCGCCGCGCCGACGGCAGGCTCGTGTTGGGCAGCGCCGACGGCTCGGTGTACCTACTGGGCGGCGACGGCTCCGTGACCAGTCACAGCAAGATCTTCGCGCGCGTCGATGCCCTTGTGACACAAGGGAATACCGCGGTCGTGCTGGATCGCGGTCAGACCTCGGTGACTACTATCGGCGCCGACGGGCACGCCGAGCAGGCCCTGCGCGCGGGCGAAGGCGCGACCACGCTGGCCGCCGATCCGCAGGGCCGGGTGCTGGCCTCCGACACGCGCGGCGGCCAACTGCTGGTCTACGGCGTTGACCCGCTGATACTGCGTCAGGCTTTCCCGGTGCGCCAATCGCCGTACGGGCTGGCCGGGTCCCGGGATTTGACCTGGGTGTCCCAGACGGCGACCAACACGGTCATTGGTTACGATCTGTCCACCGGAATACCCGTGGAAAAGGTGCGTTACCCAACCGTGCAGCAACCTGACTCGCTGGCCTTCGACGAGGCGTCGGGCACCCTCTACGTGGTATCGGGTTCGGGTGCGGGAGTCCAGAGTATCGAGCATGCGGCGGGCAGGCCGTGAGCAGCGGGCGAGCACCGCGGTGGAGCCGGTTGCCCGCGGGCTGGGAAGCAGACATGTCCGATGAGTACGAGTGGGCACCGTTGCGGCTACCGCCGGACGTCACCAGACTCAGCGCGTCCACCCGGCTGTCCATCGAGGCTGAATACCGCGGCTGGGAGCTGACCCGGGTTCGGCTCTACACCGATGGCAGTCGACGAGTGTTGTTGCGCCGCAAGAAGTCTCGTTCCCTAGATCAGCCGGAACAGTGACGGACCCGCAGCCTGGACTGTACGGACTGCTGCGTAGCATGCTGTTCCGGGTACCGGCCGAACGCGTGCACACTCTGGTTTTCGCGGGGTTGCGCGGTGTCAGCGCCATCGCCCCCGCGCGGCGCGGCCTGAGACGACGGCTCGGGCCCGTCGACCCTGTGGTGGCCAGCACCGTGTTCGGGGTCCGCTTTCCCGGCCCGCTCGGTCTGGCGGCTGGTTTCGACAAGGATGGCACCGGGCTATCCACTTGGGGTGCAATGGGTTTCGGCTACGCCGAAATTGGAACCGTGACCGCCCACGCCCAGCCCGGCAACCCGTCGCCGCGGCTCTTCCGGCTACCGGATGATCATGCGCTACTGAACCGGATGGGCTTCAACAATCACGGTGCCGGAGCGCTGGCGGCGCGGCTGGCCCAGCATGTCCCGGACGTTCCGCTCGGGGTGAATATCGGTAAGACCAAGTCGACGCCGCCCGAGCGGGCCGTCGAGGACTACCGGGCCAGCGCGCGACTGCTGGCTCCGCTGGCGTCGTATCTGGTGGTCAACGTCAGCTCGCCGAACACTCCGGGGCTGCGCGATCTGCAGGCGGTCGACTCGTTGCGCCCGATCCTGTTGGCGGTGTTGGCCGAGGCGGCCACGACGCCGGTGCTGGTCAAGATCGCGCCGGACCTTTCCGACTCGGATGTCGACGACGTCGCGGATTTGGCCGTGGAGTTGGGGTTGGCCGGCATCGTGGCGACCAACACGACCGTGTCGCGCGAGGGACTGCGCACACCCGGGGTGCAGGAGTTAGGTGCCGGCGGCATCTCCGGGCCGCCGGTTGCCCAGCGCGCGATCGAAGTGCTGCGCCGGCTTTATGACCGCGTTGGGGACCGGCTGACACTGATCAGCGTCGGCGGTATCGAGACCGCCGACGACGCCTGGGAGCGCATTACCGCGGGTGCCTCGCTGCTGCAGGGCTACACGGGCTTCATCTACGGCGGAGGCTTGTGGGCCAAGAACATTCACGGCGGTATCGCTCGCCGGTTGCACGACGGGGGGTTCGCCTCGCTCAGTGACGCGGTGGGTTCGGCGGCGCCCAACCGGGGCCGACCGCCCGACTAGTCCGGGCTGGAATCAGTGAGGTAGTCGGCCACGAAATCAGAGGTTCGACGATGCCATTCCCGCCAGCGGCGCATCATGTTGTGGCCAACACCCTCGATACCCACCCATTGCGCATCCAGCCCGCGCTCCTGGGCACGCAACGTCTGGGCGCGCGACAGCCTCGGATCGGTGCGGACGTCGGCGGTGCCGTGCAAGACCAGCAGTCGTGTCCCCGCCGGGATCAGATCACCTTTGCCGCCGTACCACCAGGGCGCCAGGGCCACCACCGCACCTACCTCATCGAGCGCGGACAGATGCGCCGCCACTCGGCCGCCCATCGAATGGCCTACCAGCGCAACCTTTTTCGGCTCATAGCGTCGGCGCATCTGGCCCAGGACGGCTCGTGCGTCGTGCACCGGATCCAGGCTGGGACTGTTCCAGCCGCGCAGTCGGTACTGCACCCGTCGCACGACGACGTCCGAACCTAGCCGCCGCCGCAACGCCGCGGCCAGGAACACCATGCGAAGGTTGGCCAGCTGCCACCAGCGCGACGGTTGATCACTGCGGATCATGCCGCCTGGAAGCACCAGCACCAATCCGCGCACCGTCGCAGTGCTTAAGTCTGTTCGTAGGTGCCGTGAATGACAGCCCGAGCGATCGCGTGCTGAAACAGGTTGAATCCCAGGTATGCCGGGCTGGCGTCCTCGCTGAGATCCAGTTTGTCGACATCCAGCGCGTGCACGGCCACGTAGTACCGGTGCGGGCCGTGGCCGGGAGGCGGCGCGGCACCGATGTAGCGACGCTGCCCGGCGTCGTTGACCAGGGTGAGCGCGTCACCCGGCAGGTTGCTGCCGTCGCCGACACCGGCGGGCAGTTCGGTGACATCTGCGGGCAGGTTGGCCACTGCCCAGTGCCAGAACCCGGACGCGGTCGGGGCGTCGGGGTCGTAGACGGTGACCGCGAAGCTGCGGGTCTCCTCGGGGAATCCCGACCAACTCAGCTGCGGGCTGACGTCCTCACCACCCGCGCCCATGATTCCGCTGACCTGCGGGTTGGCCAGCGGCTCTCCGTCGGTGATCGATGCCGAGGTCAGGTCGAACGACGGCAGCTCGGGCAGCGCGTCGTAAGGGTTGGGCACGGCCATGGGTGAGTCCTTTCCGGTAGTCAGCAATGGGTGAGAAGGTGTTCGAGCACTTTGGTACCGAAGCGCAGCGCGTCGATGGGTACCCGCTCATCGACCCCGTGGAACAACGAGGTGAAGTCCAGGTCCGGCGGCAGCCGCAGCGGGCTGAAGCCGAAGCAACGAATTCCCAAGCGCATGAAGGCCTTTGCGTCGGTTCCACCGGACAGCATGTACGGTACCGTGCGCGCTTCGGGGTCATGTGCGAGCACCGCGGCGTTCATCGCGTCCACCAGATCGCCGTCGAAAGAGGTCTCATAGGAGCTCAGGCTCCTGATCCATTCGCGGGTCACGTCGGGCCCGAGCAGCGCGTCCACCTCGGCTTCGAATGCCGCCAGCCGGCCGGGCAGCACCCGGCAGTCCACCACCGCCTCGGCCGTCGCCGGTACCACGTTGGCCTTGTAGCCCGCTTTGAGCATCGTGGGGTTGGCGGTGTCATGCAGCACCGCCTTCAGCATCCGCGCCATCGGGCCAAGCTTGTCGATCATCCCGTCGAGATCCGGTGAGTTGACGTCGAAGGGCAGGCCCGTTTCTTCGCTGACGGCGGCCAGGAATTCGGCGACGGTGTCGGTGCACACCAGCGGAAACTGATGCCGGCCCAGGCGTGCCACCGCTTCGGCGACGGCGGTGACCGCGTTGTTGTCGTGCACCATCGAGCCGTGGCCGGCGCGGCCCCGCGCGGTCAAGCGCATCCACTGGATACCCTTCTCGGCGGTCTCGATCAGGTAGAGGCGACGCTCGCCGCCGTCGCGGCGCGGCACGGTCAGCGAGAAGCCACCCACCTCGCCGATGGCTTCAGTGACACCGTCGAACAGTTCGGGCCGGTTGTCGACCAGCCACTGACCTCCGTAAGTGCCGCCGTGTTCCTCGTCGGCAAGGAACGCGAAGACCAGGTCACGGGGCGGCACGATCCCCGCGCGCCGGAAATGCCTGGCCAGCACGAGCGTCATACCCACCATGTCTTTCATGTCGACCGCACCGCGGCCCCAGACATAGCCGTCCTCGATCGCGCCGGAGAACGGATGCACGCTCCAATCCGCCGGCTCGGCGGGCACCACATCGAGATGACCGTGGATCATCAGGGCACCGCGCGAGCGGTCCGCCCCGGCCAAACGGGCGAAAACGTTGCCCCGCCCAGGCGCTCCGGACTCGACGTATTCGGTTTCATAGCCGACCTCGGACAGTTGCTCGGCGATCCATTGGGCGCACTCCGCCTCGCCCTTGGTGGTTTCCAGTTCACCGGTATTGCTGGTGTCGAACCGGATCAATCGGCTGACAACCTCGGCCACTTCGTCGGCCGGGTCGATCTCACGGGTCACAGTCACCTTTCCTACCACTGTTGAGCGCACTCAGCGTGCCTCGCTCCCCGGGGCCAGCCCAGTTGGGCGCGCGCGCGCCGATCCGATAGCCTTAGCTGCCAACTCAGTTGGTTGGGTCCGAGTGGCGGAATGGCAGACGCGCTAGCTTGAGGTGCTAGTGCCCTACTAATGGGCGTGGGGGTTCAAGTCCCCCCTCGGACACCGTGTGTGATGAGATTCCGCGTTTTCCAACTGCTCCTTGACCTGGTCGAGCGCCATGCCGCGAAAGCTACGCCGCACCTCCGACAAGTCGAGTGCCCGTGGCAGTAGACATTCCCCCGGGTGGCCGCCCGATTGCTAACGCTTGTCGTTAGTAACGGCCAACGTTAGTATGGAGACTTGTGATCCGCTCGTTCAGCGACAGCGACACCCAGAAGATCTGGGAGCTGCGCTGTCCGAAGGGGATCAGCAAGGATCTGGCGAAAGCGGCTCGCCGGAAGATGCAGATCCTCGACGCCGCAGAAAACATCAACGATCTACGGGTTCCTCCGGGGAACCGCTTGGAAAAGCTGACGGCCAAGGGCGGTCGCCAAGGGCAATACAGCATCCGCGTCAACGACCAGTACCGAATCTGCTTCAAGTGGCGCGACGGCGGCGCGGACAACGTTGAACTCGCTGACTACCACGACTGAGAAAGGAGCAAGCAGTGGCCGATTTCAAGGCCGATTTCGCCCCCACCCACCCCGGCGAGATCCTCGCCGAAGAGTTCCTGGCACCCATGGAAATCACCGCCTACCGTCTCGCGAAGGAAATCGGCGTACCCCAGACTCGCCTGAGCGAGATTATCGGCGGCCGGCGGGGCATCACGGCTGACACTGGGTTGCGGCTGTCGCGGGCACTAGGCCTCAGTGACATGTTCTGGATCAACCTACAGGCGCGCTACGACGCCGACATGGTCCGCATCGACAAGAGCGCCGAACTCGAGCGCATCCAGCCACTGGCTGCGCGCACTGGCTGATTCAGAAAAGCCAACCGGTCCTCACGCCGCATCCGGGCTAATACCTGGTAGCTCTGTGGGGATAGAAAGTCCACCCTCGGACACCGTGCGGCTCGAGCGCCAAATCCCGTGCGTCACATCTATCACTGGCCAGAGACATACGTGTGTTTGCCCGGCTCATAGCGACACACACCCGAGCGCAACCTGACCACGGCTAGGCTGGATATGGCCCGCAGCCGGAAGTGTGAGATGACCCCACCAAGAGGCTTTCTCCGGCGGACGTCGACGCGAAAGTTCCGCGACCGCCACGACGCGGGCCGTGTGCTGGCCGAAGCCCTGTCGTCCTACCGCGGCAAATCCGATCTTTTGGTCCTCGGGCTTGCTCGGGGCGGCGTCCCCGTGGGGTGGGAGGTTGCCGCAGCTCTGGGTGCCGACCTGGACGTTTTCCTGGTCCGCAAGCTCGGTGTGCCGCACTGGCCGGAACTGGCGATGGGAGCGCTGGCCAGCGGCGGGCGTGTGGTGATGAACGACGACGTAGTGGCCAACCTCAGGATCAGCGACGAGCAGGTGCGAGCGGTTATCGAGAGCGAGACGGCCGAACTCACCCGTCGTGAGCACGCGTATCGGGGTGGCCGGGCCGAGGCGGATCCGCGCGGCAGAACCGTGATTTTGGTCGACGACGGCATCGCCACCGGAGCGAGCATGTTGGCCGCGGTCCGGGCGGTGCGGGCGGCGGGCCCTCGGTCGCTGGTCGTGGCGGTGCCGGTCGGCCCGCTTTCAGCGTGCCGGCAGCTGGGCGCGGAAGCCGATGACGTGGTGTGCGCGACGGTACCGCCCGATTTCGACGCCGTCGGACAGGTCTACGGCGATTTTCATCAGGTAAGTGACGACGAGGTCCGCGACCTGCTGGCCAGACCGGCCAAGGGGCCGTTCAACGACACCCCGGCGCGCTGAACTACTTGTTGCTCTCGTCGCCGGCCGCCGCGGTTTCCTCGGATTCGGCGTCCGCCTCTTCCGGGTAGTCGACGGCGGCCTCGTCGGCCGGTTCATCCTCGTCGCGCTCTTCGCCGTCGGCATCATCCTCGTGGCCGCCCGCATCACGCTGCTGGCGTTCCCGAACGGCGTCGATGATCAACAGGATCACGCCCAGCACACTGGCGCCGATACACACCCACGCGACCAGTTCATTGCTGGTAACGACGGCGAACACCAGCGCGACCAGCCCGATGAGGGCTAATACGAGCGCAATGATCAGCATTGGTCATCCTCCCGCCGGCGAGGTGCCGGAGCGCGTTCGGGCCGAGCTACCTGCCCGAGGCTAGTTGTTGCCCCGATTGAATTGGTCAAACCCGCCCGAGTCCGCGCTGGAGTCAACCGGCGCCGCCGATCCACGCTGCCCGAGTTCCTCGAGCTGGGATTCCAGGTAGGTCTTGAGGCGGGTGCGGTATTCACGCTCGAACGTCCGCAGCTGTTCGAGGCGGCCTTCGAGCACCGTGCGCTGCTGGTTGATGGTTCCCATGATTTCGGAATGCTTGCGTTCGGCGTCGGCTTGCAGCGCGTCGGCCTTTTCCTGGGCCTGGCGCAGCTGGGTCTCGGAACGCGACGTGGCGTCGGCGAGCATCGCGTCGGCCCGCTGGCGGGCCTCGGCGACCGTGGTCTCGGCGGTGTGCCGGGCCTCGCTGAGGATCTGGTCCGCATTGGCGCGAGCATCGGACAGCATTTTGTCCGACTCGGCCTTGGCGGTGCTGGTCAGGCGGTCTGCGGTGTCCTGGGCCAGGCTGAGCACGCGGGCGGCCTTGAGCGCCTGCTCCTCGTTGCTGCTCGACGACGACGGCGCGGGGGCTGCGACCGGGGCGGGCTTGGCCGGCTCCGGCTCGGGCTCGTAAGCGGGGATCGGCTGAGCGACGGTCGGAGCTGCAGCGGTGCCGCCTCCCCCGGCGGCCAGCTCCTGGTCCAGCTCGGCGATCCGCTGACGCAGATCGGAGTTCTCCTCAATGAGCCGGGTCAGTTCGTTCTCCACCAGGTCAAGGAAGGCGTCTACCTCGTCCTCGTTGTACCCGCGTTTGCCGATAGGCGGCTTACTGAACGCCACATTGTGGACGTCGGCAGGTGTAAGCGGCATTCTTTTTGTCCCCTCGAGTTCCTGGACGGTCAAACAATCTGGAAAGTGTAGAACGGAGCGGTAGCCGTCTGGCAACTGCCGTCCATCCTGTCACACCAGACTCGGCGGTTGCCGATTGGAGCAATAAATAAGGACAGATTGCATTCTCTTTTGAGCTCTGCAGCCAAATAAATCACATCCCTTAGATTCCAATTATCAGGCGAATCAAACTTGTCGCCTAATCGTGGCCGAACCGTCTCTTTGCTACATCCAAGCAGTGACAGTAAGGCGTTACGCGGCCGCTCCGAACGCCAGTTGCATGCCGATGAACGCCACCAGCAACAGCACCAGGATGGACAGGTCTAAGCGGACGGCGCCGATAGTGATCTGCGGGATGAGCCGGCGCAGCAGTTTCACCGGCGGGTCGGTGACCGACATGATGATTTCCAGGATCACCACGGTGATGCCGGTGGGACGCCAGTCCCGGCTGAACGAGCGGATCCACTCGATGACGACCCGCGCAATGAGCAGCAGCCAGAACGTGAAGAGTGCAAACCCCAGGATCTGAAAGAACAGCACCAACGAGAGACCGACCTTATCGACGAGAATGATGAGAACGTCTGCCGCCCTATGAGCGGCGACCGCAAGCCTACCGACCCGCCCGCGCGTGGCAGGCTCGGCACGCAATCAGCCCGGCCGGACAACTGTGCTCCGACCGGGCTAATCAGCGGTGGCTCGCCTTTGAGTAAGCCTATTGGTAAGCGTAGAAACCGGTTTCGGCGATCCGGCGACGCTCCTCCGGGGACACGTCGACGTCCGCCGGCGACAGCAGGAAGACCTTCGTCGCGACCTTGTCGAAGGAGCCCCGCAGCGCGAACGCAAGGCCAGCGGCGAAGTCGACCAATCGCTTGGCATCGGCGTTGTCCATCGACACCAGGTCCATGATGACCGGCGTGCCGTCGCGGAACCGCTCACCGATGGTGCGCGCCTCGCTGTAGTCCTTGGGCCGCAGCGTGGTGATCTTCGACAGCGGGTGGCCTTCCTCGAACATCATCGCCATGCGGCGCGGGTCCATCGCCAACGCACCGCGGGTGGAGTTGCGTAGCCACGACCCCAGCCGCGGACGGCTCATGTCCGGGCGGTCGAACTCGCGGGGTGCGAAGCGTCCCTCGTCGGGGTAGCCGCCGCGGTAGCTACTAGGCGGCGGGTAGTCGGTCGGCTCGCCCCGCATGTCGCCGCGTGGGTCGCGGCGAGGGTCGTCGTATTCGCGGTCGCGTTCGCGCCCTTCATAACGGCCGTACTCGTCGTCGAATCGGGGCCGCGAATAACCGCGGGACGGCGCCCGGTCGTCGTAATACTCGTCGTCGTAATCCTCCATCGGAGCCATACCGAAGTAGGCCTTGACCTTGTGCAGAGTGCTCATCGTGCGACCCCTTCTAGCCTGGGATATATGTTGTTTGTGATGAAGGTGTGACTCGAGTGACTATTCACGGTGACCGTAACCGGCGATGACCCAATAGCGCGGTACCGACACGCACACACGTCGAACCATGTTTTACGGCGATTTCCAAGTCGTTGGACATCCCGGCGGACAGACCGACCGCGTTGGGGAACGCCCTACGCACCCGGCTGTGCTCGGATTGCAGCCGGTCAAAGGCCTGTTCAGGCTCCCAGTCCAGTGGCGGAACACCCATCAGACCGATCAGTTCCAGGCTGCGCGAACCCTCGACCTGTCCGCAGATTTCGTCCACCGCACCGGGCGTGCTGATGTCGACACCGCCGCGCGACGCGTCACCGTCGAGGCTGACCTGAACATAGACCCGCAGCGGGTTGCTTCGCCGTTGCTCGCTTAAGGCACCCGCTACCGCCCGGTCCAGCGCGGTCACCAGAGCGGCGCTGTCGACCGAGTGCACGGTATGGGCCCAGCGGGCGACGGCCCTGGCTTTCTTGCGCTGGATCTGACCCACCATGTGCCACTGCATTTCCCGAGAGGTGCGCTGGCGGGTCGCTGCCAACAAGCGGGCAAGCTCGGCCATTTTCGCCGAGGCTTCCTGCTCTCGTGATTCGCCGACGGCGCGACATCCCAAGCGGGACAAAATCGCCACGTCGGTCGCCGGAAAAAACTTGGTGATCGGAAGGAGTTCGATCTTCCCGACATCGCGGCCGGCCGCCAACGCGGCTCCCGCGAGCCGTGATCGCACCGCGGCCAACGCCCGCGTCAATTCCGATTGGCGCTCCGTTTGCGCTGAATCTTCGGCCGTCACTGCGGTCATTCCATCCACACCAAGGACGCCAGCCGGCCGGTCGGCGCACCGCGCCGATGGCTGAACAGCGTCGGGTCGGCCAAAGTGCAACGCGGGTCGACATCGATGGACGTCACGCCCAAACCTCTTAGGTGAGCGGCGATTCCGGCGCGAAGGTCGAGTCCGGGAGTTCCGGCCGCGGTCTTGGTGCGACTGCCCGGCAACGCCGCCTCCACCTCGGCGGCCATCGCCTCGGGCACTTCGTAATTGGGGCCGCTGATCGCCGGCCCCAACAGCACCGAGATGTCGGCGGTCTGCGCTCCCAGCGCCACCATCGCCTCGACGGCACGGACGACCACGCCCCGCCGGGCGCCGACACGGCCAGCGTGTACCGCACCCACGACGCCGGCCCGCGCGTCGGCCAGCAGCACCGGCACACAATCGGCCGTCACCACCGCCAGCGCCAATCGTGGCGTGCGCGTCACGACTCCGTCAGTGTCGTCCAGCGCCGTATCCCGGGGGCCGTCGACCACTTCGATACGGTCGCCGTGCACCTGGTTCATCCACACCACCCGGTCGGCGGACAACCCGATGGCCCTACTGAGCCGCGCCCGGTTCGCCGCCACGGCGGCCGCGTCGTCGCCGACGTGATCACCCAGATTGAAAGTGTCGAACGGTGGCTTCGACACACCGCCCGCCCGGGTGGTGGTCACCCGGCGGATACGAACGCTCACATTCCTAGTATCTGGAAGTTGTTGCCCACCAAGGCCCATCGACGTCGAGCCACTATGTTTCGTGGCCGGTTTGTCGCGCGGCGGCAAGCAAAACGAGACCTCAGCGGCGCATGAACGGCGGCACGTCGACGTCATCGTCGTCACCGCCGATGCTCAGCGTCGCACCGTTGGTGTGAACCGGCACGCTGACCGCGTCGACCGGTTCGAACAGTGTCGAAGTGAGCTTGCCGGCCTTAGCCGTTTCGATGCGGTGCGCTCCACCGCTCTCGTTGCCGGTGACCGGCTTGCGCCCGGGCCCGGCGTCAAAACCGGCCGCGATGACCGTGACGCGCACCTCGTCGCCGAGCGAGTCGTCGATCACGGTGCCGAAGATGATGTTGGCGTCCTGATGGGCGGCGTCTTGCACCAGCGAGGCGGCCTCGTTGATCTCGAACAGGCCCAGGTCGCTGCCGCCGGCGATCGACATCAGCACGCCCTGCGCCCCCTCCATCGAGGCTTCCAGCAGCGGCGAGTTGATCGCGATCTCGGCGGCCTTGAGCGAGCGGCCCTCGCCGCGCGCGGAGCCAATGCCCATCAGGGCGGTGCCCGCCCCGGACATGATGCCCTTGACGTCGGCGAAGTCGACGTTGATCAGACCCGGCGTGGTGATCAGGTCGGTGATGCCCTGCACACCGTTGAGCAGCACCTCGTCGGCGCTGCGGAACGCGTCCATCAGCGACACGGCGGCGTCGCCCATCTGCAGCAGCCGGTCGTTCGGGATGACGATCAGCGTGTCGCAGCTTTCCCGCAGCGCGGTGATGCCGTTTTCGGCCTGGTTGCTGCGCCGCTTGCCCTCGAAAGAGAACGGTCGAGTGACGACGCCGACGGTCAGCGCGCCCAGCTTGCGAGCGATGCTGGCGACCACGGGTGCGCCACCGGTGCCGGTGCCGCCGCCTTCGCCGGCAGTGACGAACACCATGTCAGCGCCGCGAAGCAGTTCCTCTATCTCTTCCTTGGCGTCCTCGGCGGCCTTCTTGCCCACCTCGGGGTCGGCGCCGGCGCCCAAGCCACGGGTCGAGTCGCGGCCGACGTCGAGCTTGACGTCGGCATCGCTCATCAACAACGCCTGCGCGTCGGTGTTGATCGCGATGAACTCCACGCCTTTGAGGCCTTGTTCGATCATCCGGTTGACGGCGTTGACGCCGCCACCACCGATGCCCACGACCTTGATGACAGCCAGATAGTTATGTGGGGGGGTCATCATTCGTCTTCCTCCCTGATGGGCTCAGTTCCCTAGTCTCTGCGGTGTGTCTGCTTGCAAAACCCTCAACCTCAACCATAGAGTTAGAGTTATGTCAAGTAGTTCCGCGTAACCAGAACCGTATGGGTACGACGGGCACTAACCGCGCAGGCGCGCCGACGCGCCACACGGATTTTTCGTTTGCGCCGAGCGTCAAGCTGGCTTCACATTCGACGCCGAGCGTGAAGCCAGCTTCACGTTCGGCGGAAGACGTACGGCCTACTTGACGGTCGGGAGATCCGGGCTGGACACGTCGTAGGTGCGCCCGGGCTGGGTTAACAGCGCGGCCAGCTTCTCGGCCTTCTCCTCGGCGCGGTCCGTGGTCCCCCAGATCACCACGCGGCCGTCGGCCAGGGTGAGCGTGATCGATGACACCGATGGCGCCGCGATCCGTCCCACCTGGCTGGCAACCTCGGGCCGCAGCGTGCTCAATACCTTCAGCGCGGCCAGCGTGGCCGGATCGGTCGGCCCCGGATTCTCTACTTCGATATAGGGCAGCGCGGGCGGTGGCGGGTCGGTCGCGAAATCGACGCCGTCCCGGTCGAACAGGTGCGGGCCGTCCGCGAAGTCCTTCACCACCACCGGAACCCGTTCGACGATGGTGATCCGCAGCGCCGAGGGGTACTGGCGCTGCACCCGGGCGCTGGCGACCCGCCGAATCGCGGCCACCCGGTCGGCGACCTGGTTGGTGTTGATCTGCAACAACGGCGTTCCGATCCGCACCTGCGCGGCGTCGAGGACTTCCTCGCGAGTTACCACCCCGGTCCCGGTGACCACGATGTTGCGCGCCGACATTGCGGGGGTGAAATACAGAATCAGCCCGAGCCCGATTCCAACCACCACCAGCAGCACCGTGGCGAGCAACATCCGCAGACCCCGAACCACGCCGCGCGCAACGGGTTTGGGCTCGCTGACGATATGCCCCTTGGCGCGCCGCTTGGCCTCACGACGGGCCTGTTCGATCGCGGTGGCACGGGCCTGAGCAGCGCGCCGCTCGGCGCGTTCCCGGCGGGCCCGGCGACGCGGCCCCTCGACGTCCTCTTCAACTGCGGGGTCCGGGTCGCGGGTTTCGGTCGTGATCGGTTCGGTGGCGGCCTCGCCCGGATCGGCGGCAGCTTCGTCGGGGGCCGGCTCAGTCGCTTCGTCGGACTCGGACTCGCTCACTGCGACTCCCCCGGCCGCCCGAGTGCCCCGCGGTTAGCCCGCTGTCGCAGCGCATTCACGATTTCGGGTCCCAGCAATGTCACATCGCCCGCACCCATCGTGACGACAATGTCGCCCGGGCCGGCCACGGCCGCAACCTCGCTGGCCACCACTGAGAAGTCCGGTAGGTAGTGCACCGGCGCACTCACGTGTTCGGCGACGCTGGCACCGCTGATGCCGGCCAGCGGCTGTTCGCGCGCGCCGTAGACGTCGAGCACGAACACCTCGTCGGCGCCACTTAGTGCCTGACCGAATTCGTGCGCGAAAGCCTTTGTCCGAGAATATAAATGGGGCTGAAAGACAACCAGTAGTCGGCCGCTGCCACTGTGCAGGAGCACCGCGCGCACCGCCGCCAGCGTCGCGCTGACTTCGGTGGGATGATGAGCGTAGTCGTCGAACACCCGCACCGAGCTCGCGGTGCCGACCAGCTCGAAGCGGCGGCGCACGCCCTCGAACGAGGCCAGGCCGTCGAGCACCTCGTCGATTGACGCGCCGACCTCGGTCGCCGCCAGGAGGGCGCCCAGCGCGTTGAGCGCCATGTGACGGCCGGGCACCGACAACCGCATCACCCGCGGCTGCGCCGCGGGGTCGATCTCCGGAGCCAGCTGGATATGGGCGACAGCCTCGGTCCCCTGCTGCTCCCAGGACAGCAACCTCGCCGCCAGGTCCGACTTGTCGGACCCGTAGCGCAGCACCCGGATGCCCAGCTCGGCCGTGCGCTGCGCCAGTGCCGCCGAACCGGGATCGTCGGTGCACACCACCAGGGCGCCGCCGGGGGCCAACCGCTCCACGAACGAGTCGAACACCCCGACGTAGGCGTCGGTGCTGCCATAGAAATCCAGGTGATCGGACTCGATGTTGGTGACCACCGCGACGTTGGGGGTGTACTCCAACAGCGTGCCGTCGCTCTCGTCGGCTTCGGCCACGAACAGGTCCCCGCTGCCGTGGTGGGCGTTGGTGCCGGCCTCCCCCAGTTCGCCACCCACCGCAAACGACGGGTCGCGCCCACAGTGCTGCAGCGCGACGATCAGCATCGACGTCGTCGTGGTCTTGCCGTGGGTGCCGGTGACCATCAGGGTGGTGCGCCCGGCCATCAGCTTCGCGAGCACCACCGGCCGTAGCACCACCGGGATGCCGCGGCGCCGGGCTTCGACCAGCTCGGGGTTGGTCTTGGGGATGGCGGCGTGGGTGGTGATGACCGCGGTGACGCCGCCGGGCAGCTGGTCCAGCGACGACGCGTCGTGGCCGATGCGGATCAGCGCGCCGCGCGCCAGCAGGGCGTGCACGCCGCGCGACTCCTTGGCATCCGAACCCGACACCTGGCCACCACGGTCCAGCAGGATGCGGGCGATGCCCGACATGCCGGCCCCGCCGATGCCGACCATGTGCACCCGCTGCAACTCGGGCGGCAGCTGCTCGGCGGTCAACGCCGTCCTCCCGTCGCCCTGGCAATGTCCAGCGCGGCCTGAGCCACCTGTCGGGCCGCATCGCGGTGTCCGACCTGGGCGGCTGCCGTCGTCATCGCGGCCAGTCGCGGCGCGTCGGTGAGCAGTCCGGACACTTCGCGCGCCACTAGATCCGGGGTCAGGGCGGCGTCGGCGACCAGCATGCCGCCGCCGGCGTTGACCACCGGCAGCGCGTTGAGCCGCTGCTCGCCGTTGCCGATCGGCAGCGGCACATAGATGGCCGGCAGACCGACGGCGGATACCTCGGCCACCGTCATCGCCCCGGACCGGCAGATCACCAGATCGGCGGCCGAGTAGGCCAGGTCCATCCGGTCGAGGTAGGGCACCGCGACGTAGGGCGGATCGCCGGGGTCGGGGGTGCGCAGCTCGAGGGTGTTCTTGGGTCCGTGCGCGTGCAATACGGAAACGCCGGCGGCGGCCAGGGCGGCGGCGGCCCCCGACACCGCGCGGTTGAGCGAGACCGCCCCCTGCGAACCGCCGAACACCAACAGCACCCGGGCATCCTCGGTGAACCCGAAGTGGGCGCGCGCTTGGGCGCGCAGCGCGGCCCGGTCCAGCGCCGTGATGGCCGCCCGCACCGGCACGCCCACCACTTCGGCGCGGCGCAGACCCGAATCGGGTACCGCGGACAGGATGCGGTCGGCCGAGCGGGCGCCCACCCGATTGGCCAGGCCCGCGCGGGCGTTCGCCTCGTGGATCACCACCGGTATGCGCCGGCGTCTGCGTCCCGAAAAGCGACCGCCACGGGCGGCCAGATACGCGGGCAGTGCTACATAGCCGCCGAACCCGATGACCACATCGGCGTCGACGCCGTCGAGCACCGCCCGGGTCTCGCGAACCGCCCGCCACACCCGAGGTGGCAGCCGGGCCAGGTCACCGCTGGGTTTGCGCGGCAGCGGTACCGGGGTGATCAGCTCCAGGTGATAGCCGCGTTCGGGCACCAACCGCGTCTCGAGTCCGCGCGCGGTGCCCAGCGCGGTAATCCTGATCTGGGGGTCCAGTGCGCTCAGTGCGTCGGCGACGGCCATGGCGGGCTCCACATGCCCGGCGGTCCCCCCGCCGGCCAGCACGACCGAGAACGCGGCACCGGCGGGCAGGGGACTCGCCCCTGGCCCGCCGGTCGACTCGCTGACCTTGTCGTTCACCCGTAACGCTGACCTTCCAATGCTCGTACGCGCCGTGTCTGGCGCTGGCCGGCGTAGCGCTGGCCAGATCCATGATGCCCCTCGCGCAAGTGACCGCTGCCCCCAGATCGCCGCGCCGTGCGAGGCAGACTCTTCTTCTTGGTCTGCTGCGGAGGACGGGGCGTGCGACGAGTGGGTTGTTTAGCCGCTTGCGGCTGTGGACGTTTGCGGTCGCGGAACGCCTCGAGCCGGCTCGGCACGTAGGGTTCCGGCAGCGGCAACCGCAGCAGCCGGTTCACTTTATCGTCGCGCCCGGCGCGCAGCGCGGCCACCGCTTCGGGCTCATGTCGGGCGGCACTGGCGATGATGCCGATCTGGGTCAGGGTCGCGGCCGTGGACGTTCCGCCAGCCGAGATCAGCGGCAGTTGCAAGCCGGTGACCGGCAGCAGGCCGATCACGTAGCCGATGTTGATGAACGCCTGGCCCAGCACCCACAACGTTGTGGTCGCGGTGAGCAGTCGCAGAAACGGGTCGGCGGAGCGCCGGGCAATACGCATGCCCGTGTAGGCGAACAGACCGAACAGTGCCAGCAGCCCAACCGCGCCGATCATGCCCAGTTCCTCGCCGATGATCGCGAAGATGAAGTCGTTGTGCGCGTTGGGCAGATAGTTCCACTTGGCCACGCCCTGCCCCAGGCCGTCGCCGAAGATGCCGCCGTGCGCGAGCGCGTACTTGGCCTGGCGGGCCTGATAGCCCGAGTCCATCGGGTCGTCTTCGGGGTTGAGCCAGGACCGCACCCGGTCGGACCGGTACCCGGCGGACACAGCCAAAATGCCGCCAGCGACGAAGACCGCGGCCAACGAGGTCAGGAACACGCGAAGCGGCAGGCCGGCGTACCACAGCAGGCCCAGCAGGATGATGCCCAGCGAGACCGTCTGTCCGAGGTCGGGTTGGGCGACGATCAGGGCCAACGCGACGATCGCGGCCGGCACCAGCGGCACCAGCATCTCGCGCAGCGACGCGCGTTCCATGCGGCGGGCGGCCAGCAGGTGCGCGCCCCAGATGGCGAACGCCATCTTGGTCAGCTCGGAGGGCTGCATGGAAAAGCCGGCGACCACGAACCAACCGCGGGAGCCGTTGGCTTCCTTGCCGATGCCCGGGACCAGCACCAGCACCAGCAGCACGATGGTGAACGCGAAGCCGGTGAACGCGATGCGACGCATGAATCGCACAGACATGCGCAGCGCGACGTAGCAGCCGACCAACCCGACGCAGGTCCACAGCACCTGCTTGCCGAAGATGATCCAGGCCGAACCGTCGTCGTCGTAGGAGCGCACGCCCGAAGCCGACAGAACCATGATCAGACCCAGCGTGGTCAGCAGGGCGGCGACGGCGATGATCAGGTGAAACGAGGTCATGGGCCGACCCAGCCAGGCACCGAACGCGGTGCGCGGACCGCTCAGTGCGGATTTGGCGGTGCTGCTCTTCGCGCTGGTTTCCCCGCCGACGGTTGGGTCGCCGTCCGGTGCGTCCGTCGGCTCAATGTCGGACGTCTCAGTGTCGGTGGCCTCAGCGTCGGACGACTTGGTCGTGTCTTCCTTCTTGTTTTCCCGGCCCAGGAACCGGGTCAGTGCGATACCCACACCGCCTACCGGACCGCGGCGCGGACAGCGGCGGCGAACGCGTCGCCACGTGCGCCGTAGCCGGTGAACTGGTCGAACGATGCGCCCGCGGGTGCCAGCAGCACGGTGTCGCCGGGTTTGGCCATGTCGCGGGCGGCGGCCACGGCCGCAGTCATCACGCGGGTGCCGATGGCAGCCTCGGCGTTATCAACTTGTGTCACATCAGCAACAGAAACCACACCAGTCGCATGCATCTCAATATCCTCGCCTGTAACAACCTGTACGACGGGGACATCTGGCGCGTGTCGTGATAACGCCTCGGCAACCTCTGCTCGATCTCGACCGAATAGCACCGCTGCGACCAGGCGCGGCGCGATGCGCGCCACCTCCGCATCCACGGACGCGCCCTTGAGCAGGCCGCCGGCCAGCCACACCACCCGCTCATAGGCCAGCACGGAGGCTTCGGCGGCATGGGGGTTGGTGGCTTTTGAATCGTCGACGTAGGTGACCCCGTCCGCGACGGCGATCACCTCCGAACGGTGCCGGCCGGGTCGGAACGCGGCGACGGCTCGGGCAATCGCGTCCGCGGGCACGTCGACCGCGCGGGCCAGCGCGGCCGCAGCCAGGGCGTCGAGCACACCGACCGGACCTGGCACCGGAATAGAGGTGGCCGGCAACAGCGGTAGATCCTCGGCGAATGCGCGGTCGACCAATCGTCCGTCGCGCACACCGAGTTCCCCCGGCGCAGGCTCGCCGAGCCGGAAGCCGACGCGCACTGGTGCGGGTGCGGTGTCGCGCAGCGCGGCGGCGCGGGTGTCGTCCAGCCCGACGACCGCGACGCGGCCGGTCAGGACCCTTGCCTTGGCCGCGGTGTAGTCGGCCATGGTGTGGTGCCAGTCCAGATGATCCTCGGCGATATTGAGCACCGCACCCGCCTCGGGCAGCAGCGACGGCGCCCAATACAACTGGAAGCTGGACAGCTCCACGGCGAGCACGTCGGCGGGCTGGCCCAACACGTCGAGGATCGGATCGCCGATATTGCCACAGAGCAGACTGCGCAGTCCGCCGGCGATCAGCATGTCGTGCAGCATCGAGGTGGTGGTGGTCTTGCCGTTGGTGCCGGTCACCACCAGCCAGCGCCGCGGCGGCCCGTAATGACCGGCCGCGTCCAGGCGCCAGGCCAACTCGACATCGCCCCAGATCGGCACCCCGGCCGCCACGGCGGCCGCCAGCACCGGTGTGGTCGGCTGGAACCCAGGGCTAGTCACCACCAGCGCATAGTCAGCGATCTGGTTGATGGCGGTCGCGGGGTCCACGGTCAGCACGCCGGTTTCCGCATACGGCGCCAACATGGCCGGGTCGTCGTCGCACAAGGTCGGCGTGGCGCCGTAGCCGGTCAACGCCGCGAGCACCGCGCGCCCCGTCACCCGTGCGCCGGCAATCAGAACGGGCGCACCCGGCGCCAGCGGATCAATCACTGGTCGGGCTCAGGGCCAGAAAGTCTCCGTAGAACAAAGCGACACCGAGACCACAGCTGATCGCGGTGAGCAACCAGAACCGGATGATGACCGTGGTTTCTGCCCAGCCGACCAACTCGAAATGATGATGAAAGGGTGCCATCCGGAAGACCCGCCGCCCGGTAGTTCGGAACGCCACGATCTGCACCACCACCGAGGTGACCTCGGCGACGAACAACGACCCCAACACGACGGCGAGAATCTCGGTGCGGCTGGTGACCGAGATGCCGGCGATGATGCCGCCCAGTGCCAGCGACCCCGTGTCGCCCATGAAGATCTTGGCCGGCGCGGCGTTCCACCACAGAAACCCGATGCAGGCACCGGCGGTCGCGGCCGCCACGAGCGCCAGGTCCAGCGGGTCGCGCACGTTGTAGCAGCCGGCCTTCAGCCAGTCCGCGCAGGAATGGCGGAATTGCCAGAAGGTGATCAGCACGTACGCGGCGCTCACCATCGCCATGCAGCCCGCGGCCAGGCCGTCCAGCCCGTCGGTGAAGTTCACGGCGTTCGACCAGGCGCTGACCACGATCACGCAGAAGATCACGAACAACAGCGGCACGAAGGCGATGGTGGCGATCTCGCGCACGTAGGACAGGTTCGGACTGGCAGGTGTCTGGCCGGTGGAGTCGGGGAACTGCAGCACCAACACGCCGAACAGCACGGCAGCGGCGATCTGACCGATGGTCTTGGCCGTCTTGTTCAGCCCCAGGTTGCGCGACCGGCGGATTTTGATCAGGTCGTCGAGGAACCCGACGCCACCCAGTGCGGTGGCCAACCCGAGGACCAGCAGGCCAGATATGGAGACGCCTTCACCGTCGAACGCCAGCCCGAACAGGTGGGTGCCCAGGTAGCCGGCCCAGATACCGGCCAGGATTGCCACCCCGCCCATCGAGGGCGTACCCCGCTTGGTGTGGTGGCTCGGCGGGCCGTCTTCGCGGATCTGATGACCGAATCCCTGCCTGGTGAACAGCCGGATCAGCACCGGGGTCAGCAGGATCGACACGGTCACCGCGATGGCGACGGCGATCAGGATCTGTCTCACGGGCGCGCGCCCCCAGCGTCAGCGCCACTTTCGGCAACCAGCGCGTCGGCCAGCGCGCCCAGGCCCGCCGAGTTGGAGGCCTTGACCAGGATCACGTCACCGGGTCGCACCTCGGCGCGCAACAACGAAAGGGCGGCATCACGACCGTCCACCTGCACGGCTCCCCGATCACCGTCAGACCCCCACGAGCCCTCCATCACCGCACCCTGGTGCATGGCGCTCATCGACCTCCCGGTTCCGACGACAACAAGTCGAGACACATCTAATCGCACCGCGAGTCGACCGATGCGATCGTGCTCGGATATCGCGTCGTCACCGAGTTCGGCCATCTCCCCCAGCACCGCCCAGCTGCGCCTGCCTGATTCGGCGCGGCCCGCCCCGCCGTGCGCGATCCAGGCCAGCGCTTGCAGGCCGGCGCGCATCGAGTCGGGGTTGGCGTTGTAGGCATCGTCGATCACGGTCACGCCGTCGGCGCGGGTCCGCACGTGCATCCGGTGCCGCGACACCGGTCCCGCGGCGCCGAGCGCGGCCGCAACCTGGGCGAGGGTCGCTCCGCACTCCAGTGCGACCGCGGCCGCGCACAGCGCGTTGCCGACCTGGTGGTCGCCGTAGACACCGAGCTGAACCGCTGCGGCCTCGGTGCCGGCGTGCAGGGTGAATCGCGGACGGGCCAGTTCGTCCATCGACACCGGGCCGGCGTAGACGTCGGCCTGTTCCGAGCCGGTGCTGCCCCGGCTGACCCGGACCACCCGCGCCGAGGTCACCTCGGCCATGGCAGCGACGGCCGGATCGTCGGCGTTGAGGATGACCACGCCCGAGGACGGAACAGATTGCGGCAGTTCGGATTTGGTTTGCGCGATGATCTCCCGGGAGCCGAATTCACCTAGGTGCGCGGTGCCCACGTTGAGTACGACGCCGATCGCCGGCGGCGCGATTCGCGCCAGCGCGGCGATGTTACCGGGATGACGTGCCGACATCTCCAGGATCAGGTAGTCGGTGTCGCGGGTCGCCCGCAGCACCGTCCAGGGATGACCGAGCTCGTTGTTGAAGGACCCGGGCGGGGCGACCACCTCACCCAGCGGTTCGAGTACCGCCGCCACCAGATCCTTAGTGGACGTCTTGCCCGACGAGCCGGTGATCCCGATGATCGTCAGTCCGCCGGCCACCAACTCAGCGGCAACCGCCTTGGCCAGGGTGGCCAACGCGGCCAACACCGCCGCGCCCGATCCGTCGCTGTCATGCTCGAGCACCCCGGCGCGGCCGTCTTCGGCCTGGTGCGGCCTGACCACGATCGCGGGTACGCCGACGGGCCGGGCGGCCAGCACCGCAACCGCGCCGCCCGCCACCGCCGAAGCCGCATGGTCGTGCCCATCGGCGCGTGCGCCGGGCAGCGCCAGAAACAATCCGCCCGGACCGATTGCACGCGAGTCGAACTCGACGGTCCCGGTTACACGAGTACTCGCGGCCTGCTGCGGCGTGATGTCGGCCAGTGCGCCGCCGACGATTTCGGCGATCTCGGCGACGGTCAGGTCGATCACGAGCGGGCCCCCAACGCCTCGAGTGCCTCAGCCAGCTCCACCCGGTCGTCGAACGGGCGGAGTTCGTCGGCGCTGCGCTGCCCGGTCTCGTGGCCCTTGCCAGCGACCAGCACCACATCGCCGGGTCTGGCCCAGGCGACCGCGTGCCGGATCGCCTCGCGCCGATCACCGATCTCAACGACTTGCGCTTGGGTATCGACTTCGGTTGCGCCGCTGACTATCTCGCGCCGGATCGCCGCGGGGTCCTCGCTGCGCGGATTGTCGTCGGTGACGACGACCAGGTCGGCTAGTTCGGCGGCCACCGCACCCATCGGCGCGCGCTTGCCCGGGTCTCGATCCCCGCCGGCGCCGAAAACCACGGCCAGCCGACGGTCCGGTCGCACCAGGGTGGCCAGCACGGCACGCAACGCGCCCGGTTTGTGGGCGTAGTCCACCAGGGCCAGGAAGTCCTGGCCGCGGTCGACTTGTTCCAGTCGGCCCGGCACCTGGGTTTGCCGCAGTCCCGGCACCGCCTGCTCCGGAGAAACCCCTACTTCATCGAGAAGGGCAAGCGCCACAAGGCAATTGGCGATGTTGTAGTGCCCGGGCAGGTCGATGCCGATGTGGTGATGCACCCCGGCCGGGTCGACCGCGGTGAACTGCTGGCCGGCGGCTCCGCTGGGTGTCACGTCGATGGCCAGCCAGTGCGCGGATTGCCCGGTGACGCTGACGGTGATCGCGTCGCCGGCCCGCTCGGCCATGGCGCGTCCGGCGTCGTCGTCGATGCACACCACCACCTTGCGAGCCCGCAACGGCGAAGCCGGATCGAACAACAACGCCTTGGCCTCGAAGTAGTCGGTCATCGTCGGGTGAAAATCCAAGTGGTCGCGCGACAGGTTGGTGAAACCGCCGACCGCGAACTCGGTGCCGTCCACCCGGCCCAGGGTCAGTGCGTGGCTGGACACCTCCATGACCACGGTGTCCACTCCGCGTTCGGCCATCGCCGCGAACATCGCCTGCAGCGCGGGCGCCTCGGGGGTGGTCAGCGCGCTGGGAATGTCGGTCCCGTCGATCCGAATCCCGATGGTCCCGACCAGCCCGGCGACGCGGCCTGCCGCCCGCAGCCCGGCCTCGACCAAATAGGTCGTGGTGGTCTTTCCGGAGGTGCCGGTGATTCCGATGACGGCAACCTGATCCGACGGGCGCCCGTACACCTTGGCCGCCAAGTCGCCCAGCACGCCGCGCGGGACCGGATGCACCAGAACCGGTACGCCGGTAGCCAGGGCGCCCATCGCCGCCACGCCGTCAGAATCGGTGAGTACGGCGACCGCGCCGCGTTCGATGGCCGCGTCGACATGCCTGGCACCGTGCGTTGTGGAGCCGGGCAGCGCCGCGAACAAGTCACCTGGTTCAACGTCCTGGGCACGCAGCGTCACACCGGTGATCAGCACGTCCGTGGCAGGCGGCGTAGCTGCGATTTGTGCCGCTAACACCGCAAGCGGTACGCCGGCGACGGTGCGCGGACGTAACCCGGTGGGCACCAACTCCGCCACGGGCACCACCTCCGTCCGGACACCGATCTTGCAGAGTTGTTCCCGAGATCGCTCGGCCTTGACACCCTACCCAGAGGCAAGCGACCACACGCAGAGCCGCGCCAGCGCGGTACGGGTAGGGCTGTGGCTAGTGCTCGGTTAGTTTCAAGACGATCCGTTGTTCCCGTTCGTACCGAGGAACACACCACCGGTGCCACCGGCACCGCCGGTCCCGCCGAGCGCGCCATCCCCGCCGTCGCCGCCGTTTCCGAAGAATGTGGGAACGAAGGATCCCTCGTTGAATCCGCCGACGTTGCCGCCCGCTCCGCCGTTGGCAGGACCGCTGCCGAATCCGCCGTTGCCGCCGTTGCCACCGAGGCCGATGGCGAATATGCCGCCGGCGTCGCCGCCCTTCCCGCCGTCACCGCCGGCTTGGGCGATGCTGCCGCCGCCCGCACCACCGTGACCGCCGACGCCCAGGCCGACGACGAGCTCGCCCTGGCCACCCGCGCCGCCGACGCCGGCCACCGAGTTGTCGCTGAAGCCGCCGGCACCGCCCACACCCCCGAAACCGAAGCCGGCGACCGCGGCGCCGGCACCACCGGTACCGCCGGCCCCTCCGGCGCCGCTGACGGCGCCGCCCCCGATTGCACCGGCACCTCCGATGCCGACACCGAGGACAGTTGCGCCTGCGCCGCCCATGCCTGCTGCGCCACCCCCGGCCATGCCCGAGCCGCCCATACCGGCCGCACCGCCCTGGGCGAATCCCAGCAGCACGCCAGAGACTCCGCCGTCGCCCCCTGCACCACCGACGGCGGCAGCACCAAAGCCGGCGCCGCCGGCCCCTCCGGTACCGCCGACTCCGAAGAAGTAACCTCCACCGCTGCCCCCGGCACCACCAGCGCCGGCTGTTGCCACGGACTGTCCGCCGGCACCGCCGGCGCCGCCAAGACCAACGAGCACACCGCCGGCCTCGCCACCAACACCACCGGCCCCGCCGCCGGTCAAGCCGTACCCGCCCGCACCTCCGGTGCCACCGAAAGCGACGAGTTTGCCGCCGGCACCACCGGCGCCGCCAGCCCCGCCAGTACCCGCACCGGCGTGCCCACCGGCACCGCCGCTGCCGCCCCAGCCGATGTATGGGGCGTTGCCGCCGGCTCCGCCCGCACCGGCAGTCCCGCCGAGACCGAGCAATGCCCCGCCGGCGCCGCCGGCCCCGCCGCTACCGACCAGCCAACCCCCGTTGCCGCCGGCGCCGCCCCTGCCACCGGCGAACCCGCTGCCTCCCATTCCGCCATTGCCGATCATTCCGGCATCGCCGCCGCTGCCGCCGTTCTGCAGGGTGACACCGTTGGTGTAGTTGTAGCCGTTGCCTCCGTTGCCGGACAGGAGTCCGCCCCCGCCGCCGTTGGGGTTGGCGGCCGTCCCGTCGGTGCCATTGCCGATCAGCGGGCGACCCAGCAACGCCTGGGTAGGCGCGTTCACCAGGCCCAGGATGCCGCTCTGCAACGCTCCCAGCGGCGAGGCGCTGGCCGCATCGGCCGCCGCGTACGCTCCTCCGGCCGCATTCAGTGTCTGCAGAAAACTCTGATGAAACTCCGCGGCGGCCGCGCTCAGCGACTGGTAGTGCAGGCCGTGGCTGCTGAATAGAGCGGTGATCGACGCGGATATCTCGTCGGCGCCGGCGGACAGGATTTCGGTGGTCGATACAGCCGCAGCGGCATTAGCGCTTTGCAACGACGTACCGATGCCCGAAATCTGTTGTGCGGCCGAACCCAGCATTTCTGGAACAGCAACGACAAATGACATCGACGCGCCTCCTGTTTGGACACGATTAAGCAGGAGTCAGTATGCATAGCCACTGCGGACCCGAGGCTGCTTTCGGCCGAACTACCCCAGCGTGTGGCCTGCTGGTTACATCGCCTGCAGCGTCAGCGGCGGTCCGGGATCGGGCGACAGCGGCACGTTCTCGCGTTGCATCAGCCAGCCCGCGATGTTGTGGAACAGCGGCGCGGCCGAATGCCCCGGTGTGCCGTCGGCGTTGCGCTGCGGGTTGTCCATCATGATGCCGATCACGTAGCGGGGATTGTCGACCGTGGCCATGCCCGCAAAAGTGATCCAGTAGACGTCGTCGAAGTAGCAACCGCATCCGGGGTTGATCTGCTGGGCGGTCCCCGTCTTACCGGCCATCTGGTAGCCGGGCACCGCGGCCGCCGGCCCAGTGCCCTGCTGGTAACCCATCGGGTCCTTCTGAACGACAGCGCGCAGCATCTGCCGCACGGTCTGAGCGGTCTGGGACGAGACCACCCGCACGCCCTCGGGCCGAGGCTCCTCGGTCCGGGTGCCGTCGGCAGCGATGGTGGCCTTGAGGATCCGCGGCGGGATACGCACCCCGTCGTTGGCGATGGCCTGGTACATGCCCGCCATTTGCAGCAGGGTCATCGAAACACCTTGACCGATAGGGAGATTGGAGAAGGTGCTGCCCGACCACTGGTCGATCGGCGGGACCAGGCCGGCACTCTCGCCGGGCAACCCGACGCCGGTGCGCTGACCCAGCCCGAACTTGCGGACCATGTCGTAGAAACGTTCCGGCCCCACCCGCTGGGCCAGCATGAGCGTGCCGACGTTGGAGGACTTCCCAAAGACGCCGGTGGTGGTGTAGGGCATCACGCCGTGCTCCCAGGCGTCGTGCACGGTGACGCCGCCCATCGAGATGGTTCCGGGCACCTGCAGCACCTCGTCGGGGTTGCTCAACCCGTATTCGATGACCGAGGACGCGGTGATGATCTTGTTCACCGAACCCGGTTCGAAGGGAGAGGACACCGGCAGGTTGCCGAGTTGCCGGTCGCCCTGGCGACCGATGTCCTGGGAGGGATCGAAGGTGTTGTCGTTGGCCATGGCCAGCACTTCACCGGTCTTGGCGTCGAGCACCACGGCGGAGACGGTGTGTGCACCGGAGACGTTCTTGGCCTGCTGCACCTGCTGCTGGACGTAGAACTGAATGTCGTTGTCGAGGGTGAGCTGGACGGTGGACCCGTGCACGGCCTTATGCCGGTTGCGGTAACTGCCGGGGATGACGACGCCGTCGGACCCGCGGTCGTAGGTGACCGAACCGTCGGTGCCGGCCAGCACCGCGTCCAGCGAATCCTCCAACCCCAGCAGGCCGTGGCCGTCCCAGTCGATGCCGCCGACGACGTTGGCCGCCAGCGACCCGCCCGGGTACTGACGCAGGTCTTGGCGCTCCGAACCCACCTCGGGGTACTTGGCCGAAATCCCATGCGCGACCGCAGGATCCACGTTGCGGGCCAGGTAGACGAACGATTCGTTGCTCTGCAGCTTCTTCAACAGCGTCGCGGCGTCGGGCTTGTTGTTCAGCTTGCTCGCGACCTCTTTGGCGATCTCTTTGAGCCGCTCGGCCGGGTCCGGCGCGTGCGGCGACTTCTTCTTGGCTTCTTCCAACTGGGCGCGGACGCGCTTGGGCTGGAAGGTCAACGCGCGGGCCTCGATGGTGAACGCCAACCGGTCGCTGTGGCGGTCGACGAGGGCGCCGCGGATCGCCCGTTCGACGTCGGTGACCTTCAGTTGGCTGGCTGCCTGCGCGTTGAGTTGCGACGCGTTGGATACCTGCAGGTAGAACAGCTGCGTGACGGCCACCATCATCAGCGCGAAAATGACGACGTTGCCGGCGCGATGCCGGAATACGAACGAGGCGCCGCGGCCGGCAACTTCCACCGCCTGACGGGTGCGCCGCTCTTTGGCCGAACGTCCCGCGTCCGGACGGGGTCGCGCGTCGGCGTTGCGAGTTCGCTTGGGCGCTCGGACATCCCTGGCGGAACCGCGCTTCTGGGAGACCCGCCGTGGGTCGCCGCGGCTCATCTGGGCGTCCCCGGTGTGGCCGGCGCGGTGGGCGTCACCGGACCAAACTGTTCGACGTTGCCGGGGGCGGGTGCGGCCGGGACCGCTGCGGGTGCCAGTGCGGGCGGCGGTGCGGGTGGCGGTGCGAAGTAGTCCGATACCGGCCCGTGGATATCCGGCATCTGAGTCGGTGCCGTCGGGATCTGAGCCGGTGCAGTCGGGATCTGATTTGGCACCTGACCTGGCACCGTCGTGACCTGACCCGGCACCGTCGACCCTGGCACCTGACCTGGCACCTGACCTGGCACCGTCGGCACCTGGCCCGGCACCGTCGGCCCTTGCGCCGGTAGCTGCCCAGGCACCGGGGCGACGAGGTGCGGGTCCACCGTTGACGCACCGTCGGGTCCGCGCAGTAACACCTGCGGTCCGGGCCGGGCGGGCGTAGTCGGGGCACCGGGAGTCGGCAGCACCCGGACCGCCACCTCCGGCGGCGTCACCGGCGGGCTCGCCGGCGGCGGTGGCGTCTCGTCGGGCAGCTTGGCGTTCAGCGGGGGCGGTGGCACGCCGTCAGCCGGCTTGGGACTACCCACCACCACCCAGGTGCCGTCGGGCGCCTGGACCAGATGAGCGGTATCCCGGGTCGGGATCATCCCCTGCTTGCGCGCCGCCTCGGCCAGCGCCGGCGCCGAGGACGCCTCACGCACGTCGCGCTCGAGCGCCTCCTTCTGCTGTTGCAGAATCCGGGTGCGTTCGCGGGCGTGGCTGAGCTGATACGACCGCTCCGCGGCGTCGGTGGATAGCCACAATGTCAGGCCCAGGCCGACGCCGAGGGCGCCGATGACCAGTACGACGAACGGCACTCGGCCCAGCAGGGTCCGTGGCCGCAGATCGATCTCGGCCAGTCGGGCGGCCAGCCGCTCGGTCAGTTTGGGCCGAATCACCTTCGGCGCTTTAGCCTTTCGCGCCTTGGCCCGCGCCTTGGCCTGGCTGGTGTTCTTGGGTCGGGCCGGCCGATCGACGGGCCGCGGTATCGGACTGGTTTGGGGACCAGACCGCGGCAGCCGAGATTCCCGGCCGGAAGCCGCCGGCTTCCCGGCACGCCCTCGACCGCGGCGCGACGTCGGGTCGGCCGAGCCGGTGCGGGCGCCGGTGCGGGCGTTAGCCCCACGACTGCGGCCGCGACGCTGGCCGTCGCGACTCTTGGTCGCCTCGCGTCTGGTGCTCATGACTGTGCCTTCCCCCTTGCGTGCTCGACTCGTTGCAGGGCCCGCAACCGCACCGGGGCGCTGCGCGGGTTGCGGTCCATCTCGGCCGTGTCCGCCCGCTCTGCACCGCGCGTCAACGACGTGAAAAGTGGCCCGTGGCCGGGAAGTTCGACCGGCAGCCCCGGCGGCGTGCGCGACGAGGTCGCTTGGGTGAACTCCCGCTTGACAATCCGATCCTCGAGCGACTGGTATGCCATCACCACGATCCGGCCGGTCACGGCCAGCGCATCCAGGGCAGCGGGAATGGCGTCGCGAAGCGACTCCAGCTCGTCGTTGACCGCGATGCGCAACGCCTGGAACGTCCGCTTGGCGGGATGTCCACCGGTGCGCCGGGCCGGAGCCGGAATCGCGTCGTAGAGCAGCGCCACCAACTCGGCGGTCGAAGTGAACGGGGTGCGGGCGCGGCGACGAACGATCTGCGCGGCGATGCGACGTGCGAACCGCTCCTCGCCGTAGCGGTGCAGAATGTCGGCCAGTGCGCCCTCGCTGTAGGTATTGAGGATCTCGGCCGCCGTCAGCGGTGCTGACGGATCCATCCGCATGTCCAGCGGCGCGTCCTTGGCGTAGGCGAAGCCCCGCTCGGCGCGATCGAGTTGCATCGACGAGACACCCAGATCGAACAGCACTCCCTGAACCGATCCCAGTGTGCTGTAACCAGATTCGGCAAGTGCGGCGGCGATTCCGTCATATCGGGTGTGCACCAGGGTGATCCGGTCGGCGAATGGCGCCAACCGGTCCGAGGCAATGGCCAGGGCGCTCGGGTCGCGGTCGAGCGCGATCAGGCGCAGGCCGGGCAGCTCGGTCAGAAACCGTTCCGCGTGGCCGCCCGCACCGAGCGTGGCGTCGACGAGGACCGCGCCGGTGCCGTCGGGGTGCTGACTGGTCAGCGCCGGAAACAGCAACTCGAGGCAGCGCTGTGCCATAACCGGCACATGGCCGAAATCGGTTGGGCCGGAATCCGAGTCAGGCAAGACGACACCTCCCCGACTCTGGCAGTACCGGCCACTCGCGCGGACTAGGTGCAGTCCCGCCCGTGCACCGAGGCCCCTGTCCGAAAGCACGCACCTGGCGTTGGGGAAGTACGCCAGGGTCGGTTCGGGCAGAGACCACGGTGCACAGGCATGCACCTCAGAAGATGTCGCCGAGTGCTTCATCGCTGGCCGCGGAGAAGTTCTCTTCGTGAATTTGCTGATAGTTGTTCCACGCCTGCGCATCCCAGATCTCGAGGTAGTCGACCGCGCCGATCACCACGCATTCCTTGGACAGGCCTGCATAACGTCGGTGGTCGGTCGACAGCGTGATCCGGCCTTGCGCGTCGGGGTGCTGCTCGTCAGCGCCGGAAACAGCAACTCGAGGCAGCGCTGTGCCATAACCGGCACATGGCCGAACG
>NZ_LZLS01000049.1 GCF_001673365.1 Mycobacterium asiaticum
GCGTGCGTCATGGCGCTCGGGTGCTCGATCAGCGATTCGACGCCACCCAGCGACTCGGCCAGGATGAAGACGCTGGTCTTGGCGCACAGTTCCTCGGCGGCCTGTCGTCCGCCGCGCATGCGCACCGACACCATGCCGCCGAAGCTGCGCATCTGCCGCGCGGCGACGTCGTGGCCAGGGTGGCTGGGCAGGCCCGGATACAGCACGCTGCTCACCGCCGGATGCTCGGCGAGGAACTCTGCTATCGCGGCGGCATTCTCGCTGTGCCGCTGCATCCGCAGCACCAGCGTCTTGAGTCCGCGCATGGTCAGGTAGGCGTCGAAGGGGCCCGGCACCGCACCGGCCCCGTTCTGCAGGAAGGCGAACGCCTGGTCCAACCCCTCGTCATTGGTGACCAGTGCACCGCCGACCACGTCGGAGTGGCCGCCGATGTACTTAGTGGTGGAGTGCAGCACGATGTCGGCACCCAACGTCAACGGCTGTTGTAGCGCTGGCGAGGCAAAAGTGTTGTCCACCAACACTTTTGCCGAGTTATCGGCGCCCAACTGGGCGATTGCGGCGATGTCGGCGATCGACAGCAACGGGTTCGTCGGCGTCTCCACCCAGATCAACCGCGTGTGCGACGTGATCGCCGCCCGCACCGCATCCAAATCCGACAACGCGACCGGTGTGTACTTCACGCCCCACGAGGTGAACACCTTGTCGATCAATCGGAATGTGCCGCCGTAGGCGTCGTCCGGAATGACCACGTGGTCCCCGGGCTTCAAAATCGCCCGCAGCACACAGTCACTGGCTGCCATGCCAGAACTGAATGCCCGCCCGAATGCGCCGTCCTCGACCGCCGCAAGCGACGCCTCCAAGGCAGTACGGGTCGGGTTGCCGGTGCGGGCGTATTCGAAGCCGCCGCGCAGACCGCCGACGCCGTCTTGGGCGAACGTGCTGGTGGCGTAGATCGGGGCGTTGACGGCTCCGGTGGCCGGATCCGGACGGTAGCCGGCGTGTATCGCCTTGGTCGCGAGTCCGGAGTAGATCTGGTCTTCAGTCATCGACCGTCAGCCTAGTGAGCTTGAGGTCGGCTGTCGCGAGCCGAACCACACTGCGAGAAACCGGGCCGAAAATCGCAGCCAGGTTCGGCTCACTACAGCGAATCAGACCGGCAGACAGACCGTCGTCATGATCTTGTCGGCCAAGGTCTGACGCTTCTTGTCCCACAACGGGAACAGGTAACCGACGAAGCAGATGATCGAGTCGGCGACGTGCGCGATCTGCCGCACCAACGACATCCCGAATCCCAACGGCGCTCCGGTTGCTTCGCTGACTACCTTGAACTTCAAGATCGACTTGCCGATGCTCGATCCGGTGGTCCCCTGCCGGTAGCCGTAGTTCCAGACGACGTAGGCCAGAATTGCCAGCGCTGCCAGCCCCTGCACGATGGTGCCGATGATGGAGCTCTGGGTGTAGCAGACATCGGACAGCACGTACTCGTTGGCGCTCTGCACGCAGACCTGCTCTTGGGTCATGAGGTCGATCACCTGAGCGACGCCCCAGATGACGATTATCGGGGCGTAGTCGATGAGGAACGCCAGCACGCGGGTGAGCCACGGCGTGTAGGAATCCGAGGGCATCTCCCGGATCGCCGGTCCCGGCGGTGGCGGCGCGACCGCACCGGCCGACGGCGGGGGCGGGGGGCCCCGCCCCTCGGGTAGC
>NZ_LZLS01000050.1 GCF_001673365.1 Mycobacterium asiaticum
TTGTTAACCTGGCTGGACTATCGATGTGCGAGTCCCACAGCGATACTGGTACACATTAAAGAAACCACGGCGGGTGCGGTTCGGCACGCGGCGGTGCAGGCGGCTGGGGTGCCTCGGCGCGTGGCGGCGCAGGTGGCGGTGCCTCGACGCGTGGCGAAGCGGCAGATGCCGGGCGCGGGCCGGAGCCTCGTACCTCCGGCGGGCGTGTCCTGCCCTGGTCGGGCCGCACACGGTTGCGCAGGAATTCTTGGGGCTCGTTCATGGGCTCCTCGGATGCAAAGGCGACTCAACCATCGGCATTTCCGCAAACGCCGGACGATGAAGTCCAGTATCGGTCACCCCGTTGCCCGCCTCCGAGCGACTGCTGTGACGTTCGGATTCTTTTCTGTATTGTGCAAACTCCCCGAAGCCGCCTCGACGCTACCGTTGCGAACACCAGCGCGAATCCGACGCCGTTTCCCCCGCGATTGCTGCCACGCCTTATCGCGTGAGTTGTGACAGCTGTGACACCCCCGGCACTGCGTGAGAGCTGCCGCGCGAAGCCCGCGCAAACACCCACAGCAAACTCAAGCCAACAACTCGGCCCGGCGCCGTCGCGGTGCGATCCTCGCCACAGCTGGTGCGCACCTCGGCTGGCCGAAGCCTATGTCACAAGCCTGTAGCAGCGAATTTACGGAGCCGCCGGTCAAAAGGTTAGTATGGGTAAGTTGGCATGTCAGGCGGTTTTTGTCATATCGTTTTACGACTTGTCGAAACCAGGTAACAGGGCCACCGTTCAACGCTGCACGGACGTATCCCTGACCGGATTATCTCCGTTTGGCGGACAGCCTATCGACGAGACCGAAGGGGTCCAGCCCGCAACCTCTGGGTGCGGTCCCCGATCGGAGAAAGTCGATCCGCAAAGCGGCCGTGCAGAAAGTCTGCTGAAGGGTTAGGTGGGAATGACGCCCAGGCGCGTCGGGCTGTATAACCCCGCGTACGAACACGATTCGTGCGGTGTAGCCATGGTCGTGGACATGCACGGCCGGCGAAGCCGCGACATTGTCGACAAAGCGATCACCGCGTTGCTCAACCTCGAACACCGCGGTGCCGCCGGCGCCGAGCCGCGCAGTGGTGACGGCGCAGGCATCCTGATTCAGGTCCCGGATGAATTCCTGCGCGAGGTGGTCGACTTCGAGTTGCCCGAGCCGGGGAGCTACGCCACTGGCATCGCGTTCCTGCCGCAGTCGTCCAAGGATGCGGCGGCGGCCTGCGCCGCGGTTGAGAAGATTGCCGAATCTGAGGGCCTGAAGGTGCTCGGCTGGCGCAATGTTCCCACCGACGACTCGTCGCTTGGCGCGTTGTCGCGCGACGCGATGCCCACCTTCCGGCAGGTATTCATGGCCGGCGCCTCCGGCATGGCGCTGGAACGGCGTGCCTACATCGTGCGCAAGCGGGCCGAACACGAGCTAGGCACCAAAGGCCCGGGTCAGGACGGTCCGGGTCGCGAGACCGTGTATTTCCCGAGCCTGTCCGGTCAGACCTTCGTCTACAAGGGCATGTTGACCACCCCGCAGCTCAAGGCCTTCTATCTGGATCTGCAGGACAACCGGCTGACCAGCGCGCTGGGCATTGTGCATTCCCGGTTCTCCACGAACACCTTCCCGTCCTGGCCGCTGGCGCATCCGTTCCGGCGTGTTGCGCACAACGGCGAGATCAACACCGTCACCGGCAACGAGAACTGGATGCGGGCCCGCGAGGCATTGATCAAGACCGACGTCTTCGGATCGCAAGACGACGTGGAGAAGCTGTTCCCGATCTGCACCCCAGGAGCTTCGGACACGGCGCGCTTCGACGAGGTGGTCGAACTGTTGCACCTGGGCGGACGCAGTCTGGCCCACGCGGTGCTGATGATGATCCCCGAGGCCTGGGAGCGGCACGAGTCGATGGACCCGGCGCGACGCGCGTTTTACCAGTACCACGCGTCGTTGATGGAACCCTGGGACGGCCCGGCGTCGATCACGTTTACCGACGGCACCATCGTGGGCGCGGTGCTGGACCGCAACGGTTTGCGCCCATCCCGCATCTGGGTGACCGAAGACGGCCTGGTGGTCATGGCCTCCGAGGCCGGGGTGCTGGACCTGGATCCGTCCACCGTGGTCAAGCGGATGCGCCTGCAGCCGGGCCGGATGTTCCTGGTGGACACCACCCAGGGCCGCATCGTCTCCGACGAGGAGATCAAGGCGGAACTGTCCGCCGAGCACCCGTATCAGGAGTGGCTCGACAACAACTTGGTACCGCTGGAAAAGTTGCCGGCCAACAAGTACGTGCGGATGCCGCACCACCGGCTGGTCATGCGTCAGCAGGCTTTCGGCTACACCTACGAGGAACTCAATCTTCTGGTGGCTCCGATGGTCCGCACCGGCGCCGAGGCCCTGGGATCAATGGGCACCGACACACCCATCGCCGTGCTGTCGAAGCGGCCGAGAATGCTCTTCGACTATTTCCACCAGCTGTTCGCTCAGGTGACCAACCCGCCGCTGGATGCCATTCGCGAAGAAGTGGTGACCAGCCTGCAGGGCACCACGGGTGGTGAGCGCGACCTGCTCAGCCCGGACGAGCACTCGTGTCACCAGATCACGCTGCCGCAGCCGATTCTGCGGAACTTCGAGTTGGCCAAGTTGATCAACCTCAACCCCGATGACGAAGTCGAGGGGCGGCCACATGGCATGCGCTCCAAGGTGATTCGTTGTCTGTACCCGGTCGCTGCAGGTGGTGCCGGGTTGGCTACCGCGCTGGACGAGGTCCGGGCGCAGGCGTCGGCGGCCATCGCCGACGGTGCCAGGCTGATCATCCTGTCCGATCGGGACTCCAACGAAGAGATGGCGCCGATCCCGTCGCTGCTGGCGGTGGCCGGTGTGCACCACCATCTGGTCCGGGAGCGCACCCGTACGCATGTCGGACTCGTGGTCGAGTCTGGGGATGCCCGCGAGGTGCACCACATGGCAATGCTGGTCGGCTGCGGCGCGGCGGCCATCAACCCGTATCTGGTGTTCGAGTCGATCGAGGACATGCTCGATCGTGGAATCATCGATGGCATCGAGCGCAATAAGGCGCTCAACAACTACGTCAAGGCGGCGGGCAAAGGCGTGCTGAAAGTGATGTCCAAGATGGGCATCTCGACGCTCGCGTCCTACACGGGCGCGCAGCTGTTCCAGGCGGTCGGTATCTCCGAAGACGTGCTGGACGAGTACTTCACCGGGCTTGCCTGTCCCACCGGCGGCATCACGCTGGATGACATCGCCACCGATGTTGCGGCGAGGCATGCCCTGGCCTATCTGGACCGGCCCGACGCACGTGCGCATCGCGAACTCGAGGTCGGCGGGGAATACCAGTGGCGCCGCGAAGGCGAATACCACTTGTTCAACCCCGAGACCGTGTTCAAGTTGCAACACTCGACCCGCACCGGGCAGTACAAGATCTTCAAGGAGTACACCCGGCTGGTTGACAACCAGAGCGAGCGGATGGCATCGCTGCGCGGCCTGCTCAAGTTCCGTGCCGACGTGCGTCCTTCGGTGCCGATCGAGGAGGTCGAGCCCGCCAGCGAGATCGTGAAGCGGTTCTCCACCGGCGCGATGAGTTACGGCTCCATCTCAGCGGAAGCCCACGAAACGCTGGCCATCGCGATGAACCGACTGGGGGCCCGTTCCAACAGCGGTGAGGGTGGCGAAGACGTCAAGCGGTTCGACGCCGATCCCAACGGGGACTGGCGGCGCAGTGCAATCAAGCAGGTGGCTTCGGGACGGTTCGGTGTCACCTCCCACTACCTGACCAACTGCACCGACATTCAGATCAAGATGGCCCAGGGCGCCAAACCCGGTGAGGGAGGCCAACTTCCGGGCCACAAGGTGTACCCGTGGGTGGCTTCGGTCCGGCACTCGACACCCGGCGTCGGCCTGATTTCCCCACCGCCGCACCACGACATCTACTCGATCGAGGATCTGGCGCAGCTCATTCACGACCTGAAAAACGCCAACCCATCCGCGCGGGTGCACGTGAAGCTGGTGTCCGAGAACGGGGTAGGGACCGTCGCCGCTGGTGTTTCCAAGGCGCACGCCGATGTGGTGCTGATCTCCGGCCACGACGGCGGCACCGGGGCCACCCCGATGACGTCGATGAAGCACGCCGGCGCGCCGTGGGAGTTGGGTCTGTCCGAAACCCAGCAGACGTTGTTGCTCAACGGTTTACGCGACCGGATCGTGGTGCAGGTCGACGGTCAGCTCAAGACCGGACGCGACGTGATGATCGCGACGCTGCTGGGAGCCGAGGAATTCGGTTTCGCCACCGCGCCTTTGGTGGTCGCCGGCTGCATCATGATGCGTGTCTGCCACCTGGACACCTGCCCGGTGGGGGTGGCCACTCAGAACCCGGTGCTACGGGAGCGCTTCACCGGCCAACCGGAATTCGTCGAGAACTTCTTCATGTTCATCGCCGAAGAGGTCCGGGAGTACATGGCGCAGTTGGGCTTCCGAACCATCAACGAGGCTGTCGGCCAGGCCGGCGCACTGGACACCACTTTGGCGCGTGCGCATTGGAAGGCGCATCGACTGGACCTGGCCCCGGTGCTGCATGAGCCCGAGTCGGCGTTCATGAACCAGGACCTGTACTGCAGTTCACGACAGGACCACGGGCTGGACAAGGCGCTCGACCAACAGTTGATCGTCATGAGCCGCGAGGCACTGGACTCGCAGAAGCCGGTCCGTTTCTCCACCACGATCAGCAACGTCAACCGCACGGTGGGCACCATGCTCGGCCACGAGGTGACGAAAGCCTATGGCGGGCAAGGGTTGCCGGACGGAACCATCGACATCACGTTCGAGGGATCCGCGGGCAACAGCTTCGGGGCCTTTGTGCCCAAGGGGATTACCTTGCGGATTTACGGTGACGCGAACGACTACGTCGGCAAGGGCTTGTCCGGTGGCCGTATTGTGGTGCGGCCCTCGGACAATGCGCCGGAAGGCTACGTCGCCGAGAACAACATCATCGGGGGCAACGTGATTCTGTTCGGTGCCACCAGCGGCGAGGTTTACCTGCGCGGCGTGGTCGGTGAGAGATTCGCCGTCCGCAACTCCGGGGCGCATGCGGTGGTCGAGGGCGTGGGTGACCACGGCTGTGAGTACATGACCGGCGGCCGGGTGGTCATCCTCGGCCGCACCGGACGCAACTTCGCCGCCGGTATGTCCGGCGGTGTGGCCTATGTCTACGACCCGGACGAGGAATTGTCGGCCAACCTCAATACTGAGATGGTCGACCCCGAAGCCCTCGACGCGGATGATGCGGAGTTCCTGCACGGCGTCATCCAGGCGCATGTCGATGCCACCGATTCCGCTGTCGGCCAACGTATCCTGGCTGACTGGCGGAACGAGCAGCGTCATTTTGTGAAGGCGATGCCGCGGGATTACAAGAAGGTGCTCGAAGCGATCGCCGAGGCGGAACGCGACGGCATCGATGTCGACAAGGCGATTATGGCGGCGGCTCATGGCTGACCCGAGTGGTTTTCTGAAGTACACGCACCGGGAGCTGCCCAAGCGGCGTCCCGTGCCGTTGCGGTTGAAGGACTGGAACGAGGTCTACGAGGATTTCGATATCGAGACCTTGCGCCACCAGGCGACCCGCTGCATGGACTGCGGTATTCCCTTCTGCCACAACGGGTGTCCGCTGGGCAACCTGATTCCGGAATGGAATGACCTGGTACGGCGGGGCCGGTTCCGCGACGCGATCGAGCGGCTGCACGCCACGAACAACTTCCCCGACTTCACCGGCCGGCTGTGTCCGGCGCCGTGTGAGCCGGCGTGCGTGCTGGGCATCAACCAGGATCCGGTGACCATCAAGCAGATCGAGCTGGAGATCATCGACAAGGCCTTCGACGAAGGCTGGGTGGAGCCGGTGGTGCCGCACTGCGAGACCGGGAAGACGGTCGCCGTGGTGGGGTCTGGCCCGGCTGGACTGGCTGCGGCGCAACAACTTACGCGGGCCGGGCACGAGGTCACCGTGTTCGAGCGCGAGGACCGCATCGGTGGGCTGCTGCGCTACGGCATTCCCGAGTTCAAGATGGAAAAGCGCGTTCTGGACCGGCGGCTGAAGCAGATGACGGCTGAGGGCACGCAGTTCCGCGCCGGTATCAATGTCGGTGCAGATTTGACCGCTGAGCAGCTGCTGTCCGACTTTGATGCGGTGGTGCTCGCCGGTGGGGCCACCGCCTGGCGTGACTTGCCGATCCCGGGGCGCGACCTGGACGGCATTCACCAGGCGATGGAGTATCTGCCGTGGGGCAACCGGGTGCAGGAGGGCGATGACGTCCTCGGACCCGACGGCGAGCCGCCGATCACCGCCAAGGACAAGAAGGTCGTGATCATCGGCGGGGGCGACACCGGTGCGGACTGCCTGGGCACCGCCCACCGTCAGGGGGCGGCCAGCATCCACCAGTTCGAGATCATGCCGCGTCCGCCGGAAACCCGCGCCGCGTCGACCCCGTGGCCGACCTACCCGTTGATGTACCGGGTCGCATCGGCGCACGAAGAGGGCGGCGAGCGGGTGTTCTCGGTGAACACTGAGGAGTTCCTTGGCGAGGACGGTCACGTCTCGGCACTCAAGGTGCATGAGGTGGCCATGAAGGACGGCAAGTTCGTCAAGGTCGAGGACTCCGATTTCGAACTCGAGGCCGACCTGGTGTTGCTGGCGATGGGATTTGTCGGTCCGGAGAAGCCGGGTCTGCTCACCGAGCTGGGCGTGAAGTTCACCGAGCGTGGCAACGTCGCCCGCAGCGACGACTACGAGACATCGGTGCCCGGCGTGTTCGTAGCTGGCGACATGGGTCGCGGCCAGTCACTGATCGTATGGGCGATTGCTGAGGGCCGCTCCGCAGCTGCAGCCGTCGACCGGTTCTTGATGGGGTCCAGCGCGTTGCCGGCGCCGATCAAGCCGACCGCAGCCCCGCTCGTCTAACCACACCAGTCACATACGAAACATTTGATAAAACTCCGGCGCGTCGTGGGACGTTTGCCAGCCCCCAGGTGTCTAATAACAATCTGTGGGCTCGGTCACACACGGGTCGTGATACCAGCCCCGATTGCGTAGAACGATCGCGGGAGTGATGACTGTGCACATGAACCCAGTTCCCCGGACCAAAATGGCGCGTATGGCCTGGTCACTGCTACGGCATCCAGTGAAAAGCCGTGAGTTCCCCGCCCGGAACGAGCGCTTGATCACGGCAGACGAACTGCTGCGTTTTGCCGTCTGACCGAGCAGTTCCGCCTGGCGCTTGCCGGCGACTGGGTTAGCTGCTCGGGCAGCACCCTCAGTGCGGAGCCGGGCGCCACAGACCAGAGTCCCGGATCGCCTCGGCCAGCGGCTCAAGCACGGCGGACTCGTGGGGCGGCGCAAGGTAAACGATTCCGAGGTCCAGCCCTTCGGCGTGCAGGGCGGCCGCATTCTCGATGAGCTGCCCGTAGTTGCGGTCTTCGCCGAGACCGAGGTGGGCCGAAAGCGTGATCTCCTTGGGGTCGCGCCCGATGTCCGCGCAGCGCGCCGCCAGCACGTCCCGCTTGCGGGCGAACTCCTCGGGCGTTCCACCCGCGAAATTCCAGTGCTGCGCATAGCGTGCGGTCAGCGGCAGTGTGCGCTTCTCCCCGCTACCCCCAATGCAGATCGGCGGGTGTGGGCGCTGCGGACCCTTGGGCTCGTTGCGAGCGTCCTTGAGCTGATAGAACTTTCCGTCGAAGGTGGTCGTCTCTTCGCTGAGCAGGCTGATCAGCACCTGACAGGCTTCCTCGAACCGGTCGAAGCGGTCCCTGACGCTGCCCAGCTCGATCCCGTACGCACCCGATTCCTCCTCGTTCCAGCCGGCGCCGATGCCCAACTCGAGGCGTCCGTTGGAGATGATGTCGAGTGCTGCGGCCATATTGGCCAGCACGGCGGGGTGGCGGTAGTGGATGCCGGTGACCAGGGTCCCCAACCGGAGCCGCTTGGTGGCTTGGGCCAGGGCGGTAAGGCTTGCGCGTTGGTACACCCCTAGGAGGTAGGGTAAACGGTTATGGCAGTAGACCACGAGAAGCCGCGGCGCGCAGGCATTTACGTGCGCATATCGCAGGACAGCACCGGCAAGAAAGCCGGGGTGGAACGGCAGCTCAAGGAGTGCAAGACGCTAGCGCGGCGACTGAAATGGAGGGTAGTCGACACCTACGACGACAACGACATCAGCGCATACAGCGGCAGCATGAGACCGGGATTCGAGGCACTGCTCGACGCCATTGAGAAGGGTCGGATCGACGCGATCGTGTGCTGGCATCCGGACCGGCTGTACCGGCGAGTCAAGGATTTGCAGCGGCTGTTGGAGATGACGGACGCCGGAGTGGTCGTCACCAGTGTCAACGGCGGCGAGCTGGATTTGAGCACCGCCACCGGGAAGATGGTCGCGCGCATCCTCGGGTCGGTGGCGGAGCAAGAGAGCGAGCACAAGGGGGAACGGCGGCGCGCTGCCAACCTGGACCGGGCGATCAAAGGTGCCTGGCGCGCGGACGGACCGCGGGTATTCGGCTACACCCAGGGCGGCAACGGGGAGCCGGGAGAGCCGGTACCGGATGAGGCCAAGCTTCTGGTCCAAGCTGCCGAAGATGTTCTCAACAATGTCTCGCTCCGGTCCATCGCGGTGGCATGGAATCAGCGGGGGCTGCGCACACCCCAAGCCAAGACCGGCAAGAAGAAGGGCGGGATGCCTTGGAGCAACCTGTCCCTCCGGCGCACCCTGATGCGGCCGGTCTACGCGGGCCTGCTTACCTACACAGACCCGGAAGGGAAGCGCCAGCTCACCGGTGGGGACTGGGAGCCGCTGTGGACGGTGGACATTCACGAGGCGCTGGTTCAAGTTCTGACCGATCCGGAGAGACGGCCGGCGAGTCGGTTCGAACGCAAATACCTTGGCAGCGGCATCTACGTGTGCGGGGTGTGCGGTGATCGGCTGTACGCCAACTGCCCGCGACCAGGGCGTTTCATCTATCGCTGCCGCAAGGCGCACCTGGGACGGACGGGCGCACCAATCGACGAGATCGTCGAGGCAGTGGCCCTGAGCGTGTTGTCCGAGACGAACATTGTCGAGCGGCTGGTGAAGCAGGAGCCGGGAATCGACACCGTGACCCTGCGGGCCGAGCGCACCGCTTTGGAAGCACGGAAGGCGGGCCTGGCGGAGCTATTCGCAGAAGGCGTGCTGGACGGCAACGCAGTCCGCCGGGAGTCCGAGAAGCTCGGAATCAAGATCGCGGCGATCACCACGGCGCTGACCGATGCGGCTCGGAGGTGTACCGCCGCCACGCTGCTCGTGGATGGACCCGAGCAACTGCGGACGCACTGGGCGGCGGCGTCACCGGACATCCGCGGCAAGGTGGTCGACGAGCTGATGACGGTGACGGTAAATCCGCAACCGGACGGCTGGCGGTCGCGCGGATTCGACCCAAGCCTCATCGTGATCGAACCAAGGTCGTGATGATGCACCGGCTGCGCACCGTATTCGACGTAATGGTCTCCAGTACCGTCCAGCCAGTACTGCAGCGCGGCCCCGGCTTCGACCCCGACTACCTCATTATCACGTGGCGGGCCTGCTAGGGATGGCCACTCTTCATGAGCTTTTCGAGTCCGAATTCCGTTACGGCACATTGAATTGCGCAATGACGTTCTCCGCCGACTTTGGCCAGACGGTCTGCGAAGCGATGGCTCGGGTGTACCTAGCGTTCGATGAATACGCATGTTTTCTCGCCTACTACGTCACCGAAGAATTCGCCACACGTGAGAAGCTGCAAATTCTCCTCGACCAGTACGAAGACTCCTTGAGCCGTTGTCGCGGTGTCAACTCGGCCATGAGCCACCCGATCTATGAACCATCGTGGGTATGGTCCTACGAGCTGGTGTTTACCGGACGCGTCATCCTGTATGTTGACGCCACCCTCGACGACCCCACAAAGCAAGCATTGGTCGCAGCGGGCCACGCTAGAAAGTTGCGCGTGCAGATACGCGACAGGAGCTGGGAGCAATTTGTGAACGAGGACGAAAAGCCCCTGGCCTTCATCAGCCACGATTCGCGGGATAAGCCATTCGTGGCGGAACTAGCGCAGAAGCTGCGCAGCGTACTGTGTCCCGTTTGGTACGACGAATTCTCACTGAAACCAGGTGACAGTCTCCGCGAATCGATAGACGCCGGGATGCGGGACAGCGAGCGGTGCGTTGTCGTACTCTCACCGAACTTCCTGAGTAACCCCGGCTGGGGCAAAGCCGAATTCAACGCCGCCATGAACAAGCACATAACCTCCGGCGGCAACGTCGTCATCCCGATCTGGCATGGCGTGACGCGGGCAGAGGTTGCAGATTACAGCCCACTCGTCGCGGACATCGTTGCCATCAACACCGACGTCGGTGTGGACGAGGTATTCCAACGGCTCCACCGGGTACTGATGGGCCACGACCCGCGCTAGCTTGCGCCCGGAATTGTGGTGGGATAGGGCGCTTTGGGGAAGTTCGGGGGCCCGCCGAGGCATGGTGCAGGAATCTGACTCGCGCTGCTGCTGCCAGGAGGAACCACAACAACCCACTTGAGATCAGGCGACAGGGCGCACGTCTGGATCGGTACCGCTCTGCAGGACGTATGACCGGAGTAGTCAGTGTCACATTCCCACGTGTAATTCGGCGTCGGCGTCGGCGTCGGCGTCGGCGTCGGCGCTGGTGGTGGTGTCGGGTCAGCAGTAGCGACTGCCGCGGTCGCAATGCCCAGAGCTACTAGACCGGTGATACCCGCGCTAATCCGCCTGCTCAACGGTAGGTTTCCCAAACAATCCGATCAATGATCTTCATCTGTACGACTGCACTGCGCCGGTCCTCCTCAACACACTCTTTGTGTCTTACCCCGTGGTGGGCGAAAGCACCAACGCCCCCGCCCGCGGTTGCATATACGGTTTGAATGTTACTAGCGGTTCACCCGGCGCAGGCTCGTTCCTGGTACCCGCGACATGGACCGCTACTGCAGCCGACGCGAATATTTCTCATTGACCGAAGCCCGGCCCTGCTCGGCTACTTCGTTCCCGCGCGGCAGCAGTTGATCATCAGGCACTTCCGCAGGACAGTGCGCAGCGCGCTCTGTACGGCGCTGCCGAGCACCGGCCCGATCATCCGGCCGTAATTCAATTGCAGCCCAATCCGATTCCGCTCAACATCAGGGCAACACCTCGCATGTAAACGCTCGTCCATCGCTGCGTTCTGAAAGTCACGGGGGGGTACACCGCGACATCCTGCCTGGCCCGCTTGGTCTGGCGACAGAGTTATTGGCCCCCTTGCCGGTGCGGTGGCTGTGCGCTTGACGGGGGCTTGAGGGGCAGCAGCTCCAATTATGTTGTGCTGCAACAGAATTCACGTCAGCAAACTTGAGTATCACTAGGTCGGGAGGCATAATTGGGGGTGTAAGCAGCGGCAGAGCGCCGCTACTGATCGAAGGAGATTGCATGATGGCAAACACCAACACCGCTGATGTGACCCCGCTGGACGAGACCCGCGAAGAGAAGGCAGCATCGCGGCAGCGGCACCCGGCAGGCAACGCGGCTCCGGTGGCGACCGCGAGCGCCGGGGCGGTGAAGAAGGCAGCGGCCCCCGTGAAAACGGGAGACCCGGCAAAGAAAGCGACCCCGAAGGCAGCAGCGGCGACGCCGAAGGCGGACAAGCCAGCGGCCACAGACCAACCGGCGGGCAAGCCAGTAAAGCTGCGCTGGCAGTTCGGTGACGGCGGCTATGCGGAGCGGGAGGTTGAGGGCCAACAGGCCTATAGCGCCGGGCACGCGTACGCCATCCTGCCGGTGGAAGACCAGGAGGGGAAGTTCAGCGCCGTGGTCAAGGCGGATGACGGTGAGCCGCAGTACCTGGTCGAGGTGGGTGCGCACTCGAAGTGCTACCAGGCTTGCGTTGCACACCACCGAGGGCTTACGGCGCAGGCGCGACCCGCTTGACGCACCTTGCCGAGCAGGTGGGTGAGGGGAAGAACCCACCTGGCTCGGCCTGGCCTACCGGCATGGAGCCGGTGGACTTGGCTGAGAAGGGCGAGCCGATGTACGACTTCGAGGAACACGAGCGCGAACCGCGCCTGATGTTGAACGCGGCGCTGTACGAAGCGCCAGGCGCGCGGCATGGCGCGGCGACCGGCCGGGTTCATCGCCCGAAGCCGAAGGCCTCCCGGCAGCGGCTCCCCGGACGCAGCATTCACGCCGAGCGCAAGGCGGTGGAGAAGGCGGCAACTGAGAAGGCCAGGCCGCTGACGTTGGACAGCTTCAAAGTGTTCGCGGCACAGGCTGCTGAGGTGGCAGCGCAGATAGCGTCGGGCACGCGTAAGGAGCAAACGGTGGAGCAAGGCGCGGACGTGTTCGAGTGGTACGTGGACCGCAAAACCGGCGCCACCGAGTACCGGCGGTACGGCGCGCAGACCAAGCGTGGCCAGGCCGAGACCCGCTGGCAGGATCGCTGAAACGCGGCGCACTGATGCGACGGCCGATGCCGGTGACGCGGGTGGGCTGCGAGGGTGCCGAAAGGAAACTGCCCCGACGCCTGGTACGAGACGGCGCGGCGGCGCGCGGCCAGGCGCACCCCCACTTAGGTGGAAGGAACCACCGGCCGCGGGCAAAGGATGATCCGCGGCCGGTGGCCCTCGGGTGTCGGCGCAGGCGGTCTGAGAGAGAGAAACGCCGCGCAGCGACACAACCGGTAGGCCGTGGCACCGACCTACCGACTACCGAGGTTTCTTGGGTGCCGCCTTCCGTGGCTTCGGAGGAGCGGCGACCAAGAGCTGCCAGCCGTGGTACTGGGCGGGAAGCTGCCCGGATGCGGCGGCGGCGTCGATCTCCGCAACGGTCTTGCCGTGTAGTTCGGCGGCAGCCTCCCCGGTGCACCAGGTGGTCATGCCGTGATCCCTGCGATGAGCGCGGGCTGCACCCACATCACGCCGTCCCAGTAGCTCTTGAGGATGCGCTGTTGGACCAGCTCGATCACGCGGCTCTCACTGAGGTTGAGCTGCTGCGCGCACTGGCCCACGGTGAGGTAGTCGTCCCATTCCTCGCCGTAATACATGTCAGGCCGTCAGGTCGCAGACCGCGAACGCGGACGGCCGCAGCACCCCGATACCGAAGCGACCCTCACCACGAGCCACGAACTGATTTTTCGTAAATAGCACTCCGGAGGCGTCCACAGCGATGTGGGCGTCCTGACGGACGTAGACGCGCAGCTTGCTGAAGTCTCCGAGTACGGCTGTGCCTTGGGGAATGCTCGGTGTGACGACGCGCTTGAGGCCGGTGCCGAACACATTCTCCGACGTGCCGAACCCGTTGCCGCTGTCATTCTCGTAGCCACCGGACAAGAAGCCGCCGGAGGTGCCCCACCGGGTGAGGTCGATCGCTTGCGCGTCGGCGGGGTGCAGCGCCCAGCCGGTCGGGGTCTCGCCCTTGACCTGTAGAGCGGTGAGGGCCGAGCGCAGCGTGGTGATGGGGTCGGTGGCGAACGCGACCGTTGTTAGACCGGGCGTTGCGAGTAGGCCCAGCATGTTCTCACCGGTGCCATCACCGGAGACGATCTGCGCCTCCAAGCCGTCGAGCACGCCGGCGACCATTTCATTGGTCAGCCACGTGACGAATTCCTCGTGGTCGTACCACAGCCGCAGGGGGGTCGGCTCGCTCAAATGCGCTACGACCCTTGCCCTGTCGGTCTTGGGCGTCACGGTCAAGGTCGAGGTGGGCTTGACTGCGTTGTCTGCGACCGCGGTCGCCGTGTTGGTCCTGGCGGACTGAACGAAGTATTCGAAGGCGTTGCCACTCAGGCCGAGGCGGTTGGAGAACAGGTCGATGAGTCGCTGTGGTCGAGCCATCGGAATGACCTGCGGCTCGATGAACTGGGGGATGTCGATGCTGCCGGAGACGACGACGCGGCGTTCCAGGCCGTCGCCGCCCATCGACCGGTGCAGCTTCTCGGCTACCTGCTGCGCCCACATCCGGCCGTAGCTCATTGCATCTATGCCGCTACCGGTGATGGCGTGCGAGCCGCAACGCTCCAATTCTCGGCGGGTCTCGGCAATGTGCTGGTCCAAATCCCCGAGCGTCGAGCGATAGACCCGCATTTCGGCGTCCTCGGCGTCGGTGAGTTCGTCGCGGCCCTCGCGCTTGGCGTTGAGCAGCAACCGCTCAGCGGCGGCGCGCTCAGCCGCGCGGCGGGATTCCAGCTTCTGAAGGAAGGAGGCAGTAATAGTTCCGGGCATGGCACTTGATCCGATCTCGGGACAGGGATGGGCGAGGGCGGTTGTGCCATGACGCCGCCGCCGGGCGACGGATGCGGCGGGAGTGCCACCCTGACGAATCGCATCGGGTCCGAGACGGTGGTGAGGAGTTGGTAGACAGAGCGCCGAGAAGGCGTTGCAACTCACCTCACCACTTCTGCGCTGATTCTAGGACGCGGGACTGACAGGCTCAACCACCCGAGGCGGTAGGTCGGCAGCTTGGCCGTGGTGTTGTGAAAACCGTTGGGGGTAGCTGGTTATACCGGCTGCGTGGTGTTCTGCCGCTAGCGGCCACCACAGTGGAATTGCAAGTGTTGCGGGCGCGCACGGCTGGCTGCCAAGGCGCAAAAGCACAGGTCGATTGTTCAATCGGCTTGCGCGGCAAGCTGGTTGAGCGCGCTGCTGTCTAGGAACACTTGCAGCGTCAGCGGTCCTTCGTCATCGCGCAGAAGGTTCGCCGACTCGCAGGTGCGGGCGAATTCAAGGCCCAGTTGGCAGGCGGCGAGTAACACGCTGGCGCCCCGGCCGGACTCCTCGACGCGGCGCAGCCCTTCTGCGACGCCTTCCTGGTCGGCTGCGGCCATGTCGGCGAACAGCCGCCGCGCGGTAGCGAAGTCAGCGGCGATCTTCTTGAGATCCTGGGGAGCTGGTTGTTCGGAGTACGGGCTATCGGTCATGGGTTTTCCTTTTCCTTCTCGGCGGTGCGGAGTACACCGGCGGCGTCGAGGGGTTCGTTGAAGTCCGGTGCCAGCGGAAGCGTGTCCGAGCGGTACCAGTTCGGCGGGTACACCTCGTTCAGCGTCGGCGGCGGTCGGGAGTCGCCGAAGACGTGTTGGGTGCCGTCTTCGTCGGTCCAGACCGCGACGTGAGCACCTTCGCAGTACGGGCCGCAGCGCGGGGTGCATAGCGATTCGAGAACCTGTGTCGCTTCCTGCACGGTGGCCCAAGAGGTCCACTCATTTCGAAGTGCGCCACCCCAATGGTCGCGGGTGTAGCTGCTTCTCAGGCAGATAAGCACCACTGGATTTACCACGGGTGGTCCAGAACGGCGTCGACCACCGCCCGACAAGATTCGCAGTGCCGGTCTAGACCCGCCGCGCGACCGTCACGGCAGCGGCGGCAACGCCTCGCTGGGCACGATGAGCGGTGCGGGCTGCCGCCATCAACGTCGATGGCGCAAGACGGGCACGTGGCGCGACGCCGGGCCCACAAGGTGAAGGTCCAGGTCATCATGTCCCTTGTCGCCGGCGAAACCGGTCGGCTGTTTCGGTTGGGGCGTCCGGGCAGGTTGGGCGGTGGGGTTGCATACGGGATCGCCCGCAGTACGGGCAGCGCCAGTCGGCCGTGGGGGGCTTCGTCTTGCCGTGTTTGCGGCTCATCGGGTCTGCCTTTCGGTCGTCGCGGTTTTGATGCGGCCGTTGCGCACCGCGTCGGCGCGGTTCTCGGCCGGGGTGCCGTAGGCGATGTTGGCGAGGGTGCAGTGCTGCGGGTCGTCGTCGGCATGGAGTACGTGCAGGCCGCGAGGGCGCGGTCCGAGCCATGTGCGGGCCAACAGCACGTGGAGCGCGTAACGCTTGCCTTCGATGGAGATGCGGGGGTAGCGGCCCGAGGTATCGGGTGGGCAGAGCCGACGGGTACAGGTTCCGCGCACGTGTCCGAGGTTGGACATCTGGAACCGAGGGTGACTGGGAATTTTGCGCCACACCTCGACGCCGAGGTCACCGTTGCGGAGCAGTAGGAAGCATTCAGCGCAGATGGGGCCGTTGTTGGCGTAGGCGAGTTCGGCGGCGCAGAGTTCGCAGGAGCGCGTCACGGCAGCTCCACGGTTTCGGCCAAGGCGAGGAGGCGTTGCCCGAGTTTGGCGGCGTTGTCACGTGTCAGGTACAGGACGCTGCTGCTGCACTGCTCGGTGACGAATGCGATGACGATGTGTCCGCCGGGTACGACGTCGGCCCAGGTTGAGGCGGGGAGGCGCTGCACTTCGGCGCTCACGGCTGCGGCCTCTCGCCCCGACCGCGGGCGTAGGTACGGCACACCACGCAATTCGCGTTCGGCTGGACTGGGTGCTTCGCGCACTGCTCGTCCTGGGTCAGCGGTGGGGTAGACGTGACGCGCCTCGGTCCCGACGCTTCCAGTGCCAACGGCGCTGGCACGGCCACGGGGGCGAACAACGAGCGAGCAAAATCAGGCTCGGGGGGTGGTGGTGCAGCTTCGCCGGCCACTGCCCAGTCCGATGCGCGAGCCATCTCGGTGGGTGGCGGCTCCTGGCTGTCCCAGTAGGCATTGAGGTCTTCGAGGTACCGCTTGGCGTTGAGCCGCCGGTACTTGCACGGGATGCACGGTTCCTCGGTGCCGTGCGGGTGCTCGTCGCAGAACTCAGACGGTGGTGGTGCATCCGGATCGTTGGGGTCGAACCGAGGCAAAGGCTGCTCGGGGGAGACCTTCCCCCCCGAGCGAAGCGAGGGGGTTACGTCATTAATTACGTCATGTACTACGTCATGTGGACTATCGCCGCAGGTGACAGCGTTGGGTGTGGCGCGAACGGTGTCCGGATTTGGCGTAAACGGTCCTGAATGTGGCGTAAACGGTTCCTGGTCTTTCGCGCCACTTGTTTGGGTGGCGCGAACGCTAGGCCGGTCGGGCGGCAGGACGACCTCATACACAGGGGCCTGGGGATCAGCATTCGGGGTGGCGCGGTAGCCGCGCTGGACCAAAGTGATGACACCCCACTGCTTGAGCGCAGCCACGGCCCTGTCCGCCGTTCGGCGCGACGCGTGCTTGCCCTTCTTCAGGTCGCGTGTGGCTCCCTCGATCCACTCCCAGCGCACCTGGGCGTGAGTGGCGGGCCGTCTGCGGTCGGCACCGGCCTTCTCGGCAATCGCGATAAGCGCCCGCCAGTACCTCTCGTCCAGGCCGTCGAAGTACCCCTCGGCGGTCAAAGCGAGGATGCGTCCTACTAGCTGACCGCTCACCAGGCACCCGCGATGTCGTAGAGGGGCAGCGGCAGGCTCATGCTGGGCGGCCGGACCGCAGCAGTCCGGCAATGCGGTCTATCTGTTCATCGGTCAAGCGTGGCCAGTTGGCCACAATGTTCTCGACGTACTCGGTGAGGCGGATCTCGGCTAGCTGGCGGCGGCAGTTTTCCAGGGCCGGATCGTCTGCCGCTCGCTCCCCGTTGCGTACGGCACGGGTGAGCGCGGCGTTGCGAGCGCGCAGGTGGGTCTTTTCGGGGTTGGCGGTAGCCACGGTGATTCTCCACGGATCGGTAAGAGAATTTCCGCTGCAAGGGCGGCCGCTATAGGAGCTGCTGCCCGCCGTCTGCGGCTCTGCCGACAAGGGGACTCCCACCAAGGGGGCCAGGTCGGCGCACGTCCGTTGAGATGTGGCGCGGTGAAGCTGCCGCCTACGTTAGCAGTTGGAAGGCACGGCAGCCGGTAGCGCGCGAGGGTGTGTTGCCGCCAATCATCAAGCGCGACAGTAGGTTCAGATTAGTTAGTGTACAACTGCGCAACCCTAGTCAGCGTCGTCCACCCCTCCAGACAGGGTCCGGTGGAGTCGCTGAAGATCGGGTAGAAGTGGTCGAAAGTCCAGCCGGACTCGAAGATGTCGATGTCGTCGGCGTGCTGCCAGACATCCAGCATGTCCTGCCAGGTGGTGTTCTGCGGCGAGGTCTTGAAAGCGAATCGCATGACTTCGACCGTAGTACCGCAATCTAGACTCGATACAACGATGACCATTGGAATCGACACCAAGCTCACCCTGCTGGCCGCCGGCTTGATTTTCATGCTGGCCCTGGGCCTCGGGGTGTGGAAATACCAGCAGATCATGGAGTCCGATGATCACCGGGCCCATCCCTACGTCGACATCGCGCACCGGGCGGCACTGCTGTATTCGTTCGCCACGCTGCTGTTCGCACCCTTCGTCGAACTCAGCGCCTGGCCGGCGTGGGTGAATCTCGTCGCGACGATGGTCGCGGTCTTCTTCTTCGTCGCCGCCATCGGCAGCTACATCCTGCACGGGGCGCGACGCGACACCGACAACCAGTTCAACCCGCCCGTACCGGGAACACGGCTGGCGATGGGCCTGCTCATCGTCGGTGAGATGGGTGGATTCGGGGTGGTACTGGCCGGCTTCGTGGTGGGACAGCTGCTCTGATGGATCCGGCCGCCGCGCTACGCCAGATCGCGTATTACAAGGACCGCAGTCGCCAGGATTCGCGCCGGGTCATGGCGTATCGCAACGCCGCGGACATCATCGACCGGTTAGACGATGCCGAACTGGAACGCCACGGGCAGGACAACAGTTGGCAGTCGATCCCAGGGATCGGACCAAAGACCGCAATGGTGATCGCCCAGGCGTGGGCCGGCCACGAACCCGATCAGCTCATCGAATTGCGTTCCACGGCAGAGGATCTGGGCGGGGGAGAGATCCGTGCGGCGTTGCGCGGGGATTTGCACCTGCATTCGAACTGGTCGGACGGCTCGGCGCCGATCGAGGAGATGATGGGCGCCGCGGCCGCACTTGGCCACGAGTATTGTGCGCTGACCGATCATTCGCCACGCCTGACGATCGCCAACGGGCTCTCGCCGGACCGGTTGCGCAAACAGCTCGATGTGATCGACGAACTACGTGAGCAGTTCGCGCCGATGCGCATCCTCTCCGGAATCGAGGTGGACATCCTCGACGACGGCAGCTTGGACCAGGAGCCCGAACTGCTGGATCGGCTCGACATCGTGGTGGCCAGCGTGCACTCGAAGCTGTCCATGGATGCCGCGGCGATGACGCGCCGGATGGTGCGCGCTGTCTCCGATGGTCAGGCCGATGTGCTGGGGCACTGCACCGGCCGGTTGGTTTCGGGTGGCCGCGGAATTCGACCCGAATCGAAGTTCGACGCCGAGAAGGTATTCACCGCCTGTCGCGACCATGGCACCGCAGTAGAGATCAACTCCCGGCCCGAGCGTCGAGACCCACCGACACGTCTGCTCAACCTGGCACGCGACATCGGCTGCGTCTTCAGCATCGACACCGATGCGCACGCCCCAGGGCAGCTGGACTTCCTCGGCTACGGCGCCCAACGTGCGTTGGATGCTGGCATCGAGCCGGATCGGATCGTCAACACCTGGCCGGCCGACAAACTGCTGGACTGGGCTGGATCAGTCGGGTAGGTGGGGCACCTCGAGACCAGGGTCCCGCCCGACCAGCACGGCGCGGGTGAGGGCGGATCTGCCGTAGCGGCGGTGTACTTCGTCGATGGCCGCATCAACGGTGGGCGCTTCGCCTTCGAACGGCAAGACCAGCTGCTCGGTGCCGGTGCGGTCAATGCCCGACACCGCGAAACCGATTAGCGTCAAACCCTTTTCGGTCACCAGCGGAGCAGCCGACGCGATGAGCCGGCGGGCGGTGGTGAGGATGGGTTGCGTCGACGAGGTGGCCCGCGGCATGGTTTGCGATCGGGTTGCCCGACTGAAGTCGTCGAACCGCAACCGCAGCACGACGGTGCGTCCGGTGCGGTTCGCGGCGCGCATCCGGCCGGTGATGCGGTCGATCAGGTTGACGACGACGGCGTCGATCTCAGCGGCCGACATGCCGCTGCCGGCTCGGCCCAACGCTCGCTGGGCACCGACCGAGCGGCGTCGCACCCCGGTGGTGACCCGGCGGCGGTCGATGTTGTGGGATAGCGCGTAAAGCTGGCGTCCCATCGCCTGGCCGAGCATCGACGTCAGCATCGATTCACCGAGTTCGGCCACCTGGGCGACCGTCGTAATGCCGTGGGTGTGCAGCTTGTCAGCGGTCTTGGCGCCCACACCCCACAATCGGCGCACCGGCAACGGATGCAGAAACGCAAGTTCCCCATCGGGGGGCACCAGCAGCAGGCCGTCCGGCTTGGCCTCTTGGCTCGCGACCTTGGCGAGGAACTTGGTGCGGGCGATCCCGACGGTGATGGGCAGGCCGACCCGATCGCGCACATCGGCACGCAGGCGCGCACCGATCTGCGCCGGCGTGCCCGATACGCGGCGTAGTCCGGCGACATCGAGAAATGCCTCGTCCACCGACAGTGGCTCCACTTGGGGAGTGCAATCCCGGAACACCTCGAACACCGCTTCGCTGGCTTTCGAATAGGCGCGCATACGCGGCGGCACCACCACGGCCTGCGGGCACAACCGGCGGGCGTGTGCCCCGCCCATCGCCGTTCGAACACCGTAGGCCTTGGCCTCGTAGCTGGCGGCCAGCACGACACCGCCACCGACGATCACCGGCCGGCCCCGCAACCCGGGGTCGTCTCGCTGTTCGACGGAGGCGTAGAACGAGTCCAGGTCTGCATGCAGAATGGACGCCTCGCAGCGCACGAACATATGTTCGCACGCGCCTCCGACATGAGTGCGCCAAGCGGCCAGACAGTCCTAGCGTTGCTCGCCGTAGATGCTGCTCACCCAAACGTGCACGAGGGCGTCCAGGACGCGCGATTCAGGAACCGAGGGCTGCTCGGCGGCTAACGAGGCGAACATCGCGCGCTCGTTCATCAGGTTAAGCACGGTCGCCAACTCATAACTCGCCAGGGTGTGCGGTGCGGCACCGCGGTTGCGTTCGGCGTCGATTCCCAAGGCGGTGAAGGTGATCCATTTCTGCATGAAACTCGACCAGAGTTCCCGGAGTTCGGGACTCGTATCCCGCGCGGCCATGCTGGCCCGGGCCACTGCCTTATGGGATCCGAACGTCTCGAAGAACACCGTGAGGGCGGTGCGCCACCTGTTGCCGCCGTCTTCGGCCAAGCGTTCGGTCAGGGATTGCAGCGCCGCGTCGGCGGTGTTGACCACCCGATCCAGCAACGTGAGCAGCACAGCTTCCTTTGACGGGAAGTAGAAGTAAAACGTGGGGCGAGAAATGCCGGCGCCCTTTGCCAGGTCGTCGACCGAGATGTCGGCCAGAGGCCGATGTTCCAGCAACTGCTCGGCGGTGACCAGGATCGCTTGCTCGCGCTCGTCGCCGGATGGTCGGGCGGTGCGCCGTCCCCGAGGCAGCGAGGTTTTGCTCGCGGGGGAGCTCGCGGGGGAGCTCGCGGGGGAGACGGCCACCACGGCAGCCTACATGGCGTCGAGAAACTCGACAGCATGTCGAGGTTCTACTCGATAAGCCGTCGTGGCCGTCCTCGCCGAGGTGCTTTGCAACCGCCATCGCCGCTCGACACTTCGTTGGCGGCCTCAACACAGCGTTGATAACGTGGCGCTATGACTGAGCACCTGGACGTTGTCATCGTGGGCGCCGGCATCTCCGGGGTAAGCGCCGCCTGGCATCTACAGGACCGCTGCCCGGATAAGAGCTACGCCATCCTGGAAAAGCGAGCCGATATGGGCGGCACCTGGGACCTGTTCCGCTACCCCGGAATTCGGTCCGACTCGGACATGTACACCCTCGGATTTCGGTTCCGTCCCTGGACGGAACGCCAAGCCATCGCCGATGGCAAACCGATCCTCGAATACGTCAAGAGCACCGCGGCCATGTACGGCATCGACAAGCACGTCCGGTACAACCAGAACGTCGTCGGTGCCGACTGGTCGAGCGCGCAGAACCGGTGGATCCTGCAAATCGACAGCGAGGGCGCACCGCTGACGATCACCTGCTCATTTCTCTTCCTGTGCAGCGGCTACTACAACTACGACGAGGGCTTCACGCCAACTTTCAAAGGCGTCGAAGAATTCACCGGCCCGGTCGTACACCCCCAGCATTGGCCCGAGGATCTTGACTACGAGGGCAAAAAGGTGGTGGTGATCGGTAGCGGCGCAACCGCTGTCACTCTCGTTCCGGCACTGGCGAATTCGGGCGCCGAACACGTCACGATGCTGCAGCGCTCACCCACCTACATCGTGTCGCAGCCCGAACAGGACGGCATTGCCGACAGGCTTAATCGCTTCCTGCCGGAGCGGGCGGCCTATACGGCCATCCGGTGGAAGAACGTACTGCGGCAGCAGGCGGTATACGGAGCGTGCCGGAAATGGCCGCGGCGCATGCGGAAGATGTTCATGGGTATGGTCAAAGCCCAACTGCCCGAAAACTACGACGTGCGAAAGCATTTCGGTCCGCATTACGGCCCGTGGGACCAGCGGCTGTGCCTGGTGCCCAACGGCGATCTGTTCCGGGCGATCAGGCACGGAAAGGCCGACGTGGTTACCGACACGATCGAGCGGTTCACCCCGACCGGCATCCGGTTGAATTCGGGCGCCGAGCTGCAGGCCGACATCATAATCACCGCAACGGGATTGAACCTGCAGCTGTTCGGCGGCGCCACCACCAGCATCGACGGCGCTCCGGTCGACCTGACCCGAACGACGGCATACAAGGGCATGATGCTCTCCGGCATCCCCAACATGGCTTACACGGTTGGTTACACCAATGCGTCATGGACGCTGAAGGCGGATTTGGTTTCCGAGTTCGTCTGTCGCCTGCTGAACTACATGAGCGACAACGACTTTGACACGGTAACCGTCGAAGAGCCAGCTGCCGACGTCGAAGAACGCCCGTTTATGGAATTCACTCCCGGCTACGTGCTGCGTGCCCTCGACGAGCTGCCGAAGCAGGGTTCGCGCACACCGTGGCGGCTAAATCAGAACTACTTGCGCGACATCCATCTGATCCGGCGGGGCAAGATTAGCGGCGAAGGTCTGCGATTTGCCAAAAAGCCAGCGCCCGTATCGGTTTAATCTCCTGCTGCGACGACGACAATGCCGTCGTCGTCGCTGTAGGCCACTTGGCCCGACACGAATGTCACACCGCCCAAACTGATTTCGACGCCGCGTTCGCCGGCACCGGTCTTGGTGCTTTTGCGCGGATTAGTGCCGAGGGCCTTGATGCCGATCTCGATGCCGCGCAGCGCGGCCGCATCTCGCACCGCGCCGTTGACGATAAGACCGACCCAGCCGTTCGCGCGTGCCAACTCGGCAATCAGGTCGCCGACCAACGCGGTGTGCAGCGAGCCGTCGCCGTCGATCACCAATACCCCGCCATCGCCCGGTTCCGACAGCACCGACTTCAGCAGCGCGTTGTCCTGAAAGCAGCGGACCGTAGTGATCGGCCCGGCGAACTCGCTGCGGCCGCCGAACTGGCGGAATTGCAGGTCACAGCTGCGCACATCGGGGCCGATGTCGTCGACGAGATCGGCCGTCGGTCGAAAGGACAGGGCCATAGATCAGCGACGGCGCAGTTGCCGGACCAACAGCATGGCGAGCACGCTGAGAGTGACCGCAACCACCCACGGCACCGGCGATTGCAACGCAGACGGCTCGGATGGCTCCGCGGGCAGCGGGTTCTTGGCGCGCTCGACAGTCGATTTCGCTTGTGCGGCCGCATCTTTCGCCGCAGCAAGCTGTCCATTGGTTTCGGCGAGCCGGGGCAGGTCGGCGGGCTGCTGCGCGGGCGGTTGCTGCGCGGGCGGCTGCTGCGCGGGCGGCTGCTGCTCGGGTGGGGAGACCTTCTTCGCAGGTGCCTTCTTGGCCGGCGCCTTCTTCGCGGCGGCCTTCTTGGCGGGCGCCTTCTTCGCGGGTGCCTTCTTGGCCGGTTTAGCGGCTGCGGCCTTCTTGGCGGGTGCCTTCTTGGCGGGCGGCTTCGATTCGGGTTCGCCCTCGGGCCGATCCTGCGGGTCTGCCATGCGGCCGCTCCTTTGCAGCTTGGTCGTCGCTCAACACTTAGGTTTCATCATGCCAGGGCGCCCAGGAGCTATGGCCTGCGCCGTACGGACCAAATAGCGACGACGGCGACCGCGGCAACGGCTCCCAGCACGAACGGCCAGGCGGGCATCTCGGCGTCGGGATCGGGAGCGGCGGCGGTCAAGACGGCGGTCAGCATCAGGACCGCACCCAGCAGTCCGACCCGGATGAGTACCCGTGCGAGCATCAGACGCCCAGGCGGGCGAGCAGGTCGCCTTCGATGCCGTCGAGCTGGGACGAGATGGCCGCGTGCGCGGCGCGGCGTCGCTGGGTCGGCATGTTCTCCGCGGTGGTGATGGCCGCGGACAGGTCGCCGAGGCGCTCACTGATCGCCGTGACGAACTGCTTGGTTTCGGCATCCTTCGGTTTCTTTTCCTGCACCGCCCGCAGCGATTGCTCGGCTCCGGCTACCCGCGCCGACAACCGTGCGCCGTGTCCGGAGAACTGGCCGATCTGCGCCAACGGAATGCCGAGCTGGTCGGCGCGGCGTTGGTCGATCAAACCGCGGGCTGCGACAGCTGCCCGGTAGATCAGCGGCGTCAGTACCGGTGCCAGCAACCGGGAGACCGTGAAAACCCGGCGGATTCGGGTGGGGGAGAGCAACTTGCCTTCGCGCACCGCCTTGAGCTCTGTTTCGGCGACCTTCAAGGCGGTCTTGTCGCTGTCCTTCTGGGCCTTGAGCTGCGCGCTCAATGCCTTCTCGGCAGCCTTGCGATCGGCCTTGATGCGGCGCCGGTCGTTCTTGGCCAACAACCGGGCTTCCAGCTTCGCGCGGGCCTTGATCGCGCGGGCTTCGGCGCGACGAGTCGCGCGGCTCTTTCGCTTGCCGAACAGGCCCATTCCCGGCCGCCTCCCGGTATCTCGTGAACTGACGCGGTGCGTGTGCGCGAGCGCTGGGCCAACCCTAATCCGCGCAAGCGGCGGTCAGACCGCCAGGGTGAATCCGCCGCTGGGCGCGGGTGCTTACGCGTCGAGTCCTTCGGCGCGCCGCAGCTCGTCGATCCGGTCGAGGACCTTCTGCTGTGCCTCCGCCGGCAACCCGTGGGCCCTTTTCGCGATGCGGCGCACACCGTCGTCGTGCACCACGGCATAGAACTCGAGTTCCTTGTCGAGCTTCTCGTAGTAATCGTCGTCGGTGAAGTACGCCGGCTTGATCCGGAAGAAGTTGGCGAGCGCGGCCATGGTCGCTGACGACGGGTTCGTACGGTTGCCGGAACGTAGCTGCGAGAGGTAGGGAGCCGACATCGTGATGCCCTCCGCTTTGAGCGCAGCGATCACCTCGGCAGAGGTGTGCGCACCTCTGCCGGGCGGATACACCGTGTCAAACAGGCGGTTCAGGCGGGCAGCGAACGTCGTGCTCATCGATATGACCTCCACCGGAGCTGTAAGAGCAAACGATTGTCTATAGGTATTTGCTGACCATGGTAGCCACTGTTCGTGGCCACCACCAAGTGCAAACCTACTCGTATTCAATATGGGCGTGCCGGGCGACCGGGTAGGACGCCCCCGATGAGCATCCAAACGATTTGGCCGGGTGTCCATAAAATGACTGAATTTCACAGGTTATCCGCAGAATGCGTCATGCGAACGGACGCAAAACGCTCCGATCGGTATGGGTCGCGACGGGATTTGTCGACCTCCGCAGCGGCGGTAAGCGGGGCCGCGGGCAACGAATGAGCAGCCAAAAAGCGACCACTGGTCACTTTGCTGATGATCCCCTCGCCGGCGCCAGCTGCCGAACGGCGGCGCTGCAGCAGCCCGTCGAGACGACTCAAAAGAGGACCGAGGAGGCACTGTCAGCGGGCCTGCGGCCCGGTCGCAATCAGAGCCGCCGCGTCGGTCCCGGATGTGTGGTGTTCGGTATCTGCCAGTCGGAGCTCGGGGCCCGCGCGGCCGCTTTGCGCCGCCGCTGAAGAGTTTGCGCCGCGATTGCGGTCGCGGCCGCCATGCCGACCGCTGCAGTCACTCCTACGGCCACCCAACGCCACCCGAGCGCGCCGTCGAACAACATCCACAAGCCGAAAAGGAGGAACAGCAAGCTGGCCAGCATGTGCAGGAGTTGCTCGGGTAGCCGTTGGTGCAGCAGCAACCCCGCACCGATCGCCAGGCCGTCGGCGAGAATCATGCCCAGGGTGGAGCCGATCCACACGCCAACCCAGTTCTGGTCGCTGGCCAACGTGATGGTGGCCAGGGTGGTCTTGTCGCTCATCTCGGCCAGCACGAACGAGGAGATCACGGTGAGTAGGGCGAACCGCGTGTTGCGCGGAGTCGGCGTCTCGTCTTCGCTTTCGGCGCCCTCATGCCACGTCCAGGCGGCGAAAATCAGGAAGGCGATCGCCGAGGCGAAGGCCATTGCGCGGGCTGGCAGCGTGGCGCCCAGGAAATGGCCTATCGCCACCGAGACGCCATGCACCGTGAATGACGCGATCGCGACCCCGGTCAGCACCACCCACCAGCGATAGCGCAGCGCGTAGGTCATGGTCAGAAGCTGGGAACGGTCGCCTAGTTCGGCGACAAAGACCACTCCCAGACTCAGCAGTATGGCGGCGAGCATGAAAATCGACCTTTCGACGCGTTGCCAATAGCCGTTTGGAAGCCAAACGGACATCGGACATCGGTCGAAGGTCTCACCCACCGTCCAATTGGATCGGTTCGCCGGCCGGGCTTTCGCCAGTATGTCGACACGACGATTCGGGGCTACTCCCCTTCGCTGACAATCCCACGTTAGCCGCGATATTCAGCCCGCGCTAGCGCAACAGCCGAGTTCGGCCAGCCGTATACATTGATTTGTATTCGCTTATGCGGCAAGGAGCATCGCCAGAATTGCGGTGTCGGGATGGCTGATCGGATCGACGCCGACGCGGCTCACCATCGAGGTGATGGTGCCGTCGGCTTCCGCTTCCACCCACGCCGCCCGGTGCTCCAAACCCAAATACGGCAACCCGGGCAGCAATACGCATCCCGACGCCGCGCCGGTGCATTCCGGAAGCGACGGCGTGGTCTCTGATGGCGGGTGCAGCATCAGCAGCGCGGGCGGTTGATGATCCGCGAAATAGCCCGGCTGGATAGCCGTTTCGCCGAAGACGGTTCCTTCGGCCAGCACCAGGCCCACGGTTCCCGGGGCCGGCTCGTCCGGCAATTCCTCGCGGGCGCCGAAGACCGTTGTGGTGGAGAGCAAACCGGGCAATGATGCAACCCGAACAGCCACCATCAACAATTGAGCCCACTCTTTGGTGGAATCGGGCCAACGTCCGGAAATGACAAACCCTTTCAACGCACCCCGAGCGTGAAAGGGAGCAACACCTATAGGTCGATCAGACCCAGCATCCATTTTGCCCTCCGTGACGCCTTCATCCGAAGTAACCACGCTGGTAGCTCGAAACAAATGGTAGTCCGAATGATTAAGCATGCGCGGGCTTTTGGCGTCACGCAAGTCGACACGGGCCGGTAGCTGCCAGCGTTACGGATTGGCAATACGGACGGCCCGCGATCAAAAGGTTCCGCAAAAGGACACGGGCGCCGCGCATTGTCGCGCGACGCCCGAGTCCTGCGAGATCAGACAATCAGGGGAAAATCAAACCCGATGTCTTCGAAGTGGCCGCTTCGTAGCGGGACTGAACGTCTGCCCAGTTGACCACATTCCAAAAGGCCTTGACGTAGTCGGCTTTGACGTTCTTGTACTGCAAGTAGAAGGCGTGCTCCCACATATCGACCTGCAACAGCGGAATGACGCCGAGCGGGACATTTGCCTGCTGGTCGTAGAGCTGGAAGGTGAGCAGCCGCCCGCCCAGCGTGTCGTATCCGAGCACAGCCCAACCCGAGCCCTGCAGCCCGTTGGCCGCGGCGCTGAACTGTGCCTGAAACTTGTCGAACGATCCGAACTGGTCGTCGATGGCGGAGGCCAGGTCACCGGTGGGTTTGTCGCCGCCCTCGGGCGACAGGTTCTTCCACCAGATGGAGTGGTTGACGTGGCCGCCCAGGTGGAAGGCCAGGTTCTTCTCGTTCAGGAAAATCGCCGAGTGGTCGCCTTTGGCGCGGGCCTCATCGAGCTTGGCGACAGCGTCGTTCAGCCCCTTGACGTAGGTGGCGTGGTGCTTACTGTGGTGGATCTCGTTGATCTGACCGGAGATGTGCGGCTCAAGAGCTGCATAGTCCCAGTCCAAGTCGGGCAGGGTGTATTCAGCCACGGCTTTCCTTCCTTTGATAAGCGGATCGTCTGACGTGTCACTAGCGGGGTCCCGCCACGCGGCGACCTGGCATATTCAACCCTGCTCCATGTCCGCGGATGCCGCAAGGACGAGCCAATGCCAGGACACCCGCCCCGTATACCCGGGCCAGGTCGGATCAAGCTGAAATCAGGACAGCGCGATAAGGGCCAAAACAGCGAGCAGGGCCAGCGCGATCAGGCCGGCACGCAGAGATGCCACGACGTAGGCCTGGTTCCAGGCGGGAGATCCTGAGTACGAGTTCGACGGCGTTGATCCCGAACGGAACGAATGTGTAGCCATCAAACTCCTCCCACCTAGAACGTTCACCTGACCCGCGAACGACACGCACAAGACACACGTGAGGTGCGTCACAGTCAGGTCTCGTGTCCGCGATCATAGCGTTAAGTCGCGGGCTTGGCTAAACCGCTGCGCGGTGGCGTCGGTTCCTGCGGATCGCGAACGTCTTCGCCGACGCGCGAAGCCCGTCAAACTTTGTGGCTCTTTAGATGTTTGGCCCCCCGCAACCGTGGGTAAAATAACTCCGAGCCGCGACTAACGTCGCGGCAATCGATTTCGCTCAGAGCACGGCGAGGCTGTCGATTGCTACGCCTCGTTATCGCAACGTTATCCACAACCGGCCGCAAATCTGGCCGATAGAGGCTGTGCCGAAGGGCTATCCCCGCTGTGGATAAACCTGTGGAAATTGTGGATAGCCGCTCTTAGCTGTGGCCCGCGTCACTTAGTTGATCTAATGTGGCCCGCTTCACACCCAAGCCGCCACCACTCAGGCGTGCCGCGCGTCTCTTCTCTCTGGACAGTCTCTCCGGGGTCTCTCTGGACCGCACGGCTAGGCTGGTCCGGTGATTCAGGTGTGCTCCCAGTGCGGCACGCGATGGAATGTGCGCGACCGGCAGCGCACGTGGTGCCCCCGCTGCAGAGGCGCGCTATTGGCACCGCTGGCCGACGTGCCAGCTGGTGGTCCCCGATGGAGTCCGCCGCCCGCGCCGCGGGTGCCGGTGCCCCCCGCCATGCCACGCACACCGCCGCGACTCCCACCTGGTTTTCGCTGGATAGCGGTGCGTCCGGGCGCCGCACCTCCGATACGCCGGGTACGACGGCCACTGGGTCCCACCCCCCGCTACGCCGTCATACCTCGTTGGGGCCTGGCCGACCGGGTGCCCCAACCCATACCGGCGGCCCCGGAGGCGGCCGTCAAGGCCGGCCCGAATGCCGACACTGTCCGCGTGCTGATGTTCGCCACGCAGTTGGTGCTCGCGGCCGCCGCACTGGTCTACGCGGCCCGATACGGCTTGTTGATCTACAACCGCGACACGCTGCTGAACTCGTGGGTGGCCGGCGCGGCGGACTGGCTGGGGATAGCCGCCAGTGTGGCCGTCTTGGCGGCGCTGCTGAGCTGCTTTGTGGTGCTGATCAAATGGCTGATCGCGCGGCGGGCGTCCGCGTTCAGCTACCACGGACTGCCGGAACATCGCACGGCCCGCAGGTTGTGGGCCGGTTGTCTGCTGCCGTTCGCCAACCTGGTGATGGCGCCGGTGTACGTCATCGAACTCGCGCTGGTCGAAGACCACTACGAGCGGGTGCGCAAACCGGTCATGATCTGGTGGGTCACCTGGATTGCCAGCTATGCGGTCTCTCTGTTCGCCCTGCTCACCAGCCTGACCAGCGATGCTCAGGGCATCGCTAACAACACCATCATGGTGGTGGTCGCATACCTGCTCGCCGCGGTCACCATCGGCGCGGTCGCCCGAGTCTTCGAGGGATTCGAACGTAAACCGGTCGAGCGCCCCGCGCACCGCTGGCTCGTCGTCGAGCGGGACCGGCCGGCGCCGAACCAATCCGCCGCTGCGGTTGAGTCGGAGGGACAGGAACCGGCAGCATAGGCCTATGACGCGGGCGGATGAGGTCCTCGCCGGGCATCCTTTCGTGGTTGCCCATCGCGGTGCGTCGTCGTCGCGCCCGGAGCACACCCTGGCTGCCTACGATCTGGCGCTCAAAGAGGGCGCCGACGGCGTCGAATGCGACGTCCGGCTGAGCAGTGACGGACACCTGGTCTGTGTGCACGACCGCCGGTTGGATCGGACTTCGACCGGGGAGGGTCCGGTCAGTACGACGACCCTTGCCGAGTTACGCGAGCTGGAATACGGCGTCTGGCACGACAGTTGGCGTTCGGACGGCACGCACGGCGACACCGGTCTGCTGACACTGGACGCCCTCGTCGCACTGGTGCTCGACTGGCACCGGCCGGTGAAGATATTCGTCGAGACCAAGCATCCGGTGCGGTACGGCTCGCTGGTGGAGAACAAGCTGCTGGCGTTGCTGCACCGCTTCGGCATCGCCGCACCGCCGTCCGCGGACCGCTCGCGGGCGGTGGTGATGTCATTTTCGGCGGCCGCGGTGTGGCGGGTGCGCCGCTCGGCGCCGATGCTGCCCACAGTGCTGCTCGGCAAGACGGGCCGCTACCTCACCAGCAGTGCGGCCACCGCGGTGGGTGCCACCGCGGTGGGGCCCTCGCTGGCTGCGCTGCGGGACTATCCACAACTGGTGGACCGTTCGGCCGCGCAGGGTCGCTCGGTGTATTGCTGGACCGTCGACGACTACGCCGACATCGATTTCTGCCGCGAGGTCGGGGTGGCGTGGATCGCTACCAACTACCCCGGCCGCACCAAGGCGTGGTTGGAGAAACGCGAGGCGAGCGAGAACAGCGGCTGACGTATCGATCCGGGCCGGATGCCTGCGCGTCACGAGCCGAACCACACCACTAAAAAGTCGGCTTAAAACCGCAGCCAGGTTCGGCTCGCGGCCAGAAGAATTACGGCACCGCCGCGTCAGAGTTCAGCGCGTCGAACAGCTCGCGGGCAGCATCGTGATCCCACACCACCACTGAGCCGACGCCGTTGTCGGTGAACTCGCCGATCGGCACGGTGATCGCGGTGATGTCTCCGTGCAGAGTCCAGCCGAGCCGGGCCAGGTCCCATGCGTGGTCACCGCGATCGACGGTCAGGGCTGCGGCGGCCGCGTGCGGTACGCCGTACCACCGCCACGGGTTGAGCCATACCGCCGGGCTGGTGGCGCGGTGCAGTAGCGCCGACATGAACTCTCGCTGGTGGGTCATTCTGTCCAGATCCGCGCGGGGGGTTGCGCGAGTCCGGACGTAGCCCAGTGCGTTGCGGCCGTTCAACTGCTGGCAGCCGGCGGGCAGATCGAGCCCGGCCAGCGGATCGTGAATCGGGTCGGTCGGGCACACCGTCACCCCGCCGAGCGCGTCGACGAGGGCGGCGAATCCGCCGAATCCGACCTCGGCGTAGTGGTCGAGACGGAGTCCGGTGGCTTGCTCCACCGTCTGCACCAGCAGCGGCGCACCGCCGATACCGAACGCGGCGTTGATCTTGTCTTTGCCTTGACCGGGAATCGGCACGTAGGAGTCGCGCGGTATCGACACCAGTGTGGGCGGCGTGCTGGATCCGAAATCCGGGACGTGCACCAGGATGATCGTGTCGGTACGGCCGGTGCCCACATCGCCCCCGGTCGCCAGGTCTTGCTGCTGCTCGGCGGATAGGTCCTGGCGACTATCGGAGCCGACCAGCAACCAGTTGGTGCCGCGGCCGGGCGCGGGCCGGTCCGCGTAGTCGGTCAGTACCGTTGCCCGGCGCACCGCCGAGTCGAACCACAGCAGGCCGCCCAGCACACCGGCGGTAACCAGCAGCAGCACGACCAACAGGCTCAACGCTGTCGTCCGAACCCAGCGGCGCTTCCCGCGTTTGTGGCGCGGCTTCGGTCGCGGCTTCGGCGCCGCCGGACGTGGGGGTGGGGCTCCGGTGCGGGAAGGGGCCGCGGCAGGTGGGTGCTCGCGGCGACGTATGACCTGGGATGGTTCCGGCTGCTCAGAACGCGGCGGCGACGGTACCGACGGGCGGGGTATGTGCCACTCCGGACGTCCTGGTGATCGATCCCCGTTCACCCGGATAAACGTACGTGGCGCATCCCCGGCAGACGCTCAGTGCCGCGCGCGCAGCCCGTTCACAAATGGGCAACCCATCAGAACGCGAATGGCCTGGCTGAGTCCGTTCATGTCGTCGACGGGCTTGTGAAACGGCAGCCGGATGTCGCGGTCGCCGTCGCTTCCCTCGACCCGGAACCGCATGCCGTACCGGTCCAGGCCGAGGGGACGGACGTGCTCGCGACGCAGCGGCGCGGGCAGTCGGGAAACCAGGCGCGCCACCACATCGTCGTGGGCGGTCGAGAGGTGCCACAGCAACGTCGATTCGACTTCGCAGAACGGGTCCGGCCGGGCCATCAGCAGGTCGCCGACGCTGACGGGCTCGGCTCCGGTTGCGTCGGTCACCACCACGGAATCGATCTCGAGGCGCAACAAGGTGTAGCGAGTGTCGCCGTCGTCTGCCGGGCTGTTCGGTCGGTGAACTTGTAGCAGAACGGGATCGGGGTCCTCGGCGGCGATCAGATCGAGCAGCTTGGTCACCGCGCCCGCCGGGATTCGATGCAACCTGCCGCGCACCCAAACCAGCGAGCGGACGGGTTCACGCAGGGGCAACGGCGCGTAGTCGGTCAGCTCCAGCAACGCTTGGGTGCCGCAGTCCGGTCCGTCGAACTCTTCGCCCGGGACCGCGACCGCAAAAGTGCCGCCGTAGAGCAGGTGGTGCACGGGTGTGGCTACCGGATCTGAACCGTCGACGGCCAACAAGGCGCCGCCGGCCCGGGCACAGGCGCTGCGAATGCGTTCTGCAGTCGTGGGCGTCGGATGTGTGACCGGTAGCACGCTTACCTCCCTATTTAGGTAAGCCTAAGGTAACTTAGGGACGAAGCGGTAGCAAGGACCACCCCGGAAGTGACGCGCCGTTAGGGTTGTGGACGTGGCCCGCATCGCTTATCTCGGTCCGGAGGGAACGTTCACCGAGGCGGCGCTGCTCCAAATGACCGCCGCCGGACTGGTTCCCGGCCACCAGCCCGCCGCCGTGCAGCGGCTGGCGGTGCACAGCACGCCCGCCGCACTGGACGCGGTGCGAGACGGCAAGGCGGACTACGCCTGTGCGCCGATCGAGAACTCGATCGACGGATCGCTCGCACCCACCCTGGACAGCCTGGCCATCGGATCGCCACTGCAGGTCTTCGCCGAGACCACCCTGGACGTTGCGTTCAGCATTGCGGTTCAACCCGGCCGCACCGCGGTCGACGTGCGCACGGTGGCGGCGTTTCCCGTGGCTGCCGCGCAGGTGCGGCAGTGGCTCAACGCCCAGCTGCCCGATGTCGAACTCAAGCCGGCCTACTCCAACGCGGACGCCGCGCAGCAGGTGGCGCACGGGCAGGTCGACGCCGCGGTGACCTCCGCACTGGCCGCCTCGCACTGGGGTTTGACGGCGTTGGCCGAAGGCGTGGTCGACGAGTCCAACGCCCGCACCCGCTTCGTCCTGATCGGCCCGCCTGGACCTCCGCCGGCGCGGACGGGTGCCGACCGCACATCGGTGGTGCTGCGGCTCGAGAATGTGCCCGGTGCGCTGCTGCTGGCGTTGACCGAGTTCGGCATGCGTGGCATCGATCTCACCCGGATCGAATCCCGACCCACCCGTACCGGGCTGGGCACCTACAGGTTCTTCGTGGACTGCGTCGGTCACATCGACGACGGTGCGGTGGCCGAGGCACTCAAGGCGCTGCACAGTCGTTGTGCAGAGGTGCGTTACTTGGGTTCTTGGTCCACGGGCGAGATTGCGGGCGTGCCGCCGCCACCGTCTGACGAGGCCTCCAGCTGGCTGGCGCGGTTGCGGACCGGCGGCGACCGGGGGGAAGGGCAGCAATGAGTGGCCGGTTGATTCTGTTGCGGCATGGACAGTCGTTCGGCAACGTCGAGCGCAGGTTGGACACGCTGCCGCCGGGCGCGGCGTTGACCCCGTTGGGCCGCGATCAGGCGCGGGGATTCGCACGGGGCGGGCACAGCCGCCCGGCGATCCTGGCGCACTCGGTGGCGGTCCGCGCCTCGCAGACGGCGCAGGTGATCGGCACGGAACTGAAGGTGGCCCCTCACGAGATGGCCGGCATCCACGAGGTTCAGGTCGGCGAACTGGAAAACCGTAACGACGACGACGCGGTCGCCGAGTTCAACGCCATCTACAAGCGCTGGCACCTCGGCGAGCGTGATGTCGCGCTGCCCGGCGGCGAGACCGGTAACGAGGTGCTGGATCGGTACGTGCCGGTGCTCACCGACCTGCGGATGCGCTATCTGGACGACGACAGCTGGGACGGCGACATCGTCGTGGTCAGCCACGGCGCGGCGATCCGGCTGGCGACCGCCGTGTTGGCCGGGGTGGACGGCAGCTTCGTGCTGGACAATCCGTTGAACAACGCCGAGTCGGTGGTGTTGGCGCCGATTACCGACGGGCGGTGGAGTTGCCTGCGGTGGGGCGCGCTAACCCCGCCGTTCTACCCCGAACCCGATGTCACGCCGGTTGCGGACGCTGTCGCGTCAAGCACCGACCCCATGGGCTGATCGGAACAGATCGCCGGTCGCCTCCGCGCAGACGCAGCCCACTACCTCGCAGTCGACGACGAAGACGTGGGTGAACAACTCGGGAGCGACGCAGTCCGGCTCGGTACATTCCGGCCTGCCGAATGAATGACGAATGATGGTGCCGTGGCAGTGATCTAAGCCTGCCCGGCAGTCGCGGCAGCCTGTGCTCATAAGCCGTTCTTAGCACCGGTTGCCGACAAATCAGGGATGTTTGGCGGAATGTTCAGCCCCAACCCAGTTCGTCGAGCCTGTCGTCGTCGATTCCGAAGTGATGCGCGATCTCGTGGATCACCGTGATCGCGACCTGGTCGACTACCTCTTCGGGTGATTCGCAGACATCTAACAGCGCCTCGCGGTAGATCGTGATCGCGTCAGGCAACGCGCCGGCATAGTCAGAGTCGCGTTCGGTTAAGGCCACTCCTTCGTAGAGGCCGAGCAGACCGCTCTCGGCGGGATGGCGGTCGGCGACCAACACCACGACGTTGTCCATGGCCGCCGCCAACTCGGCCGGGATCAGGTCGAGTGCGTCGGAGACCAGTTCGTCGAACCGCTGCGGGTCCATCCGGACGGGCACGAGGCTAGCCCGGCGGAGCCTCGCCGGGAGGCGGCCCTTCGGGTGCCTGCGCCGGTGGCGGTGCCCCGCCGTCCGCCGGCGGCGCCTGGGCGGGCGGTGCTTGCGGAGCCGGCGACGACGGTGCCCGGGTGGGCGTCACCACCGGCTGCTGATTCGGCAGATGCTGGTTGCCCGGCGGAGCGGTCGGAGTTTGTTGCTGCGGTTGTTGTTGGGCGGGTGCCGATGGCTGCTGGGTCGGCACCTGCACCGGAATCGACGGCAGCGTGAGCCGTTCCGGTGGGATGTCGGGCGGCGGTACCGGCGGCTGGCCATTGATGAGCAACGGCCCTTTGGCGCTGTTCACCAGGGTGGCCCAGCCGCCGTTGCCTAGCGTGGCCCCGATGCTGCACGCGACCTCGCGGCTGCCCGCCGACCAACTCGGCAGCGACACCGTGGGGTAGATCAGCGTGAGCGTCGTGGTGCGCAGCTTGATCGGCGCAAGGTAGGCGTCCGTCATCTTGGTGCACGCGTCCTTGATGAACCCGTCCTGCTCGGGTTCGGGGGGCAGCGCGGTGGGGAACTTCTCGGCCAGGTTGACGGTGCCGGTGACTTCCATGGCGTGCGGCGCCGCGCAATCGACGGGAACGTCGACCGGCTGGTTGGTGGTCGAGTCGATACCCAGACAGGTACCGGCGGGCCAGACTTTGGACTGGTCGATGTCGGTGACCTTGCCTTTGAAGGCGACTTGTTCATTGTTCGGCCCCGGTAGCTGCAGTCCGCACAGCATGCGGCGCTCGCCGGCCGAGCGCCAGGCGCGGTCTCCGGCCCACAGCATGCTCACGGTGAACTTGCTGTTGGGGTCGAACTTGGTGCCGAGGTAGCGGCGCACGGCGGGATCACACTGCTCGGCGTTGATCTGCTGGATGCGGGCCGGCGAGGGAGGTGCGGCGTTGGGACCGTATTCCGATCCCGGGAAGGTCCGCATGTCGATCGACTCGGCCACCTCGAAACGGTGGTCGTCGGCGCAGCTGACAATGGTGGCCGCCTCCGGTGTGGCGTCCGGCCAGTTGAGGCAGTCCCCGCTGACGGCGCGGGCGAAGGTGGCGTTGCCCTTAGAGCCGGTGCTAGGCATCGGGTTGTCGTCGATGTAGCCGGCCAGCCGTCCGGGACCGGTGACGGGCAGCGCGGTGACCAGGCCCGCGATCAACAACGCACCCAGCGCGGTGAGCAGCAGCGCACGGCGGGTGGCGGACGCCTGCAGGGCGAGCGGCCAACGGAACCCGCCCGATCGCTTGCGCGCTACTTCGGTGGCCGGCGCGTCGTCCTCGACCACTTCGTCGGCAACCAGCGCGGGTTCGGCAGCGGTCAGTTCTTCAGACGCTGGCACAGCCGGCGACTCTTCCGCGTCGTCACCGGCGGGGTCGTCGGGTACCGGGTGTTTCTTGTGCAGGTCCAACATCGGCTCCATTCTGACAGGGCCGACCGAGTGCCGTGAAAAATGATGCTCAGGTGAGATCGGGGCGAGACCGGGCGGGTGGCCTGCCAGCCAGCCACAACGCCAAAAGTAGTCTTGCGCCGTGATCGACCTGAAGCTGCTCCGCGAAGAGCCCGACGCCGTACGACGCTCCCAACTCAGCCGCGGCGAAGACCCAGCCTTGGTGGACGCATTGCTGACGGCTGATGCCGCGCGTCGCGCGGCGATCTCGACGGCCGATTCGCTGCGCGCCGACCAGAAGGCGGCCAGCAAGAGTGTCGGTGCAGCCTCTGCCGAGGAGCGTCCGGCGCTGTTGCAACGCGCCAAGGATCTCGCCGAGCAGGTCAAGGCGGCAGAAGCGGAACAGGTTGCGGCCGAAACCTCGTTCACGGCGGCCCATATGGCGATTTCGAACGTCATCATCGACGGGGTCCCGGCCGGGGGAGAGAACGATTTCGCGGTCCTCGAACTCGTCGGCGAGCCACCTGCGCTGACCGACCCGAAGGATCACCTCGAGCTCGGCGAATCGCTCGGGCTGATCGACATGAAGCGCGGCGCCAAAGTGTCCGGGTCCCGGTTCTACTTCCTGACCGGCCGTGGCGCGCTGTTACAACTCGGTCTGCTGCAGTTGGCCCTGCGAGTGGCTGTCGAGAACGGTTTCGTGCCGATGATCCCGCCCGTGCTGGTGCGACCGGAAGTGATGTCGGGCACCGGCTTCCTGGGCGCGCACGCCGACGAGGTCTACCGCCTCGAAGCCGACGACCTTTACCTGGTCGGCACCTCCGAGGTGCCGTTGGCGGGTTATCACTCCAACGAAGTCCTGGACTTATCGGACGGCCCCCTGCGGTATGCGGGCTGGTCGTCGTGCTTTCGCCGGGAGGCCGGCAGCTACGGCAAGGACACCCGCGGCATCATCCGGGTGCATCAGTTCGACAAGGTGGAAGGCTTCGTCTACTGCCGTCCCGAAGATGCCGAGGCCGAACACCAGCGGCTGCTGGGCTGGCAGCGCGAGATGCTCGCGCACATCGAGGTGCCCTACCGGGTGATCGACGTGGCCGCCGGCGATCTCGGCTCCTCAGCCGCGCGCAAGTTCGACTGCGAAGCATGGGTTCCGACCCAGGCCGCCTACCGCGAGCTGACCTCGACCTCGAACTGCACGACGTTCCAGGCGCGCCGGCTGGCCACGCGCTACCGGGACGCCAATGGCAAGCCGCAAATTGCGGCCACCCTCAATGGCACGCTGGGCACCACCCGCTGGCTGGTGTCGATCTTGGAAAACCATCAGCAGCCCGACGGCAGTGTCCGCGTCCCGGCGGCGCTGGTGCCCTACGTCGGCACCGAGGTGATCGAACCGGCCTGAAATGCCCGATCAGGCCTAGAGCCGCAGATACCTAGCTGAACTAGTATTTGTCGCAGCACCGGGGAGGTGAATGCGATGGGGTGGCTCGGTCTGTGGTGGCGGCAGCCGGATCACTACGACCAGCTCGATTCCCTTTTGCACGCGCGCGGGATGGCCGGGCGCACCCGCGCGTCGATCGCATTCATAGGTGCGGCGTTGGCCGGCGTCATTCTCGTGACGCTGTGGAGCGAGACCGGACCGCGCGGTGCCCTGCAGCAGGGAGCCGCGCTGGCCGCGGCCGGTGGCGCCGCACTCGGCGCGCTGCTGTGGGCGCTGCGCTGGCCGACCCGCGGCCAGGCAATCGGCTTCACCCTGCTTGCCAACGCCAGCATCGCGGTGGGCGTGCTGGCCCAGGGCAACCCCCTCGTGGCGATGTTGGCATGCACGGCATTCGCCACGATGGCCGGCTATATCGCGCTGTTTCACGCCGCCCCACTGATGCTGTACAACTTCGTGGTTGCCGCGGCGGTCGGTGTCGTCGAGTCCAAGCGCGTCGCGGACGTGCATGGAGTGCTCACGTCGGCGTGCGCCTACACGCTGGTGATCACGCTCAATCTCGCAGTGCCGTTCGGTATTCAGGCCGTGGCGCACGTGCTGGGCATCGATGCGATGCGCGCCGAACGCGATCAACTCACCGGCCTGCTGAACCGGCGGGCATTTCATCTGCGCGCCAAGCAGCACCTGGAATCCGGCCGCCCTCTGGCGGGTCACCTGGTGATCAGCGTGATCGATCTGGACCGCTTCAAGCAACTCAACGACCGGTTCGGGCACGGTGCCGGCGATGATGCGTTGGTGGCGGTGGCCCACGCCTTGCAGGAGTACACCGACGACACCGCAGTCCTGGGCCGCGTGGGCGGTGAAGAGTTCGTGATTGCCGACATCTGGGATCCCGCCGAGGTGAACTTGCGGGCGCAGCGGCTCTGCGACGCCATTGCCGCCTTGCCGTTCCAGATAACCGCGAGCCTCGGCACGGCCATTGCCGACGCGGGTTGGCGGGTACCGCCAGCCCTGGACACCCGTGCCGCGCTCAACGAACTGATCTCGTCGGCCGACAACGCGATGTACGTCGCCAAACGGCGCGGCGGAAACCAGACCTATCACTACCAGGGCCCGAACAGCGATTACCGCAGCGCTTAGGCGCGGGTCTTCGAGGCCGCCGAAGCCGGTGCCGCCGACGCCGCGGCACGCTCGTGGCGGTGCTGGCGCTCGATGGTGGCGAAGTAGAACGCGAACGCGAACGCGAAGCTGGTGAACAGGCTGCTGACGAAGAACAGCCAGGGCCGCTTGAAACCGCGCCGATAGCCGTCGACTATCGAAAACAGCGGCAGCAGAATGACATTGGCGATCGTGTAGTCCTGGCTCGCCGATCCCGCGGCCGGGTTGGTGTACATCAACTGGATGTACTGCGTCCAGCTGCCCGGACCCCAGATCGGGTTGTGCATCCCGGTTATCCCGTGTGGCGCGTAGCCCTGCACGAACCGGATGTTGAAGTACCAGCCCAAGGCGATCGAGGCGACGCCGACGACGTAGTACACGATTTCGAGCGTGGAGAACGCGGGACCGTTGGCCGGTCTGGCATAAACCGCCGGATTTGATTTGACGATCCACAAGATGACGGCGATACCGAGGACAGCGTGGGCGATGAGCGACACCATGGCCGCAGTCTCACCCCGCCGTAGAAGTTTTGTCAATATTGTCAAAACGAGTACATAGGGAAAACTTCGGCTTGGTACGTTACTGAGATGGTCAGGCCAGCGCAGACAGTGCGCAGCGAACGCACCCGCGAGGCGTTGCGGCAGGCCGCGGTGGTGCGTTTTTTGGCCCAGGGTGTCGAAGACACCTCGGCCGAGCAGATCGCGGCCGATGCCGGGGTCTCGCTGCGAACCTTCTACCGGCACTTCAGTTCCAAACACGACCTGCTCTTCGCCGACTACACCGGCCTGAACTGGTTTCGCGCCGCGCTGGAGGCCCGTCCCGTCGACGAACCGGTGATCGACTCCGTGCAGGCGGCGATCTTCGCGTTTCCCTACGACGTCGAAGCCGTCACCAAGATCGCCGCCCTTCGGGGTGGTGATCTGGATCAGGGCCGCATCGTCCGGCACATCCGCGATGTTCAGGCCGATCTCGCCGATGCGATCGAGGCTCAGCTACAGCTCCGCAGACGCGCGGCGCAGCAGACCTCCGAGGACCGGTTGCGGGTCACGGTGCTCGGCCGCTGCATCGCGGCAGCGGTTTTCGGTGCCATGGAGGCCTGGATGGTCGGTGAAGACCGGTCGCTGGGAGCGTTGGCCAAGATGAGCCACCTGGCGTTGGAGTCGCTGCGGGCGGGCATCGCCGACACCTGGACTTCGCCGCAAGTTTCGTCATAATTGACAAAACTTCGCCCGCGTGCCAGCCTCCAATCCGGGAGGTAGCCGCATGTCTGAGTCAGGAACCGAGTACGACGCGATCGTCATCGGCGCAGGCCACAATGGCTTGACCGCGGCGGTGCTGCTGCAACGGGCGGGACTGCGCACGGTCTGCCTGGACGGCAAGCTCTACGCGGGTGGCATGGCCTCCACTGTGGAACTGTTCGACGGCTACCACTTCGAGATCGCCGGGTCGGTGCAGTTCCCGACCTCTTTGGAAGTGATCAGCGAACTTGGCCTGGACACTCTGCCGACGGTGGATCTGGAGGTGATGTCGGTAGCGCTGCGCGGCGTGGGCGATGACCCACTGGTGCAGTACAGCGATCCGATGAAGATGTTCGCTCATCTCAACGAGGTGCACGGGGCGGATGCTGTGGCCGGAATGGGTGGCCTGTTGATGTGGGCCCAAGCGCCGACCCGTGCGTTGGGCCGCTTCGAGGCCGGCACACTGCCCAAAACATTCGACGAGATGTATGCCTGCGCCACAAACGAATTCGAACGCTCCGCGATCGACGACATGCTGTTCGGCTCGGTCACCGATGTGCTGGACCGCTACTTCCCCGACCGCGACAAGCATGGCGCCATCCGGGGATCGATGACGGTCCTGGCCGTCAACACCCTCTACCGCGGCCCGTCCACGCCGGGTAGTGCCGCCGCACTCGCCTTCGGGCTGGGCATCCCCGAGGGCGACTTCGTGCAGATGAAGAAACTGCGCGGCGGCATCGGCGCGCTCACCGCGCACCTGGCTCGGGTGTTGGAGGACAACGGCGGCGAAGTGCGGTTGCGCTCCAAGGTCAGCGAGATCCTGGTCACCGACGGGCGAGTGGCCGGCGTGCGCACCGAAGCGGGCGACACCTTCTCGGCCCCGATCGTCGTCTCCTCGATCGCGCCCGACGCCACGCTCAACGACCTGATCGACCCCGCCGCGCTGCCGTCGGAAATACGCGAACGGTACGCCCGCATCGACCACCGCGGCAGCTACCTGCAGATGCATTTCGCGCTCGAGGAGGCGCCGCAATTCGCCGCCCCGTATGAGGCGCTCAACGACCCGACCATGCAGGCGTCGATCGGCATGTTCTGCACGCCGGAGGAAGTCCAACAGCAGTGGGAGGACTGCCGTCGCGGCATTGTGCCGGCCGATCCGACGCTGGTGTTGCAGATTCCGTCTGTGCACGACCCGGATCTGGCGCCCGAGGGGAAGCACGCCGCATCGGCGTTCGCGCTGTGGTTCCCGATCGAGGGCGGGGCCGACTACGGTCAGGCCAAGGTAGAGATGGGCCAGCGCGTGATCGACAAGATCACCCGGCTGGCACCGAATTTCGAACGCAGCATCATCCGGCACACCACCTTCACGCCCAAGCACATGGGGGTGATGTTCGGTGCGCCCGGCGGCGACTACTGCCACGGCCTGCTGCACTCCGATCAAGTCGGGCAGAACCGCCCGGGCCCGAAAGGCTATATCGGACAGCCAATTCCGATTCAGGGACTGTATCTGGGCAGTGCCGGGTGTCACGGCGGGCCGGGCATCACCTTCACACCGGGCTACAACGCGGGACGGGCGGCCCTGGCGGACCGCTAACCGAGCACCGAACGTGAAGCCAGTCGCACGTTCGGCGCAGGGTTTAGCGGCGCGCGTCCAGCAGTTCGTCCAGACATTCGATGAACTCGTCGGGACGCGCCGGGGTGAAAGCCGGCGTGGACCCGGGAATGTCGAGGGTGACCAGCGTGGACTTGAGCGGTCGGTACAAGTCCAGTGGCAACCAGCGGCGAAAGTCCGGGCTGCCCCAGATATTGAACCGGACCGTGAACAATCCGAGCGGCTCGACTTTGTACGACCGGACCTGGTCGAGTCCGATCACTTTCGCCGTTCCGGACGGAAAGTGGTAGCGGCGCAACGTGATCGCCATCTGGTCCAGCTGTACCACGCCGTCGTCGTAGCACCGCTCCGTGTCGTTGCTCATGCCCGAGAGCTCCGCAGCTGGTGCCCACGCGTGGTCAGGCAGCGGCCGTCGTCCAACCGCCATTGCCAACCATGCAGGTTGCAGGTCAGCGTATTGCCCTCGATCACACCGAATTTCGACAGATCAGCCTTCAGATGCGGACAACGTCGCTGAATCTCCCAGCCGTCCAGCGTGATTGACGCCGAGTCGTCATGCGTCTCGGCGAACCATCCATCGGCGTAAGCGATGCGTTCGTCGGTCAAGCACTTGAAAAAGGTGTACAGGTATTCGTTGTAGCCGCCGACCCGCCACGCCTTGAAGCGGGTGGACAGGAAGATGGTGTTGACCCAGTCTGGCTCGTTGTCGCGTAGCACGGTGCGCACCAGTTCCGGTGCGATCGCGAACCCGTAGCGCACCTTCTCGTCGGGAATGCGTTCCCGCACCGCACGTTTGGGGAAGTCCAGGATGACGGTTTCCGGGCCGATCACCAATTCGACCGGATAACCGATGCCGTCGCAGATTTCGTTGCTTGCCAGCATGATCGGCTCGAACAGCGCCCGCAGCGGCTCGAGCAGCGGTTCACCGGTCGCCGGCGCCCAACCGGCTTTCTCCGCGGCCAGCACGGGCGCCATCCGCTCGGCGAAGTCGGTGATGTAATCGGCCTTGCCGGTGGTGAAAATCGCTTCGACCTGCTCGGTGGGAATAGGGTGTTGCAGCGCGTTCAGCGTCGAACCGGTGAAGTCCGCAACCGACCCCGGCATCATCAGCAGGCCCCCGTCGTGGCCATGACTGCGCATCTGGTCGAGGAACACCATCTGGTCGGGGAAGATGTTGGCCGGATCGCCGCTGTCGTCGTTGAGGTGGCGCAGTTCGGGGTCCAGAAAGCAGGGCGGGCCCGCCGACGGCACCACCCAGGTAGCGCCTACCTGTGCGATGTACTGGCGGGCGCGGTCCATCTGCCGCTGCCGCTTCTGGGTGCCGAACGCTTCCTTGGCGCGCGCGGGCATGTCGTAGACCATCGGATACCAAATGGCGCCCGAGTACTGCAGCAGGTGCACGTCGATGTGACCGAAGTCGGCCGCAAGCACGTCCAGATCCACCGGGCGCGCGTCGTTCATGTTGAAAATCGTGGTCTCGCCGTCGGAAACCACCAGCGCCGAATCACCGATCGGGCCGTCCGCGGGCGCCCGCAACGCGATGATCATGATGTCCAGTTCGCCCTTGGGGCCGGACAGCCGGTGCTGGACCGACTCGGTGGTCTCAAAGAACCGGTGAAACCCCAGCTTCTCCAACTCGTTTCGCAGGTCCGGCACCGGGAAGTCGGGCAGCAGCACCACCGCGTCCTTGTTGACGTGGGACGCCAGCAGCTTGGCGTCGAAGTGGTCCTTGTGCAGGTGAGAGACGTACAGATAGTCACAATCGCCCATCCCGTCCCAGTCCAGTGCGGTGTTGTCCGGGAACGGGAACCACGAAGCGAAGTACGCCGGGTTGACCCACGGGTCGCACAAGATGCTGCCCGCCTGGGTCTGGATCAGAAAGCCGGCGTGGCCGACGCTTGTGACCTGCACAAATGCCTTTCGAGGGACGGTCGGAGTCGCTTCGAGTTTAGCGGGATCACAGGTCTGGGTCCTGCCACAGCCGCCGGTAGTAGTCGATGCGGACCGGGTCGGGCTCGATGCCGTAGGCGGTGAAGAACTCCGTTTCCCAGTTGTGGCCGGGGTAGTTCCAGCCAAGGGACAGCGTTGCCACCGCGAGATCGGCCCACCGATCAGCGATACCCAGTTCGCCGAAGTCGACGTGGCCGCAGTAGGTCCCGACGTCGGAAATCAGCGTGTTAGGTGCGCAAGCGTCGCCGTGGCATACCACCAGCTTCTCGATCGGCGGCTGGTCTGGCAGGTTCGCCCGGTGTGCCGGAAGCAGCAGCGGCAGTCGGCTCGCGACCGACCAGTCGAACGGGCAAGTCGCTACCGGCAGGGCGTCGTGCATTGTGCGCAAGCCCACAGCAATCGCCCGCACCGCGGTACCCGGGGCCGCCTGCCAGCGTGGGTGGACGGCCGACAGCCCGGACAGCCCGCGGGTGTGTAGCCACGCGCTATAAGGCCGGCGTGCGCCGTCGACACCGAACGACAGGACCGGCGGCACCGCAATGTAGCGCCCCGCCCAGCGCAACCGCCGCGCTTCGTTGGCGAAGTCGGCGGATTCACGGGTAGTCACCTTTACGAACTCGGCCCCGTGCGCGATCCGAAAAGTGAGGTCACCGAGCTCGTTGCGCCACACCGCATGCACCGGCCGGCCGGCGGCCAAGCGTCGCACCACTGCGGGGACGGCTGCCGACTTCGGACCGGACGGATATGCCATGCCTTCCCCTTATCGCCGGGACCACTAGGCTGAAATGCTGTGGAACCTGCATACGGCACTGCCATCACGCTCGCCCGGATGATCTTTCGCCTGCAGGGTCTCAAGATCACCGTGACCGGCGTGGAAAATCTACCGACCAGCGGTGGTGCCGTGGTCGCAATCAATCACACCGGCTACCTCGACTTCACCCTGGCGGGTCTACCCGCCTACCGGCAGGGCCTGGGCCGCAAGGTGCGGTTCATGGCCAAGCAGGAGGTGTTCGACCACAAGTTCACCGGACCATTGATGCGGTCGTTCCGCCACATTCCAGTGGACCGGGAAAGCGGCGCGGCCTCCTATGCCGCAGCCGTCGAAAACCTCAAAGCCGGGGAACTGGTCGGCGTCTATCCCGAGGCGACCATCAGCCGCAGCTTCGAGATCAAGGAGTTCAAGTCCGGTGCCGCGCGGATGGCGGTGGAAGCCGGCGTGCCGATCATTCCGCACGTCATCTGGGGCGCCCAGCGGATCTGGACCAAGGACCACCCGAAAAAGCTGTTCCGTCCGAAGGTGCCGATCCAGGTGATCGTCGGCGAACCGATCGAACCCACGCTGCCCACCGCCGAACTGACCGCCCTCCTGCACTCCCGGATGCAGCACCTGCTGATCCGTGCGCAGGAGCAGTACGGCCCGCATCCGGCGGGTGAGTTCTGGGTGCCGCACCGGCTGGGCGGTGGCGCACCTTCGCTGGCCGATGCAGCCCGCCTGGACGCCGAGGAAGCGGCGCTGAAGGCGGCGCGCCGCGCTGAACGGGCCCAGCCCACCGGGCCGCCGGAGCCGTGAGCGATGGCGGAACCGTTTTACCGCGCCTGCGAGATCATCGCCCGCCTCCTGGTCCTGGGTACCGGCACCCGGATCAGCTATGTCGGCGAGGAGAACATCCCGCAGCGCGGTGCGGCGGTGGTGGCGATCAACCACACCAGTTACGTCGATTTCCTGCCGGCGGGATTGGCGATGCGCCGACGGCACCGGCGATTGCGGTTCATGATCAAGGCCGAGATGCAGCGGGTGAAGATAGTCAACTTCTTGATCAAGCAGAACGGGGCGATTCCGGTCGACCGCAGTTCTGGCGCCGACGCGTACGCCCTGGCGGTGCAGGCGCTGCGGGACGGCGAACTCGTCGCGGTCTACCCGGAGGCCACGATCAGCCGCAGTTTCGAACTCAAGGAATTCAAGACGGGCGCCGCCCGGATGGCCATCGAGGCCGACGTCCCCATCATCCCGGTGATAGTTTGGGGCGCGCAACGCATTTGGACCAAGGGCCAGCCAAAGAGCTTAGGGCGCAACAAGGTTCCGGTAACCGTGGCGGTGGGTACGCCATTGCGTGCCGCGCACGATGTTTCGGTGACCGAGGAAATGCTGCGGGCGTCGATGACCGCCTTGTTGTCCGATGTGCAGCAACACTATCCGTGCCCGGCAGGTGCGTACTGGGTGCCGCACCGGCTTGGCGGCGCGGCGCCGACCCGGGCGCAGGCGGCGCAAATGGACGCTGACGAGACCGCGGCGAGGGCCGCCGGTCGCACACCGAATAAGTCGCGTAAGGGGTAGAAGGAGAAGTCAGTTATGGCTGAGCCAGTCTTCCGGATGCTGGAATATCTCGTTCCGACGGCCATGGCGCTGAACGGCAACAAGATCACATATCACGGCCTGGAGAACATTCCCCAGCACGGCGGCGCGATCATCGCCCTCAACCACACCAGCTATGTGGACTGGATTCCCGCGTCGCTGGCCGCCAAGGAGCGCAAACGGCGGCTGCGCTTCATGATCAAAGCCGAGATGGCCGAAGTCAAAGCGGTCAATTACGTCATCAAGCACATCCAGCTGATCCCGGTGGACCGCACCATGGGGGCCGAGGCGTATTCGGTGGCCGTAGAGCGGCTGCGAGAGGGTGAGCTCGTCGGGGTGCACCCGGAGGCGACCATCAGTCGCAGCTTCGAACTGCGGGAGTTCAAGACCGGGGCGGCCCGGATGGCAGTCGAAGCCCAGGTGCCGATCATTCCGATGATTGTCTGGGGGGCGCATCGGATTTGGCCCAAAGACCACCCGAAGAAGCTGTTCCGCGGCAAGGTTCCGATCACCGCGGCCATCGGCCCGCCGCTGTACCCGGGCAGCAACGCCGACGAGTTGAACGCCACGTTGCGCCAGGCGATGAACGCGATCCTCTACTGGGTGCAGGAGCAATACCCACATCCCGAAGGGGAGTACTGGGTGCCCCGACGGCTGGGTGGTAGTGCGCCCACTCCGGACGAGTCCAAGGAATTTCGCATTGCCGAATTGGCTGAGCGCGCGCAAAAACGCGGGCATGACGGTGTGACGTCGAAGAAACCCAGAAAAGAGGAAAGAACTGACGAGGTCGGCCAACCATAAGCCCGCACTCATCGGGTGCGATGTCGACGGCACCCTTTTCAATGACGACGAAACCCTCAGTCCACGAACGCGCGCCGCGGTGCGAGCCGCGGTCGCCGGCGGTGCACAGTTCGTGTTGGCCACCGGGCGGCCACCGCGCTGGATCAGGCCGGTCGTCGAGGCACTTGGCTTCGCTCCGATGGCGGTTTGCGCGAACGGGGCCGTCATCTATGACCCCGAGCATGACCGGGTGGTGTCAGCGCGCACGCTGTCCGCTGACACCCTGGCCGCGCTAGCCGACATCACCCGGCGCGTCATACCCGGCGCCGGTCTGGCTGTCGAGCGGATCGGCGAGCGCGCTCACGACGCGGCGACCCCGCAATTCGTCAGCTCTCCCGGCTACGAGCACGCTTGGCTCAACCCCGACAACACCGAGGTGTCCCTGGACGATCTGCTCAGCGCACCGGCCATCAAGCTGCTGATCCGCAAGGCGGGCGCCTCGAGTGCGGAAATGGCCGCTGCGTTGGGCCCACACCTCGGCGAGGAGGGCGATCTGACCTACTCCACCAACAACGGCCTGCTCGAAATCGTGCCGCGCGGCATCAGCAAGGCCAGCGGACTACGCGAAGTAGGTGCCCCACTGGGCATCGCGGAGACGGACGTCATCGCCTTCGGCGACATGCCCAACGACATACCGATGCTGCTGCGCGCCGGTTTGGGTGTGGCCATGGGCAACGCGCACCCTGACGCGCTGGCCGCCGCGGACGAAGTTACGTCCCGCAATACCGAGGACGGTGTCGCGCGCGTGCTGGAGCGTTGGTGGTCCTAGCCCTGAATGCGGCGACTTTGTGGGACACTGCCCGCGTGTTCGCATATCGGCTAGCACCGGAGAACGGCTAGTGGGATCGGAGCCACCGCCCGACGGTGGGACGCCGGACAAGGACGCGCCTACCCCGCCGCCCAAGTGGCTTCCGCACGGCAAGATCGAGTCCCAGGGTGGCTCCACGGACCCGAAGGCCCCGGGGCCGTCCGATCAGCCGCCCAAACTGCTGCCGCACGGAAAGACATCTTCTCCGGACCCGAGTCCGAGCAAACCGCCCCCGCAGAGCGGTCCCCGAAAAGGCAGCTTCGGTGCAAACCGGCCCGAAAAGGGAACGCCGAAGCCACCGAAGCTTGAACCGCTGGGCAGCATCCAGTTCCAGGACCCGGCAACAACGAGGCCGCGACCGCCGACGCCGGCGGAATTGCGTGCTCGACAGAAGTATGAGGACAAGCAACAAGAGATCGAGGAGGCGCGACTCGCAGCCGAGGCTAAACGCCGCCGGCAGAAGCGCATTCTGATGGGTTCGGCGGCTGCGGTCGGAGTGGTCGGCCTGGTGGCTGCTTTCGGGTACTGGTTGTTGACGCCGGAACACGTCACCGCGCAGTGCGTGCAGGACGACCCGAACGGGCAGCCGGTGGTCGTCCCCGACAGCTACTGCACCGGCCACACCCCGGGCCTGAACGGATTCTTCATCTGGGGCGGGCATTCCTACCGCTACTACTACGGCAGTTCAGGGTCGGTCGGACAGCGGCCGAGTGGGGGCTCGACGTCTTTGCCGAGGGGCGCAACGGTTACTACCAAGTCCGGCACCACAATTCAGCGTGGTGGCATCGGCGGCAGTGGCGGCAAGGGTAGCGGGAGCGGCGGCTCGTGAAACGCTGCAGGACGCAGCCGCGGCCGAACTGGCAGTCGATCGTCGAATCGCAAGGCCTCGTCTACGGGACCCCGGCGCGCGACGCGACCGGCGCCGACCGCCCGTACTGGGATGAGTCGGTCTACTACGAATTCGAGATGGACGAGATCCTGGCGTTGGAAGCCGACGTTGAACTGCTGCACTCGATGTGCCTCAACGCAGTCGAGCAAATCGTTCTGATGGAGCGGTACGCGGATTTCGGTCTACCACAATGGAGTTGGCCCTACATCGCCGAGTCGTGGCGTCGTTCGGATCCACATGTCTACGGCCGCTTCGATTTACGCTACGATGGTCGACGCCCGGCGGTGCTGCTGGAGTACAACGCCGACACCCCTACGACGCTGCTGGAAGCCGCCATCCTGCAATGGTATTGGCTCAAGGATAAGTTCCCCGCCGACGATCAATGGAATTCACTACACGAGCAACTGGTCGATCGGTGGAAGGCTGTCGGTAATTTGTTGCCCAGCAACGAATTACACTTTTCCTGGTCCGGCGTGGAGGCCACCGGTGAGGATCAGATCACTACCACCTACATGCAGGAGACGGCGGCGGAAGCGGGTTTCCATACCGTCGGATTGCTGATCGAGGACGTCGGTTGGGACTCGGCGCTGGAGCGGTTCGTGGATCTGGAAGAGGACCCGATCCGGGCCATCTTCAAGTTGCACCCGTGGGAATGGGTGCTCGACGACCAATTCGGCAAACACGTGGTGTCGTCGCTCCCGCAGACGATGTGGATCGAGCCGTTGTGGAAGACCTTGCTGTCCAACAAGGCGATCCTGGCGGTGCTGTGGGAGATGTATCCGGGTCACCCGAACCTGCTGCCCGCCTACCTCGACGATCCGCACGAACTCACTGAATATGTGCGCAAGCCCAAGCTCGGGCGGGAAGGCGCCAACGTCACCGTCGTCGGCGCCGGCCTGGAGACCGCTACCGGCGGCTTCTACGGCGAGGAGGGCTTCGTCTACCAATTACTGGACCCGCTTCCCGAATTCGACGACATGCGACCGGCTTTGGGGGCGTGGGTGGTCGGCGACACCGCTGCGGGGCTGGGCATCCGCGAGACCGGGGGACTGATCACCGACGACGGCGCCGCCTTCGTCCCGCACCGCATTGCGCTCAAATGACTTCCACCGAACCGAACGGAGTTGAGTTTCGATGACGACAACTATTGTGGCGCTGCATTCGGACTACTGGAGCTGGCTCGGTCGCGGCGCGGGAGCCATCGTCCTCTACTCGATCCTCGGCCTGGTGCTGATGATCATCGGCTTCTACGCCATCGACCTGACCACACCGGGTCCGCTGCGCAAGATGGTTAATGCCGGAAAGCCGAACGCGATCATCGTGTCGTCTGCCGGCATGGTCAGCATGGCTTTCATTGTCGTTATTGCGATTTACTCGTCGTCGGGAAATCTGCGGCAGGGCCTACTGGCGTCTGCTGTCTTCGGGCTGGTCGGGATTGCCGCGCAGGTCGTGATGATGCGAATCGCGGCGTTGGTGATCGGCATCGACATGGAAACCTTGTTCTTCGCCGACGAATTCAGCTACGACGCACTGATGGTGGCTGCGGCGCAGTTCGCGCTCGGCATCGTGGTCTCGGTCGCGATTCTCTAGGCCGGCCTGATGGCCATCGCGAGTTGCTGCGGAGCGTAATTCACCAGCAGGGGGACCAGTCCCGAGAACGGTGTGCCGAGGATGGTCACCGGGAAGGTCGCGGATGGGAATAAGGGAGAACTCGGCACAACGATTGTCGCGGTGGCCGGGTGGGGCGGAACGAGGATCCCGTCCGACGGGAGATGCAGAACGATTTCTACGTTCGTGGGAAGGAAATTCGGGTCCAGGCCTGTCGGCACGTTGATCGTCGTGTCGATGGGGATGTTGCCATTGAGGGAGCCGTTCAGGGCCACCGCCGGCAGATCAAACAGCGTCCCCGCCGCTCCGAGATAGTTCCCGGTCGCCAAGGCCTGCTGGATGGTTTCAGCGCTAGTCGCGATCGCATTTAGCGTGGACAGCGGTGCGCCCGCCGCCGCGTAGGTAGCGATCAAGGGCAACCCGAAGAAGGGGTCGAGCTCGGCGGTTCCGGCGAGAATGCGCAGGATGACTTGTGCCGAAATAATGGGGACCGTAAGCGTATTCAGTACATTGGTCAGGTTCTGCGCCATCTGCCGGGGAATGGATGGCGGTAACAGATTGGTGAGATACTGCGCTTCCTGGCCGGGTATGTTCATGATGGTGAACAGGTCTCCCAGCGGGCCGATCAGCGTCGGGTTCACGCCGGCGGTAATGGTCGCGTTGGGAATGTCGAAAATGAGGTTGACCTGGCCGGGATTAACTCCGTTCACCAGCAGCCCGATGAACGCCCTGCCCAGATCCGATACCGCACCGGTGTAGTTGCCCGCCAGGAGTTGTTGGAAGGCAACTTGAAGCCCGGAGGCGAAGTTGGGCAGCCCGGCCACCAGGCCGCTGATGCCGTTGGCTGCGGAGGTGAAGAACGTCTGGGCGAAGCCGAGCTGGGTCGCGACGAACTGTTGGGCGAAAGCCGCTGCGTTGAAAGATAATAACTGCCGGATAGCGGCCTCGGCGGCGGTCGGCAAGTTCGCCAGGTTAGCGGGGAAATTCTGGATAGCACCGGCCAACGCGGTAGATATCTGCTGCGCGTAACCCTGCTGGTTGGCCAGAAACTGCCGCAGGAAGGGAAATGGGTCGGCGGCCCAGGAATTGCCGAGGGCCTGCAGGTTGGTGGCAGTGTTGGCGACGAGTTGCCCATACGCGCCGCCCGGAGCGGTCGCTGCCGCCGCGCTCGGCGTCCAAAGTAATGGCTGCACAGCGGCTTCCAGCGCTCGCAGTCCGCCCGTCGCTTGGCCCAGCAGCGACCGAGCCGGGGCATTCACCGCATTGGCGAGGCCCTGGCCCGCGGTGGCGATATCGGTGGCCACGTAAGCCGCGGCACTCTGGTTGAGCAACCGCACGAACTCTTCGTGAAAGGTCGCCACTCTTGCGCTGATCGCCTGAAACTCCCGACCATAGCTGCCGAACACCTGCGTGATGCCGGCTGAAACCTCGTCGGCAGCCGCGGCCGCGAGTGTGGTCGTGGGAGTTGCCGCCGCCGCGGTTGCCTGTTGAATCGTCGAACCGACTCCTGCCAAACCTTCGGCCGCAGTCGTAACCAACTCCGGCACTGTGACGACGTACGACACGGCAACTTCCTCTCGACCGACCTCACGCTATGAGCGCCAAATCGAGCGTATGACCAGGTCACCCGGCCGCGCCGGAGTTTGCGCTTTTCGAACCGGATTCAGCGCCGATCAAGGCGATCCGGTACCGAAAACGGTCCACGTAGCGAAGGCGCGGTACTTCAGCCGACAGCTGCGGCGTGCTAGCACGCGGCGTGCATTCCGGTGAGAATGCTCTCGGCCGCGAAGCATCGGACCTACTTGTCGGTGGGTCTTCGTAAAATTCGGGGCATGGGTTCGAGCACGGTTGAGCAGATCGCCGAGGTACTCGACGACCTCAATGGCTGTGCGGAACGCTTGTGTGAGTTGACCTTTGATGCTCCTGGCACGTCGGAGTTGCTGTCGATCATGGATCGGGTGCAGCAGGTGGTGCGTAAGTTGCGGGTATCTGGGCATGCGGTGATCAATCAGCTGGGTGTGGTGGCCACCCCGGCGGAGTTGG
>NZ_LZLS01000051.1 GCF_001673365.1 Mycobacterium asiaticum
GCCGGCGGTGTCGGTGGCCACGGCGGTGACGGGGCATCCGGCGGCGAGGGCGGCCGGGGTGGGGATGCGGGTTCTAACGGCGCGAACGCGGTCGGCGGCGCTGGCGGTGGCGGTGGCAAAGGCACCGCCGGTTCGGGCGGAGCTGGCGGCAACGGCGGGTTCAGCCAGGTCCGAAGCGCCGATCCGGCCGATCCTGGCCTGAATGTTGGTCCCGGAATCGCCACAGGCGGAGCCGGTGGCCATGGCGGTGACGGTGTTTCGGGTGGACGCGGTGGCGACGGTGGTTTCGCAGTGGGTGCTGGATCTGGGAACGTCGCCAGCGGCGGTGGCGGAGATGGCGGCGCCGGGACCACCGGCAATGGCGGCGACGGCGGCAACAGCGGGGTCGCAATCAGTTATCTGACCGGCACCGGGAACGTGACCTCAGGCAATGGCGGCGACGGTGGTAACAGCGTCAGCGGCGTTGGCGGCAACGGCGGCGCGGGTGGCGACCCTAACTACAACCCCCAACCCACACTCACACCGATCTCAGGCGGAATTGTCTTCAACGAGGCATCGGCCGGGATGGTGACCGGCGGTAACGGCGGCCACGGCGGTAATGGCGGCGCAGGCGGAGGGAACGGGGGCCTCGGTGGCGGCGCGGCAACCATTGGCCTAGGCGATGTCGTCAGCGGCAACGGCGGCGACGGCGGTGACGGCACGAACGGCGCTGGCGGCGCCGGCGGCCGCGCCGGTTACGCAACAGCCACCGGTGTCACCTCTACCGGCAGCGCCACCGCCGGCCACGGTGGTGACGGCGGCAACGGCACCATCGGCGGCGCCGGCGGCGACGGCGGCGACTTCAATGGCTTCTTCTCAGCGACCGGACGGTCCAGTGCGACCGGCGGCGCCGGCGGCCACGGGGGCACAGGATTTTCGGGCATCGGGGGCGCCGGCGGCAACGGCGGTACGGCCAGTGTGAACCCCGGCCCGACAGCTCCCGATGGCGGTTTCGTCGTGGGCGGTAAGGGCGGTGACGGCGGCGACGGCGTCACCGGCGGCAGCGGCGGGCATGGCGGCTTCGCTGACGGCGTTCACCGTCAAACCATCACCGGAGGTGATGGCGGTAATGGAGGCGCCGGCACCAGCGGTAGCGGCGGAGCAGGCGGGGACGGCGGCTCCAGCTATGCCACCGCCGGTGGGTCCAGCACCAGCGCAACCGGCGGTGACGGCGGCAAGGGTGGCGCTGGCGGAGCCGGCGGCGGAGCCGGCGGGGGTGGCGGTGACGCCACAAACTTCGGAGCGGGAACAACCCACGCCGGGGACGGTGGTAAAGGCGGCAACCCCGGCGGCCACGGCGGCAATGGTGGCAACGCCTCGGCGGTCAACACAGCCGGCGCAACCGCTGGCGCGGCAGGGCTGCCTGGAACCGGCGGAACTGGCGGGACACCAGGCACCGTCACCGCCATTCCCGGGTTTGCAGGTATTGCATTGACCGACAACGTAGTGGCGCCCACAAATTCTGTAGTAACCCCGTCCCTCGCAGCAGCGGGGCCAGTGATAGGTCCGGCAGAGGCCGCCGATACTCCGACCGACTTCTCAACATCTCCGTTGTTCAACTACAGCCTGCCGCTCGGCCCTTTCGAAATATACCGCGAGTACACCAGTTTCGGTCTTCGCCTTAACACGCCCCTCGGATCAGTGCCACTGTTTTCGGAAGGAGTCAGCTTCCTCCCCACGCCCGACGGTCAAACCGGGGGGTTTGTCTACCATTTCGGGAATCCGCTGCTGTACTTCGGCACAATGTATAACGTTAGCTCGGGCCAGACAGGATTCCTTTTCAATGGTTTGCTGCTTTCATGGCCGGGACCGTCGCAGTTCGGCGGCATAATTCCCAACATCAATTATTTCCCCGTCACTTTCTAACTAGGGCATGCACTATTCTCGGGGAAGTTGAGCAACAAAACGCCATCTTGTAGCCGGCTACGCCAACCCGTCCACAGTGCGCTCCCGCCACTAATGGCGACGCGTCGACCGGGTTGGAAAGGTTGGTGCCCGAGCGCTTCGCCGTCTACGCCGTTTCCGCTTTATTCGCCTCGTGTCATGAGGTTCTGTGCCCCGGATGTGCCCGGCGTCGCGTCGGCAAGATGCGCGACGGCTTGGGCTTCCGCGAACGCGCCGCGGGTGTGGCGATTGAGGAATCGGGGTGAGGCGAGCTCGGGCTAGCCGGAGCTTATTAAATTCGTCTGATGCAGACGGTACGGATTCTGTGTCGTTTCCCCACAGCGACTCACGCGATGGCTCCTCAACATCGGCACCGACACGCCACTATTCACACCGCACCTGGGGACGTGAACAGTCGCCCCTCAAGCCGACGGATTTAAGAGCCGTCAGCTACCCATCGAGCCGGTGGGTCGTATAGTCGTGCGGCACTTGCTTGTGCCACCTGTCCTCGCGCCGCAAGGTGCGCTCCACGCCTACCGTGGCGCGCCAACCGTGCAGCCGCACCAGTCCGCGCAGCATGGCCAGCCTTGCGCCCCACTCGTACTTTCGGCGGCCGAAGTGAACTTTGGCGGTCTTGCCGCCAAAGTGGTTGATATAGGCCATTTCCGTCGTATACACGCCGTACCCGGCTTCTCGCGCACTCAACGCGAGATGCAGGTCCAGTCCCCAGCCGTAACGGCCGAAGGTCTCCAGGTCCATCCCCCCGACGGTGTCCCAGCACTCACGCGACATCATCAACGCTGTTCCCTCCACCGCAGGAACTGTCCGGTAGAGAGGTCGCGGGCAGTAATCAGCCGCAATGGGCTTTTCATCTGTCACCGCGCAGGCGAAACCATCGTCGATCACCGGTCCGACGATCCCCGCATCCGCCGGTAGCCGTGGGTCGGTCAGGCCGGCGACGAACCCCTTCGAAATCCGGGTGTCGTTGTTCAATGTCATTGCGTGGGAATAGCCCTCGGAGAAGGCGATCTGAAATCCACGCTCGCTGCCGCCAGCCCAGCCCAGATTCTTACCGGGGGTGGTGACGCGTTCGTTGCTGATCTTGGGGTAGTCACCGCGGTTGTCGACGATCAGGTACTCCGCGCCCTCGCGTTCCAGGTCGCCGACCAGGGCATGGGTGTACTCGTGCTGGCCGAAGACCGGGACAGTGATAAGGAGCGACACGAGAAAAACCGTACACGGGGACCAGAAACGCCAGCGGCCGTTTGGGACGAACTGGCGACATCTCAGGCAGCGGCTCCGGCGCAGCTGCCGGCCGTCCCCCGAACCGCCCGTCGGACAGGTTGCGAAACGATATGCTCGGGCCGTTAACCCGATGGAACAGGAACCCATGCGTAAAGCGGCAGAGCCCACCGGTCTCACGATGTACTACCGCCACACTCGGCCGGAGATGCTGCGGTTGGTGCCAACGACGGCCAAACGCGTGCTGGATCTGGGCTGCGCGGAGGGGGCATTCGGCGCCGGGATCAAGGAAGTCACCGGCGCCGAGGTCTGGGGTATCGAGTTCGACGAGCGCGCGGCCAACGAGGCGACCGGTGTCCTTGACCGCGTTTTCGCCGGGGATGCCGATGAGCGGATCGCCGAGCTGCCCGACGCTCACTTCGACGTCATCACCTGCAACGACGTGCTGGAGCATCTCGTCGAACCAGGCGCAACGCTTCAGCAGTTGCGACGCAAGCTCACCCCGGGCGGTCTTGTCATCGCCTCGATCCCGAACATTCGCTTCCTGCCGGCGTTGAGCAAGGTCATCTTCCGGAAAGACTTCCCGCAGGAGGACTTTGGGATCTTTGACCGCACTCATCTTCGGTTTTTCACCCGCAAGAGCATGGTGCGCATGTTCGAGAACGCCGGCTTCACCATGGTGAGCATCAAAGGCATCAACGCCCACTATGGGGGTCTTTGGCTGCTAGCCAATGTGCTGAGCCTTGGATACTTTGCCGACGGCCTCTATCTTCAGTACGCCTGCGTGGCGTCGCCCACCAAATGAGGCTTGACCGGGCGGCTTAGGGTGCGACGCGCATTTCGTAGAACCGCAGCCGTGCCCTGGCCGGCTCCTGGCCCAGTGTCCGGCTACGACCAACACCGATGGTGCGGGCATGAATCTCGAGGTTGGTGCCGCGAACCGAACCCGGGGTGTTGACGAGAAAGGGCTCGGCCGCGTTACCGGTGATCAGGCGATAACTGGTCCCATCGAGGGTGACGGTAGGAGTGGTTAGCGGAAGGATCGTTCCCTGGAACAACCGGTCGATGATCGTCGGGTTCAGGTCGATTCCTACCAGCACCGCCATATCGGGTGAGCTTGGTGCGGGCACCTTGACGGAATCGTTCCCGGAAACCTCGGCCTCCCCCAGCTTCGCGAGCGGACCGCAGCGCTGTGCGCCGTGGGTAAATAGCGCCCACCGGTTCTCGACGCCGGCCGCGGTGAAATTGCAGAGCAACGCACGCGAATACAGCGGCGATTCCTGCACGGCAAGACGGCCGTTGATGCCGGTGGCGGGTGAGGCCGTCGATACGCGTGACAACACGAAATCGGTTCGCCGACTTAATGATTCGCTGTTTAGTTGGTCGAGTGCGGGTAGGTACGACGAGTAGGTTGCGAACACGGGCGCCGGTTGCCACGCCAGGTTGTAGGCCCACACGACAGTCGTGTCGACGGGATCGACGTGAACTGTTCTGGATCCGATGGTTGTGATGAAGTGGTCCGGGACGGCGTAGAACTCACGTTGTCGTGCCTTGGTTTGTTCGATGCGTTGCTCGAAGCGCCCTGGCACAGCCAGGGTCAGAAGGCGACCGACCGACTGCGCCGGCGCCTCGATCGCGGCTACGAAGCGATCATGAAGTGCCGGTGGCCCGCCGGCGACCAAGAAAGCAAGCACTACCGTCGCTATCCCGATCCCGCGCAGCCGGATGCTGGGATACGGGGCTATGACCAACGAGACCACAACCAGGCCGACCAGCATGCTGATGTGCCACAGGTCGTAACGTCCAAATGCGCTCTTGACAGTGATCAGCGTCGCGACACCGACGAGCGTGACGAACCTGCGCGGGATTTTCGAGTCGCCGCGTACAAACGCCCAGCAAAGCGCGGCTATCCAAAGCAGGGCCAGCAGAAGCGCGGGAATTGCATCCAGTGGCAGCGGCATCGCTTGTGCCTCGTTGTATCCCGCCACGATGGCAGCGCTGGAACCCAGCCAGTCGAACAGATTCGCCAGTTGTTGGCCCGCAATCAGCCAGCAGACAACGGTGGCTGCCGCGAACGCGATCACGGTTGCGCAGTGCCGCCCAACGGCTTTCCACCCGAGCAACACCGATGCGGCCAACCCGACTGCAAAGAGCGTGAGGCCGGTATTGAACTTGACCAGCAACTGGAGTCCACCGACCAAGCCGATCACGACGCACGTGATCAACGCCGTGGATCGCTTGGGGTCCTCTTGCAACATGGGCAACGCCGCCCAGGCCAAAGCCGCAAGAATGGCCAGTTCGGGGTACATCAAGCCCAGCGAATTTCCATGAGTGACCTGCAGGGTCGCGATGGCGGCGGTCGCGGCGAACGCGATGAGCAACGACGTCATGGGCGCACAGCGCAGACGTAGCACGGCGCAGATGCCGAGGAACAGTGCGGCCACGACCGCCATCTGATAAATGGAGGCCAGCACGGACTGGCCGAACGTGTAGTACGAAGCGGTCTGCAAAAACCCCAACGGGCCGTAGGTGAAGACGAGATCCGGCCCCCAGGCGAGACGGCGCAGTGGAGCCAGCGCGAGTACCGCCTCCCAGGACGGGTCCACCCCTACTCCTGCGTCAACCGACCACTGTGGTTGAACGATCACTGCGGTGATAAACGCCGCCAGGGCACGCTGCCAACGAGCCGAACCCCACGTCGTCGTCGAACACCAGGTCCGAAAGGTTCGCACCCGCTCCCCCCCCCGTCAGCACCACTCCCGCAAACTACCAATGCGGAAGTAGATGGCTCGTAGTCGGCTGGGGCGAACACCGACGAATCCGCCGTTCTGCCGCGACCATAATCCGGCTGTACACCTGTAGCCCCATGGGGGCCACGCCATCAGGTCGGCACCATGCGTCTTTTCTACCTACGGGCCAACACGCATCTCGTAGAAGCGCAATCGAGCAGTGAGCGGCGGCTGATTGATGTCGACGCTGCGGCCGACGCTAATCGTTCGCGCATGGATCTCCAGATTGGTGCCAGCGACAAGTGCAGGGGTGCTTATGAGAAAAGGTTCTGCCGCGTTCTTGTCAATCAGGCGATACTTGACGCCGTCCACCGCCAGCGTGAAAGTGCCGAGCGGAAGAAGCTTCCCGTGAAACAGTACGTCGTTTGGATGCCGATCGAGATCGATTGCCATGAGAACCGCATTGTGTGGTGCGGTCGGGGACGGAACGCGCACGACCTCATCCTGCTTGACAGGGACTTCTAACAGTTTGGTCAGTGAGCCGCAGTGCGGACCAGTGTGACTGAAAAGGGCCCAACGGTCCTCAATGCCGTCCACCTTGAAATCGCACAACAGTGCGCGCGAATATCTCGGCGATTCTTGCACGCCGAGCCGTCCGTCAAGGCCAATGGCGGGAGAGGCCGGCGAGAGGCGAGACAGCACGAATTGCGGGCCGTTTTCGAGTGAGTCGCCGTTTCGCTCGTCAAGCGTGGGAGTAAGGGCCTGATACGTCTGAAACACCATCGTGGGCCGCCACGCCAGATCGTAAGCCCAGGCCACCGAAATCTCTTGAGGGTCAATATGAACGGTTCCCGGACCAATGGTGCCGATAAAGCGGTCAGGGACTGCATACAGCGCGCGCTGGCGCGCCTTGGCTGCCTCGATTCGATTGTCGAAGTGACCGGGGATTACGAAAGTGGCCAAGCGGTCAATCGCCCGTATGGGTGCGGACAACGAAAACGAGACACGGCCGATGACATGCGGTACTGGACCAAGATCAAGGGCGAACACCCAGATAACTGCAACAGCAGCGAACCCTGCCGCACGCCGGTGGCTTCGAGGCCACGGTGTGATGACCAAAGTAACGACGATTAGGCTGAGCAGGATTGCGACGTGCCAGGGCTCGAAACGCCCTAATGCAGATTTTGCGGCAATCATCGTCGTGACGCCGACGAGCGCCAGGTAACGACGCGGGACTCCCGCGACGCGTCGAACGAACATTCTGCAAAGTGCGGCAATCCAGCCGATACTCAGCAGAATCGCAGGCAACCCCCATCGAGGGAGGGGCGAGGCGGACATTCCGTCGGCATAACCCGATGCGATCGCCAAGCTCGACTGAAACCAAGAGAGCAGGTCGCTTGGTCGCTGCCAGGCGAACACCACCCAACAGATGAAAGCAGAAGCCATGAATACCGCCGCCGTCGCGGTATGCCGACCGACGGCCTTCCAGCCAAGAAGCACCGACGTGGTTAGCGCGATCGCCAGTACCGCGAATCCACAGTTGAACTTAATCAATAGCTCAAGACCCGCGGCCGCTCCGAGGGCAAGGCATGTGGTAAACACCTTCGACGGATCGGGCTTCCGTTGCAGCAGTATTAAGCTTGCCCATACGAATGCGGCGAAAACTCCGAGTTCTGGGTACAGCATCTCCATGGAAGCACCGGGCGTCAAAGATAACCCACGTCCGACCGACATAAAGGTGACAATGCCCGTCGTCATACTCGCACCTATGAGCGCTGCCATCGGCGACAGTCGCAGCCGCAGGACGGCCGCAATAGCGGCGAGCAGGACTGCGATAATCGCAACCTGGCACGCGGCAGCGAGCAAAGCCTGATCGAACGCGTAATACGCGCTCGTCCGAAGAAATCCGAGCGGCCCGTACGTGAACACTAGTTCGCGACCCCACTCGAGGTGTTGCGCTCTGGCCATAGCTAGCCCGGCCTGCCAGGAAGGATCGAGCCCCACGCCCGGTTCAACCGACGACTGCGGCCATAAAATGAGTCCAACGATTATGGCGACGAGGCCTCTTTGCCAACGGGCGGAGCCCCACGTAGTGGTCGCGATCCAATTTCGCAGCGTTCTCGACGCTCCCGAGAAGAAACCACTGAACCGGTTTCCTTTGACCTCACCGCGGGTGGTGTCGACCGGACCCGCCTGCATGACAGCGTCTTTCAACGCTGCTGACGAAACTTCGGCGTCTACCGCCATTAAAAATCCCATTCGCCGGTAACGTGCACCATCTGCCACGTTCCACAGTTTCGTGTTAAGAACGCAGTGTCATCTTCGTGGATTTCGATTACCTGGGGCAGGTCGTTCCGCGCACCAGCGATCACGTCGTTGACATCCAGGCTATGGAGCCGGGCCCAGTAACACGTTGTCCCACCAGCGTTGCGATATTTTCCTGGCATGATGTCGACATAAAGCAAATACCTGCCGTCATGGTCGATAACGTTGAGCGAACCACCGTAGTCGTCGATGACGGTCTCGTTAGCCGCCGGCGGGGGCTCATGGGAACTCGTATCCGTCCGAGTTGCAGTCGACTGAACCGTGACGTGCTGCGTGACCGTCACAGTCGACGCTTCGATACGGGCAGGCGCCCCACACGCCACAAGCAGAAGCGTGCTGGCGGCCATCGCTACGTTCTGCACCGTTCGCAAGCTGCCGCGAGCCGCGGTGAACCTAATCAAGCGGCCGGTGAAGGTGAAGGCGGCAGATGAGCTCATGTTCAACTCCCAAGGCCTGCAGCGACTGTTGTGATGCTTCTGTCGCTGTACAGGCTGACCGAAAACAACGGACGGGCCTCAAAGTTCATGTAGACAGACCATCTCCGCACATTAAATAGCGTCTGGCCAGCGTAAAGCAGAGCATGAACGTTGCTGAAAGAAATGCGGACGGCATTCATGCGAGTCAGATAGTCCCAGCGTTGACGGCGTTGACAATCCAGGGAATGACTTCGTCGAGCATGGCATCGAGCGTGGTGGTC
>NZ_LZLS01000052.1 GCF_001673365.1 Mycobacterium asiaticum
CGTCGGCGAAGTTGTCGACGTCGAAGTCGTCATAACCGCCGAACGATTCCGCGTCCGGGTAGTCCTCGCCGCCCCGGTCCCCACCGCTACTCCGCCGGGCGCCGCACTACATCCGCGAACCGTGGTCTACAGCGTGGCGGGATCCAAGCAGCTCTTCGACCTGGTCAACATCGCCTACACCGATGCGCGCGGCTTCCCGGTCACCGAGTTCAACGTCGCGCTGCCATGGACGAAGGTCGTGGTGCTCAACCCGGGCGTACAGACCGAGTCGGTGATCGCGACCAGCATCTACAGCCAGCTGAACTGCTCGATCGTCAATGCGCAGGGTCAGCTGGTCAAAGCGTCGACCAACAACTCCTCGATTGCGACCTGCACCCGCTAGGCCTAGCTCAAACCGAGTTCACGCATCCGCTGGTCGTGGGTGTGCTGCAGCCGATCGAAAAACGGGCCAAGCTGGCTGAGGCCACCGGTGCCGGAGACCACCAAGTCGACCAGTTCGTCGTGGTCGGCCAAGAGAAACTGCGCCTGGGTGATCGCTTCACCGAGCAGCCGCCGTGACCACAGCGCCAGCCGGCTGCGCTGCTTGCCGCTGGAGGTCACCGCCGCACGTACTTCGGCGACGACGAACTGGGAATGCCCGGTCTCCGACAACGCCGCGCGCACTACGTCGGCAACCTCGTCCGGCAGCCCACCGGCGATCTCCAGATATAAATCGGCGGCCAGCGCATCACCGACATAGGTCTTAACCAAGGCTTCCAGCCACGTACTCGGCGTGGTCAGCCGGTGGTAATTCTCCAACGCCGAAACGTACTTGGACATTGCCGGCACCACGTCGACGCCGCGCTTTTCCAGCGCGTCACGCAGCAACTCGTAGTGACCCATCTCCGCGGCCGCGATGCTGGCCATGGAAATGCGGCCGCGCAGGTTGGGGGCCATCCGGGCCTCTTCGGTCAACCGGTAGAACGCCGCTACCTCGCCATACGCCAGCAGAGCGAAGAACTCGTTGACGCCGGGATGATCCGCAGCCAGCCGCGGCCTGGGCGCATCGGCCACCTTGTCGTTGGCGTCAGCGGGTGAGGGCGAAGGCATGGCAACACTTTAGTCGGCGGAATTGGCGGAAAATGGGTGCCTGCACGGTGACCGGCTATGATGCTGGGAGGTAGTGGCTGAATCTGTGCTGCTGCTGCCTGACGAAACGCCAAAGAAATGTGCGTGCACGCAACTGGCCCGCCCGCATCTCATCGCGGGCCTCGGCGACGTAATCGGAGTCGGAAATCGTGCGCGCGAACCGCGACACAGAAGCACCGACATCAGTTCGATTACTCACCGAGAGGCTCTTCAACCGCGTATGACCGCACTCAAAAGCACCACTGGACACACATTTGCTAACCTCGGCGTCCGCGACGAAATAGTGCGCGCACTGGCCGAAAAGGGCATCGAGACTCCCTTTGCTATCCAGGAGCTCACGCTGCCGCTCGCACTGGCCGGCGAGGATGTGATCGGCCAGGCACGCACCGGAATGGGCAAGACGTTCGGGTTTGGTGTGCCGCTGCTGCAGCGCATCACCTCCGACACCGCGAACCGGCCGCTGACCGGCGCCCCACGGGCCCTGGTCGTGGTACCCACCCGCGAGCTGTGCCTGCAGGTCACCGGCGACCTGGCCACCGCCGCCAAGTACCTGACCGCCACCACCGAAGACGGCTCCGAGCGCCCGTTGTCGGTGATCTCCATTTATGGTGGCCGGGCCTACGAACCGCAAATCGAAGCGCTGCACAAGGGTGTCGACGTCGTGATTGGCACCCCGGGCCGGTTGCTCGACCTGTGCCAGCAGGGCCACCTGCAGCTGGGCGGGTTGTCCGTGCTGGTTCTCGACGAGGCCGACGAGATGCTCGATCTGGGCTTCTTGCCAGATATCGAGCGCATCCTGCGTCAGATCCCGGCCGACCGCCAGGCGATGCTGTTCTCGGCGACCATGCCGGACCCCATCATCACGCTGGCCCGCACCTTCATGGTCCAGCCCACCCACATTCGCGCCGAAGCCCCGCACTCCCTGGCCGTGCACGACACCACCGAGCAGTTCGTCTACCGCGCACACGCGCTGGACAAGGTGGAGTTGGTCAGCCGGATTCTGCAGGCCGATGGGCGGGGCGCGACGATGATCTTCACTCGCACCAAGCGCACTGCTCAGAAAGTGGCCGACGAGTTGAACGAGCGTGGTTTCGCAGTAGGCGCCGTGCATGGCGACCTCGGGCAGATCGCCCGCGAGAAGGCACTCAAGGCGTTCCGGGCCGGCGACGTCAACGTCCTGGTCGCCACCGACGTTGCCGCCCGCGGCATCGACATCGACGACATCACCCACGTCATCAATTACCAGTGCCCCGAGGACGAGAAAATGTACGTCCACCGCATCGGGCGCACCGGTCGCGCCGGCCGCACCGGCATCGCGGTCACCCTGGTGGACTGGGACGAGCTGGAACGCTGGACGATGATCGACAAGGCACTCGGCCTGGGTTCTCCAGATCCGTCCGAGACCTACTCGAACTCGCCGCACCTGTATTCCGAGCTGTCCATCCCGACCGACGCCGGTAGCACCGTCGGTAAGCCGCGCAAGGCACCGGTCAAGCGTCGCGAAGCCAGCAGTGGCAGTTCCGAGCGTCCGGCCCGTCGCCCCGACCGGCGCAAGCGCACCCGCGGCGGCAAGCCCGTCACCGGCCATCCGGCGGCCAATCCCGCCGCGAGCAGTGACGTTCCTTCCGACGCGGATTCACCGGCCGGCTCCGGGGCCGCACCCGGCGCAGCGTCCAACAGCACCCGGCGGCGCCGTCGTCGGCGCAAGCCGGCGGATGCTTCCACGGCCTTGCAGTCCAACTGACGGTCTAGCTGAGCCATACTCACCGAATGGTCCGACCCGAGCGCCGAACCAAGACCGATATTGCTGCCGCCGCGGCGATCGCGGTTGTCGTTGGCGTGGTTGCGGCCCTGATCTGGTGGACCAGCGATTCCCGGGGCGCGATCAGCCGGCCGGCAGCGGCTCCGGTGCCCACTCCGACCCAGGCGCGAGAGGTGCCGGCCACCTTGCGCCAGCTCTGGACCGCTCCGAGTCCGGCCACCCGGGTCCCGGTGGTGGCGGCCGGCGCGGTGGTCACGGCGGGCGGCCGGGAGGTGCAGGGACGCGATCCCGGTACCGGCCAGACCGTGTGGAGCTACTCCCGCGACACCGACCTGTGCGGGGCGACCTGGGTGTACCGCTATGCAGTCGCGGTGTACCGCGACGACCGAGGCTGCGGCCAAGTCAGCACCATCGACGGTACGACCGGTCGCCGCGGTCCCAGCCGCAGCAGCTACGCCGATCCGACGGTGCGCCTATCTTCGGACGGCACGACGGTCTTGTCGGCGGGCCGCACCCGCTTGGAGATGTGGCGTTCGGACATGGTCCGGATGATGTCCTACGGCGAGACCGATGCCCGGGTGAAACCGGTGAACCGGGGGCTGAACTCCGGCTGCACGCTAGAGTCGGCGACGGCCAGTTCATCGGCGGTAGCGGTGCTCGAGGCATGCGCGGACCAGGCGGACCTCAAGCTGGTACTGCTGCGGCCGGGCAAAGAGGAAGACGAGCCCCAACAACAGAGCGTTCAGGAACCCGGGGTTCGGCCGGGCACCGGCGCCCGGGTGCTGGTGGTTTCGCAGAGCCGCACCGCGGTATACCTGCCGACTCCGCAGCCGCGCGTCGACGTCGTCGACGACACCGGCACCACCGTGTCCAGCATTCTGCTGGCAGGTCCCCCCTCGGAATCCGCGATGGCGTCACAGAGCGGGAACCTGGTCACCTGGTGGACTGGCGACGCGCTGCTGGTGTTCGACGCGAGCACCCTGACCCAGCGCTACACCATTGCCGCAGGGGAAACTGCCGCACCGCTGGGTCCGGGGGTGATGATGGCCGGCCAGTTGCTGGTACCGATTACCGGCGCGCTCGGGGTGTACGACCCGGTCAGCGGTGAGCCCAGCCGGTACATCCCGGTGGAACGGCAGCCCAGCAGCTCAGCGGTGATCCCGGTGGTTTCGGGTTCGCGGGTGATCGAACAGCGCGGCGACACCATCGTGGCGCTGGGCTAGGTTGCGTCTGTTCGCGGTGGGACTAGTAGTCGACCGCGAAAGTGGGCAGCGCCTTGCCGGTCTTCCAGTGCTTGAGCAATGCCTGCGCCAACTCCCGGTAGGCCACTCCACCCTTGGTCTTACGCCCGGCCAGCACCGATGAACCCGAGGCGCTGGCCTCGGCGAATCGCACCGTCCGCGGGATCGGCGGGGCCAGCACCGGCAGCTCGTAGCGGTCGGCGACGTCGACCAACACGTCGCGGGTGTGGGTGGTCCGGGAGTCATACAGCGTCGGCAGCGCGCCCAGCAGCCGCAGGTTCGGGTTGGTGATCTGCTGGACATCGGAAACGGTACGCAGAAACTGCCCTACCCCCCGATGGGCCAACGTCTCGCACTGCAGCGGCACGATGACCTCGTCGGCGGCGGTGAGCCCGTTGAGCGTCAGCACACCCAGCGACGGCGGGCAGTCGACGATCACCACGTCGAAATCGTCGGCAACCTTGGCAAGCGCCCGCTTGAGCGCATATTCGCGCCCGGCCCGCATCAACAGCATCGCCTCGGCACCGGCCAGGTCGATGTTGGCCGGCAGGAGAGTCATTCCCTCCACGGTGGTCACCAGCGCGGCGTTGGGTTCAACGTCACCGAGCAACACCTCGTGCACCGAGACGGCCAGTTTGTCCGGATCCTGTCCCAGTGAAAACGTCAAACATCCTTGCGGGTCCAGGTCGACGAGCAGCACCCGGCGTCCTTCATCCACCATCGCCGCACCGAGCGAGGCGACCGTCGTCGTCTTGGCCACACCGCCCTTCTGGTTGGCCACCGCCAGTACGCGCATTTGTGTCACAGTGCCCATCCTGGCATGTACTGCCCAGGGCATGACGGGCGACAGCCCCGGCACAACCCTGGGGTGTCGTCTGGCGCGTCTCGGGCAGAATCGGTCGACATGGGCGTGCCTAACCATCGACTGCTGCTGTTGCGCCACGGCGAGACCGAGTGGTCGCTGTCGGGTCAGCACACCGGTCGCACCGACATCGAACTCACCGATGCGGGCCGGACTCAGGCCGTGTTGGCGGCTCGGGTGCTCCAACAACTCGAGCTCAAGGACCCTTTGGTGGTCAGCAGCCCACGCAAACGCTCGCTGATGACGGCGGAGTTGGCCGGACTCCACGTCGACGAGGTGACCGAGCTGTTGGCCGAATGGGATTACGGCTCCTACGAGGGGCTGACAACGGACCAGATCCGCGAATCCGACCCAGACTGGCTGGTGTGGACACATGGCTGTCCCGACGGGGAGACCGTGGCGCAGGTCAGCGACCGGGCCGACCAGGCCATTGCCATGGCACTCGAGCACGCTGCCACCCGTGATGTGCTGTTTGTCAGCCATGGTCATTTCTCGCGCGCGGTGATTACCCGGTGGGTGGAATTGCCGCTGCAGGAAGGCAGCCGCTTCGGCATGGTCACCGCGTCGGTCGCGGTCTGCGGGTACGAGCACGGGCTGCGACAGCTCGCCACGCTCGGGCTGACCGGTCATGGATACCTGTGACGTTTGACGAGCCGCCCTTCGTGCTCAGCGGACCCCGCGGCACGTTGATCGCCGACGGGGTGCGCAGCCGCTACTCCGACATCGCTGCGGCACAATCGGCGCTGCGGTCCGGGGACGCGCCAATAGTGTTGGGCGCCTTGCCCTTTGACATAACTCAGCCAGCCGCGTTGCTGGCGCCGGATGCCGTGACACGCGTGCTGCCCAACTGGCCGACCCGGCCGACCGGGCCAGCGGTGCGAATCGACGCCGCTTTGCCGTCGAGTGCCGAACACCGGGACCGGATTAGTCGGGCCCGCAAACAGCTTGCCGCGCCGGACGATTCGTTGCGCAAGGTGGTGCTGGCTCGGGCGTTGCGGTTGTCCGCCGACACGCCGCTGGACGGACGCGCCACGCTGCTCAAACTGCTGGCCGCGGACCCGAGCGCATACGGTTACCTCGTCGATTTGACCGCTGCCGGTGCCGACTACGCGGGCACCGCGCTGGTGGGGGCCAGCCCGGAGCTTCTGGTCGCCCGCGCTGGAGATCAGGTGGTGTGCCGTCCCTTCGCCGGTTCGGCGCCACGTTCCCCGGATCCGTCGGTCGACGCGGCCAACGGCGCGGCGCTTGCGGGCTCGGATAAGAACCGTCACGAGCACCAGTTGGTGATCGATACCATGCGCGCGGCCCTTGAGCCCTTGTGCGACGACCTTGCCATCGCGCCCGAACCGCAACTGAGCCGCACCGCCGCGGTCTGGCACCTGTGCACTCCGATCGTCGGACGACTACGCGATAACGCAACTACCGCAATCGATTTAGCCTTCGCGCTACACCCGACGCCCGCGGTCGGCGGGGTGCCGACGGCAGCCGCCACCGAACTGATCGGCGCGCTGGAAGGCGATCGCGGCTTCTATGCCGGCGCGGTGGGCTGGTGCGACGCACGCGGCGACGGCGACTGGGTGGTGGCCATCCGATGCGCCGAGTTGTCGGCCGATCGCCGAACGGCGCTGGCGCGCGCGGGCGGCGGTATTGTCGCCGAATCCGATCCTGACGACGAAGTCGCCGAGACCACAACAAAATTCGTCACGATACTCAATGCGCTGGGAGTCGAGCAGTGACCGAGAACATCCGCCGCGCGACCCCGAACGACGTGGCTGACATGACCGCCATGATTCACGAACTCGCCGCATTCGAGCACGCCGCCGACGAATGCACGGTAACCGAAATGCAGCTCTCGACAGCCCTTTTCGGTGATACGCCGGCGGTGTTCGGCCACGTCACCGAAGTCGACAATGCTATCGCCGCGATGGCGCTGTGGTTTCTGAACTTCTCCACCTGGGACGGCGTCGCGGGCATCTATCTGGAAGATCTCTACGTGCGGCCGGCCTTTCGCCGCCGCGGGCTGGCTCGCAGACTGTTGTCGACGCTGGCCGCAGAATGCGTCCGCAACGGCTACACCCGGCTTTCGTGGGCGGTACTGAACTGGAATACCGATGCGATCGCGCTCTACGACGGGGTCGGCGGGCAACCGCAGACCGAGTGGACTACTTATCGCGTCTCCGGCCCGGAATTGGCGGCACTGGGCTCTGTTTAGTTGCCGCGAGCCGAACCTGGCGGCGAATTTCGCCACTGAATTTCGCAGCCAGGTTGGGCTCGCGAGCCCGTAAGCACCTAGTCGCGACCGGCCGCCCAGCGCACGGCCGAACCACTGAAGAGCAGGGCGAGTGTGACCAGCGCGACCAGGCCCAGGGGAATCCCGAACGCCAGCCGATGCGAACCCACCGCCAAATACCAGGCCACGGGTAGCAGCAGGAGCTGGGTGAACACGCCCAACCCGCGACCCCAGCGCCGGCCCGTCACCAAGGCCCATCCCCCAGCCAACACCCCGCCACCGATCAAGACGAACCACGACGCGGTACCCAGCCCATTGACCACGTGCTGGTCTGCGCCAGCAAGGCCGCGAACGAGCAGGATCACCGCCACGATCAACGCCGCGACTCCCTGTGCCACGACGATGAATCCGGCACGACGGACGGTGGATGGGGCGGCAACGGTCACAGCGCCAGCGTAAAGCGTGGGGTTAACCCCATGCCCCCGATTGCCGCACTCCTTTGCGGCCCGTACCGGCCCGCATCGTCGCACGGCCTAGGCTCACACCTCATGCGCGCCATGTTGATCGTCAATCCGATTGCCACCACCATCACGCCCGCAGCTCGCGAACTGGTGGTTCAGGCCCTCAACAGCCGCGTCGACCTCACCATCGAGCCCACCACCCACGCTGGCCACGCTGAAGATCTCGGCCGCAAGGCAGCCGCGGACGGATTCGACCTGGTCGTCGTCTATGGCGGTGACGGAACGGTGAGCGCGGTGGTCAACGGCATGCTCGGCCGCCCGGGTTCCACGCCGGCCGGACCCGTTCCCGCGGTGGGCATCATCCCCGGTGGCTCGGCAAATGTGCTGGCCAGGGCGCTGGGCATACCGCGAGACGCGACCGGCGCGATAAACCAGCTCCTCACGCTGCTCGACGACTACGAACAGCACCGACAGTGGCGGCGCATCTCGCTGATCGACTGCGGCGAGATATACGCGCTGGTGAACGCTGGAATGGGAGTGGATGCCGAGGTGGTGCGGGCGGTCGAAGAGGAGCGCCGAAAGGGACACAAGATCACGCCCGTGCGCTATTGGCGGGTAGCGGTGCCCGTGTCGGTGCGGTTCAGCCGCCGCGAGCCGAATCTCATCCTGGAGCGGCCCGGTCAGCCGCCCGTATCGGGAGTCCACTTCGTGTGGGTGTCCAACACCAACCCGTGGACCTACAGCGACGACCGGCCCATGGTCACCAACCCCGGCTGCAGCTTCGAGTCGGGTCTAGGCCTGTTTGCGCTCACGAGCATGAAGCTGATTCCCACCCTCCGACTGCTGCGTCAGCTGCTGGCGAAGCGGCCGAAGCTGGAGGCCAAGCAACTGATTCGTGACGACGACGTCAGTTACGTACGAATAACCAAGATGGCGACGCCGGCCGCCTGCCAGTACGACGGGGAGTACCTCGGGTTGCGCGAATCCATGACGTTCCGGACCGTCCCAGACGCATTGGCGGTCGTCGCACCGCTGCCCAAATAGGGCTTGTGACCTGTGGAAATCAAAGATGTGACAAGCTCGCGACAAAAATGTGGGGCGAAATCCGCCAGGTAGTGTAGTACAACTGAGTAAGGGCCTGGGTAAGAGTTCGTTGAAGTGAGATACCCCACGGGCTCACGTAAAACTATTGACATCCGTTGAGCCTGTGAAACGATCAAAAGGTTGCATGCAGAGATATGCAGAGGTACGAAAACCTTTCTTGCGCAGCTCAACAGCCAAGAAGAAAAAAATGCCCGTGCGCAGTGCTGCGCACATAGTAAGGAGTAGCTACTAATGGATTGGCGCCACAGGGCGGTCTGCCGTGACGAGGATCCGGAGCTGTTCTTCCCGGTTGGGAACAGCGGCCCGGCCCTCGCTCAGATCGCTGACGCGAAACTGGTCTGTAATCGGTGTCCGGTGACCACAGAGTGTCTCGGATGGGCTCTGAATACTGGTCAGGACTCGGGCGTCTGGGGCGGGATGAGCGAAGACGAGCGACGTGCACTCAAGCGTCGCAACGCCCGGACGAAGGCCCGCAGCGGAGTCTGACTCAGCTAAGCAGTAATACGGCCTCGGCAGCTTCTGCCGGGGCCGTATTGTTGCGCTCATACGAGCAACCGGCTGATTCGGCCGATCGGCACTCTCAGCACCACATCGGTTCCACGTTCTGCGCCTTCCCGCATACTCAGCGAACCGTCCAACTCCGCCGACACCAGAGTCCGCACGATTTGCAGACCCAGGCTGTCCGACTTCTCCAGGCTGAAACCGTCGGGTAAGCCCCGCCCGTCGTCGTGGACGACGACGTCGAGCCAGCGCGCGGAACGCTCCGCGCGAATTGTCACCGACCCACCGGTGGCCGTCGGGTCGAATGCGTGCTCGATGGCGTTCTGCACCAATTCGGTGATGACCATGATCAGCGCCGTGGCACGGTCCGAATCCAGCACGCCCAGATCGCCGACCCGGTTGATCCGGATCGGCCGATCTACCGATGCCACATCGTTCATGATCGGCAGGATTCGGTCGATGACCTCGTCCAGGTTCACCTGCTCGTCCACCGACATCGACAGCGCATCGTGCACCAGGGCGATCGAGGACACCCGGCGCACCGACTCGATGAGCGCCTCTCGGCCCTCAGCGTTGACGGTCCGGCGGGCCTGCAACCGCAGCAGTGCCGCCACCGTTTGGAGGTTGTTCTTCACCCGGTGGTGGATTTCGCGGATCGTGGCGTCCTTGGAAATCAACGCCCGGTCCCGCCGCTTTACCTCGGTGACGTCGCGAATCAGGATCGCCGCACCCACGTTCTGGCCATGGACCACCAGTGGCAGGGTCCGCAGCAGCACGGTGGCCCCACCGGCGTCGACCTCCATGCGCATGCTCGACCCGCCAGCGAGCAGGTTGAGCACGTGCTCGGCCACCTCCTGCGCCTCGAACGGGTCCGAGATCAGGGGCCGGGTGACGTTGATGAGGTTGTGACCCTCCAACTCGCTGCTCAGTCCCATCCGGTGGTATGCCGACAGCGCGTTGGGGCTCGCGTAGGCGACGACGCCGTCGACGTCAAGACGGATGAAGCCGTCCCCGGCGCGTGGCGTCGAACGCGACATGGCGACGTCGCCAACGTCCGGGAACGTCCCCTCGGCGATCATCTGCAGTAGATCGGTGGCGCATTCCCGGTAGGCGGTTTCCAGATGTCCAGACATCCGCTGGGCGGCCAGTTCGGTTTGGTGCTGGGTAAGCACCGCCACCACTTGCTCGCCGTACCGAACCGGCGAGGCGTCGACGTTCGGTCCGGGTAGCTGCCACGAATGTCGTTCGGCCGCTTCGCTTTCACGCATCGCTTCGCGGCTGGAACGGCCGGTTGCGAAGGTCTCGGCGACCAGTGGAAGGCGGTCGCCCGAGACGACGCTGCCCACCGCGTCGGTCTGCAGAACGGTCGGCGCGGTGTTGGGCCGGCATTGCGCGACACACACCAATACGTCGTCATCGCGGCGCACCCACATGAGGTAGTCGGCGAAGGACAAGTCCGCCAAGAGCTGCCATTCCCCCACCACGGCATGCAGATGGTCGACGGCATTGCCGGGCAGCACCGTGTGCTCGGCGAGCAGATTACCGAGAGTGGACAACGTGCAGAGAGTTAGCTGATCACGGCGATCAGGTCGCCGGCCTGAATCACGTCGCCGACCGAGACGCTCACCTTGCTGACGGTTCCGCCGACCTCGGCCAGGACCGGGATTTCCATCTTCATGGATTCCAGCAGTACGACGACGTCACCCTGCCCGATTTGGTCGCCTTCGTTGACCACGACTTCGAGCACGCTGGCCACAATCTCGGCGCGAACCTCCTCGGACATCATCACCCCACTCGTTTCGGCCGATTGTTGCGTATATCGAACCATAAGGCCGGTCGGGACCAATTCGCGCGGGCTAATGAGGGCTTGTCGGCGTGCACATGAGACAATGGGTAGCAATCCAGCGGCTGGTAGCCGCCCTGCCCTGACGAAATCAGTCGAAACGAGGTTGAACCATGGCCAAGCGTGGCCGTAAGAAGCGTGACCGCAAGTACAGCAAGGCCAACCACGGCAAGCGGCCCAACGCCTAGTTTCAGACCTCGCCGCGGATGATGGTGGTCCGCCGGATCTCCAGCCGCAGGCGTTCGCGCAGGCCCTCCGGGGCCTTCTCACCACTGCATTTGGTGAAGATCAATTCCTTGATCCGCTCCTCGAGGCCGTAATGCTGGAAGCATCCGGGGCAAGCCTCGAGGTGCCGTTTGAGGATCTCTCGCTCATCAGGCTGGCACTCGCCGTCAAGCAAGGTCCAGATCTGAGCGATCACCTGGGCGCAACCCAGGTGGGAGTCATGGTTGCCCGAGCAGGAGCCGGTTGAGCCGGAGATCTCACTCATGACGACACCTCCTCGTGCCTGTGTTCACCGCGGACAAAACCCCGTTCTTTGGCCACGTCGGACAATAGTTCGCGCAGTTGGCGTCGCCCTCGGTGCAGCCGAGACATCACCGTACCGATCGGTGTTCCCATGATGTCGGCGATCTCTTTATACGGAAAACCTTCGACGTCCGCGTAATAAACGGCCATCCGAAATTCTTCCGGCAACGCCTGCAGGGCCGCTTTGATCTCGGTGTCGGGCAGCGCTTCTAGCGCCTCGACCTCGGCGGATCGCAATCCGGTCGAGGAATGCTCGGCGTTGGCCGCCAATTGCCAGTCGGTGATCTCATCGGTCGGATATTCCGAGGGCTGCCGCTGCTTCTTGCGGTAGCTGTTGATGTAAGTGTTGGTGAGGATGCGGTACAGCCAAGCCTTGAGGTTGGTGCCTTCCCGGAACGAACGGAACCCGGCGTAGGCCTTCACCATCGTCTCCTGCAGCAGGTCCTCGGCATCTGCCGGATTGCGCGTCATCCGCAACGCGCCGCCGTAGAGCTGGTCGAGTAGCGGAATAGCATCGCGCTCGAAGCGCGCCGTCAGCTGGGCATCGGTCTCCGCGGGCGGCGCGACCTCGGACTCGCGCGCGCCGTCGATGTCGGGCATCTTGCTCAAGACGCTCCCTTCGGTTGCGGTGTTCCCGGACGGCGCCAACAGCGTCGCCGGACTCGCAAGGAAGCGATCCAACCGCACCGCACCCAACAGGCCCGTCGCAGTTGACACCGGGTTCCCTCCTCACAATCTAAAGGCCGCGACCGACAGATGCAGTCATCGCCTCCAATAACGGAAATTTCGGACGCACTATTTCCGCCCGCGGTGTCCGCCGATTCGGCGTGACGTTAATGTGACGGCCATGTCCCTTAACGGCAAGACCATGTTTATTTCCGGCGCCAGCCGCGGCATCGGCCTGGCGATCGCCAAGCGCGCCGCCCAAGACGGCGCCAACATCGCCCTGATCGCCAAGACCGCCGAGCCCCACCCGAAGCTCCCCGGCACGGTATACACCGCGGCCAAGGAACTCGAAGAAGCCGGCGGACAGGCGCTGCCCATCGTCGGGGACGTCCGCGACCCGGACTCGGTCGAATCCGCCGTGGCCAAGACCGTCGAGCAGTTCGGTGGCATCGACATCTGCGTGAACAACGCCTCGGCGATCAACCTGGGGTCCATTAGCGAGGTGCCGATGAAGCGCTTCGATCTGATGAACGGCATCCAGGTGCGCGGGACCTACGCGGTGTCGCAGGCCTGTCTGAAGCACATGAAGGGTCGGGAGAACCCGCACGTCCTGACGCTGTCGCCGCCGGTGCTGCTGGGCAGCGAATGGTTGAAGCCGACCGCCTACATGATGGCCAAGTTCGGTATGACGTTGTGCGCCTTGGGTATTGCCGAGGAGATGCGCGAGGAAGGCATTGCGTCCAACACTTTGTGGCCGCGCACCCTGGTGGCCACCGCCGCGGTACAGAACCTGCTCGGCGGCGACGAGGCGATGGGACGGGCCCGCAAACCCGAGGTCTACTCCGACGCCGCATACGTCATCCTCAACAAGCCCGCCCGCGAGTACACCGGTCAAATGCTGCTGTGTGAGGACGTGCTCGTCGACTCCGGCGTCACCGATTTGTCGGTCTACGACTGCATCCCCGGCTCGAAGCTGGGCGTCGACTTCTGGGTGGACGGGGTAAACCCGCCGGGGTACTCCGGCCCCTGACCCCGCCCCCGTGATCGCAAGCGCGGCGAAGCCGGGTGGCGTGTTCCCGCTGAATGAGTCCGTCAAGTTTTGGAGTCCTGTGGCTCGGTCTCGGGCTGGAAGCGACGATTACCAGATGGCTGGTCGGAAGGTTTGATTTCCCGCTTGAGCACCTTGCCGGTCGGGCCTTTCGGCAGGGCATCGACGAACCAGATTCGACGCGGGTACTTGTAGGCGGCCACACGGGCCTTGACGTAGTCGCGAAGCTCGTCGGTACCGACGCTCGCGCCCTTCTTGAGTGCGACGGCGGCACCCACCTCTTCGCCGAGTTCGTCGTGCGGCACACCGACGACCGCGGCTTCGGCCACCGCCGGATGCTCGTAGAGCACTTCCTCGATCTCACGGGGATAGACGTTGTAGCCGCCGCGGATGATCATGTCCTTGGTGCGGTCGACGATGAAGAAGTAGCCGTCCTCGTCAACGCGTCCGACATCGCCGGTCGACAGCCAACCGTCCTCGGAGACGGTGGCTTTGGTGGCATCGGGCAGATTCCAGTAACCCTTCATGACATTGTGGCCTCGGATCTGAATCTCACCCGGCTCACCCTGGGCCACCTCGGCGCCGTTGCCATCGACTACGCGCATTTCGACGCCCTCGACCGGGGTGCCGATAGAGCCCGCCTTACGCGGCCGGTCAGGATGGT
>NZ_LZLS01000053.1 GCF_001673365.1 Mycobacterium asiaticum
CCCCGGCACCGGCGGTGCGGGCGGGACCGGCGGCTCCGGCTCGACCAACGGTGACGGCGGCGCCGAAGGGGACGCCGGTAGCACGGGCGGCCATGGCGGGCACGGCGGCGACGGTGCGGATGCGATCACCGCCGGCGGTGTCGGCGGCACCGGCGGCGTCGGGGGTGACGGCGGCCTGGTCGGGGACGGCGGCGACGGTGGCACAGGTGGCACCGGCGGGACCGGCCGCACAGGCGAAGTAGCTCATGACACCAACGAGACCGGCGAAATCGGTGGCACCGGCGGCACCGGTGGCGCGGGCGGAGCAGGCGGTGCCGGGGGCGCGCAGGCCGGCGACGGCGGTAAGGGCGGCGACGGGGGTGCCGGAGGCGTCGGCGGCACCGGCGGCACCGGAGCGCGGGGAGACGACGCGATCGATCCGGGCGCGACAGGTGGCGCCGGCGGACAGGGCGGCGAAGGTGGGCTCGGCGGACAGGGCGGTGCCGGCGGACGTGGCGGAACTTCCAGCAAAGGCACGGGCGGCATGCTGGGTGTCGGCGGCACCGGCGGCGACGGCGGCACCGGCGGATCCGGGGGCGACGGCGGCACCGGAGGTGTCGGCTCCTGGACGGTCACCGATGGCACGCTTGGTCAGGGCGGCACCGGCGGGCGCGGTGGCGACTCGGGCGGCGGCGGGACGGGCGGGATCGGCGGGTTCGGTTCCACCAACGGCGATTTCGGTGACATCGGCAGTCAGGCCACCAGCGGCGGCAAC
>NZ_LZLS01000054.1 GCF_001673365.1 Mycobacterium asiaticum
TGCCGAAGATGACGCCCATCAGCCGCCAGGCCGGGCCGCGCGCCACCCCGGGCACCCGTTTGCGTCGCAACATGATGAACACCGCGGTGAACAGGCACAGCGCGGTGATCAGGAACCCGAACCGGCGCGACAGCGAACCGTCGACCGTGGGCAGGATCAGGTAGTAGTAGCGCAGGTTCTCGGTGTACCAGGCCTGGCTGGGGCCGATGCTGCCGCGAACCCGGGTCGCCTCCATCACCGTCGACAGCGTCTGGTCGGCAAACACCACCGACAGGATGATCGTGCCGGCGGCCAGCATCGGCGCGAGCAACGGCAGCGTGCCGCCGACCATGCGTCGGCGTTTGGCCAGGATTCGCAGAATGGGCCGGCCGCCGGCCACCAGCGCGGCCACCGCGATCAATCCGGTGGGTTGCACACCGAGCGTGAACGCTGCGGTGATGATGGCCAGCGCGGCCGGCGTCAGGCGGCTGTAGCGCATCGAACGCTCGATCAGCACGTAGGTGACCAGCGAGCCGAGCGCGATGATTCCCTCGGGCCGCAGCCCGTTGTTGAACGGCATCCACGCCGTCAGTAGCACCATGGCGGCGGCCCAGTTGGCCGGTTTGCTGGCGGCCACCGCCGGCCCGAGGCGAGGCAGCACCTCGCGGGACAGCAGCAGCCAGCACACCAAGCCGGCGAACAGGTCCGGCAGGCGCATCCAAATGCTGGAGTCGCTGACGTGGGTCATCAGTGCCAGCAGGTTGTAGTACCAGCCGAAGGGGTCTTCCGGGCTGCCGAACCAGCGGAAATAGTTGGACATGTAACCGGCCCGGTCGGCGACACGCGCCATGCCCAGGATGTAGCCGTCGTCGGAGGAGTTCGCGCCCATCACGTGCCACAGCAGGAAGGCGAAGATCACCACACCGTCAAGCAGGGTGAAGGTGCGCCAGTTTGCCGGAAGCCACCGGCGCATGCGGTGGCCGTCCAGCTGGTCGAGGCGCCACAGTGCCAGCAGCGCGACGATGGTCGCCACGATGGCACCGATGATCGCCAGCAGTTTCAGCGTCGTCGGGGTGGTGGAGAAGCGGGTGTCGATGGTCGCCGACATGCTCAGCCCGGGCGGCGCTGGACCGGTCAGGTCGGTGAACACCCCGACGATTTGCGGACGCAGGTTCGGGTCCGGGAAGCCGCTGCGCAGCGGTGCGCCACCGGGATCCTTCAGGCCGACGAAATTGGCGAACGTCCCGGCATGCGTCGACGTGACCTCGATGCGCTCACATTGAGCTGAAGCGACCAGATCGCGCGGCACCGAAATGATCACCACGTTCCGGTCCGTGACGTCGACCCGTTGGGCGTTGACCACGACGAACAATGCGTTGAGGTTTGCGTCCTTACCTTGTTTGGGCGCGGTGCCCAGGATGACGCCACCCGTCGGCGGCATCTCCCGCACGATGCTGCACGGCACGCTGGCCACGAAGTCGACCGGCGTCAGCGATATCAGCGGTGCCGTGACGCTGCTGAGTTGGCCGTTCTGCGGCCAGTTGAGCATCGCGGTGGTCTGCACGACGGGCAGCAACGGCGTGGCCACCGACAATATGAAACCGATCAGCCCCGCGATGGTCGCCACCCAGCGGGTCACTTTCGTCTCGCGAGCAGACGCAGAATCGCGCGGATCCGCCGAATTTTGTGCGATTCTGCGTCTGTTCGCGGGAAGGGTCATGGGAGGGCCCTAATCGGTCCTAGCCGGCTCCAGCCGGGCACTGTCATCACGCCCTGTTGGACGACGGCTTCGGGAGCCCGATCGGCCGGGACCAAACGGTGGTACTGCTCCACCGAGCCCCAGTCCCGATACCAGTCGCCGCTGAGGTACGTCGAAATGGTCGAGGTCCACAGCAGTGCCTGGGTGAACATGAACGGCCCCCCGGTCGAGGCGGACTGCCACAGGTTCGAGGACACCGCGGTCTGCTTGTGGTCGGGCAGGATGCGGTACCCCGGCAATTCGGCGATACCAAGGTGCTCGGAGAACGGCCGCTGGCACGGGAAGTTGGCCGCCGTCGCGATGTCCATCAGCACCGGGGTCTGCGACCCGATCAGCCGCTGCAACGGTTCTAACTCCGGCACCCGCGGCGGGGTGAAGGAGAACCACTGCTCGGAGCTCAGGTTCGGGTCGTATGCCACGATGCGCGCCACGTTGGCTTCCGGCGGCGCCCAGGTCAGCGGGAACCTGAGGTTGCGCCAGGCCGGCTGCGGGCCAAGGTCGATCGGAAACACCTCACCAAGCGGCGTGAAGTTTCCGTCGGGCCGGGAGATGCCCCACTGCAATTTGAGCGACTGGCCGTACATGAAGTCGCCATCCTCTTTGTATGACCAGATCGCGCCGGCTGCCGAAACCACGACCAGTGGCCGGTCCGGACGTCGCGGCGGCAGCTGATACCAGGCCGAGGTGGCGCGGGCGGCCAGGTTGTTCTCGCCGTAGCTGCCCATCACCGGGGTGCGGGCAGGGTCCAGTCCAAACGGGAGCGCCGCACGCGATCCGTTGACGCCGACGGGGCCCTTGCCTCCGGCGGTACCCGCCGAGTCCGTGATGGCGGCGTTGGGCTTGTTTGGGGAGGCGTCGGAGTTGACAACGCCGGGCTTGCTCACCACCGGGTCGGATTGCAGGTTCTCGCCGACCCCTTCGGGTTTGAACCCGACCGGGTTGACGCCACCGAGCGGGCCGTCGGGTCCGAACTGCTGGCCGGGGACGGGCTGCAGCATGCCGGCATTGGAGTCGGGTTCGGCCAGCACGTCGTCGGCCATGGCGCAGCTATTGGGGGACAACCCGGATTGGATCGCGGCGAGGTTGGCCTTGGCATTGGTGTAGAGCGGGTAGCGCAGTGCCGCCCCCTTGGCTAGCGAGCCGACTTCACCCAGGACCATGATCACCGCCACCACCAGCAGCGGGGTGGACGCCAGCACCCGGTTGCGCCGATTGTTCTTGACCTCGGTGTGACCGGCGTAATCCATCCGGAAGTGGTACCAGGCGCCGAGCAACCCGGTGAGGATCGACAGGAAGAGGAACATCGAGGTCACCGGGTGGCTGGCCACCACGGGCTGGATGTCGTACCAGGGGACGCCGTAGTTGCCGACGTAGAACCAGCCGTTGATGCCGGAGGTCGCCCAGGCCAGCACGAACAGCAGTGCGGTGACGTAGAGCGCCAGGTTGCGTCGACTGTGCAACCCGATCCGCGCGACGGTGAAGGCCGTGAGACCGGCCAGGGCACCGGCCAGGCTGGCGAAAGCGCCGAACTGGATGGCCCACTTGGTAGGGGTGAATGTCAGCAGCAGCAGTCCGATCGCGGTGGTGCCGATCAACCGCCAGGCCGGTCCGCTGGCCAGCCCGCCAACCCGGCCGCGGCGCAACAGCACGAACAGCATCCCGAACATGCACAGCAGCAGCACCAGCACCGCGAACCGCCGCGCCATCGAACCGTCGGCGTTGCTCTCGACGGTGAGGAAGTAGTAGCGCAGGAAATCCTGGTACCAGGCGATCGTCGGCCCGACCGTGTACTTGATGCGGGCCGACTCGGCCACGGTGGCCAGCGTCTGAGAGCGGAAGACCACCACGGTGATCAGGGACAGCGACGCCGCCAGCACCGCCAGCGGCGCCAGCACGCCATCGGTGGCCCGTCGGCGCCGGATCGTTTGGGCGATGGCGCGGGCTCCGGTGAGCAGCGGAGCCACTGCGATCAGCCCCTGCGGCGCCAGAGCCGCGGTGAGGGTGGCGACGATGATGGCGACCGCGGCTGGGGCCAATCGGCCCAGCGCGATGGCGCGCTCCACCAGAATCCAGGTGACCAGCACGCCAAGCGCGATCAGCGGTTCGGGTCGCAGGCCATTGTTGAATGGCAGCCAGGCGGCCACGAACACCGCACCGGCGGTCCAGACCGCCACCCGATTGCCGGCCAGGCCGCCCTTGCCCGGGCCCAGCCTGCGCAACACCCAGTGGCTGATCAGCAGCCAGCACGCGATCGCGGCCAGTGTGGCGGGCAGGCGCATCCACACGCTCGCGGTGCTGACGGCCGCCAGCTTGGACAGGACGCCGAAGTACCAGTCGAAGGGCGCGTTGGTGGTGCCGAAATAGCGGTAGTAGTCGACGACGTAACCCGCTTTCGGCGCCACCCGGGCAATGGTCAGGTTGTAGCCGTCATCTGACGTATTGGCGCCGATGATGTGCCACAGCAACAACGTCGCGATCACCGTGGCGTCGGCGAACCAGTGGACCAGGCCGGCCCGCCAGGTGATCCGCGGCCGGTACTTCGCGGCGCCCCGGGCCCGGCGATCCAGCACGGCCAAGGCCGCAATGGACCCCAACACCGCCAACGCTCCCAGCACCATCGCGACCGTCTTAAGGACGGTGGGGGCCAGGATGAACCGGGTGTCGACGTCGACGCGGGCGGACAGTCCGGGCTGTGCGGGCACTTTGAGGTCGGTGAAGATCCCGCCGACCTGCGGCTTTTTCTCGGGAGCCAGCTTCCCGGCGGCGCCGGGGATACCGACGAAGTCGGCGCCCGCGCCACCGGCATCGGCCCAGATGTGCAGCAGGCTGCACCGGCCGGCGGCTATCGCTGCCCGGGGGGCCACCGCCGCGACGGTGTCGCGGAACGCGACGACGACGGTGTCCTTGTCGGCGCGCACGAACAGGCCGTGCTTGCCGGTCTGGAAGCCGTCGGTCGGGAGAGTGGAGACCACCAGGCCGCCGGTTGCGGGCAGCGTCGCAACGGCCGAGCACGGGATGGAGATATCCAGCGTCCGCGGCGCACCCGATACCAGCGGGGCGGTGATCTGGCTGATGTTGCCGTCCGGGGCCTTGCCCTGCGGCCACAGGATGGTCGCGGTGGTCTGGTTCACCGGAAGCAGCGGAACCAGCAGGCACAACACCAGACCGGCGATTCCGGAGACGACGGCTGCTAACCGGGCGATCCGGTGGGATCGCTCATTACCGTCGGGGGACACGATGGTCGATCGTAGGCGACGCTATTAAGTGACTATTGGATGCGGGGCCGCGGTAGCGGTCACAATAGATAGCCATAGATAGGAAGCCGAAGCCCTCGATGACGGGAAGGCTGGCAGCGCGATGACGAACACGCCGCTCAGGTTTGGTGTTCTGGGACCGCTGCAATTGCTGGTGGACGGGACCCCGGTGTCGGTCGGTGCCGCCAAGCAGCGCGCGGTGCTGGCGATGCTGTTGATCAATCGCAATCGGCCGCTGTCGGTCGATTCATTGACGGATGCGGTGTGGGACGGGGCCCCGGTACCGGCGGCACGCACCAGCATCCAATCCCACATCTCCAATTTGCGACGACTGCTGCGCACCGCCGGCGTTGATCCGGGGCAGGTTCTGGCGAGCGCGCCGCCGGGATATCAGCTGACCGTTGCCGACGACGCGTACGACCTGGGGCGGTTCGCCGCGGCGAAGGCCGCGGGGCAACAGTCGGCGGCGGCCGGACGCTTCGACGAGGCGAGTAGCCACCTGTCGACCGCATTGGCCGAGTGGCGGGGTCCGGTCCTCGACGACCTGCGGGACTTCGAGTTCGTCGCGGCCTTTTCGGCAAAACTCATCGAAGAAAAGGTGGCGGTGCACAGCGCACGGGCTGAAGCCGAGATCGCTTGCGGGCGGGCCGATGCCGTCATCGGCGAACTGGAGACGCTCGCCGCCGAGCACCCCTACCGCGAACCGTTGTGGGCACAGCTCATCACCGCCTATTACGTCACCGAGCGGCAATCCGACGCGCTCGGCGCCTACCGGCAGCTGAAGGTGGCGCTGGCCGACGGGCTGGGCATCGATCCCGGGCCCACGATCAGCACCCTGCACGCGCGGATCCTGCGCCAGGAGCCGATCGTCACAAAGCAGGCCGTCAAAAGCACCCGCAAGCGGAGCGGCGTCCGGGTGGACACCACGGTTGCGACGGAGTTGACGGTGATCGCCGCGCTACGCGACCGCTTCGGGCGCGAGTACCAGCTAAATGGCACGACCACCCGGATCGGACGGTTGGACGACAACGACATCGTGCTCGACGACACCGACGTCAGCCGCCACCACGCCGTCATCGCCGACACCGGAACGGGTTACGTGATCACCGACCTGCGCTCGACCAACGGTGTGGAGGTGCGGGGTGAGCCGGTCCGCGGTAGCGCCACGTTGACCAGCGGCGATTCGGTCTGCATCGGCGGCTTGGAGTTCACCTTCGAAATTCGCCCCGCATGACGGACGCGGGTCGAGGACGCAGCCTCGATTAGGCGACGCACGCTCGCTATGGACCGCCCGCCTTGCGGCGGGCGTGATGCGCCGCGGTGGGTAGCTTGGAATCGTCGACGACGGGCCAGTCGGCGGGGTGTGGTCCTAGTTGGTTCAACAGCAGCATTTGGGCTCTGCACCACGGAGATATCGGGGTGATCCGGTCGGCCATAACGTCGCAGACGAACTGGTCCCAGGCGATCCATCGCAGCGCGCCGACCTCGTCGGAATCGGGTTGCGGCTGTTGGTCGACTCGAACCCGATATACCGGACACATCTCGTTTTCCACGGTGCCGTCGAGCATCGTGGCCTGGTAGCGAAAGCCGGGCAGAATCAGGTCCACCGCGGTGGCGTGCAGGCACAGTTCACTGGCCAGTCGTCGGCGGATGGCTTCGGGCAGCGGTTCACCGGGCAGGGGATGACCGCAGCAACTATTCGTCCACACATTGGGCCAGGTGCGTTTTGTGGCTGCGCGTCTGGTGATCAACAACTGACCTTCGGTGTCGAACACATAAGTCGAGAAGGCCAGGTGCAAGGGAGTTTGTGTGGTGTGCACGCTCTTTTTGGCGGCTACCCCGATAGCGTCACCGTCCTCGTCCAAGAGCACCACGCATTCGACCGGTTCTGTAAGACCACCGCTCACTACGAGACCCTAGAGGTGACGAGTTCCGTTAGGGCATGTAGCTGCGCCAAGCCGTCCTGAGTCGGAGCCGCGGCGGCGAGGGCGTCGAGGGCAGCCACGCGATGCCGGTCCGCCTCCGTCTCGGCCCAAACTCGGCCACCGGCCGCCTCGATCAACTCGGCAGCATGTGCCAACTCGCTGTCGTCGAGTGCGGCGCTACGCCGGTACAACTCGGCCAACTCGCGGGCCGCCGCAGTGTTGGCTGACATTGCAGCAACCACCGGAACGGATTTCTTGCGCGATCTTAAATCGGAATAGATCGGCTTGCCGGTAACCGACTCCGATCCCCAGATTCCGAGAATATCGTCGATCATCTGGAACGCGATGCCTAAATGTCGTCCGAATTGTCGATACAGGTCCGCGATATGGGCCTCTACTCCAGCCGATAGCGCACCCAGCTGACACGCGACGCCGAACAGTGCTCCCGTTTTTTGCTCCACCATCCGCGAGGACTCCGGAAGGGCGACATCGACACGACTTTCAAACGTCAGGTCATCGGATTGACCGGCGCACAGCTCCAAAATTAGCGTCCGAAGTGCTGCTCCTGGAATACCAGCGCTGACGAGATTCAACGCCAACGCCAGCAACGCGTCGCCGGTTAACAGTGCCCTGGGGACTCCGAACGCCGCCCATGCGGTAGGCCGATGACGCCGCGTTGCATCACCGTCCATAATGTCGTCGTGCATCAATGAGAAGTCGTGCACCAGCTCCACCGCAACGGCGGCGGTAACCGCTGCTGCGGCGGCCCCACCTGCTGCGCGGGCGCACGCCAAAGTCAGCGCGGGCCGTATCGATTTGCCACCGCCCCCGGCCGCTGCCCGACCGGTAGTGTCCCACCACCCGAGGTGAAAGCCAGCGACGTGTCGAATTTCGGTGGGCAGGGTGTCGAGTGCCGCGCGCTGGGTCGGCTGAATCAGTGAACGAGCATCGCTCAATATCGATTCGACATTTGACGTGACAGCTAGTTCGGTGGTCCCGGACATCGCGAGCACTCCTAGGGTTTGAATGCGTTCGGCGGGCAAGGCAGAGAAGCGATTGTCGACGCATCATTCCAGGCGATACCGGAAATTTCCGGAATATGGAGCTGTTTCATAGCGAGCTCAGAGTGCGGCGCGGATTTAACACCGACGACCGGCAATCAACGGTTCGATTGAAGCGACAATTCGGATTGCTAACTCTTGCGTAGCGGCGCCGGGTCCCAGAACCCACTGCGCGTGACGGTGCCCAACTCGAGGCGGGCGGGTGTGGCGTCCGGGTAGAAGGGCGTCAGCCGTTGCAACGCGCCCCAGTCGCGGAACCAGTCGTCCTTGAGGTAGCTGGCTACCGTGGTCGCGTGGGTCAGCAGTTCGGTGATGCCCAGCGGGCCACCGCCGAGGTTGTCCATCACCGGCGAGTTGGCTTCGGCGCCGAACCGGTCGGGCAGGATCCGCCACTTCGGTGTTTCGTCGACACCGTTCTGGTGGCCGAACGGTCGCTGGCAGGGGAATGCCAGCCCCACCAGCCAGTCCAGGAATACCGGATCGTTGGAACCGACCACGTCCTGCAGGGTGCGCAACTGCGGAACCCGTGGCGGGGTCAGGCCGATCCAGTGCTGCGGAGCCAGGTCGTCGTCGTCGGCAACCAGCCTGATCTGGGTGGCGGATTCTGGAATCGCCGACAATGGCGCGCGCAAGTTGCGCCAGGCTGGCACCGCGCCGACATCGGCGAATCCCATTGAGCCACCGTGCTTTCCGGCGGCAGCTTCGTCGTCGGTGGCCCACTGCACCTGGACTTCACGGGGGTCGAACCGTCCCGCCGCCGTCACCACGAGCAGCGGCGTCTTGCCGCGCTGATCCTTCGGCGGCAGGCGATACCAGCCCGACCGCAGCATCGCCGGCACCTGGATCCCGGACCGCCAACTGCCCAACACCGGCACCTTCGCCGAATCCAGGTTGAACGGCAGCCTGGCGCGCGAGCCGTTGATGCCCGGCGCGGCGGTCGTGCCGCCCTCGGTGCCGGGGTCGCTGCCGGTGACGACGCCGTCGTCGCTGGCAAAATTGCGGTCGCCGGGTCGTTCCATCACCGGGTCGGCGGAGACGTCGGCGGGAATCCCGTTGGGGGTGAACGCTTCTGATAGGCCAGCCCCCAAGGCGTCGGCTACCGGCGCGGACACCGGTGTCAGCATGCCGGCGTCGGGATCCAACTCGACCAGGACGTCTTCGGCCAGGCCGCAGACCTTGCCCGCCACCGCTTGGAGATTCGACCGGCCGACCGACCACGCCGGGTATTGGACGATCATCGCCTGGGTCAGCGATACGACCTCCAGCAACACCAGCAGCCATGTCGCAATTGCCAACGGGGACTGCAGGAATCGCGACAACCGGGTGCCGATCCGGGTTCGGGGCGACCCGTCATCGGTGGCGACGAAGTGGAACCACGCCGCGATCAGCAGCACGACCACGGTGAGTTCCAGCAGCGCGGTGGTGAGCGACCATCGCCACTTCGGGAACGAATTCGCCCACGGCACACCGAAATTGGATACATACCACCAGCCGTTGACGCTCGCGAACGACAACGCCATCACAAACAGGACCACGGCGGCGAACATGGTGCGGTTGCGTCTCGACCGCATCGCCGCCCCCGTCACCGCCACCGCGGCCAGCGCCCCCAGCGAACCGGCCAGCCCGGCGAATACGCCGAAGTGGTGGGTCCACTTCGTCGGGGTGAACATCATCGCCAGGAACGAGATGATCGTGATGCCGATGATGCGACGGCTCGGGCCGGCGGCGGTGCCCGGAATTCGCCCCTTGCGCAACGAAACTGCCACCGCGATCGCCAGTGCCAATAGCAGCGCCAGCACCGCGAAGCGACGCGCCACCGATCCGTCGGGACTGGCCATGAACAGCCGCTCGTAGCGGATGTGCTCGTCGAACCATTTGAGGCTGGGCCCGACGGCCCGCTTGAGCACGGTGGCTTGCGCCTCGCCGGCAAAGGTCTGGTCCCGGAAGATCAGGATGGCGGTGACCGTTGTCGCGGCGAGGACCGGCGACAGCAGTGGCAGCAGCCCGAACTGCTTGGAGCGGCGATGCAGGATCGTCCGCAGCGGGCCGATCGCGACCAGTAGCGCGCCGATGGACGCGATGCCGGTGGGGCCGGAGAACAGGGTGAGGGCACCGATGATGCAGGCCAGAGCCACCGGCAGCAGCCGGCTGGTTGCCACGGCGCGCTCCACCGAGCACCAGGTCAGCAGGATGCCCAGGGCGATGATCGGTTCGGGGCGCAGGC
>NZ_LZLS01000055.1 GCF_001673365.1 Mycobacterium asiaticum
CCGCATCTCGTCGATAGGTTGATCCTGGTGGGCGCCGGCGGCGTCACCAAGGACGTCAACATCGCCCTTCGGTTCGCGGGCCAAAAGAGCTAGAGCGGCGCGCTTGGCGTGAACACCACCGGCATGGACTCCAGGCCGGACACGAAGTTCGCCGGCCGCAATGGCAACGCCGATTCGTCGGCCAGTCGCAAATCAGGTAGCCGCTGCAAAACCCGTGACGTCATCATCGACAACTCCAAGCGGGCCAACTGATTTCCCATACAGAAATGGGTACCGAAACCAAAGGCCAAGTGGCTGTTCGGGTTTCGCCGAATGTCGAACTTCTCCGGCTCGTCGAACACCGTCTCGTCGAAGTTCGCCGACTCGAATAGCAGCATGATCTTCTCGCCCGCGTTCAGCGCCGTTCCGTGAAATTCGGTGTCAGCGGTCAACGTTCGGCACATGTTCTTCACCGGCGACGTCCAGCGCAGCATCTCCTCGATGGCACCCGGAAGCAGTGACGGGTCAGCCACCATCGCGTCGAATTGGTCGCGGTGCCGCACCAACTGCTCGGTACCACCGCTTAGCGTGTGCCGCGTGGTCTCGTCACCGCCGATCAAGATCAGCAACGTCTCCATGACGATCTCGTCGTCGGACATCCGCTGCCCTTCGACTTCTGCGTTGATCAGGATGGAGAACAGGTCGTCGGTGGGCTCGGCGCGGCGCTTGCCGATCATGTCCATGGTGAACGCGGTGTACGCGGCGAACGCCTCCATCACCGTCTGGAACTCCACCGAGGTCGGGTCGATGTGCGACGAAAGCCCGCACACCAGGTCGTCCGACCACTTCAACAGCATGCTGCGCTCTTCGGGGCGCACGCCGAGCATGTCGCCGATCACCGCCATCGGCAACGGCGCGGCGATGTCGCGGACGAAGTCACACTCGCCGCGCTCGCACACCGCGTCGATCAGGGTGTCGCACAGCTCTCCGATGGAGGCTTCCTTGTCCTTGACCCGCTTGCGCGTGAAGCCGGCGTTGACCAACTTGCGCCGCACCAGATGCGCCGGGTCGTCCATGTCGATCATGTACGGCATGCCGGGCTGATCCGGGCGAATACCGCCGGTGCTGGAGAACAGCTCCGGATTGCGCTCGGCATCCAGAATCGCCTGATACGTTGTCGCACCGGCTAATCCGTTGCGATCCCGGAACACCGGCTGGTTGGCACGCATCCAGCGGTACGCCTCGCGCGCGGCGACGCCGTCGGCATAGAAATTGCCGTCCGCCAGATCAATGTCCAGGATCGTCGAAGTCATCTACTGCCTCCACTCTGAGATTCGAACCCATTACAGTAAGCCTCATGTCCGTCTCGCAACACACCATCGCCGGCACCGTCCTGACCATGCCGGTGGTTATCCGCAAAGCCGACCAGCACGCCGCAATGTTCTCCGTCGACGCCAAAGCAGCCCAACGCCTGATCGACTACAGCGGCCTGCAGATCTTCGAATACCTGCCCGGCCGGGCGATCCTGGCCCAGCTGCTGGTGCGCTACATCGACGGCGACCTCGGCAAGTACCACGAGTACGGCACCGCGTTCCTGGTGAACAGCCCCGGCACCACGCGCAAAGGCCTCCGCGCGATGGGCAAGGCGGCCACCTTCATCCACCATTTGCCTGTGGACCAGGAGTTCACTCTCGAGGCCGGCCGCACCATCTGGGGTTATCCGAAGATCATGGCGGACTTCAATGTTCGCGAGGGACGCAAGTTCGAGTTCGACGTCAGCGCCGACGGGCAGTTGATCGCCGGGATCGAGTTCAGCCGCGGACTGCCGCACCCGGCGCCGGGCCGGCAACAGCTCACGACCTACTCGCACCTGGACGGCGTCACCCGCGAGATCGCGTCGGAGATGACCACCACGGGCGTGCGCACCCGCCTTGGCGGCGCCCGGATCAAGCTGGGCGACCACCCCTACGCCAAGGAGCTGGCGACGTTGGGGCTGCCCAAGCGGGCGCTGATGACGCAGTCGTCGGCCAACGTGGAGATGTCGTTCGGCGACGCCCGCGCCCTCTAAGCCGATCCCCATCCGGTCAATCTAGAACGCGTTCTAACCGGGCTGCAAGCCACCCCGTCAGGTCAGCGCGGCCAGGTCTCTGACCTGCTCAGCACTACGAGCGGACACCACCATCATGGTCACGCCCGCGGCCTCCCAGGCCACGATCTGCTTACGCACGTAGTCCAGGTCGCCGACGATCATGGCGTCGTCGACCAGTTCGTCCGGGATCACCTTCGCCGCCTCGTCCTTGCGGTCGGAGCGGAACAGCTTGGTCACCTCGTCGACCACCTCGGCGTAGCCCATCCGGCGGTAGACGTCGGCGTGGAAGTTGGTGTCTTCGGCGCCCATGCCGCCCATGTACAGCGCCAGGAACGGCTTGATGCCCTCGAAGGCGGCGGCGCGGTCCTCGGTGACGACGATTTGTGCGGTCGCGCAGATCTCGAAGTCTTCCCGACTGCGCCGGGCACCGGGCCGGGCGAAGCCCTCGTCGAGCCATTCGTTGTACATGTCGGCCATCCGCGGCGAATAGAAGATCGGCAGCCAGCCGTCGCAGATTTCGGCGGCCAACGCAACGTTCTTCGGCCCCTCGGCGCCAAGCATGATCGGGATGTCAGCGCGCAGGGGATGCGTGATCGGCTTCAATGCTTTGCCCAAACCCGTTGTGCCATCACCGGTCAACGGCAGCGGATAGTGCGGCCCGTCACTGGTGACCGGCTCCTTGCGGGCCCACACCTGGCGCACGATGTCGATGTATTCGCGGGTGCGTGCCAGCGGCTTGGGGAAGCGCTGCCCGTACCAGCCCTCGACGACTTGTGGGCCGGACACGCCCAGCCCGAGGATGTGCCGGCCCCCGGATAGGTGATCCAGTGTCAGCGCCGCCATCGCGCAGGCCGTCGGCGTGCGCGCGGACAGTTGCACCACCGAGGTGCCCAGCCGCACCCGCTGCGTGGACGAACCCCACCAGGCCAATGGTGTGTAGGCGTCCGAGCCCCACGCCTCCGCGGTGAACACCGCATCGAACCCGGCTTCCTCGGCCGCGGCGACGAGCTCCGCATGGTTCTGCGGGGGCTGAGCACCCCAATAACCCAGTTGCAGTCCGAGCTTCATAGCCAGCCTCCTCAAGCCTTCACTAACGGCTTAGTTGAAACCATTGTTAGAACCTGTTCTACTCGAAGGCGTGACAGCCAGTTCGAGCGGCCCGGCCCTGATCGATCACCCTGAGCCGCCTCTCTCCGCACCGTTGACGTTGTCCTTCGACTACACCCGTTCGGTGGGTCCCACGCTAGGGAAGTTCTTCACCGCACTGCGTGAGCGCCGCGTTCTGGGAGTACGCGGTTCCGATGGCCGGGTTCATGTGCCGCCGCCGGAATACGACCCGGTTACCTACGATCCGCTGGGCGAGATGGTACCGGTGTCCAGCGTCGGCACCGTAGTGTCCTGGACCTGGCAGCCCGAACCGCTCGGCGGTGAGCCGCTGGACCGGCCGTTCGCGTGGACGCTGATCAAGCTCGACGGGGCCGACACTCCCCTGCTGCACGCGGTGGATGCGGGCTCGGCGGACGCGATCAAGTCGGGCGACCGGGTGCGCGTGCATTGGGCTGACGAGACGGTGGGGGCCATCACCGATATCGCTTACTTCGTGCCGGGTGACGAGGAAGAGCCGGCCGAGCCAGCTTCCAGCGAGCAGGACCCGGTCACGATGGTCGTCACGCCGGTATCCCTGACGATTCAGCACACCGCCTCCCACGAGGAGAGTGCCTACCTGCGCGCGATCGCCGAGGGCCGGCTGATCGGAGCAAAGACCGGCGAGAACGGCAAGGTCTACTTCCCGCCCCACGGCGCCGACCCGGCCACCGGCCAGCCCACCACCGAGTTCGTCGAGTTGCCGGACAAGGGCACGGTGACGACGTTCGCGATCATCAACATCCCGTTCCAGGGTCAGCGCATCAAACCGCCCTACGTGGCCGCCTACGTGCTGCTCGACGGGGCCGATATTCCGTTCCTGCACTTGGTCGCCGACGTCGACGCGCACGAGGTCCGGATGGGGATGAAGGTCGAGGCGGTGTGGAAACCCCGTGAGGAGTGGGGATTTGGCATCGACAACATCGAATACTTCCGGCCCACCGGTGAGCCGGACGCCGAATACGACACCTACAAGCACCACCTGTAAAGGGCCACTTAACACATGAGCGCTCGCAATGTAGCGGTTGTCGGCTTCGCCCACGCGCCGCACGTTCGCCGTACCGACGGCACCACCAACGGTGTCGAAATGCTGATTCCGTGCTTCGCCCAGCTCTACGAGGAGTTGGGCATCAAGCGGACCGACATCGGCTTCTGGTGTTCGGGATCATCGGATTACCTTGCCGGACGGGCATTCTCGTTTATCTCGGCGATCGACTCGATCGGAGCCGTGCCGCCGATCAACGAATCGCACGTCGAGATGGACGCCGCCTGGGCACTTTACGAGGCCTACATCAAGATCCTCACCGGCGAGGTCGACACCGCGCTGGTGTACGGGTTCGGCAAGTCGTCGGCGGGCATCCTGCGCCAAATCCTCACCCGGCAGACCGACCCGTACACCGTCGCGCCACTGTGGCCGGATTCGGTGTCGATGGCGGGCTTGCAGGCCCGGATCGGCCTGGATTCCGGCAAGTGGACGCCCGAGCAGATGGCTCAGGTAGCGCTGGACTCGTTCGCCCAGTCCGAACGCAACGATTCGGAGAAACCGGCCAAAAGCATCGACGAACTGCTTGCCCGCCCGTTCTTCAACGACCCCCTGCGCCGCCATGACATCGCGCCGATCACCGACGGGGCGGCCGCCATCGTGCTGGCCGCCGACGACCGCGCTCGGGAGTTGCGCGAAAACCCCGCGTGGATAACGGGAATCGAGCACCGCATCGAAACACCGGCACTGGGTTTGCGCGCTGACCTCACCACCTCGCCGTCCACCGCGGCGTCGGCCAAAGCCGCAACCGCCGGCGACAACGCGATCGACGTCGCCGAAATCCACGCGCCGTTCACTCACCAGCACCTGATCCTGGCCGAAGCCATCGGATTGCCCGAGTCGGCCAAGGTGAATCCCTCTGGCGGGGCACTGGCGGCCAACCCGATGTTCGTCGCGGGTCTGGAGCGGATCGGCCTGGCTGCCCAACACATTTGGAACGGATCGGCGCAGCGGGTGCTGGCGCATGCCACCAGCGGCCCTGCGCTGCAACAGAATCTGGTCGCGGTCATGGAAGGACAGAACTGATGGCCGGCGCAGGAGCGCATCTCGCCGCGGTACTCGGTACCGGGCAGACGAAATATGTGGCGAAGCGCAAAGACGTTTCGATGAACGGCATGGTGCGCGAGGCGATTGACAGAGCGCTCGCGGACTCGGGCTCCACCTTCGACGACATCGACGCCGTGGTGGTCGGCAAGGCACCGGACTTCTTCGAGGGCGTCATGATGCCGGAGCTGTTCATGTCCGACGCCATGGGCGCCACCGGCAAGCCGCTGATCCGGGTGCACACCGCGGGTTCGGTCGGCGGATCCACCGCGGTAGTGGCGGCCAGCCTGGTCCAGTCCGGCAAGTACCGCCGAGTGCTGGCAATGGCGTGGGAGAAGCAGTCGGAATCCAATGCCATGTGGGCACTTTCGATTCCGATCCCGTTCATCAAGCCGGTCGGCGCGGGTGCGGGCGGCTATTTCGCGCCACACGTGCGGTCTTACATCCGCCGCTCCGGGGCACCGACCAACATCGGCGCTATCGTCGCCGTCAAGGACCGACTCAACGGAGCCCGCAACCCCTTGGCGCATCTACACCAGCCGGACATCACCGTCGAAAAGGTCATGGAGTCCCCCATGCTGTGGGACCCGATCCGCTACGACGAGACCTGTCCGTCCTCCGACGGTGCGGCCGCGGTCGTCATCGGCAACGAGGAGGCCGCGGAAGCCCGCCTGGCCCAAGGTGAACCGGTTGCATGGATTCACGCCACCGCGTTGCGCACCGAACCGTTGCAGTTCTCTGGCCGCGACCAGGTCAATCCGCAGGCGAGTCGCGACGCGGCGGCCGCGTTGTGGAAGGCGGCCGGCATCACCAGCCCCATCGACGAGATCGACGCCGCGGAAATTTACGTGCCGTTCTCCTGGTTCGAGCCAATGTGGTTGGAAAGCCTCGGTTTTGCGCCCGAGGGTGAGGGATGGAAGCTCACCGAGGCAGGCGAGACGGCGATCGGTGGACGGATACCGGTGAACCCCTCGGGTGGGGTGCTCTCATCGAATCCGATCGGTGCTTCCGGCCTGATCCGCTTCGCCGAGGCCGCCATTCAGGTGATGGGGAAGGGCGGCGATCACCAGGTGCCCGATGCCCGAAAAGCGTTGGGCCACGCCTACGGTGGCGGCTCGCAATACTACTCGATGTGGGTAGTCGGCAGCGACAAACCCGAGCAAGTCGGATGAAATACACCCTCAGCATCGCGTTCAGCCCGATCGACCAGCTGGCGGATCTGGCCAGGGCCGCAGAGGAATTCGGATTCGACTCGATCGCGCTGCCGGATTCGATCTTTTATTTCGAGAAGCAAACGGTCGACTATCCCTATACCGCCGACGGCAAGCGGATGTTCGACGAGAACTCCCCCTGGGTCGACCCACTGATTCTGGCGGGCACACTGGGTGCGGTCACCTCGTCGCTGCGGTTCTACACCAACGTGATGAAGCTCGGGTCGCGCAACCCGCTGTTGTTGGCTCGGCAGGTCGGCTCGGTTGCCAACTTGACCAACAACCGCTTCGGCTTCGGTGTCGGAATCGGCTGGGCGCCGGAGGAATTCGAGTGGTGCGGGGTGCCGTATGCGCGCCGCGGCAAGCGTGTCGACGAGATGATCGAAGTGATCAAGCTGGTGCTGGCCGGCGGCATGGTCGAATTCCACGGCGAGTTCTACGATTTCGACCGGTTGCAGATGAGCCCGGCGCCCAGCGAACCGGTGCCCTTCTACGTCGGCGGACATACCGATGTGGCGCTCAAGCGCGCCGCGCGCGTCAGTGACGGCTGGACCAGCGCGATGATGACGCACGCGCAATTGGACGAGACCATCGGCAAGCTTAAGGCGCTACTCGCCGAAAACGGCCGCGCGGACGATCCTTTCGAGTACCAGGCCGTCTGCATGGACAAGTTCGGAGTGGACGGGCATCGCGAGCTCGCGGAGATTGGTGTCACCGACTACATCACCATTCCTTGGGTTTTCGACGGTCTAGGGTTCGACGCGCCCCTGGATAAGAAGCGGGACTCGCTTAAACGCTTCGCCGAGACCTACATTCACTCGGGCTGGCAGGACAAGTGAACTCGGCGCACGAAGCCGGACAACGCTCACGTGAGGCAGTTGCCGCCCGCGACAAGCAAGCCTGGCTAGGGGTATTCGCCGACGACGCCGTCGTCGAAGATCCCATCGGCCCATCGCCTTTCGATCCCGAGGGCATCGGACATCGCGGGCGCGACGCGATCTCGCGATTCTGGGACTTGGCGATCGCGCCCACCGACAAGATCGAGTTCTTCTTCCGCGACACCTACCAGTGCGGCAATGAGGAAGCCAACGTCGGGCACATCCTGATCACCACCGGCGATTACCAGGTCACCGCCGAAGGCGTGTTCACCTACAAAGCCAACGACCAAGGTCAACTGGTTGCGTTGCGCGCCTTTTGGGAGATAGACAAGGCCACAGCCAGCGCCCGAAAGGTCTGACCACCTTCGTCCGACGGGGGCTCAGTCCACGCTCGGACCGATCGGCTCCGCGCCCACAATGTGGCGTTGCGCCAGATCGCGATAGGCCTGCGGGTTGACGTTGACCCACATTTCGGCGCCGGTACCTTCGATTGGCCCTTTCACTTTCGCCGGTGCGCCCGCCACCAACATCCCCGCTGGGACCTGCGTGCCCCCGACCACCAGAGCGCCGGCCGCAACCATGCATCGCGCCCCGATCACGGCGCCGTCGAGCACCGTGGAGTGGTTGGCGATCAAAGCCTCAGAACCCATGTGAGCACCGTGAATGACACACAGGTGCGCGATCGTGGCTCCGGGGCCGACGTCCACCGGGATGCCCGGCGGTGCATGCAGCACCGAGCCGTCCTGCACGTTGGCGCCCTCGCGGATTACCACCGGGGCGTAGTCACCGCGCAGTACCGCGTTGTACCAGACGGATGCGCCCGCCTCGACGGTGACGTCACCGATCAGGGTCGCGGTCGGCGCCACGAACGCGGTGGGATCGACCTTCGGTGAACGACCTTCGAATGAAAACAGCGGCATCAAATACATATACCGCACAGCGCATATGCCCCGGCCAGACTCGCCGTCGTTGCGCTTCCCTACCCCAAAACTGTAACGTGTTCTAGTTAGAAGCCCTTTTCTTGGCGATATCACGGCGGAGGTAACCAGGTGAGTACCGGCACAAGTGGCGTCGGTGTCCGGGAAATCGATCCCGGCGCGTTGCCGACCAGGTATGCCCGAGGCTGGCACTGCCTGGGCGTGGCAGACGACTTCCGCGACGGCAAACCGCATTCGGTCCAGGCGTTCGGCACCAAGCTGGTGGTGTTCGCCGACTCCCAGGGCGACATCAAGGTGCTCGACGGCTACTGCCGTCACATGGGCGGTGACCTGTCCGAGGGCACCATCAAGGGCGACGAGGTCGCCTGCCCGTTCCACGACTGGCGCTGGGGCGGCGACGGCCGCTGCAAGCTGGTGCCGTATGCCAAGCGCACTCCCAAGACCGCACGCACCAGGTCGTGGACAACGGACGTGCGCAGCGGTCTGCTGTTCGTCTGGCACGACCACGAGGGCAATCCGCCGGACCCGGCGGTCCGCATCCCCGAACTGGCCGAAGCCGCCAGCGACGAGTGGACCGAGTGGCGATGGAACAGCGTGCTCATCGAGGGCTCCAACTGCCGCGACATCATCGACAACGTCACCGATATGGCGCACTTCTTCTACATCCACTTCGGGCTGCCGACGTACTTCAAGAATGTCTTCGAAGGACACATCGCCTCGCAGTACTTGCACAATGTGGGCCGGCCCGACGTCGACGACTTGGGCACGTCTTACGGTGAGGCACACCTTGATTCGGAAGCCTCGTACTTCGGGCCGTCGTTCATGATCAACTGGCTGCACAACAGCTACGGCGGTTACAAGGCTGAGTCCATCCTGATCAACTGCCACTACCCCGTAACGCAGAACTCTTTCATGCTGCAGTGGGGTGTCATCGTCGAAAAGCCCAAGGGCATGGACGAAAAGATGACCGACAAGTTGTCCCGGGTGTTCACCGACGGGGTTAGCAAGGGTTTCCTGCAGGACGTCGAGATCTGGAAGCACAAGACGCGAATCGACAACCCGCTGCTGGTTGAGGAGGACGGCGCGGTCTACCAGCTGCGTCGCTGGTATCAGCAGTTCTATGTAGATGCAGCGGACGTGACGCCAGAAATGGTGGAGCGCTTCGAGATCGAAGTCGACACCACCCGCGCCAACGAGTTCTGGAACGCCGAGGTGGCCGAGAACCTCAAGGCACGAGACGCGGAAACGTCTTCCGAAGAAGTACCGGCCGAGCAGCACTGACGAATATGGCTGAGGATCAGCCGGCAGTACCCGACGTCGATCGCCTGGCGCGGTCGATGCTGGCGCTGCACGGTGACCACCATGATCACGACGAAGTACCGTCGAAGAACGGCGGGTCGGGATCATGGTCGAAGTCAAGGGATTTCAGCAATGATCCGCCTCGTGCGGCTGCCGTGGCCGAAGCGAGTCGCGCCGACCGCGAGCGTTATCTGAGCGCCGGCCTGCAACCCGTGGACTGCCGCTTCTGCCACGTCACGGTGACGGTGCGCAGGCTGGGGCCCGGACACACTGCGGTGCAATGGAATACCGAGGCCACCCAGCGTTGTGCGCACTTCGCCGAGGTGCGCGCCTCCGGTGGCGACACGGCCCGTACCCGAGCCTGCCCTCGGCTTTCTGACAGCATCGAACATGCTGTGGCCGAAGGGATTCTGGCCCGCGAATCGGCCGACTGAACGTAGTGCTTCAGCCCGCCCGGGTGGCGCCGCACGAGGCAGGGGGCATAGTTGCATTTGCCCGCCTCGGAGCGACAACATTGCCCGAATCGTCGCCCGTGACCCCGCCCGCCTGCGGCGCCGCGGGTAAGGCGGCACCGGGCCGGGCAGGGCAG
>NZ_LZLS01000056.1 GCF_001673365.1 Mycobacterium asiaticum
GGACCCACCGGCGAACGCGCCAACTGGTGGTGGTACCAACCCTTCCAACCCCAACCACCACCCACCAACTAAGCCCACAACATATTCGACGCTCAAACCGCTTGGAGCATCGAGGAATTCGTTCGGTCCAGGTGGCGCTAACCGGCCAGCGCCCCCTGTAAAGCGGCGCACTGAGCTCCGAAGAAGCGTTGGGACACATCGGCTTTCGGGGCGAGCAGATCGAATCCGTGAAACGCGCCTGCGACGATTTCCACAGCGCACGCCACGGCGCTTTGTTTGAGACGGTCGGCATATTCGAGGCACTCGTCAAAGAGCAGATCACGGGTCCCAACGCCGATCCATGCAGTCGGCAGACCACCAAAGTCGGTGGCTCGTGCCGGAACAGCCTCCTTTGGGTCACAGCCCCGCAGGTAGCTCTCCCAGCCGAGGCGGTTCATCCCCTGACCCATCAGTCGACGATGTTTCGGTTCGGGGTCTGCCCTGAATGCCGGTCGATCATCGAGCATCGGCGGCCGACGGGCGCACGGCGTTGGCAGGTCGGTGTACCCGCACACCGAACCCGTCACCAAGCTTGATCACTTCCACACGCGGGGGTGCACAAGCGAACGTAACGCGACGAATGTTCGGGAACCCTCAGCGGAGGAGTTACCCACCGGTGGGCAAAAACCTTGCCATGCACTGCAAGTCGGGATGAAAGTCATCAGTCACAACGTCAAGGTCCTTCGGTCGGAACCCGCCGCTGCCATGCCTCACTTTAGACAACAACTGCCCGATGGAGGCACACAGTCGCTGAGGCGCGGCCGTACCTAGAGCGCGCTGGCGGTCCCCGCTTTGCCCGGTGTACCGCCTCCCCCGGTACCAGGCGAACCACCAAAGCCGGCAAAGGCATTGGCCAGCGTGGTCGCCTCGGCGTCGGCGCCGTCGCCGCCGCTACCGCCATGACCGGGGCTGCCCGTACCGCCGTAACCGCCGCTGCCGCCGGTGGCGGTTCCGCTTCCCCAGTTCAAGGCGTAGGCGGCGTCGCCGCCGTGGCCGCCAGTCGGGCCGGTTCCACCCATGCCACCGGCGCCGCCGATGGCATATCCGCTGCCGCCTCCGGGGCCATAGTTATAACCCATAAGTGAGCCGGGTCCTCCGTCACCGCCGGCTCCGCCGACGGTGCTACCGCTGCCACCCTGGCCGCCCTGACCACCCACGGCGTTTCCGGACCCTCCGCCAGCCCAGATGAACGCGCTGCCACCGTTGCCACCCGCACCGCCCGCGCCCGCGATGCCGACGCCACCTTTTCCGCCGACACCGCCGGTGACATCGGTGAAGTTGTTGCCGAGTGTCGAGTAGCCGGAGCTGCCGCCGTCTCCGCCGCGGCCACCGGTGGCGCCCGTGCCCCCGTCGCCGCCGAGTCCGCCGGCACCACCGATTAGGGAGCCGCTGCCGCCGAAGCCGCCACGGCCGCCGTCGCCCATCTGGCCCGCAGCGCCGTTCTGCCCGAATAGGGATAGGTGTGCGCCGCCTGCGCCACCCGCACCTCCACTGCCCCCGTTGCCGCCGGTGCCTCCGGCGACACCGGCGTTTGGAGCCGTGGCGCCGTAGCCGCCCCATCCGCCGGTGCCGCCGCTCCCGCCGGCGCCGCCGTTGCCCCACAGCAACCCGCCTGCGCCTCCCGCGCCGCCCTGACCGCCGGTGCCGCCCACGCCCCCGTTGCGCGTGACGGTGTCGACACCTTGAATACCGGTCGACCCGGTGCCGCCGGCCCCGCCGCGGCCGCCATTACCGAACAGCCCGGCGTCGCCGCCGCGGCCGCCGGTGCCGCCACCGTCGGTCCCCGAACCGCCGTTGCCGCCATTGCCGAACAGCAACCCACCCATGCCGCCGGGCTGACCGGTCCCGGCAGCGCCGTCGGCGCCGTCACCGATCAGCGGCCGGCCCAGCAAAGCGTTAGTGGGCGCATTGATCACGTTCAGCACGCCTTGTGTGAGGGCTTCCAGCGGGTTTGCATTGGCCGCCTCGGCGGCGGCGTAGGCGGTCCCTGCACCAGCCAAAGCCGCCGCGAACTGGTCGTGAAACGCCCACACCCGGGCACTGAGCGCCTGATACTCCTGCCCGTAGGCGGAAAAGAGGGAGGCGATCGCCGCTGAGACCTCGTCCCCTGCGGCGCTGAGGACGGTGCTCGTCGCGCCCGCGGCCGCATTTGCGGCCCGCAGGACCGAGCCGATCTGCGCCATGTCCGTAGCTGCCGAACCCACCCATTCCGGTACCGCAAATACATACGACACTGCAGTCTTCCTACCGTCGATTAGCCCCTGGGTTGTCGAAACCTGACCGTATCCAGGCAAATCGCTGATGGCTTGAGTAGTTGACTACCTGAGTTCTTTAAGTGGGACTGACGTGTTGACGCACGTGGGTAACCGAATGATGTTTCGAGAGACCCGCCCAAATGCCGCGCGCCGTGTCGACGCCCGAGTCGGGGCGACGGGCGACCAATGGATTTACAGCTTCGAGAATGCTGCCCGGCGGGTCAATTCCCAGCTCTATGAACGGCTTTCGGCCGCCAAGAGCTCCGGGAGCAGGAGTCGAAGTAGTCGATCGTATTAGCGGCGTGATGACGCGGTGCGGAAGGCGAACCAACTCCCTACCCCGGGTCGGTTCGAAACCCTTTAAGAGGTGCCGGCCCACCTTGGGTAGTTCCAGCTCTGCCGACATTGGCCGGACCAAAGCCCTTAAACCCAGCATGTAGGCGTTGTAGCATCCCAGGCACCGTGCGTGCGCTCGGAGGGAGGTTCCGGTGGGGGCGGAGGCGGCTGGCGAGGTCTTCGGGCGCTACCGGCTACTCGAAGTGCTCCGCTGGGGCGGCACGGGCACGGTCTACCGGGCCTACGACACAACGATGCGGCGCGAAGTGGCCATTCGGGTGCTCCCCGGGGCGTCGACCGATGAGCCGGGGCAGCACGAGAAGATCCGGGACGAGGTAGCCATCGCGGCCCGGCTGAGCAACCCGAACATCATCCCGATCTACGAGATCGGCGAAATCGATGGACGGCTCTACTTGGCAATGCCGATCCTTGACGGCATTGATGCCCAAAGCCTGCTTGATCGCGACGGGCCGATGAGTCCAAGGTCAGCGGTGCGAATAATCGAGCAAGCTGCCGTGGCACTGGAAGCCGCCCACAATTCGGGATTGGTTCACCGCGATGTGAAGCCGTCGAACCTATTCGTGGTCGGTGGCGAATTTGTATACCTACTCGATTTCGGTGTCGCCGCTCATACGCTGGCGGTGAACTCGTCTGCTACCGACATTGCCGCCGGAAGTTGGCCATACCAGGCCCCTGAACGGTTCAGTCACGGCCTGGCCGAACCCGGTAGCGACATCTACGCGCTGACCTGCGTGCTCTATGAATGCCTGACCGGGCAGCAGGCCGTGCAGGGCGAGACCCCCGAGCAATTTGTCACCGCGCATTTGGAGGGTGAAGCCCCCAAGCCCACCGACATCGACCAAGCCATCCCGACCGGATTTGACCAAGTGATTGCGCGTGGCATGGCGAAGAAGCCCGAAGACCGCTATCAAACCGCCCGCGAGTTAGCGTTCGCGGCCAGAGACGCACTCGCATCCCCGGTCGCTGCGGCGACGGTGCCCACGATTGAAGTGGAGTTCGGTCGCTATCGTCTTTTCGAACTGCTCGGTCAGGGCAGCATGGGCTCGGTCTACCGGGCCCACGACACCGCGCTGGATCGCGACGTGGCCGTCAAAGTGCTGCGGCCGGAACTGGCTGCCGAGCCCGGTTATGGAGAGCGGTTTCGCCGCGAAGCGTATGCGGCGGGCCGCCTGGCCAGCCCGAACATCATCCCGATCTATGACGCCGGTGAGATAGACGGACGTTTGTATCTGGTGATGCCCATCATCAACGGCATCGACGTGCACACTGCGCTTTGTCGCGATGGGCAGATGAGCCCGCTCCAGGCGGTCCGGGTTGTCGAACAGGCCGCCGCAGCTCTGGATGCAGCTCACAAGGCGGGACTGGTGCATCGTGATGTGAAGCCGTCGAACCTACTGATGGTCGCCGATGAGTTTGTGTACTTGATTGACTTCGGACTGGTGCAGGAGTCAGTTGGAACTCGCTTGACCCGCACGAATGTCAACCCGGGGACTCCGGCGTATATGGCACCGGAGCGCTTCAAGCTCGAGACCATCGCCGATGCTCGCGGCGATGTGTACTCCCTGGCCTGTGTGCTCTACGAGTGTCTGACCGGACAGGTGCCTTTTGTGGGTGGCGGTGTGGAGGGATTGGCCGCCGCGCATCTGTTCAGCGAACCGCCCGAGCCCTCCAGCGTCGACCCTGCAATACCCGTCGGCTTCGACGAGGTCATTGCGCGCGGGATGGCCAAAGAAGTTGACGCCCGATACCAGACCGCGAACGAACTGGCGGTGGCTGCCCGGGAGGCGCTCACCACCGTCGCCGCCAAAACAGGAAAGCAACCAAGGGCCTCCCGCCCCTCCGCCTCGATGCAGGCCGCCGCGTTGGCAGAGACCGCGGCCGCGTCCCCAGCTACCCCGACGCCATCGCGGCGTAATCGTCGCCGCGCCTTTGCCATTGCCACGGCCGTAATCGTTGTCGTTGCCGCAGCCGCGTTGTTCGGGATCAACCACCTCCCGATCCATTCGAAGTCACGGGCTCAGGTCCTGCTGCCATTTACCGGTCTCAACGGGCCCGCGGGCATTGCAGTCAACGCGAAAGGCGACGTCTACGTCGTCGACAGCGGCAACAACCGGGTACTGGAGCTGGCCGCGGACTCGAGCGACCCGACCGCGGTACCTTTCGCCAGCCTGGACCATCCCGATGACATAGCCATCGATGATGCGGGTGACATAGTGGTCACCGAACCGAGACAGCACCGGGTGTTGGAGTTGACGGCAGGGTCGACCAGCCCAATCGTCCTGCCGTTCACCGAACTCGGGGAGCCCACGGGTGTGGCGGTCAGTTCCCATGACCCGCGCGGCGTGTTCGTCACCGACGCCACCCACAACCGAGTGGTGGCGCGACTCACGCCATCGGACGAGCAGATCGTGCTGCCGTTCAGCGGCTTGGATGGTCCCTCGGCCGTGGCGGTCAGTCGCGACCGTGCCCTCTTCGTCATCGACCGGGAGAACGAGCGGGTGCTCAAACTGCCCCGGACCGCGACGGTTGATACCGTCCTGCCCTACGTGATCGGTCGTCCGGACTACGTGGCGGTCGACACCGACGGCAACGTGTACGTGACCGACAGCCACGGCAACCGGGTCCTCAAGCTGGTCAAGGAGTCGAACACGGCAATCACGTTGCCGTTCAACGGGCTTAACAATCCACAAGGCGTCGCTGTCGATGCCGCCGGCAATGTCTACGTCACGGACACCGGCAACAACCGGGTGCTGAAATTGCCCCCGAGCTGATGGCAGGTACAAACCTCAGGCAAGCATCGGGTCGATCGCCGACCGGGGCACCAGGACCTGCGCCGCCCCGGCTGAGTCCGGCAGCAGCGTGCCCTGGTCGAAGAAGAAGATCACCCCTTCGTTGACCACCGCGAAATTCTGGTAGTTGGCAGGGTCATACAGGGCGGTTTGCGAAATCGGCACCACCGGTGCTGGTGCAGGCGTGGTGGGCTGTCCCGGTTGCGCGGGCGGTGTGGACGGTGGCGGCGGCGCCTGCTGCTTAGACAGTTCAGCCTGGACGATCGGCGCTACGGTCTTCAGCGGATCATCGACCCGCCACAACGGCGCATGTTCCTTGTCGTCCGACTTGGCCGTGTAGACGATCTCCTTGCGATAGGTCTGGTCCCAGTTGAACGCCTTGAACGTCGTCCGCGGTTGCGCGCCGCTGACGCTTTGGTAGACCTTGAACACCACCGCCTGCGTGCCGCGCGGTGGAATTGCCGAGCTGTATTCGGTCGGCTTGATCTTCAGCTCAGCGGGTTTGTCGTGGGGAGCGCCTTTGGCCGCGTTGATAAATGTGTCGCGGGTCTGGGAGATGTACTCGGCGATCGGCTTCTGGTCGGGGTAATCCAGCGGGATGCTGATGTCGACGCTGTACGCCGGGTCGGACAGCTGGATCTCACACGTGCTGCCGGTACTACTGCCCTTGAGGTCGGCGCAGTAATCCTTCGGCGCCGCCAACGCCGGGACCGCAGAACCGAAGATGACCGCAGCCGCGACAAGCACGGCGACGCTGAACAGGCGCATAAGAAAATCCCTCCGAGCAAACGCGGCAGCGTGCCGTCGACGTCGTCGCGACACCCCGCCTCTTCGCCACCAAACTAGTCGACAACCCGTCGGGCCCGGCGCGTTAGGCTCCAACAGCAGCGTCGCCAACTCGGCGGCGTGTGTTCGCGCCGAGGCCAACAGGTCGGTGCGTGTGGAAGTCTCGGAGGGCACAAGGATGTGCGGAATCTTCGCCGCGATGACCCGCCGTGGCATTTCCACTGAACGGCGTGATGCCGCTTTGAAGCTTTTGGAGCATCGCGGGCCGGATGGCTGCGGCACGTGGACATCGCGCGATGGGCAATGGACGCTCGGACATACGCGGTTGTCGATCATCGGTCTGCACAACGGGACTCAGCCCATGACGAGCTCGGATGGCCTTGTGCATCTGGTCGTAAACGGCGAGTTCTACGGCTACCGCGAGATTCGCGAGCGCCTTCGTGCCAGCGGGTATCACTTCTCCACCGCCAGCGACAGCGAGATTGCGCTGCACCTCTATGCCGAGCGCGGCATCCAGGCAGCAACGCAACTGCGCGGCGAGTTCGCCGCGATCATCGCTGACGAACGTCAACGCGCGATGTATGCGATCCGCGATCGCTTCGGCATCAAGCCCCTCTATTACGCGACGGTCGGCGGCGACGTTTACTTCGCGTCAGAGATCAAGGCGCTGTTGGCATTAGGCGTGCCCGCCAAATGGGACCTAGAGGGCGCTACCGGAGGATTCGGGAGATCCCACGAGAAAACCGAGTTCGCTGGGATCAGCACGGTGCCCCCGGGCTGCTATGCGATCGCCCGCGACGGCGTCGTTCGCATTTACCCCTACTGGGATTGGGAGATCCCGACGGCTGATCAGATGCGCGCAGACACGCGCAGTGAAGCCGAGGTCGTCGCCGACTTCCGTCACGCGCTACAGGACGCTGTGCGCGAACGGCTGGTCGCCGACGTCGAGGTCGCGTCGTACCTCAGCGGTGGCATCGACTCCTGTGCTGTCCTCGGACTCGCACAGCAGGAGATGAACCGGCCAATTCGCGCGTTCACGCTCACCTTTGAGAACCCGCTCTACGACGAGGCCCGGGTCGCTCGACTGCAAGCCGAACGGGTGGGTGCGACATATCACCCGATTCCGATCACCGGGCGCGAGATCGCCGAGTCATTCTCCGACGCCGTTTGGCACGCCGAAACGCAGATGTTCAACGGGCACGGGGTGGCCAAGTACTTACTCAGCCGCGCCGTCAGGGCCGCGGGTATCAAAGTGGTGTTCACCGGCGAGGGCGCCGACGAGATGCTGGGCGGGTACCCGTACTACCGCGTCGATGCGCTGAACGACGACGCGACGTTGAGTGCCGACGCGAGGCGGGCGCTGCTCGATGAGATGCTTGGTGCCAACGCTGCGACTCGTGCGCTGATGATGCCGGATCAGGTCAGCAGTCCCGAAATGCAGGCGGTGGAGCGCAGGCTCGGATGGCTGCCGGCAACACTGAATGCTGGTGCGGCGCAGACCAATAGCGTGGCGCCGTTGATTCGCGATGACCTTCCGTCTTCGGTTCGAGAGTTTCAGCCGCTGATCCATGCGCTGGATCGGTTGCCGATTGCCCAACGTGTCAGCGGTCGAGACCACCTGAATCAGATGCTGTACGTCAACGCCAAGACGGTGCTGCCAAACTTCATTTTGAACTATCTGGCCGATCGCATGGAGATGGCGCACTCCATTGAAGGGCGTGTGCCTTTCCTGGACCACCGTGTGGCTGAGGCGGCGGCCCGCGTGCCGGTGAGTATGAAAGTCAAGGGAATTCGCGAGAAGCATGTTCTTCGCGAAGCGGCGAAGGACGTGTTGATACCCGAGGTGTACGACCGCCAGAAGCATCCATTCACCACACCACCGACGCGCGACCCGAAAGATCCGATGCTTGCTTTCTACCGGGATACCTTTGCTTCGCAGGCGGCGAAGGACCAGCCGATCTACGACATGAACAGGGTGTCCACTGCGCTCGATCAGCTACTCGAATCGCCGGACGATCAGCGCATCGCGGTGGAGGGCGGTCTGCAGCGGGTGGCGAGCGTGATTGTGATGCAGCAGCTGTTTTCGATGACGTGAGCAGCGGCTAGGCGACGAGCAACGCGGCGATCGTCAGCCGACTGCGTGAGCGCTTTCATCAGAGCTGTCAACGCTTTTCGTCGATAGCAGATAGACACTTCGCGAGATAGGGGGCGGTACGGCTGTGTTCGGCACGTGCCACCGTTGTCGGCGGGCCCGCAGCGATCACGCGGCCGCCGTTGCTGCCGGCACCCGGTCCCAGGTCGATCACCCAGTCGGCGCCCGCGACCATGCGCATGTCATGCTCGGCCACTACCACAGTGTTGCCCGCGTCGACCAGGCGATGCAACTGCCCGTCGAGCAGATCGACGTCGGCGGGATGTAGTCCGGTGGTCGGCTCGTCGAGGACGTAAAGGGTGTGCCCCCGCCGTGGCCGCTGCAGTTCGGAGGCAAGCTTGATGCGCTGTGCCTCGCCACCCGACAACTCGGTGGCGGGTTGTCCGAGACGCAGATAACCCAATCCCACCTCCTGCAGCGTGGTCAGACTCCGCGAAGCGCCGACGACGTCGGCAAGAAACGCCGAGGCCTCATCGACCGTCATCGCGAGCACGTCGGCGATCGTCTTACCGCGATAGCGCACCTCAAGTGTCTCCTCGGAATAGCGCGCTCCACGACACGACGGGCAGGTGGCGTATGTGCCGGGCAGGAACAACAATTCGACCGCTACGAATCCCTCCCCCTGGCAGGTGTCGCAACGCCCGTCGGCCACGTTGAACGAAAACCTGCCCGCGGTCCAACCACGACGACGCGCCTTCGGCGTCGCCGCGAACTCGCGGCGCACGGCGTCGAACAACCCGGTATAGGTCGCCAGCGTCGAGCGCGGCGTGCGCCCGATCGGGCGCTGGTCGACCACTACCAACCGGTCGATCTGCTCGACCCCCTCGGCGCTGACACCCACGCTCGCGTCGTGATCCAGATCGACTATCCCGCTGTCGCTTTCATCGGCGTCGGATTCCGCGGGCTCGGCTGTGCGTGCCATTCCGAGATGACTGTTCACGACATCTCCGAGGACCTTGACGACCAGCGTCGACTTGCCTGAGCCGGATACTCCGGTGACTGCGCTGTACAGGCCTAGGGGCAGATCTACGTCGAGGTCTCGCAGATTGTGGAATGAGATCCCGCGCAACCGCAACCAGCCGGACTGAGTGCGCGGCTCACGCGCCACCCGCCCCGCGACATCGAAAAGGTATTTGCGGGTGACCGACTCCTGCACCTCCGCGAGACCTGGTACGGGGCCGCTGTAGAGCAGGTCCCCGCCCAGCTCGCCGGCCCCGGGTCCGACGTCGACGATCCAGTCGGCACGACGGACCACGTCCATGTCGTGCTCAACCACGAACAGCGAATTGCCTGCCCTCCGTAGGCGATCCAGTACATCGAGTAGCGGTTCGGCGTCGGCGGGATGGAGGCCGGCGGACGGCTCGTCAAGCACATAGAGCACACCGAACAAGCCGGCCCGCAGTTGTGTGGCCAGCCGCAACCGCTGCAGTTCGCCAGGTGAGACCGTCGGAGTGCGGCGACTGAGCGTGAGGTAACCCAGACCGAGGTCGACGAGTATCTGCAGCCGTGCAACGAGGTCGGCGGCGATCATGGTCGCCACTTCCGTAAGCTCGCCGGATTCCGTCGATTCATACGCGGCGGCAGCATCGGTCCGAGATGCCGCCGGGTGCAACGCTTCTGCCAATTCGGCCAGCGGCATCGCCGCGTACTCGGCGATCGTGCGCCCGGCGAACGTCACCCTCAGCGCCTCAGGTCTCAGCCCGGAGCCGTTGCAGCGCGGACAGTCGACGCTATTGACGAATTGCAACACACGGCGGCGCATCTTCGCGCTATGCGAATTGGCCAAAGTGTGGCGGACGTGCCGCTCGGCGCTGGAGAACGTGCCGTTGTAGTAATAGTCGGCCTGCACAGGATGCTGCCCCGGATCGATCTCCACCGTTGGCTGCTCATCGGTGAACAAGATCCAGTTACGTTGCCGCTTAGGAAGTTTCCCCCATGGCTTGTCGATGTCGTAGCCGAGCGTGATCAGGATGTCCCGCAAGTTCTGCCCCTGCCAGGCCCCCGGCCACGCTGCGACGGCACCTTCGCGGATGGTCAACGACGGGTCGGGCACTAGCGTCTCTTCGCTCACCCGGTGAATTCGCCCGAGCCCGTGACATTCTGGGCACGCCCCGACCGCGGTGTTCGGCGAGAAGGCGTCAGAGTCCAGTCGTTCCTTCGCACCCGCGGGATAGGTCCCGGCGCGAGAGAACAGCATCCTCATCAGGTTCGACAGGGTGGTGACTGTGCCGACGGTCGAGCGGGACGTCGCCGAGCCCCGGCGCTGCTGTAACGCGACTGCCGGAGGTAACCCGGTGATGTCATCAACCTTTGGCGCGCCGGTGGGCAATAGCAGGCGACGGGCATACGGAGCGACCGATTCGAAGTAGCGGCGTTGGGCCTCGGCGTAGATGGTCCCGAAGGCTAATGACGATTTGCCGGATCCGGAGATGCCGGTGAACACCACCAGCGCGTCACGCGGTGCTACCAGGTCGACTCCCCGTAGGTTGTGGACCCGCGTCCCGTAAACGCGCACAAAAGGGTCGATCTCGTCCGTGCCTCGATAGGACTTTTCTGTCATCGCGCTCAGATGGTTACCAGGCGTGCCTGCTCGGTGGGGTGGTGCGGCTCGCCCGGATCTGCCGTCAGCAAGAGTGAAGGACTCACCTCGTTCGACCTACCCCACCCTGTCCGGGTTAAACGCTCGGTGTCGGCGGAGCGGTCAGCGGATTGGCGGAGAGTCGTGCGCCCGTGAGAATGGCGCCAACGCTCGTGGAATCGCTTGCGATACTAGGTGGGTGCACGTCCACCGGTGCCGCGTTCATCAGGGATTGGTTTCCAGTGATGGCCAATGATCCCCTGGAACTCGGCCAGCGTGTGGTCGCGATCCTCGAATCCGGGCTGCGCACAGCGACTTACAAACTGGCTACGTTGATGGCACTGATCGAGCACTGCATCGAGAATCTGCCTGACCAGCCGGGTGATGCCCTCGATGTCCCCCTCGCCGAGCTGGCACACCGAGTACTGGAGCTTTACTGGCAGCAGGTCCGACCGTTCGACGGGCAAGAATTGCGGCAGTCGACACAGGCGCGCGCACGAATACTGGCCGCTGTCACTGGCTTGCGCGCTGCAGCTGGCCGCGGCATTAGTTCGGTCGACGCGGCGCGGTTACGTGCCCCGGTGGCGTATGACCGCGCCATCGATGAGGTTATTTCGTGCCTAGCTCAGCAGCCGCTACATCGCCTACAAAAGTTGCCGGGTTCTTCAAACAGTGACCAATTTCTGTACGACGACTCGTTCCTGCATGATCATGTCTCGCGGTCGACGCTTCGCGCGCACGGCGACGCCATCCAACTCAAGCCCGGTGTGGCCCATGGCCTTGCCCGGCTTGCCGGGCTGTTGAAACCAGCGTTGGAAATCATGTGGGTCAACGACGTTCGCCGCATGAACAAGTTCCTCGATGCGGCGGTTCCCGACGTCGCCGGGCATTTGTTCGGTCGAGAACGCACCGCGCTGGCAGCCGTCCGGGAGCCGTTTAAAGAAGCGTTCGGGCCTAATTGTTTCTACTGCGGCACTCACCTGCCGTCCAACAATCCGATTGATCACGTACTTCCGTGGTCGATCGTCGGCATTGACGGTCTTTCGAACCTGGTGCTGGCTTGCGCGCGCTGCAATGGAGACAAAGGCGGAGCCCTGCCTGCCGTGGCCATTGTCGACCGCGTGCTCGGGCGTGAGCGTGACGTTCTCGAGCACATCGCCTCCAACCTGCAATGGCCAACTCAGCATGAGCGTGTCGTCTCCGCCGCCAGAGGCATTTACCGGGGGCAACCAGCAGGGATTCCGACGTGGTCGGGTTACAAGCGGTCTGCGCGCCTCGACATCAGCTTTCCGCCCGCGTGGATCTAGCGGGCTTCATGCACCTTCCCTGCTGCTACGGGCCGTACCGTTCGAACGCATACTGGTCACTTCGAGCCGCGTTGTAAACGAGGGGGATCCATGCGGGTACCAAGGTCTGTCGCGAACCTCAATCGTCGAGTGCTTAACCCGGTGGCCCGGTCGATCACGCCGTGGCTTCCTGGCCAAGGGACACTTGAACATGTCGGACGCAAATCAGGCAAACGCTATCGAACGCCGCTGTTGACTTTTCCGACCCGCGACGGCTTCGTCGTTCTCATCGGGTACGGGCTGAAATCGGACTGGTTGAAAAATGTAATCGCCAGTGGACAGGCGGTGCTGCACAAGCGCGGCAAGAGTATCGCGCTAGCCGACCCCTGCCTCCTGAGTAAGGCCGAGGCGGCAACGCTGGTTACAGGGCCATCTATTGCGTTCTACCGGCTGTTTCCCTACAACGAAGCGGCGCTGGTGTTGACCAAATCCGATCCCACGCAATGACTTTGGGCTTTTCTGCTGGGCGTGCGCGGCGGCGCGACGTGTAGGTGTTTCGCCGCAGACGCCGCTTGGCATTGCGCTGATAAGCTCTCCACCACAAGCACTTTCGCACTATTCGGGGCAGGTCTGGCAGACAGCGAGAGTACTTAACAGTTGGGAAGTCTTGGTTGGCGATGTAGACCACCGCCGGGATCGACCGCCGTCGAATTGGCGTCTTCGCCCACGGAGACGACACTGAGCCATACACTTGCCGCGTGAACCTCAGCGAACTCATTGTCGGCGTAGCGACAGCCCCTGTCCGGGCCGGCGTCAAGGTGGCGGACGCCGGACTCACCGCCGCGGCCATGGCCCTCGGGGCTGTGAAGCAATCCTTGGGCGAGGAAGGCCCGAAGACGGTAGACCCGATCACCGATCTGTTTCCGCTGCGCGGCGCAATCGTAGGCGCGAACCGAGTTGCCGAATTCACCGAAAACGACAGGGCGATGGGGCGCGCTCTGGTCCGCGGCGGGCCGGCGGACAAGCTGATGCGTCCGGGTGGGGTCGTCGACATGTTGGACGCGCCCGGCGGGTTACTCGATCGGGTATCCGCTGGGAGTAGTTCCTCGCTCGAGCGGATCCTGGCGCCCGGTGGGCTCGTAGACCGGCTGCTCGCCGAGGACGGGCCGTTAGAGCGGATGTTCGCCGAGGACGGCATTATCGAGCGGATGTTTGTTGAGGACGGCATCATCGACAAGCTGCTGGCCAAGAATGGACCGCTTGAACAACTCACCGAAGCCGCTGAGATCCTGAGTCGGCTTCAGCCCGCCGTGGAAAGGCTGACGCCCACCGCCGACACCCTTGAGTCTGCTGTCGACACCCTCAACAGGATGGTCAACTCGCTCAGTGGCATCACAGACCGCATTCCGCGGCGGCGATCGACGCGGCCGGCTGTGCGCGCGAAGCGAGCCATCGAACAGGATGCCGTCGAAGAGTGAGCCGACCGGCTCACTGACTCACGTCGTTGAAGTGAGCGCCTGACCAGACAAGCCGCGGCCGTATTCACCCACAGGTAGCCGACCTTGTGGATTGGAAGCCGCTGCGGCGTGCCATCGCGTCGGCGATCTACGGACCGGGCGACATCGTCGTCATGGGGTCAGCGCCGCCCGGCTGCACGGAGCGATTCCGCGCGCGCTGGCCACGGCGACCGTCGCCGTCCCTGCCCAGCACCGCCGCATCGGGTTATCTGACCGCGCTGCGCTTGTGCGGTTCATCAAACGCAACACCCAGAGATTGGACGCCGAACGCTGCGAGACCGAGCTCGGACCGACGCTAGTGACCACATGGCTGTGTCAACTCGAAGTGGCCCCGGGGTGACGGCTTGAAGTGGCCCCGCGGGTAGGGGCTGGCTTGCGGGTGTT
>NZ_LZLS01000057.1 GCF_001673365.1 Mycobacterium asiaticum
AGCGCCCGAACTGCCGCCCGCCGTGTCGGCCTACACCGGATTGCCAGGTGACTATCCAGAGGCACCGCCGCCGCCCGCCACCGCCTTGACGAACAAGGGGAAATCCATTTTCGCTGCGGCCGCCAGCATTTCGTCGACGTCGGCCGAGGGTTCTGACGACGCCAACACCGGTAGCCCCGCGGCGCGTGCCGCGGCGATTGCCCGTGCTTTGTTGCCCGTGAGCGCCAACACTTTTGCCGACGGACCGACAAAAGTGATGCCTGCCGCCACGCATGCTGCCGCCAATCCCGGGTTCTCCGAAAGGAACCCGTACCCCGGATAGATCGCGTCGGCTCCGCAGGCACGCGCAGTGGACACGATCTCATCGACGCTCAGGTAGGCCCGAACCGGATGCCCTTCCACACCGATCTGATACGACTCGTCAGCCTTCAACCGGTGCAGCGAGTTACGGTCTTCGTGCGGGTAGACCGCGACCGTAGCGGCACCCAACTCGTAGGCGGCGCGAAACGCGCGGATCGCGATCTCACCGCGATTGGCAACCAGAACCTTGGCGAACACGCTTCCCTTTCGAACCGGCGCTACGCGAGGGCACGTTGCGGCTTGCCCGAGTACTCACTGAGTGGCCGGATCAACGCGTTGGACGCCGCCTGCTCCATGATGTGCGCGGTCCACCCTGTGATCCGGCTCATCACGAACAGCGGTGTGAAGCTGGGGATGTCGAAACCCATCAAGTAGTAGGCGGGCCCGGTCGGGAAATCGAGGTTCGGTTTGATCTTGGTTGCGGCGTACATCGAACTCTCGAGCACGTTGTAGATGTCCATCCAGCGCTGTCCGTCGCGCGCCGCCACCACACGGGTCAGCGCCGCTTTCATGGTCGGCACGCGGGAGTCACCGTTCTTATACACCCGGTGGCCGAAGCCCATGACCTTGTCCTTGCGAGATAGCTTGCCGCGCAACCACTCCGCCGCCTGATCAGCCGAGCCGATGTCTATCATGTCGTGCATGACTGCCTCGTTGGCACCGCCGTGCAGCGAGCCCTTCAACGCGCCGATGGCCGCGGTTACCGCGCTGTAGATGTCGGACTGGGTTGAGGTGACGACGCGGGCAGCAAATGTCGACGCGTTGAAGCTGTGCTCGGCATACAGGATCATCGACTGTTCGAAAGCCTTGGCGATGACCGGCTCGGGAACCTCGCCGAGGCTCATCTTCAGGAAGTTCTCCGTGTAGCTCAGATGGCTTTGCGGGGCAATGGGTTCCAGTCCGCGACGACGCCGGATATCGGCGGCGACGATCGTCGGGAGAACGGCGAACATGCGCAGCGACTTGGCGTAGTTGGCGGACTGGGTGCTGTTGTCCTCGTCGGGATCCTCGGCGCCGAGATAGCTGATCGCGGTCCGCACGACATCCATTGGGTGGCAGTTGTCAGGGAGCTTGGCCAGCAGGGAGTGCATCGACCGGTCGATCCGTCGCGAGGCGCGCTCCCGCTGAGTGAACAGTGCCAGCTCATGCTCGGTCGGCAGTTCGCCGTGCCACAACAGGTACGCGACCTTCTCAAAGCTGCAGTGCTCGGCCAGATCCTGCACCGGGTAACCCCGATAGGTCAGCGAGTTGGTTTCGGGGACCACCTTGGAGATCGCGGTCGTATCGACCACGACACCGGCCAATCCTTTGTGAATGGTGGGAGAGGTCATCGGGTTACTCCTTGTAGCGCGAAGTTGTAGATCTCGGAGTCGAACTGGTTGTAATCGGAGTAGCGCAGCAGTTCGTAGAGCCTGCTGCGGTGTTGCATCTGGTCGAGCAGACCGGATTGGGTTCCGGCGGAATTGATTGCACGCAAACCGACTTCGACGGCGCGCATGGCCAGCCGCAGCGTAGTCACCGGGTAGATGACCACGTTGTAGCCGATATCAGACAACTGAGCGGTGGTGAGAAGCTCTGATTTGCCGAACTCGGTCATGTTCGCCAACAGCGGCGTGTCCACACCAGCGCGGAATTGCTCGAAATCCGTTGGCGTATAAAGCGCCTCGGTGAAAATCAAATCTGCACCGGCGTCGGCGTAGGCCTTCGCGCGGTCGATGGCGGCGGGTACGCCTTCGATACCGGCAGCGTCGGTCCTGGCGCAAATGATGAAGTTCGGGTCGCGCCGCGCCGCGACCGCGGCCCGGATCCGCTTAACCATCTCTGCGGTCGGCACGACGGCCTTTCCGTCAAGGTGGCCGCACCGCTTCGGATTAACCTGGTCCTCCAGATGACAGCCGGCCAAACCGGCGTCCTCCAGGACTGTCACGGTGCGCGCCGCGCTCATGGGCTCACCGAATCCGGTGTCGGCATCGATGAACGTCGGCAGATCGGTGACAGCGGCAATCTGGCCACCGCGGCAAGTGACTTCGGTGAGGGTGGTCAGGCCGATATCCGGCAGCCCAAGGTCAGCCGCGAGCACCGCGCCGGACACATAAACCCCGTCAAAGCCGATCTCGGTGACCAGTTTGGCTACCAACGGTGAGAATGCGCCCGGAAAGCGAAGCAGTCGACCGGAATTCAGCCCTCTGCGCAGGCGGGCACGCTTGTCGGCCGGCGATGCCACCGCGCCGATCAGGCCGCCACTCATGAGAAGATCCCCGACGGGATTGTCGGCGCCTTGTCGAGCACCCGTGGGTCGACGAGCACGTTGAGCCGGTCCACCTCACCGGGTTTGAGGCTGGCCAGCTCGCCGACCGTCAGCAGGAAGCGCTGTTGCTCGGCCGCTTCGACGACGCCCTCGGCCAGTTCGGTGAACTTTGCGACGTATTGGTCCCGCCCGAAAGGGCGCGCGCCCAGCGGGTGGGCATCGGCGAGCGCGAGCTCGTCGGTGATGACATCACCGCTTTTGAGGGTGACGACGGCCTTGGCGCCGAACGCCTTCTCCGCGGGATCGGTCGAGTGATACCGCCGGGTCCACTCCGGGTCTTCGACCGTAGCAATCTTGCGCCACAGCTCGATGGTGTCAGGACGGTGTGCACGCTCGGGTGCGTATGACCGTTCGTGATGCCAGGCACCGTCCTGCAGCGCCACGGCGAAGATGTACATCACCGAGTGGTCCAGGGTTTCCCGCGAAGCATCGGGGTCGAACTTCTGCGGATCGTTGGAACCGGTGCCGATCACAACGTGGGTGTGGTGGCTGGTGTGCAGCACGATCGTGGCGATCTGATCGAGATCGCCGATGCGGTCCCGCAGCCGGCGGGCCAGGTCGATCGTCGCCTGGCTCTGGTATTCGGCGGAGTGCTCTTTGGTGTAGCTGTCCAGGATGGCCCGCCGAGGTTCACCCGGCTTCGGCAGCGGCACCCGGTAGGTGTGCTCAGGACCCGACAGCAGCCAGGCGATGACGCCGTCCTCACCTTCCCAGATCGGGGCCGGTGATCCCTCGCCGCGCATCGCGCGGTCCACGGCCTCGATGGCTACTTTGCCGGCCGCCGCCGGTGCGTAGGCCTTCCAGCTGGAGATCAAGCCCTTTCGGGACTGCCGGGTCGCGGTGGTCAGATGCAGCGCCTGTCCGATCGCGTTGTAGGTGATCTCGGGATCCAACCGCAGCATGGTGCCGAGTCCGGCCGCCACGGCAGGGCCGAGATGAGCGACGTGGTCAATCTTGTGCTCGTGCAGGCAAATTCCCTTGACGAGGTCGATTTGGACTTCGTAGGCGGTAGCGATACCGCGGATCAGGTCGGCGCCGCCGACGTCGAGATGCTGGGCTACGGCGACCAAAGCCGGGATGTTGTCACCGGGGTGCGAGTACTCGGCGGCCAGAAAGGTGTCGTGGAAATCCAGCTCGCGGACGGCGACCCCGTTGGCCCAGGCCGCCCACTCCGGCGAGACACTGCCGGGGACACCGAAGACCTTGGCGCCGTTGCTGGCCGTGCGGTGCGCTAGCGCCTGGGTACGCGCCACTGTGACCGGTCGCCTGATGACTGAAGCCGCCGACACCGCCGCATTGTCGATGATGCGATTGATCACCATCGCTTCGGTTTCGGCCGGTACCGCCACCGGGTCCGCGGCCAGTTCGGCAATTTTCCACGCGAGGTGTCCGGAGCGCGGAAACTCCTCGGCGCTGCGACGGGTCCGGACCTCATGGATCTGCAAGCTCGACATGATTCGCACAGTACGCAGTGTCCGAATCAAGCAAAACCCACTGCAAATGCGTATTTTTGTATCCTGCTCGCGCTAATTTTGCGAATGTTGCGAAATCAGCCTCGGGTAGGATCCCACAATGGCCGGGGCACCAAGCAAGACCTTCGCCGGGGCGCGATTACGCCGCCTGAGGGAAGAACATGGCCTGACTCAGGTGGCGATGGCGCGCACGCTGGATCTCTCTACCAGTTACGTCAACCAGTTGGAGAATGACCAGCGACCGATCACCGTGCCAGTGCTGCTCGCGTTGACCGAGCGATTCAACCTGCCTGCGCACTTCTTCGCCACCGACTCCGATGCCCGACTGGTCGCAGACCTGCGGGAGAGCCTCGCCGAGAGTCAAGCGACGACGGCGCAGATCGAGGAACTCGCTGCCCGCATGCCCGATGTCGGGCAAGCCATCGTCGCCTTGCATCGTCGGATGGTCAACGCCACCGCCGAAGTCGAGGCACTACGCAGCCGTGCCAGCGTCGACGTCCCCGAGGACCCAGCGCGGCCGATGCCGTTCGAGGAGGTTCGCGACTTCTTCTACGACCGTAGGAATTACGTCGACGAACTCGACCGGGCCGCCGAGCAGTTGTTCGAGACCCACCGCCTGGGCGCCGGCGGACTCGACGTGCAACTCATCCAGGTGCTGGCCGACGAACTAGGTATCACCGCCGTTCTCGACGACGGCAAGACGCTGGGTCCCAACGTCAAACGCCGCTACCGACCAGATACCGCGACGCTGCACATCGCGCGGTGGCTACACCCGGGACAGCGGGCCTTTCAGATGGCTACCCAGCTCGCGTTGCTCACCCAGGCCGAAACCTTCGACACCATCCTGGCCACCGACGACCAACTGACGGCGGAGGCCCGCGAGGTGGCACGGATCGGTCTGGCAAACTATTTCGCCGGTGCCCTGCTGTTGCCGTATCGCCGATTCCTGCAGGCGGCCAACGAACTTCGATACGACATCGATCAGCTGTCCCGTCGCTTCGAGGTCGGATTCGAAACCGTCTGCCACCGGCTCTCGACATTGCAGCGCCAGGACGCCCGCGGGGTACCGTTCATCTTCGTGCGTGCCGATGCCGCCGGAAACATCTCGAAGCGGCAGTCCGCCACGGCATTTCACTTCTCCCGGGTCGGTGGCAGCTGCCCGCTGTGGGTGGTGCACCACGCGTTCAACCGGCCCGGCGAATTCATCACGCAGGTGGCACAGATGCCCGACGGCCGGTCGTACTTCTGGATCGCCCGCACCACAGACTCACCGCCGAGCCGATACCTGGGGCAACGCAAGATATTTGCCATCGGGCTGGGCTGCGAACTCAACCACGCCGACAAGCTGGTCTACTCCGCAGGTGTCGATCTGCACGACGCCGAGACCAGCGTCGCCATCGGCGCGGGCTGCAAGGTGTGCGACCGGCCGGCCTGCGCGCAGCGCGCGTTTCCCTACATCGGCAGGCCGGTGCTCGTCGATCCGCACGCCAGCACCGATCTGCCCTACCCTTCGGCCGCCACCAACTGAGCTTCGCGGTTGATCAGCGCCACGCGCGCCAACACCTCTTCGGCCATCTTGACGTGCGCGGCGTCAACCAGCACGCCTTCGACACCGACCGCGCCTCGGCCCTGCGCTTCGGCAGCCCGGTAGGCGGCGACATTGCGTTCTGCCAAGGCGATTTCGTCTGCGGTCGGCGAGTAGACCTCGTTGGCGATGGGAATCTGGCTTGGGTGGATCGCCCACTTACCGGTATAGCCCAACAGCGATGCGCGGCGGGCATCACGCTCGTATCCGACGAGGTCGGCGTAGTCGGGATAGGGTGCGTCGACCGCATCGATGCCGGCGATCCGCGCAGCGACGAGAACCTTGTTGCGGGCGTAGTGCCAGAAGTCACCGGGGTAATCGCCCAGCGGTACGAAATTGGTGTCGACTCGCGCACCCTGGGACAACGAGAAGTCGCCGACGCCGAAGATCAGCGCATCCAACCGTGGGCTTGCGACGGCGATCTCCTCGGCGTTGGCCAGCCCTTCCACTTCCTCGATGAGAACTTCGAGGCGAATATGCTTGCGCAGCTTGAGTTTTGTCTCGAGCTGGGTCACCAGGACATCCACCCACCACACGTCCCGGGCCCGACGGGCTTTTGGGATGACGATGGTGTCGAGATTCTCGCCGGCGCGGGTGATGACTTCGATCAGATCGTCGTGGCACCACGGGGTGTCCAGGCCGTTGATCCTGATGGCGCGAGCGGTGCGCCCCCAATCCAGGTCGTTGAGAGCGCTGATCGCCTTCTCGCGAGACTCTTCCTTGTATGCCACCGGGACTGCGTCCTCGAGATCCAGGAAGACCAGATCGGCGTCGGAAGCAGCGGCTTTGGCGAACATGTTGTCGTTGCTCGCCGGAAGCGCGAGTTCGGAACGGCGCAGCAGGTGGGTCATGTGGGGTCGTCCTTTTCGGTTACAGCACACCGTTGGTGCGCAGTGTGTCGATATCTGTCTGGCTCAAGCCGAGTAGACCGCCGTAGACGGCAGCGTTGTGCTCGCCGAGCCGTGGGCCGAGGTGGTCGAGATGCGCTGTGGCCGAGGAGAATCGCGGTACCGGAGCCTGCACCGTCATCGGGCCGAGTTCGTCGTCATCGACGACGACGAAGACCTCCCGGTGTTTGAGTTGCTCATCGGCCAACAGATCGGTGATGTCGTAGACCGGGGCTGCGGCCACCTCATGTGCATCCAGGATCGCCATGGCATCTGAAAGTGTCTGCCTGGCAACCCATTCTGCGACGACGGCGTCGACCTCGGCGGCCCGGGCCAATCGCCGCTGCGGGTCCGAGAAGTCGGCATCGGTGACCAGGTCGGAACGGCCGATGGCCTTAAAAACCCTCAGCGCGAGACTCGGTGAGCTGCCCGACATGGCCAGCCACTTGCCGTCGGACGTCCGATAGGTGTTGCGCGGCGCCGAGATATCCCACCGGTTGCCGGCACGCTGCGGCACCAAGCCGAGCTGGTCGTGGGCCAGCAGCGTCTGTTCGAGTAGGCGCGCCAGCGGGTCGATAAGGTTGATGTCGATCAGCTGGCCTGGGGCCCCGTGTACATCGCGGTGATACAGCGCCATCATGACGGCGTACGCGGCGTTCAGAGACGCGACCCCGTCGGCGAGCATGAATGGTGGCAGCGTCGGCGGTCCGTCGGATTCGCCGGTGAGGTGGGCGAATCCGCTCATCGCCTCGCCGAGGGTGCCGAAACCAGGGCGCTCGCTCTTGGGTCCGGAAAGTCCGAATCCGGTGATGTGCAGCATGACGATCTTGTCGTTGACGGCGCGCAACCGCTCGTAGTCCAGGCCCCATTTGCGCAGGGTGTGCGGGCGGGTGTTGACGATGACGACGTCGGCCTCGGCTACCAGGCTGCGTGCCAGTTCCTGGCCTTCGGCGTGGCGCAGGTTCAATGTCACCGATCGCTTGTTGCGCGAGATCGACTTCCACATCAACCCGATACCGTTGTGCTGGTTGCCCCAGCCGCGGATCGGGTCGCCGCCGTCGGGATCCTCAACCTTGATGACGTCGGCGCCGAACTCGCCAAGATAGGTGGCGACCAGCGGCGCGGCGGCCAGGGTCGCGAAGTCGAGCACCCGGACGCCGTCGAGCAGCGCCTGGTTGATGATCGGTGCCGCCATCTACGCCGCCATCTACGAGGCCGACCCGACGGCTTGGACCACGGGCCGCGCGAGACCGAGATTGTCGCGTAGCGTCTTGCCCTCGTATTCGGTGCGCGCCAGTCCGCGGCGCTGCAACTCGGGGATGACCATACGTACGACGTCTTCGAATGCGCCGGGGAAATGGGTTGCCGCAAGGACGAATCCGTCACATGCGCCGGATTCGAACCATTCCGCCATCTGATCGGCCACCTGGGATCCGGTTCCGACAAACCGTGGGCCCTGTAGCAGGGTCGCGCGATGCTCGGCGAGATCGCGAACGGTGACGGTGTCTCCGCCGATGTGGGTGCGTAGGTTCTGCACGAGCCCTCGGATACCGGACACCGAGGCGATCAGCTCGTCGGTGACGGGATCGTCGAGATCATGTTGGGCGAAGTCGTAATTCATCAGCTCTGAGAGCAGGGTGAGTGATGCCATCGGGTGTACGAGGTCGTTGAGAAGCATCGCCTCGCGTTCCTTGGCGTGCGCCTCAGATTCGCCCACTACCGCGTAGGCCATCGGACAGATGCGCACCGTTGCCGGGTCTCGGCCCGCGTCGGCGATGCGTTGTTTCTGGTCCCGATAGTGATCGAGCGCAACCTGCAGCCCAGGGTCTCCGGTGAAGATCAGATCGGCCCAGCGAGAAGCGAATTCGCGTCCGCGGCCAGACGATCCAGCCTGGATGATGACCGGTCGCCCTTGAGGTGTACGCGGCACGGTCAATGGTCCGCGAGCCGAAAAGTATTGGCCCACATGTCCAAGTTCGTGGATCTTGTCCGGATCAGCGTAGACACCCGTGGCGCGGTCGTGCACGATCGCGTCGTCCTCCCAGGTGTCCCACAGACCGGCGACAACGTCGAGAAACTCATCGGCGCGGTCGTAGCGCTCGTCGTGGCCGAGGTGAGATTCCAGCCCGAAGTTCTGCGCCTCGCTGTCATTGACCGAGGTGACGACGTTCCATGCGGCCCGACCACCGGAGAGGTGATCCAGGGTGGCGAACGTGCGAGCCACGTGGAACGGCGCGTAGTAGGTGGTCGAGTACGTCGCGCCCAGGCCGATGTGCGATGTGGTCTGCGCCAGCACGCCGAGGATGACGCTCAGGTCGAGTTTGACCGGCCGCGCCCCGTAGCGGGCCGCCTGGGCGACCGACCCGCCGTAGATGCCGGGCATCGCCAGTCGGTCGTCGAAGAACATCAGATCGAAACAGCCCTCTTCAAGCTGCCGGCCGATCTTCGCGTAGTAACCCGCATCGAGATATCGGTGCTCGGTGGCGGGATGCCGCCACGAGCCCGCATACACAGAGGTGCTTCCGGCCTGCATGAATGCGACCAGCGACATCTTGTCGCTTCTCCCTGACTGCGCCATGTCTGAAAATCTAACATCTGATATTTCAGATATCAACGCTGAAATTAAGCATGCGCTAAAGTGCCGCTATGAGGCTTGATATCGGCGGCACCGTGCGGGAACGCGCCGCGCGCGAGCTGCGGGACCGCATACTGACCGGCGCCCTGCCGGCCGGGTCTCGCATCGACCTCGACGCGATCACCGCCGAATTCGCAACCAGCCGCACACCCGTCCGCGAAGCACTGCTGGAGTTGTCCTACGAGGGGCTGGTGCGGGTGGCGCCCCGCAGCGGCATCACGGTAGTCGGTATTGCGCCCGAGGACGTTCTCGACAGTTTCACGATCCTGGGCGTGCTCACCGGACAAGCTGCGGCATGGGCCGCGCAGCGCATCACCACGGCCGAACTCGACCATCTGCGCGAACTGGCTGCCGACGTGGCATCACGTTCCGGAAGCGACAGCATCGGCGAGGCCAACTGGCGGTTCCACCAAGAGATCCACCGCGCTGCCCACTCCCCCAGGCTCATGACCCAGATCCGACAGGCCGCACGCGTGGTGCCGTCGAACTTCCTGACGGTCTTCCCCGATCACGAACGGCATTCACTGAGCGAACACGAAGAACTTTTAGATGCATTCGCCGACAAGGATCCTGTGCACGCCCGCACCGTCGCCGAGCGCCACGTGTTGGAGGCCGGCCGGTCACTGGCAGCGTGGCTAGACCAATAGCCGGCCACAGTCGGAACTGGCACTTCAGCGCGCGCCGGTCACCGCCCAGCGTCCCGAGAGCGTCCGCCAACCACCGAAGACCAGTCGCAGCACCATAAAGGCACTCAGGCCCGACCAGATACCGGCCAGCCCCCACCCATACGCCAGGGACAGCCAGATCAGCGGCAGAAACCCGACCAGCGCACTGACCACGGTGGCGGTGCGCATGAACGCCGCGTCACCGGCGCCCAGCAACACCCCGTCCAGCGCGAAAACGATTCCAGCGACCGGCAATTGGGCCACGAGGAACCACCACGGCACGGCCACCGCGGTCAGCACCGACGGGTCGTCGGTGAACAGGTCGGGAAGCATCGAGGCGCCGACTGCGAACGACGCGGCCAGCATCGCGGCCGCAAGCAGCGAGAACAGCGTCACCCGCCACGCAACCCACTTGGCGTGCGCGGCGTCGCCGGCGCCAAGCGCGGCGCCGACCAGAGCTTGGGCAGCGATAGCCAGCGAATCGAGCACCAAGGCAAGAAACGTCCACAGCTGCAACACGATCTGGTGAGCCGCGAGCGCCGCAGCACCGAACCTGGCGGCCACCGCGGCGGCCGAAACATAACAGACCTGGAAGCCCAGACTGCGCACGATCAGGTCACGCCCCATCACCAGTTGGGCGCGCAGCACCGAGCGGTCCAGTCGCAGCGGCACCCGCTCAGCCAGCAACGCGCCACAGAACAGCAGTGCTGCCAGCCACTGACCCACCAGGTTGGCCACCGCGGAACCTGGCAGCCCCAGCCGAGGCAACCCCAACCAACCGAAGACCAGCAGCGGGCACAGCAGAGCCGACAGCCCGAAGCCCGCGATGACATAGCGCAACGGCCAAATGGTGTCCTGCACGCCGCGCATCCACCCATTGCCGGCCAACGAAACCAGGATCGCGGGTACGCCCAGGATCGCGATGCGCAGCCACGGCAGGGCCGCCGCGGCGATCTCCCCGCCCGAGGCGATCACCGCCACCACCGGCACCGCCGCGGCCTGGACAACTGCCACGATCAGCGCGCCCAGACCAAGGCCCATCCACGTCGCCTGCACGCCTTCGTTGACCGCCGCCGCGCGGTCGCCTGCCCCGAAAGACCGGGCAGCGCGCGCGGTGGTGCCGTAGGAGAGAAACGTCAGTTGGGTGCTGACCAGACCGAGCACCAGGCTGCCGATCGCCAACCCCGCCAGGGCCACCGCCCCCAGCCGGCCGACTATCGCGGTGTCGAACAACAAGTACGCCGGCTCGGCTGCCAGCACGCCTAGGGCGGGCAGGGCCAGCCTGGTGATCTGGCGAATATCAGCCAAGGGCTGCGCGCAGTGCCGCCACGACGTCGTCGATGGTTCCGGTGGTCGAATAGCCCGCCGCCAGGCGGTGGCCTCCACCGCCGAACCCCGACGCCACGGCGGAAAGGTCGACATCGTTCTTGGCGCGCATCGACACCGACCACTGCTGGGGGTCGACTTCCTTGAAGACAGCGGCCACTTCGGCCTGCTGAGTGGTGCGCACGATGTCGACGACGCTCTCGACTTCCTCGGGACGAGAACCCAGCCAGTCCTGGTGGTCGACCACGGCATAAACCATGCCTCGCCCGTCGACCGCCTCCGGGATCAACTGGGCAGAGCCCAGAACCCGGGACAACATCGGCAGCCACGCGAACGGGTGGCTGTCCATCAGGGACCTGCTGATCGCCGCGTTGTCCACGCCGATCTCGACCAGCCGGGCCGCCAACCGCAAGGCTCTGGGACTGGCCCAGCGGAATGACCCAGTGTCGGTGGTCAAACCGGCATAGATGCAGTGCGCCACCGCCCGGTCGATCGGCTTGCCCCACGCGTCGAGAATCTCCGCAACCATCATCGTGGTCGAATCCGCGGACGCGTCGACGAAGTTCGCAGTGCCGAACAGGCCGTTAGAGGCGTGATGGTCGATGACCAGCATCTGCTGGTCAGGCTCGGCAAGGTCGCGCAGCGCGCCGAGCCGATGAATGCTCGGGACGTCGACCGTGACCACCAGATCGACGTCGCGTCGCAACTCCTCGGGTACGACCAGCAGCTCGCAGCCAGGCAGGGACCGCAGCGACTCCGGCAAGTCCGCGGGTGCGGCGAAGCTGACCTGAACCTTCTTGTCGCAACCGTCCAACACCAACGCCAGCGCCAGGCCGGCGCCGATAGTGTCCGCGTCGGGATGCACGTGGCAGATCACCGCGACCGTATTGGCGGCAGATAGGAGCTTCGCGGCGCCGAGCGCGTCGACGCGCGCCCCGTTAAGGCGCGGCATGCCGGTCAGCTCAGTCTTCGGGTCGATCATCGTCACCGGTAACCTCAGCTTCGGTCTCGTCGCCAAGTCCCCCGGAGATCGACGGTTCGGCCGCCGATCCACTATCACGGTACGGGTCGGCCTCCCCCGCCGGCTTCGCACCCACCCGAACCCGCGCCAAATCGGCATCGGCAGCCCGCGCCCGGGCCAGCAACTCTTCCATCCGATTCACCGCGTCACTAGTCGTGTCGCGTTCGAAGGTCAGCGTAGGCGTGAACCGGACGCCGGTGCCGGCGCCCACCTTGGTCCGCAGTACGCCCTTAGCCCGGTCCAGCGCCGCCGCCGCGCCTGCGAGGTCCGGCTCGTCATCCAACGTTGGGCCCATCACGGTGTAGTAGACCGTCGCGTCGTGCAGGTCGTTGGTGACCTTCGTGTCGACGATGGTCACCCCGGCCAGCCTCGGATCCTTGATCTCGTACTCGATCGCCGACGCGACGATGGTGCTGATTCGCTTGGCCAGGCGCCGTGCCCGGGCGGGATCAGCCATGCCGGATCACGACCGATCCTTTTGCACGAGCTCGAAGGACTCGATGATGTCGCCTTCCTTGATGTCGGAGTACCCCAGCGTCAGACCGCACTCGAAGCCCTCGCGGACCTCGGTCACGTCGTCCTTCTCCCGGCGCAGCGAGTTGATCGACAGGTTCTCGGTAACCACGATGTTGTCCCGCAGCAGGCGCGCCTTGGCGTTGCGACGCACCACCCCGGAGGTGATCATGCAACCCGCGATGATGCCGACCTTGGAGGAGCGGAAAATCGCGCGGATCTCGGCGCGACCCAGCTGGTTCTCCTCGTAAATCGGCTTGAGCATGCCGCGCAGGGCCTTCTCGATCTCGTCGATCGCCTGGTAGATCACCGAGTAGTAGCGGATCTCCACACCTTCGCGGTTGGCCAGCTCCGTCGCCTTGCCCTCGGCGCGCACGTTGAAGCCGATGATGATCGCATCCGAAGCCGACGCCAGGTTCACGTTGGTCTCGGTAATGCCACCCACGCCGCGGTCGATGACACGCAGTGCCACTTCGTCGTCGACCTCGATACCCATCAGGGCCTCTTCCAGCGCCTCGACGGTACCGGCGTTGTCGCCCTTGAGGATCAGGTTCAGCTGGCTGGTTTCCTTCAGCGCCGAGTCCAGGTCCTCCAGGCTGATCCGCTTACGGCTGCGTGCCGCCAGTGCGTTGCGCTTGCGGGCGCTGCGCCGGTCGGCGATCTGGCGAGCGATGCGGTCCTCGTCGACAACCAGGAAGTTGTCACCGGCACCGGGCACCGATGTGAAGCCGATGACCTGGACCGGACGCGACGGCAACGCCTCTTCGACGTCATCGCCATGCTCGTCGACCATGCGGCGAACGCGACCGTAGGCATCGCCGGCCACCACCGAGTCACCGACACGCAGGGTGCCGCGCTGGATCAACACAGTGGCAACCGGACCACGACCGCGGTCCAGGTGCGCCTCGATGGCCACACCCTGGGCCTCCATGTCGGGGTTGGCCCGCAGATCCAAAGCCGCGTCGGCGGTCAGCAGCACCGCTTCCTCGAGCGCCTCGATGTTGGTGCCCTGCTTGGCCGAGATGTCGACGAACATCGTGTCGCCACCGAAATCCTCTGCCACCAAACCGTATTCGGTGAGTTGACCACGAATCTTGGCCGGGTCGGCGCCTTCTTTGTCGATCTTGTTGACCGCCACCACAATTGGCACGTCGGCGGCTTGCGCGTGGTTGATCGCCTCGACCGTCTGCGGCATCACGCCGTCGTCGGCCGCGACCACCAGAATCGCGATGTCGGTGGCCTTGGCGCCGCGGGCACGCATGGCGGTGAACGCCTCGTGACCCGGGGTGTCGATGAAGGTGATCAGCCGCTCGTTGCCGTCGAGGTCGACGCCCACCTGGTAGGCACCGATGTGCTGGGTGATGCCGCCGGCCTCGCCCTCGCGGACACTGGCCTTCCGAATGGTGTCGAGCAGGCGAGTCTTGCCGTGGTCGACGTGGCCCATGACGGTGACCACTGGCGGGCGGGTCTGCAGATCGTCTTCGTCGCCCTCGTCTTCGCCGTAGGTCAGGTCGAAAGACTCCAGCAGTTCGCGGTCTTCGTCCTCCGGGCTGACCACCTGGACGACGTAGTTCATCTCACTGCCGAGCAGTTCCAGCGTCTCGTCGCCGACCGATTGGGTAGCCGTCACCATCTCGCCGAGGTTGAACAGCGCCTGCACCAGCGAGGCCGGGTTGGCGTTGATCTTCTCGGCGAAGTCGGACAGCGATGCGCCGCGGGCCAACCGGATGGTCTCGCCGTTGCCGTGCGGCAACCGGACGCCACCGACGACCGGTGCCTGCATGTTCTCGTATTCGGCGCGTTTTGCCCGCTTGGACTTGCGACCACGCCGCGGCGCACCGCCGGGACGGCCGAACGCACCTGCCGCACCGCCGCGCTGCCCGGGACGACCGCCGCCGCCACCGCCGGGGCCACCGCCACCGGGACGACCGCGGTAACCGCCGCCGCCACCGCCGGGAGCGGCACCGACGCCGCCGCCACCGCCGCGGTAGTTACCACCACCGCCGCCGTCGCGACCGCCACCGGGACCGCCGGGTCGGGCGCCCCCGGGCCGGGGCGCGCCG
>NZ_LZLS01000058.1 GCF_001673365.1 Mycobacterium asiaticum
CATCAGACGGCGACGCCCAGCAAGCCGGAACGGAGGTCGCCTGAAACACCCCGATCCACAGGTCTTGACAATTCCTCGTGCCTACGGACTCACACCTTAAGCGCAGGACGCCGAAGTGGATCGACCTTCGTCATTAAACTTGCAGAGTGCTCATCGGTTCACATGTTCGCGCAGACGATCCTCTGGCCGCGGCCGCCGCAGACGGCGCCGACGTTGTCCAGTTTTTCCTGGGAAATCCGCAGAGTTGGAAGAAACCTAAGCCGCGCGAGGACGCGCAGACCCTTCGAGCGTCCGACGTGTCGCTGTATGTCCACGCGCCGTACCTGATCAACGTCGCTTCGGCGAACAACCGCATCCGCATCCCGTCGCGCAAGATCCTGCAGGACACCTGCGACGCCGCTGCCGAAATCAACGCGACGGCTGTGATCGTGCACGGGGGCCACGCCGACGACAACGACGTGGAGGCGGGTTTCGAGCGGTGGGTGAAGGCGCTGAAGTACCTCGAGACCGATGTCCAGGTCTATTTGGAGAACACCGCCGGCGGCGACCACGCGATGGCTCGCTACTTCGACACCATCGGGCGGCTCTGGGATCACATCGGGGACAGCGGAATTGGCTTCTGCCTGGACACCTGCCACGCATGGGCTGCCGGTGAGGCGCTGATCGACGCGGTCGAGCGGATCAAGGCGTTGACCGGTCGCATTGACCTGGTGCACTGCAACGATTCGCGGGACGCCGCCGGTTCGGGCGCCGACCGGCACGCTAACTTCGGCACCGGTCAGATCGATCCCGACCTGTTGGTTGCCGTCGTCACGGCCGCGGACGCGCCGGTGATCTGCGAAACCGCCGACGAGGGCCGCAAAGACGACATCGCCTTTCTGCGCGAGCGCACCGGCTGATCCACGGCGCCGAGCGTGCGACCAGCTTCACGTTCGGCGCAACCAGGGCGACGCGCAGGCATTACAGCTCCTTGTGCGGTTGTCGGAAAAATGTAACATTGGGGCCATGTCGGATACGCACGTCGTCACCAACCAGGTTCCACCGCTGGAGAACTACAACCCCGCATCCTCGCCCGTCCTCGTCGAAGCGCTAATCCGAGAAGGCGGCCAGTGGGGTCTGGACGAGGTAAACGAGCTCGGCGCGATCAACGGCAGCCAGCAGGCACAGCGCTGGGGTGAGCTCGCCGACCGGAACCGGCCCGTCCTGCACACCCATGACCGGGTCGGGTACCGCATCGACGAGGTGGAGTACGACCCCGCCTATCACGAGCTGATGCGCACGGCGATCGCCCACGGCCTGCACGCCGCACCATGGGCCGACGAACGGCCGGGTGCACATGTGGTGCGCGCCGCCAAGACGTCGGTGTGGACGGTCGAGCCCGGCCACGTCTGCCCGATCTCGATGACGTATGCCGTAGTGCCGGCGCTGCGCTGCAACCCCGAACTCGCCGCCGTCTACGAACCGTTGCTGACCAGCCGCGAATACGACCCGGAGTTGAAGCTGGCCACCACGAAACCCGGTATCACCGCGGGCATGTCGATGACCGAGAAGCAAGGCGGTTCCGACGTGCGCGCCGGCACCACCGAGGCGACACCCAACGGTGACGGCACCTACAGCCTGCGCGGGCACAAGTGGTTCACCTCGGCGCCGATGTGCGACATCTTTCTGGTGCTGGCACAAACCCCGAAAGGGTTGTCCTGCTTCATGTTGCCGCGCATCCTGCCCGACGGCTCCCGCAACCGGATGTTCCTGCAACGGCTGAAAGACAAGCTGGGTAACCACGCCAACGCGTCCAGTGAGGTCGAATACGACGGTGCCACTGCATGGTTGGTGGGCGAGGAGGGCCGTGGCGTCCCGACCATCATCGAGATGGTCAACCTCACCCGCCTGGACTGCACGCTGGGCAGCGCCACCAGCATGCGGACCGGCCTGACTCGCGCCATCTACCACGCACAGCATCGAAAGGCGTTCGGCGCCTACCTGATTGACCAGCCCCTGATGCGCAACGTGCTGGCCGACCTGGCGGTGGAGGCCGAGGCCGCGACCATGGTGGCGATGCGGATGGCCGGCGCGACCGACAAGGCGGTGCGCGGCGACGAACGAGAAGCGCTGCTGCGGCGTATCGGGTTGGCGGCCAGCAAGTACTGGGTGTGCAAGCGTTCCACCCCGCATGCCGCCGAAGCGCTCGAGTGCCTGGGCGGCAACGGCTACGTCGAGGACTCCGGCATGCCGCGCCTGTACCGCGAGGCACCGCTGATGGGAATCTGGGAGGGTTCGGGCAACGTGAGCGCGCTGGATACGTTGCGCGCCATGGCAACTCGGCCCGAGTCGGTCGAAGTGCTGTTCGACGAACTTGACCAGACGGCGGGTCAAGACGTCCGGCAGGATGCGCACGTGAATCGGCTGCGCGAAGAGCTGGCCGATCTGGAAACCATCCAATACCGCGGCCGCAAGGTTGCCGAAGACATCTGCCTGGCACTGCAGGGATCGTTGCTGGTGCGCCACGGACATCCGGCGGTCGCCGAGGCGTTCCTGGCCACGCGGTTGGACCGCCAGTGGGGTGGGGCATTCGGCACCATGCCGTCCGGACTGGATCTGGCGCCGATCATCGAGCGTGCCTTGGTCAAGGGCTGAGCGGCGCCGATGACGCACGCCATCAGGCCAGTCGATTTCGACAACCTGAAAACGATGACCTACGAGGTCACTGACCGGGTCGCACGCATCACCTTCAACCGGCCCGAAAAGGGCAACGCGATCATCGCCGACACACCGCTGGAGCTCTCTGCGTTGGTGGAGCGCGCCGACTTGGACCCGAATGTGCACGTGATTCTGGTGTCCGGGCGCGGCGAGGGCTTCTGCGCGGGTTTCGACTTGTCCGCTTACGCCGACCGGACCGGGTCGGCGGGCGGTGAAGGCGGCTATCACGGCACCGTGCTGGACGGGAAGACCCAAGGCGTCAATCACCTGCCGAACCAGCCGTGGGACCCGATGATCGACTATCAGATGATGAGCCGGTTCGTGCGCGGCTTTTCCAGCCTGATGCATGCCGACAAGCCCACCGTGGTCAAGATTCACGGCTATTGCGTGGCCGGTGGCACCGACATCGCGCTGCACGCCGACCAGGTGATCGCCGCGGCCGACGCCAAGATCGGCTACCCACCGACCCGGGTGTGGGGGGTGCCGGCCGCCGGCCTGTGGGCCCACCGCCTCGGGGACCAGCGCGCCAAGCGCCTGCTGTTCACCGGCGATTGCATCACGGGTGCGCAGGCCGCCGAGTGGGGGCTGGCGGTGGAAGCGCCCGACCCGGCGGACCTCGACGAGCGCACCGAACGGCTGGTATCGCGGATCGCCGCGCTACCGGTCAATCAGCTGATCATGATCAAGTTGGCGCTCAATGCTCCGCTGCTGCAACAGGGTGTCGCGACGAGCCGCATGGTCAGCACCGTGTTCGACGGGGTCGCCCGGCACACGCCCGAGGGACACGCGTTCGTTGCCGACGCGATGGAGCATGGCTTCCGCGATGCGGTCAAACACCGTGACGAACCGTTCGGTGACTACGGTCGAAGAGCCTCCCAGGTTTGAGAAGATGCCCAAATCGCTGGCCCGCCTGACCGCTCGGTCGGTGGTGCTCAGCGTGTTGCTGGGTGCTCACCCCGCGTGGGCCACGGCTAGCGAATTAGTAAGGCTGACAGCCGATTTCGGGATCAAGGAGACCGCACTGCGGGTCGCGTTGACGCGGATGGTCGGCGCGGGTGACCTGATCCGGTCCGCTGACGGCTACCGGCTTTCGGACCGGCTGCTGGCTCGACAGCGTCGGCAGGACGAGGCGATGCGTCCGCGCACCACGGCGTGGCGTGGCTCCTGGCACCTCGTGGTGGTCACCAGTGTCGGCACCGACTCGCGGTCCCGGGCCGCGCTGCGAAACATGATGCACGACAAGCGGTTCGGTGAGCTGCGTGAAGGCGTTTGGATGCGACCGGACAATCTCGAGCTGGAGTTGGATGCTGACATCGCCGCCCGAGTCCGGGTACTGAGAGCACGCGACGAGGCGCCCGCCACGCTGGCCGGGCAACTATGGAAGCTGAGCGAGTGGGCCGAAGCCGGTCATGGACTACTCGACGAATTAGCCCGTGCGGCAGACATGCCCGCGCGATTCGGGGTGGCGGCCGCGGTGGTGCGACACGTTCTGACCGACCCGATGCTGCCCGCCGAATTGCTGCCCGCGGATTGGCCGGGTGCCCGGTTGCGGGCGGCTTATCACGACTTCGCCACCGAGGTGGCGGAACGACGGGACACCACCCAACTGCAGGAGGCGACATGAGCGATCTGGTGCGAGTGGACCGCGACGGCCCGGTGACCACGGTAACCATCAACCGGCCCGACGCCCGCAATGCGGTCAACGGCCCGACCGCCGCCGCGCTGTACAGCGCGTTCGAGCAATTCGATCGCGACGAGAACGCATCGGTCGCGGTGTTGGGCGGCGAAGGCGGAACATTCTGTGCGGGTGCAGATTTGAAAGCCTTCGGTTCCCCGCAAGCTAATTCCGTGCATCGCACCGGCCCCGGCCCGATGGGCCCGTCGCGCATGATGCTGTCCAAACCGGTGATCGCGGCGGTCGACGGCTACGCGGTGGCCGGCGGGCTGGAACTCGCGCTGTGGTGCGACCTACGGGTGGCCGAGGAGGACGCCGTGTTTGGCGTGTTCTGCCGCCGCTGGGGCGTCCCGCTGATCGACGGAGGCACCGTCCGGTTGCCCCGCCTGATCGGGCACAGTCGGGCGATGGACATGATTCTCACCGGCCGTGCGGTCAAGGCCGACGAGGCGCTCGCGATGGGGCTGGCCAACCGGGTGGTACCCAAAGGTCAAGCGCGCCAAGCCGCGCAGCAGTTAGCCGCCGAACTGGCCACGCTGCCGCAACAATGTCTGCGGTCGGACCGACTGTCGGCGTTGCACCAATGGGGGCTGCCGGAGTCCGCCGCGATGGACCTCGAGTTCGCCAGCATTTCCCGGGTTGCCGGCGAGTCGTTGCAGGGCGCGGCGAGGTTCGCCGCCGGTGCAGGCCGACACGGCCAACCCGCTACTGACGAATAGGAGCGGGACTCCTCAGCCCTTGGTGACGGTGTTGTTGGGGCCGATCTTGTCGACCTTCGGTTCACCGTCTTTGTAGGTGATGGTGTTGTCCATCCCGAGCACCCTGATGTGACCGGTCACCTTGTCGACGGTGATCTTGTTCTTCGTGCCGCCGACGCTGACCGACTCGCACGTGCCGTTGACGGTCAACGTGTTGTCTGAACCCGTCACGCTCAACGACTTGCCCTCTTCGCAGGAGATGGTGGCCGTCTGGCCCATGTACGCGTAGACCACCGTGTCACCAACCTCCACCGAGGTGCTGATGGTGGGGCCACCGCCGGAGGTGGTCTCCGACGTTCCGCCCCCGCTGCTGGTAGAGGTGCTCGACGACGACTTGGCCGAGGACGATGCGGAGCTGCCGCCGGGCGGGCTGGCCGTCGAGCTGCAGCCGACCAAGCCGACGGCGGCGGTCACGGCCACCGACGCCAGGACCAGCCCGGCCAATTTGAACGAGCTGGCAGTTTCGTTGGCGCACATAGTTCCTCGATTCCTTCCCGATTGCGGCCCGATGGAAAGCCCGGTAGGTCAGGGGCCAACCCGTTGAATCCGGTTGGTCATGCCAAGTTCGCGGCCACGGTCCCAGATGACCGGATCGCCGTTGTGGAAATACACCGTCCCGTCATAGCCGTAGACGGTGATGTCGTTGACGACCGTGTCGGCGACGACGGTGTTACCCGTCCCCATCATCGTGACGGCCCAGCACGACCCTTTCGCGGTGACGATGTTGTTGGTCCCGTTGACGAACAGGGTGGCGTCGTTGCAGTCGATCGTCGTCTCGACGCCCTGCCCAGTGATGTGTGTGTCGCCGTTCTTGGCGTGGGCCACCGGAGCCGGCGCGGCCGGCGTGGCGGCCATGGTCGCGACGCAGACTGCCAGCGCCCCGACGGCGGTTGTCCATCTCACTGTGGTGCCCCCGTTCGTTGAGCGGGCGATCTGCTGGGTAAGACCTCGATTGACACTACGTGCATTTAACTGCCTGACGACAGTCCCAGTCAGCAAATATCGCCAAAAACCCGCTCGTCGCGCCGCGCCGGGTTGCTCGCCGAGTCGAAGACGACGGAGCGCCGCGCCCGGTCGCTGGCGGTCCGGTCAACTAGAGTCATTAGTTAGCTCGCGCGTTGCCGGCTATGGCTGACCGAGGGGCTGACCGAGGGGCCGTCTCAACCGAAGGGCAAATTGCCATGGCAGCTCATCCGGAACCACCGTCCGGCGCTGCCCGCGCGCGTGGTGGAAAGACCGGAGCCCGCCAGGCCAAGCTGAGCCGGGAGGGCATCGTCGAAGGGGCGCTGACCTTTCTGGATCGAGAGGGCTGGGACTCACTGACCATCAACGCTCTGGCGACCCAGCTCGGGACCAAAGGGCCCTCGCTCTACAACCACGTGGACAGCCTCGAGGATCTGCGTCGCGCGGTGCGGATCCGGGTCATCGACGACATCATCACCATGCTCAACCGGGTCGGCGAGGGACGTTCCCGCGACGACGCCGTGTTGGTGATGGCCGGTGCCTACCGCAGTTACGCACACCATCACCCCGGCCGGTACTCGGCATTCACCCGGATGCCGCTGGGCGGTGACGACCCCGAATACACGGCTGTGACCAGGGGCGCCGCCGCACCGGTCATCGAGGTGTTGTCGTCCTACGGTCTACAAGGCGAGGAGGCGTTCTACGCTGCCCTGGAATTCTGGTCGGCGATGCACGGCTTCGTGTTGCTGGAAATGACCGGGGTGATGGAAGAGATCGACACCGATGCCGTGTTCACCGATATGGTGCTGCGGTTGGCGGCGGGGATGGATCGGCGCACCATGGAGGTGCCCGAACAGGCTTCCGATAGGTCCTAGTCCGGGTCCCCTGGTGGACCGGAGTCCATCGCTTTGACCTGCCAGACCCGTGCCGGGTATTGTGGTACCTCGTGCCTGGCGGCTAAGGGCGCCTGAAGTTGGGGGCGTAAATGCCGGGCCAATTCGCGTGTCCACAAAGCAACGGATAACACGGATGTGTTCCGGGCAAGCGCATGCGACACGCCCGGCCGCGGGGTGAGCAAGTTATTCCGCGGCGGGGCATTAGAGCAGTACAGGAACTTTTCGAACACGCACTTTGAACAGCAACACAGAAAGCCGGTAGATGCCAACCATTCAGCAGCTGGTCCGCAAGGGTCGCCGCGACAAGGTCGCCAAGGTCAAGACCGCGGCCCTCAAGGGCAGCCCGCAGCGCCGTGGCGTGTGCACCCGCGTGTACACCACCACCCCGAAGAAGCCGAACTCGGCGCTTCGGAAGGTCGCCCGTGTGAAGCTGACGAGCCAGGTTGAGGTCACGGCCTACATCCCCGGCGAAGGCCACAACCTGCAGGAGCACTCGATGGTGCTGGTGCGTGGCGGCCGGGTGAAGGACCTGCCCGGGGTCCGCTACAAGATCATCCGCGGTTCGCTGGACACGCAGGGCGTGAAGAACCGCAAGCAGGCTCGCAGCCGTTACGGCGCCAAGAAGGAGAAGAGCTAATGCCGCGCAAGGGACCCGCGCCCAAGCGTCCGCTGGTCAACGACCCGGTCTACGGGTCGCAGCTGGTCACCCAGCTGGTGAACAAAGTTCTGCTCAAGGGGAAGAAATCCCTGGCCGAACGCATTGTCTATGGTGCGCTCGAGCAAGCCCGCGACAAGACCGGCACCGATCCCGTCATCACCCTCAAGCGTGCTCTGGACAACGTCAAGCCCGCCCTGGAGGTGCGCAGCCGGCGCGTCGGTGGCGCCACCTACCAGGTGCCCGTCGAGGTGCGTCCGGACCGGTCCACCACGCTGGCACTGCGCTGGCTCGTCAGCTTCTCGCGGCAACGCCGGGAGAAGACGATGGTCGAGCGTCTGGCCAACGAGATCCTCGATGCCAGCAACGGCCTGGGGGCCTCCGTCAAGCGGCGCGAGGACACCCACAAGATGGCCGAGGCAAACCGCGCCTTCGCGCACTATCGCTGGTGACGGGCACCAGCACAGCACGCTGGGCGCAACCGAACTGACAAGCAACGAAAGAGTGGGAAGACTTCTGTGGCACAGAAGGACGTTCTGACCGACCTGAGCAAGGTCCGCAATATCGGCATCATGGCGCACATCGATGCCGGCAAGACCACCACCACCGAGCGCATCCTCTACTACACCGGCATCAGCTACAAGATCGGTGAGGTGCACGACGGTGCCGCCACCATGGACTGGATGGAGCAGGAGCAGGAGCGTGGTATCACCATCACCTCCGCCGCCACCACCACGTTCTGGAAGAACCACCAGATCAACCTGATCGATACCCCCGGCCACGTCGACTTCACCGTCGAGGTGGAGCGCTCGCTGCGGGTGCTGGACGGCGCCGTGGCGGTGTTCGACGGCAAGGAAGGTGTCGAGCCGCAGTCCGAGCAGGTGTGGCGCCAGGCCGACAAGTACGACGTGCCGCGCATCTGCTTCGTCAACAAGATGGACAAGATCGGCGCGGACTTCTACTTCTCGGTCAAGACCATGGAGGAGCGCCTCGGCGCCAACGTGATCCCGATCCAGCTGCCGATCGGTTCGGAGAGCGAGTTCGAGGGCATCGTCGACCTGGTCGAGATGAACGCCAAGGTGTGGCGGGGCGAGACCAAGCTGGGCGAGACCTACGACACCGTCGAGATTCCTGCCGACCTGGCTGAGAAGGCCGACGAGTACCGCACCAAGCTGCTCGAGGCGGTCGCCGAGACCGACGAGGCACTGCTGGAGAAGTACTTCGGCGGCGAAGAACTCACCGTCGAGGAGATCAAGGGTGCCCTGCGCAAGCTGACGATCACCTCCGAGGCGTACCCGGTGCTGTGCGGCAGCGCGTTCAAGAACAAGGGCGTGCAGCCCATGCTCGACGCCGTCGTCGACTACCTGCCTTCGCCGCTGGACGTGCCGGCGGCCACCGGCCACGTTCCGGGCAACGAGGAAGAAGAGGTCACCCGCAAGCCGTCGACCGAGGAGCCCTTCTCGGCCCTGGCCTTCAAGGTCGCCGCGCACCCGTTCTTCGGCAAGCTGACCTACGTCCGGGTGTACTCCGGCAAGGTCGACTCCGGCTCGCAGGTCATCAACTCGACCAAGGGCAAGAAGGAGCGCCTGGGCAAGCTGTTCCAGATGCACTCCAACAAGGAGAACCCGGTGGACACGGCTTCAGCCGGTCACATCTACGCGGTGATCGGGCTGAAGGACACCACCACCGGCGACACCCTGTGCGACCCGAACAACCAGGTCGTGCTGGAGTCGATGACGTTCCCGGACCCGGTCATCGAGGTGGCCATCGAGCCGAAGACCAAGAGCGACCAGGAGAAGCTGAGCCTGTCGATCCAGAAGCTCGCCGAAGAGGACCCCACCTTCAAGGTGCACCTCGATCAGGAGACCGGCCAGACCGTGATCGGCGGCATGGGCGAGTTGCACCTGGACATCCTGGTGGACCGCATGCGCCGCGAGTTCAAGGTCGAGGCCAATGTCGGCAAGCCGCAGGTGGCTTACAAGGAGACGATCCGCCGGGTCGTGGAGAGCGTCGAGTACACCCACAAGAAGCAGACGGGTGGTTCGGGTCAGTTTGCCAAGGTGCTGATCAAGCTCGAGCCGTTCGTCAGCGAAGACGGCGCGACCTACGAGTTCGAGAGCAAGGTCACCGGTGGGCGCATCCCGCGCGAGTACATCCCGTCGGTGGACGCGGGTGCACAGGACGCCATGCAGTACGGCGTGCTGGCCGGATACCCGCTGGTGAACTTGAAGGTCACCCTGCTAGACGGCGCGTACCACGACGTCGACTCGTCAGAAATGGCGTTCAAGATCGCCGGTTCCCAGGTGCTGAAAAAGGCTGCGCAGCAAGCCCAACCGGTGATCCTGGAACCGATCATGGCTGTCGAGGTCACCACGCCCGAAACCTACATGGGCGACGTGATCGGCGACCTGAACTCCCGCCGCGGCCAGATTCAGGCCATGGAAGAGCGGGCCGGCGCGCGCGTCGTCAAGGCGCAAGTGCCACTGTCGGAGATGTTCGGTTATGTTGGCGACCTGCGGTCCAAGACTCAAGGCCGGGCAAACTACTCCATGGTGTTCGACTCGTACTCCGAAGTTCCGGTGAACGTGTCGAAGGAAATCATCGCTAAGGCGACGGGCGAGTAAATCTCGGCAGGGAGTACCCTGGCCCGGTTACCAACCGCGGCAAAAACCTAGAAAAATCAACACTGCTTTTTTAAGCACCAACAGTCCAGGAGGACACAGAAGTGGCGAAGGCGAAGTTCCAGCGGACCAAGCCCCACGTCAACATCGGGACCATCGGTCACGTTGACCACGGCAAGACCACCCTGACCGCGGCTATCACCAAGGTCCTGCACGACAAGTACCCGGACTTGAACGAGTCCAAGGCGTTCGACCAGATCGACAACGCGCCTGAAGAGCGTCAGCGCGGTATCACGATCAACATCGCGCACGTGGAGTACCAGACCGACAAGCGCCACTACGCGCACGTCGACGCCCCCGGCCACGCCGACTACATCAAGAACATGATCACCGGTGCCGCCCAGATGGACGGCGCGATCCTGGTGGTCGCGGCGACCGACGGCCCGATGCCGCAGACGCGCGAGCACGTGCTGCTGGCCCGTCAGGTGGGTGTGCCCTACATCCTGGTCGCACTGAACAAGTCCGACGCCGTCGACGACGAGGAGCTGCTCGAGCTCGTCGAGCTGGAGGTCCGCGAGCTGCTGGCCGCCCAGGAGTTCGACGAGGAGGCCCCGGTCGTGCGGGTTTCGGCGCTCAAGGCGCTCGAAGGCGACGCGACCTGGGTCAAGTCCGTCGAGGACTTGATGGACGCTGTCGACGAGTCGATTCCGGACCCGGTCCGCGACACCGACAAGCCGTTCCTGATGCCCGTCGAGGACGTCTTCACCATCACCGGCCGCGGCACCGTGGTCACCGGTCGTGTGGAGCGCGGCGTGGTCAACGTGAACGAGGAAGTCGAGATCGTCGGCATCAAGCCGACCAGCACCAAGACCACGGTCACCGGTGTGGAGATGTTCCGCAAGCTGCTCGACCAGGGTCAGGCCGGTGACAACGTCGGTCTGCTGCTGCGTGGTGTTAAGCGTGAGGACGTCGAGCGCGGCCAGGTCGTCATCAAGCCCGGCACCACCACCCCGCACACCGAGTTCGAGGGCCAGGTCTACATCCTGTCCAAGGACGAGGGTGGTCGGCACACGCCGTTCTTCAACAACTACCGTCCGCAGTTCTACTTCCGCACCACCGACGTGACCGGTGTGGTGACGCTGCCGGAGGGCACCGAAATGGTGATGCCCGGTGACAACACCAACATCTCGGTGAAGCTGATCCAGCCCGTCGCCATGGACGACGGTCTGCGGTTCGCGATCCGTGAAGGTGGCCGCACCGTCGGCGCCGGCCGGGTCACCAAGATCATCAAGTAGCGCTCACCGCGCGAACAGACGCAAAAGCCTCCGAAAATCCAGTGGTTTTCGGGGGCTTTTGCGTCTCAGTGGGCGGCTAGTGGGCTAACGAAGCATCACGACTGCATCGTGTCTGATGCCTAAGTGCATGCCATGCGGACCACGGTTACCCTCGGCCCGACGTGTTCGCAGCGCTGCAGCGTGCCGCGCGGAAACGGGGTATGTCTTTTAAGGCGTTGGCCAAAATTTGTGATCGGTAACGCCGTCGGCGGCGCTACTCTGACACCACCTTTTCGGGCGATTTAAGGAGTGGGCAAATGCTGGCGCGCTACATCAAGATGCAGCTGTTGGTGCTGCTGTGCGGCGGCCTGGTCGGGCCGATATTTTTGGTCGTCTACTTCTTCCCGCCGTTCCGGGACGTGCTGTCCTGGATGTTCTACGCTGGCCTGCTCATCACCGTCGCCGACGTGCTCGTCGCTATCGCGCTGACATATTGGGGCATCAACACGGCGGCCAAGAACGAGGCACTTGAGCAGACGGGGGTGCTCACCCTGGCCCAAATCACCGGTCTCAGTGAGACCGGCACCAGGATCAACGAGCAGCCCGTGGTCAAGGTGCACCTGCACATCTCAGGACCGGGAATCGCACCGTTCAACAGTGAGGACCGCGTCATCGCCAGCGTGACGCGACTGGGTAACCTGACCGCGCGCAAGCTTGTAGTGCTGGTCGACCCCACCACGAACGAGTATCGAATCGACTGGGAGCGCAGTGCATTGGTCAACGGCCTGGTTCCGGCGCAGTTCACCATCGAGGGAGACAACCGCACCTACGATCTGAGCGGTCAGACCGGGCCGCTGATGGAAATCCTGCAGCTGCTCAAGGCCAACAACATCCCGCTCAACCGCATGGTGGATGTGCGGGCCAATCCGGGGCTGCGTCAACAAATTCACGCCGTGGTACGCCGGACCGTCGAGCAGCATGCAGGAATGGGCGACGTACCGGTCGCGCCGCAGGCCTCGATCGGCGACCGACTTCAGGAGCTGGAGTCGCTGCGTGCCAGCGGGGTACTCAACGACGACGAATACGCCAATCGGCGCGCCCAGATCATCGCCGAAATCTGAGATCGTTGCCGCCAACTAAACGGGGCGGCGAAGTTCGAGCGCCGAATCTCGCCAGTGTGGTGCGGCTCGGGGTGCGCTCCCAACTAGAACACGTTCCAGTTTCGCTGCTAGCCTGGCGGGCGGCGAAAGGACAGCACGTGGCATCACTACAAGGACGGGTGGCGTTCGTCACCGGCGCCGCAAGAGCGCAGGGACGTTCGCACGCTATACGGCTTGCGCGCGAAGGCGCTGACATCATTGCCTCGGATATCTGCGCACCGGTGTCGAAGACCCTGACCTACCCGCCGGCGACGCCGGAGGATCTCGCCGAGACCGTGCGTGCCGTGGAAGCCGAGGGGCGAAAGGTGTTGGCGCGCGAGGTCGACGTCCGAGACGACCCGGCGGTGCGGCAGCTGGTGGCTGACGGCGTCGAGCAGTTCGGTCGGCTTGACATCGTGGTGGCCAACGCCGGTGTCCTGGGTTGGGGACGGGTCTGGGAACTCAGCGACGAGCAGTGGGACACCGTCATCGGGGTCAACCTGACCGGCACCTGGCGCACGTTGCGGGCCACGATCCCCGCAATGATCGAAGCCGGCAACGGCGGATCGATTGTGGTGGTCAGCTCCGCGGCCGGCCTGAAGGCGACGCCCGGGAACGGGCACTACGCGGCCAGCAAGTTCGGCCTGACCGCCCTGACCAACACGCTGGCGCTAGAACTCGGCGAATTCGGCATCCGGGTGAACTCGATTCACCCGTATTCGATCGATACCCCGATGATCGAGCCCGAGGCGATGATGCAGGTGTTCGCCAAGCATCCGCGTTTCGTCCACAGCTTCCCGCCAATGCCGATGCAGTACAAGGGTTTTATGTCACCCGACGAAGTTTCCGACGTGGTCGTCTGGTTGGCCGGTGACGGTTCGGGCACCTTGTCGGGCGCGCAGATCCCCGTCGACAAGGGCGCCTTGACTTACTGATTGTCGACCGTGCTATGAACTCCACGTGACCAGTAGCGAGGGCTTCAACAAGGGGATCGTAATCGTCGGCGGTGGGCTCGCCGCCGCGCGGACCGCCGAGCAACTGCGCCGTGCGGAATACGACGGCCCCATCATCATCGTCAGTGACGAGGTGCATCTGCCCTATGACCGCCCGCCGCTGTCCAAGGAGGTGCTGCGCAGCGAGATCGACGACACGTTCCTCAAACCGCGGGAATGGTACGACGAGAAAGACATCACCTTGCGCCTCGGCGCGGCGGCCACCGGGTTGGACACCGTGGCAAAGACCGTGACGCTAGCCGACGGCACCTCGCTGGACTACGACGAACTCGTCATCGCCACCGGACTGGTGCCGCGACGGATTCCCAGCTTCCCCGATCTCGACGGCATCCGGGTGTTGCGCTCGTTCGACGAGTGCATGGCGCTGCGCACCCACGCGTCGTCGTTGAAGGAGGCCTCAAACAAGGCGGTGGTGGTCGGCGCCGGCTTCATCGGCTGCGAGGTGGCGGCCAGCCTGCGTGGGCTCGGGGTTGACGTGGTCCTGGTCGAACCGCAGCCGACGCCGCTGGCGTCGGTGCTCGGCGAGCAGATCGGCGGGTTGGTGACGCGCCTGCATCGCGACGAAGGTGTCGATGTGCGAACCGGAATCGGGGTGGCCGAGGTCCGCGGCGACGGGCACGTCGAGACCGTGGTGCTCTCCGACGGCGCCGAAGTCAGCGCCGACCTGGTGGTGGTCGGCATCGGGTCGCACCCGGCCACCGACTGGCTGGCGGGCACCGGTATCGAGGTCGATAACGGCGTCATCTGCGACGAGGCCGGCCGCACCAGCGCCCCGAATGTCTGGGCGCTCGGCGATGTCGCGTCGTGGCGGGACGCCACCGGACATCAAGCGCGCGTGGAACATTGGAGCAACGTCGCAGACCAGGCCCGAGTCGTGGTGCCGGCAATGTTGGACCGCGAGGTACCGTCGGCGGTTGTCGTTCCGTATTTCTGGAGCGACCAGTACGACGTCAAGATCCAATGCCTGGGCGAGCCGGAAGCCACTGACACCGTGCACATCGTCGAAGACGACGGCCGCAAGTTCCTGGCGTACTACGAGCGCGACGGCGTGCTGGTCGGCGTGGTCGGCGGCGGGATGCCCGGCAAGGTCATGAAGGTGCGTGCCAAGGTAGCCGCGGCCGTGCCCATCGCCGAGATGCTGGGCTAGCCAGTTGGCGCGAGAAGACGCAGAATCACGCGACACGCCGCGCGTGCGCGTGATTCTGCGTCTGCTCGCGCACCCTCAGAACTCTCCGAGATAGAAGCGGGCGCCTTGGTCGTCAACGCATTCCGCGGACAGGCCGTAGGGCTGACGTGACGGCTCGGCCAACACGGTCCCGCCGGCTTCGCGAACCCGCTTCACCGCCGCGTCGATATCGGCGACCGTCCACATCGGCACCGTGCTCGCATCGCGGCTGCCGCCGGCGGCACCAGACATCGGATGCACCTCCTGCACCTGCCAGCCGTCGTGGACCCGGCCCGGTTCGAACGTCCACCCCAACACCCGGCCGTAGAAGTCACGGAACGCGGCGGAATCGGCCACCTCGTAGGTCACATACGACAGCTCGCCGGGCCCAGATCCGTTGAGCTCCGGCCGCTTTCGAGCAGCTGAGGCATCGAAGAGCGCAAAGGCGACGCCTTGGGCGTCGGTGGCGTCCACGGTGTCACCGTGTGGGGTTTGGCGGATCTCATCGGCGGCCCCGCCGGCCTCGATGACGGCCGCGCGAGCGGCGCTGAGGTCGGTGACGGCATAGCAGCAGAACAGGGTCGGACGACCCGTGCTGGCGTGGATGCCGGTCGGTAGGTCGGTATTCGTCACTCGATGAGAGTCCGGGTCATAGGTCCAGCCCAGAACGTGCCCGTAGAACGCCGCCGCGCGGTCGGTGTCGGGCGTGGCGATCGAGATGAAGCCGATGTCGCCGTCACGGATACCTTCGGTTGGTGCGCCCATCGGCCCGCTGAGCATCCAGCGGTGACCGAACGGGTCGACGATGGTGGCGCTGCGTGAACCGTGGGCTTCATAGATATCCCGCGTGACGGTCGCGCCCTGCTCGCGTGCCCGCCGCAACGCCGCATCGGTATTGGGCACATGCAGCATCAGGCTCACCGAAACAGCTTCTGGCATTGGGGCTTTCAGGCCGATTTCGGAGAACTCGTCGGCCAGGTACAGCATGCCCCCGGCAATGTCGAGCTCTGCGTGCCCAATTCTGCCGTCTTCCATCACAATTGGCTCTCCAACCAGCACGCCGCCGAAAGCCTGTGTGTACCAGGCGATCGCGGCCCGTGCATCGCCAACGGTCAGGTAGGGGAGCGCGGCTGGGCGTGGGGACGCGGCGGTACTCGGCTCCGCTGTTGCCTGTGTGGTCATGTCAATCCTCTCCGTTGGTAGGGATAGCGCCGCCTCCAGGCGTCGGCGCAGGCGCGCGGTGAAGCCCGGATCGGGTTGCACCGGAAGGTCATCGGTGTGCAGCACGCTGAGCGGATCGCGCTGACTCATGACGTGCCCCCTTCCGGATAATGTTTCCTGAACGCCTTTTTGGCGCGGATGAGCAGTGCCTCGGTGGCGTGCACGGTTCGTCCGAGTAGCTCGGCGCACTGCCCGACGCTGCAGTCGTCCATGTAGCGCAACACCAGCACGGCGCGATGGGTTTCGCTCAGCTGCGTCAGCACACTCTCGGCGACCAACCGGTCCAGCTCGACATCCCAGTCCCAGCTATCCTGGTGCGACGCGTCGAAGGCCTCCGGTGCCTCCGCCACCGGGATCGGATCTCGGCGGCGCCGGTAGTGATCGGCGAGTTTGTGTCGCGCCACGCCGAGCAGCCACGGAATCGCGATCGGGTCGCTTCCCGCCGCCCCGGCACGCGCTGTTTGCAGGGCGGCCAGAAACGTCTCCGAGGTCAGGTCTTCGGCGGTCCCGCGGTCACCGCAGCGACGGACGAAGTAGCCGTAGACCACCGGCAGCGCCTCGTCGTACAGCGCCAGCAGCGTGTGCGCGGCGTCGCGACGGCCATCCGGTTGGGCGCTCACATTCATATCGTCGTGCTACCGAGCCAGTTTCCGACGGGGTGGGTCGGAAAAACTTTAAGGCGGTTCGTTAGTGCCACTTCACCGGCGGTCCGTGCGCATGGCATTCGGCCAGCACCCGCTCCTCGCCGCCGGGCCATGTCGTGGCCCGCACCAGAAACTTGAGCTGACCGTCCGGATCCGCACGCGCGGGTTCGAGCGTCAAGTGCGCGAACGGTCTGCGTCTCTCTGCCGTGGCGCCCAGGGCGTCTATCGCGGCGCGCGTGGTGGCGCGCTCCTGTGCGGACAGGTACTGCCAGGTGATCGAATGCCACAACACGGTCAATGCGCCTTCTTGCAGCCCCAGCCCGCGCACGGCCTCGGCCGCCGTCCGGCGTTCCAGGTGGACGGGCACCTGCCGGGCAACAGCGATGGCTCCGCGCAACCTGGTTAGCCGGTCGGCCTGGTCGGGCCACACATAGCTCAGCACGCTGAGCTCCCCGTCCGCCTCGGTCACGTCCAGCGGCGCGATGTCGTATCCGCACCGTTCGACGATCTCCAGCTGGCACCGAGGTGGCGGCTGGCCCCGCCACGCGTCGTCGATCACCACCGGCGAGTCGGCCGGTCCCCACTGCCCACCCGGGTACCGATAGTGGTACCGGTCGGCCCGCAGGTTTAACCCCGCACTCGATCCGATCTCGAAAAGCCTTATCGGCAAACTGAATTCGCTATTGATAATCAACAGGCCACCGATCAGGGCGGCTGATCGGCCCACCTCGTTGGTCTGGGGAGGGTGCGCGAGCGCCGCGCGTAGCACGTCCGGATGCTGCCGCGCGACGAGCAGAATCTCGGGCCAGGCCCGCCGGGCGTCCCAGCTGCCGCCAGCACTTGGATACCAGCGCTGCAACTGGGCCGCGCGCCCGTCGAGAACCATCCGGTGCAGGCCCCCGAGCAACCGCAACGGCACCGCCGATCCCGCTGAGGCGGTTTCCTGGCCGGCCAGGATGGCGGCGAACACGCCGCCGGATTCGACGTCGCGGGCGATGAGTTCGAATAGCTCGCCGTACATGGGCGAACCGGCGCGCGTGCAGAATCGTCCCTGGGCCCGCAGGGTGTGCAGCAGTTGCGCCGGGTCGCTCAACCGAGCCGATCCAACCCGGCTGCGATGACGTCGAACGCGTTGCCAAGTGCCTGCGGCAGCGAGACGGACTCGTCGCCCAGCCAGTGCGCATAGGCGCTCAACGCGACACCGAGCATCGTCCATGCGACGGTCTGCGGCAGCAGGTCGGTGGGCTTGACGCCCGCCCGCCGGGCGACGAATCCCGCGATCACTTCCCGCCAGCCCGCGTACATCGTCATCGAATAGGCTTGCAGCTCAGCGGTTTCGAGGATAACGCGCATGCGCTGGCGGTGCCGTGCGGATTCGGAACCGTCGAAGGTGTTGAAGGCCAGCAGCGCCCCGCGCAGTGCCTCGCGCAGCGGCGTCTGAGGATCGACGGTGTCCAGCAGGCCCTGCAGCTGTTCAAGGTGGGCATCGAAGTCGCCCCACGGGATGGCGTTCTTGGAGGCGTAGTACCGGAACACCGTGCGACGTGCGATGCCGGCAGCCTGCGCGACGTCGTCGACGCTGACGTCGGCAAACCCCCGGGCGGCAAACAGATCCAGAGCGACGTCGCTGATGTGCAGCGGCGTCGTCGAGCGGCGACGGCCCACCCTCGACTCCGGCAGCATCAGACCCGCCCTTCCATTTCGGCACTCGATGCCATATTGTGACCAGAACCACGCACGATTGTCGAGACCCCTGACGAAAGGCCCCCCATGGACGAGAAGCAGACCGAGAACCAGACTGACGCCGAGCTCGTCACCGAGACGCTGGTGGAAGAGGTCTCCATCGACGGCATGTGCGGGGTCTACTGACCGTGCCGGCGCCCGCCCCGGCCCACGGCACTGCAGTGTTCGACCCGGATAGCGGCTGGCGACTGCATCACCAGGTTTCGATTCGTCCGGAACCCTTTGGGGCGCTGCTGTATCACTTCGGCACCCGCAAGCTGTCGTTTCTGAAGAACCGCACCATCCTGACGGTGGTGCAGTCCCTGGCCGACCATCCCGACGCCCGATCCGCGCTGCAGGCCGCGGGAGTCGACGAGGCCGACCAGGGGCCTTACTTACACGCGTTGAGTGTGTTGGCTGATTCTGAGATGTTGTTGCCGCAGGAGGGCGAATGACCGCACCGGCCAAGGTGCCCCGGCTTATCGAGCAATTCGAGCATGGACTCGACGCGCCGATCTGCCTGACTTGGGAACTGACCTACGCCTGCAACCTGGCGTGCGTGCACTGCCTGTCCTCGTCGGGCAAACGCGATCCGCGTGAATTGTCCACCCGGCAGTGCAAGGACATCATCGACGAGCTGGAACGCATGCAGGTGTTCTACGTGAACATCGGCGGTGGGGAACCCACTGTGCGCCCGGACTTTTGGGAATTGGTCGACTACGCCACCGAGCACCACGTCGGGGTGAAGTTCTCCACCAACGGCGTGCGGATCACCCCGGAGGTGGCGGCGCGGTTGGCGGCCAGCGACTACGTGGACGTCCAGATCTCGCTGGACGGTGCGACGGCCGAGGTCAACGACGCCGTCCGCGGCCCGGGTTCGTTCGATATGGCGGTGCGCGCGCTGGAGAACCTCGCCGCGGCCGGCTTCAAAGACGCCAAGATCTCCGTCGTCGTCACCCGGCACAATGTCGATCAGCTCGACCAATTCGCCGCTCTGGCAAGCCGATACGGCGCGACGTTGCGGATCACCCGGTTGCGGCCGTCGGGACGTGGCGCCGACGTCTGGGAAGAGCTGCACCCGACCGCCGAGCAGCAGGTGCAACTCTATGACTGGCTGGTCGCCAAGGGTGAGCGGGTGCTCACCGGTGACTCGTTCTTCCACCTGGCACCGCTGGGTCAATCGGGCGCGCTTGCCGGACTGAACATGTGTGGGGCCGGCCGGGTGGTCTGCCTGATCGACCCGGTAGGCGACGTCTACGCCTGCCCGTTCGCCATTCACGACCGCTTCCTGGCCGGAAATGTGTTGATTGACAGCGGTTTTGGCTTCGGATTTGCCAATGTCTGGAAAAATGCGCCACTGTTCCGCGAGTTGCGTGAGCCACAGTCCGCCGGAGCGTGCGGTAGTTGCGGGCATTACGACAGCTGCCGGGGCGGCTGCATGGCCGCGAAGTTCTTCACCGGCCTGCCACTGGACGGCCCGGACCCGGAATGCGTCCAGGGTTACGGCGCCCCGGCACTGGCTGCCGAACGGGAAACGCCGAGGCCGCGCGTCGACCATTCCCGCGGAAAGCGCATCAGCACACCGGTACCGCTGACCCTATCCATGCGACCGCCGATGAAACCCTGCAACGAAAGTCCTCTGTAACTGTGGCCGACCAATGGTTTGAAACTGTCGCGATCGCCCAGGAGCGGGCGAAGCGCCGATTGCCGAAATCCGTTTACTCCTCACTGATATCCGCCAGCGAAAAGGGTGTGACGGTCGCCGACAACGTCGCGGCGTTCAGCGAACTCGGCTTCGCGCCACATGTCATCGGTGCCAGCGAGAAACGCGACCTGTCGACCACCGTGATGGGACAGGATATTTCGATGCCGGTCCTTATTTCGCCCACCGGCGTGCAGGCGGTCGACCCCGATGGCGAGGTGGCCGTCGCGCGCGCCGCGGCCGCTCGGGGCACGGCGATGGGGTTGTCCTCGTTCGCCAGCAAGCCGATCGAAGAGGTGATCGCCGCCAACCCCAAGATCTTCTTTCAGATCTACTGGCTGGGCGGACGCGATGCCATCGCCGAGCGTGCCGAGCGGGCCCGGGCCGCGGGCGCGGTGGGATTGATCGTCACCACCGACTGGACGTTCTCGCACGGGCGTGACTGGGGTAGCCCCAAGATCCCCGAAGAGATGAACCTGAAAACCATTTTGAAACTGTCTCCCGAGGCCATCACCAAGCCGCGCTGGCTATGGAAATTCGGCAAGACGATGCGACCGCCGAATTTGCGGGTGCCTAACCAGGGCCACCGCGGGGAGCCCGGGCCACCCTTTTTTGCCGCCTACGGCGAATGGATGGGGACGCCGCCGCCCACCTGGGAAGACATCGCCTGGTTACGGGAACTGTGGGGCGGACCGTTCATGCTCAAGGGCGTGATGCGCGTTGATGACGCCAAAAGGGCTGTGGACGCCGGTGTTTCGGCGATCTCGGTGTCCAACCACGGCGGTAACAACCTGGACGGTACGCCCGCGTCGATCCGCGCCCTGCCCGCGGTGGCGCAGGCCGTCGGCGACCAGGTCGACGTCCTGCTCGACGGGGGGATCCGGCGCGGCAGCGACGTCGTCAAGGCGGTGGCGCTGGGGGCCCGCGCGGTGATGATCGGACGCGCCTACCTATGGGGCCTGGCTGCGGCCGGCCAGCCCGGTGTCGAGAACGTGCTGGACATCCTTCGCGGGGGCATCGACTCGGCGCTGATGGGTCTCGGGCACTCGTCCATTCACGACCTCGGTCCGGAAGACATCCTCATTCCGGCGGGCTTCACCCGGGAGCTGGGCGTGCGCTGAGCGGGCCTTCGGCCCGATAGTTTGCCCCGATACTTGAAGTATCTTTCGCCGGGCCATTCGCTACCACAGACTTGGCCGTTCGGGAATGTCCATTTTCGAGGTCGTGATACGGGCGGGGCAGCCGTGGCGAACGAGCAACCAATTCGCCCGCCAATCAACGCAGCGGAAAAAAATTGGTGCACGCCAGGTGAATTCGTCTTACCATCACCGGGTGCCCGTACTCGGCGAACTGGGAAGCGCGACGTCGAGACAACTCTCAATATCGACCTCCTCGTCAATAATGGTGCCGTTGGGATCCACTGAGCAGCATGGTCCGCATCTGCCGTTGGACACCGACACCCGGATCGCCACCGCGGTTACCCGTGCGGTCGCGCAGCGACTGGACTGGTTGGTGGCGCCGGGGATCGCCTATGGCGCCAGCGGCGAGCACCAGAGTTTCGCCGGCACGATATCCATCGGTACCGAAGCCTTGACGATGCTGCTCGTGGAGTACGGACGTTCGGCCACCAGCTGGGCGCAGCGCCTGGTGTTCGTCAATGGTCACGGCGGCAATGTCGGTGCGTTGACCGAAGCAATCGCTCGGCTACGAGCCGAGGGTCGGGACGCGGGATGGTCGCCGTGCGCTTCCGCCGGGGCCGACCCGCACGCCGGCCACACCGAAACTTCGCTGTTGCTGCATATCTCGCCCGGTGACGTGCGGGCCGACCGGATGCTGGTCGGCAACGAAGCGCCGTTGAGCGAGTTGCTACCGTCTATGCGACGTGGCGGGGTTGCGGCCGTCAGCCAAACCGGGGTGCTGGGTGATCCGACCACGGCCACCGCAGTCGAGGGGAGGCGGATCTTTTCGGAGATGGTCGATGATTGCGAGCGGCGTATTTCCCGTTGGTTACCTGGGCCCGACGGAATGTTGACATGACCCAGACCCGGCTGCCTGACGGGTTTGCAGTACAGGTTGATCGTCGGGTGCGGGTGCTCGGCGACGGTAAAGCCCTGCTCGGTGGTTCGCCTACCCGGTTGCTGCGCCTCGCCCCCGCCGCTCAGGACATGCTCTGCGATGGTCGGCTCAAGGTTAGCGACGAGGTCAGTGCGCAACTCGCCCGCACCCTGCTGGACGCCACGGTGGCCCATCCACGACCGGCCACCGGTCCCTCACACCGCGATGTCACCATCGTTATCCCGGTGCGGGACAACATAACTGGGGTTCGCCGCTTGGTGGCGTCACTGCGCGGGCTGCGGGTCATCGTGGTCGACGACGGCTCCGCGTGCCCCATCGAAGCCAAAGATTTCGCCGGCGCGCACTGCGACGTCGAGATGCTGCACCACGTCCGTAGCAAGGGGCCGGCCGCGGCCCGCAACACCGGTCTGGCTGCCTGCACCACCGACTTCGTCGCCTTCCTGGATTCCGACGTAGCCCCACGACGCGGGTGGTTGGAGGCTTTGCTGGGGCACTTCTGCGACCCCACCGTCGCGCTGGTGGCGCCCCGCATCGTGGGCCTGGCGCAGAGCGAGAACGTGATCGCCCGCTATGAGGCGGTGCATTCTTCACTGGACCTCGGCCTGCGGGAAGCGCCGGTGGTGCCGCTGAGCTCGGTGTCCTATGTTCCCAGCGCGGCGATCGTCTGCCGTGCCTCGGCGATCCGGGAACTCGGTGGTTTCGACGAGACCATGCAGTCCGGGGAGGATGTCGACTTGTGCTGGCGGCTGGTCGAAGCCGGTGCCCGGCTGCGTTACGAGCCAATCGCGTTGGTGGCGCACGACCACCGGACCGAGTTGCGAGACTGGATCGCGCGCAAGGCGTTCTATGGGAATTCCGCGGCCCCGCTGTCGGTTCGCCATCCGGATAAGACCGCGCCGGTGGTGATTTCGGGATGGGCGTTGGCCGCCTGGATCCTGATGTCGCTGGGTACCGGGCTTGCCCAGCTGGGCTCGATAGTCATCGCGGTGATGACCGGACGCCGGATCGCCAGGGCAATGCAAAGTGCCGAGACTTCGCTCTGGGATGTGGTCGTAGTCGCCACCCGCGGTTTGTGGTCGGCGGCGCTGCAACTGGCATCGGCCATCTGCCGGCACTACTGGCCGGTGGCGCTGCTGGCCGCGATTCTGTCGCGGCACTGTCGACGGGTGGTGCTGATCGCGGCGATCGTGGACGGAGTCGCGGACTGGCTGCGCCGCAGGGACTCCGTCGGCGAGGACGCCGAACCGATCGGATTGCTGACTTTCCTGTTGCTCAAGCGCGTCGACGACCTGGCCTACGGGATCGGCCTGTGGTACGGGGTGGTGCGCGAACGCAACGTCGGCGCGCTCAAGCCGCAGATTCGGACGTAACGGCCGCCTTGTCCGCAGCCGCCCGGCACAGCGATGTGTTGATCGTCGGCGCTGGAAGTGCCGGTTCGGTTGTTGCCGAACGACTTTCCGCGGATCCAAGTTGTGTGGTGACAGTCCTGGAAGCCGGCCCCGGGCTCGCCGATGCGGACCTGCTGGCCCAGACCAGCAACGGATTGCAACTGCCGATCGGAGCGGGCAGCCCGTTGGTGGAGCGTCATCTGACGACGCTGACCGATCAGCCCGCTCGCCGGGTACCGATCGTGCGTGGCGCGACGGTCGGCGGCTCCGGGGCCGTCAACGGTGGTTATTTCTGCCGGGCGCTGTCGGGCGACTTCGACCGCTTCGCGATACCCGGCTGGGCGTGGTCTGATGTCCTGGACCATTTCCGGGCCATCGAGAAAGACCTGGATTTCGACACGCCCGCGCACGGGGACCGCGGGCCCATCCCGGTGCGGCGGACCCCCGAGATGACCGGGGTCACCGAGACCTTCGTTGCGGCCACCGAGCGTGCCGGATTCACCTGGATCGCCGATCTCAATGACGTGGGCACCGAACTGCCCTCGGGGGTCGGGCCGGTACCGCTGAACATCGTCGACGGTGTACGCACCGGTTCTGGGGCGGCCTTTTTGCTACCCGCGCTGTCCCGGCCCAACCTGACGCTGCTGGAGCGGACCCGGGCGGTGCGGCTGCGGTTCGCCGGGACCACCGCCGTCGGAGTCGACACCGTCGGCCCGGGCGGGGCGGTCACGTATCGGGCGGATCGAATTGTGTTGTGCGCAGGAGCGATTCGTTCGGCTCATCTGTTGATGCTATCGGGCGTGGGTATCGATGCCGTGCTGCGTCGGGTAGGCGTGGAAGTGGTCGCGACGCTTCCGGTCGGAGCGCGGTGTAGCGATCACCCGGAGTGGGTGATGCCGACCAACTGGGATGTGGCGGTGGATCGTCCGGTGCTCGAGGTGGTGTTGAGTACCGAAGATGGCCTCGAAATCCGGCCCTACACGGGTGGTTTCGTAGCTATGACGGGCGACGGCACTGCCGGACACCGGGATTGGCCGCACATCGGTGTTGCGCTCATGCAGCCACGGTCGCGCGGACGCGTCACCCTGGTGTCGGCCGATCCTCGGGTGCCGCCACATATTGAGCACCGGTACGACTGTGAGCCCGCGGATGTGGCGGCGCTGCGCGCGGGAAGCGAAGTGGCTCGCGAATTATTCAGTTCGGCAACACATATCGGTGCCGCCGTGTGGTCGACGTCGCAGCACCTGTGCGGCAGTGCCCCGATGGGCGCTGACTCAAATGCGGTGGTCGACAACAGATGTCGAGTGATTGGCACTGAAAACCTGTGGGTGATAGACGGATCCATCTTGCCGACGGTCCCAAGTCGCGGGCCACACGCAACCATCGTGATGCTCGGGCACCGCGCGGCCGAATTCGTCGTCTGAGACGCGGCGCTGATGATCAGGCGGGTGCCGGCGCTTCGCCGGTCGATTCCATCCGCGGCGCCGCGGGAGTTGCCGCCAGGGCCGCGGGTGCCGCCCGGGCCGCCAGCGGCGCCGGCAATGCCGATACCGCCGCCGTCTCGACTACCTCGGTTTGCTCGGTGGAGTTTGCCGGTAGCGACGGGATCGGTTGACGTTGCACCGACCCCACCGATCCCGCCGCTACTGCCGACCCCACCGATCCCACCGGCATCGCCGGTGTGATCGCCGAGCCCACCGGTGCGGCTGCTGCCGAACCGATAGTCACCGCTTGTGCCGCCGCCGGAGCCACTGACTGGGCGGCCGGCGCCAGGTGGGCGCTTTCGCTCAGTGCAGGGTGTCCGAGCGTTTGTTGCGGCAGGTTCACGGTGCCGGTCTGGAAACTCGAGACGTTCGCAGCCTCGCTGAGGGCGTAGGACTGGGAACCAAAATTCATCAGCTGTACGAACTGGTCGTGAAAAGCCGCGGCCTGGGCGCTGATGGCCTGAAAGGCCTGGGCGTGCGCCCCGAACAGCGCGGCGATCTCCGCCGATACCTCGTCGGCACCCGCCGGCAGGAGCGCACCCGTTGTCGGGGCAACCGCCACCGCGCTCGCATCGTTGATCGCCGCGCCGATATTCGCCAAATCCGTTGCCGCCGCGGCAACATAGTCTGGCGCAGCGATCACGTACGACATATCGGCCCCCAGCTACCTGGCTTGCGTTCAGCCCCCCGGCTTTTGAACCTCGACCCGCAGGCGATGCTATTTCAACGCCGGCCGCACCGAGGTGTTTTCGCCGAATCGGTAACTTTCTTAGACTCGGACACCCTGTAGGCGCCGGGCCAGGCGCAACTGGCGGCCGTCCCGCCCGGGAGCCCAGAATCCGACGGCGACGGCGGCGATGCCGACGATGACCCCCATCGTGATCACCGACGCGTGCAGGGCGGTCAGGAACGCCGACTGGCTCAACGTGGCCAATTGATCGCCTTGCGGGCCGAGCCGCTCGGCCACTTCGACGGCCTTGGCCAGCGAGTCCGACGCCGGCCCGCGCACTGGCGCGGGAAACTCCGACAGCTTCGGCAACAGCTCGTGGCTGTAGCGGCCGGCCAGAATCGAGCCGGCGACCGCGATCCCGAGCGCACCGCCCAATTCCCGGGCGGTGTCGTTGACCGCGGAGGCGACCCCCTGCTTTTCGTCCGAAACCGCCGCCATGATCGCCGAAGTCGTGGGCGCCGTGCAGAATCCGATCCCGGTGCTGAGGATCAGCGTCGGCCAGGCCAACTCGAGGTAGGACGAATTCAGGTCGAGTACCAGCATGGACAGAAACCCGACCGCCATCAGCACGGTGCCCAGAAACAGCACCAAGCGCAGTCCGAGTTTGGGTAGGTACCAGGGCGACAGCGCCGAGCAGATGCCGAGCGGAACCATGAACGGGGCGAACGCGACCGCCGTCATCAGCGGCGAGTAACCCATGATTTCCTGGACATACTGCATACCGAGATAGAAGAAGCCGAAGGTCGCGCCGAACAGCACGATGATCGTCGCCACGCCGGTGGCGAAACCCGGGTCGCCGAACAGTCGGACGTCTAAAAGCGGGTGCTGTTTGCGAGATTCCACCAGCGCGAACACCGCCGCGACGGCGGCGCCGAGAACCAGCCCGCCCCAGACCACGGTGTCGTGCCAGCCCCGCGACGGGGCTTCCAGAATCGCGAATACGCCGATCGCGACGGCCGAGCCGATCAGCGCGGCGCCCGCCCAGTCGACGCGTGGAGCGGCACTGTCGCGGGACGGCGCGATGGTGAATGCCATTGCGAAGATGACCAAACCGGCCGCGCCCAGCGTCCAGAAGATCGCGTGCCAGTCCCAAAAGCGAAGGAGTAGGCCAGAACCGAGCATCCCGACCACTCCGCCGGAACCTGCGGTGCCGGCCCAGATGCCAACGGCCTTGATGCGCTGCTCCTTTGGATAGGCCACGGTCAGCAGGGACAACGTTGCGGGCATGACGAACGCGGCGCCGACACCCGCCAGCGCTCGACCGGCGATGATCTGCGCCGGGGAATGCAACATCGCCGGGGCGATCGAGGCAAGGGAAAAGATCGCCAGACCGGCAAGCAGGGCGCCGCGTCTGCCGTAGCGGTCACCGACGGCGCCGGCGGGTAGTAACAGGCAGGCCAACGTCAGCGTGTAACCATCGACGATCCAGGTCAGCTGGGTTTGGGTGGCGGAGGTCGCGACGGCGAGATCACCAAGGGCGGTGTTCAATGCCGTCATCGATGCCACCACCAGCGAGACGCCGATGCAGGCGACGGCCAGGGTCCATCTGCGCGCGCTATTGCTGGTGCCTAGCGTCTCAGTACGCTGATCGGGTCGGGAAATGCGCTCATCGGGTCGGAACAGGGTTTCGAGCATGCATGCGCCTCCTTCCGGCGGCGGAGTAGTTGCCGAGACTAATGGTCTCGTGCATAGACGGTTAGTCTTGGTCTGAAACCGGGAGGTGCATCACAATCAGCGACGGGACAAATCCAGACCCCCGTCCGGCGCGGTCTCGGGCGCGTTTGCTGGAGGCCGCCGCCGCACTGCTTCGTGCCGGCGGGCCCAGCGCGGTGACCGTTGATGCGGTCACCCGGGCCGCGAACGTGGCGCGGGCCACCTTGTATCGCCACTTTCCGAGCGGAAACGACTTGTTGGCGGCCACATTCAACAGCCTGATCCCCGCGGCGCCGCTGCCGCCGGCGGAAGGCTCGTTGCGGGACCGTCTGTTGGCGATCGTGTTGGGGCAAGCCGAAGCCATCGCCGAGGCGCCCGCTTTGCTGACCGCGATGGCGTGGCTGACGCTCGGCTCCGACCTACAGGAAATGCCCGAACCGCGTCAGAGCGCGATCAGTACCCTGCGCGAACGCATCGCCCAGCAGTACGCCGCGCCGTTCGACGCGCTGTTCGACAGCCCTGGGGCGGCAGAGTTAGGTGATGTGGACCGGTCCCGCGCCATCGCGTTGCTGATCGGGCCGCTGGTGTTGGGTCGCTTCAGTACCTTGCCGGACTTCGACTACCGCGAGTGCGCGCGGGCCGCGGTCGACGGGTTCCTGCATGTCCAGCGAGCCCAGGCCGGCGGGATCAGCTCAGCGAATATCGAATCGGAAGGTGCTTGAGCCCACCCACGAACGTGGTGGCGATTAGTTCCGGTTTCCCGTTCAGTTCGATTGATTTGAGCCGTGGCAACAGTTCCTGAAAGAAGCTGCTGACCTCTATGCGGGCCAGCGCGGCGCCCAGACGGAAGTGCGCGCCGTAGCCGAATGCCTAGTGCTTGTTGGGGTCTCGTCCGACATCGAAGCGGAACGGATCGTCGAAGACGTCCTCGCGGTTTGCCGAGACATAGGACAGATACACCGACTCGCACGCGGCGATGGGATCGGCGAAGATGCCCGCCGCGTCGCCATGATCTTCTGGATTCACCGCGTCCTCACCTGGCGGACCATATAGCGTCCTGTGCGCGAGCAGACGCGGAAGCACTGAGGAGCGCACGCTCCGGGGTGCTTTGAGGTC
>NZ_LZLS01000059.1 GCF_001673365.1 Mycobacterium asiaticum
GCCGCCCGATCACGGACCACGATACGGTGCACGGTGACGTCGGGATAGCGCTCCTGCCATCCGGCCAGGCGTTCGGCCAGTATCTGCTCCGCCTGCAATTGCAGTGTCTCCCAGTCGAACCCGTCGAGGTCGAGCACCTCGATGTCGCTCCAGGCGTGCACCGCCTTGAGTTCCACACCACGGCGCGATGCCTCGTCGAACGCCACGGACTCGGCCAACTCCGACACCGGTGACCCGTCGATGCCCACTACCACAGGTGCGTTCTCGCGCAGGCTTCCCGAGGACTCCATATCGCGCACGATGACGACCGGGCACGCGGCGCCGCGCAGCACACCCGAGCTGACCGAGCCCAGCAGGGCGCGCCCGACGGCACCGCGCCCATGGCTGCCGACGACCACCATCTCGGCCTCTTCGGAGAGCTCCACCAGCGTCGGTATCGGCGGCGAGAGCTTCAGTTCTGCGACGACGTCGATGGCCCGATCCCCCGCCGCATCCCGGGCATTCTTGTCCGCCTGATCGAGCACCCGCCGGCCATCGTCTTCCTGCCAGAGGGCGACCCCGCTCACCATCGGGATCTGGGGGAACGTCGCCACGTAGCTGTTGAGCATGTGGACCAGCGTCAGCGGGACGTTCCGCATTGCGGCAGCACGTGCCCCCCACGCCACCGCGGCGGTGGAGGCGGGCGAGCCGTCGACACCGACGACGAAGCCGTGGCGCTTTCCGGACGGCGTCATTCTCGTTCCTCCTTGGACGTCCCGTCGGCGGCCGAGCTCCCCGGAACGAAGTCGAGAACCTCGCTCATCGGGCGACGGGGGGTGGTTTCGGCCGGGTGCTCATGGGCTGGAGATCTGCCGACCCGGATCAGCAACTGCGGCCGCCCGGAGGTTCCGGTGATTTCGCCGATGATCGCGCGGCTGTGTTCGAGTTCGGTGAGATGCGTCAACGTACAGGTGGCCATGCCGGCCGCGGTGCATTCCAATAGCACGGCCGAAAGTGCCTCACCGCAGCGCAATACCTCCGCTGTCTCGTCCCTTCGAGTGGATAGCACCACGATCTTCGAGTGGTCATGATCGACGGTGGGGCGACGATGGCCACCACCCGTCGGCGGAAACGCGCGGCCTATATCCACCCGTGCGGCCTCCGAAGCCGACACCAACGAACTCTGCGGCACATGACTGGCGTCGGATTCGAAAGGAGATGCCCACCAACGCAATTCGGTCAGGTAGGTGGTGTCGTAGCGACGCAGGGTCTCGGTCAGACGTGACACCTCGGCCAACCGCGGACGTTGATCGTCGGCTATCACGTCCAATGACACGCCGTACGGGGTCACGGCGTCACGTAGGACCGCCTCCAGTGGAGACCATGGTGACGGTGCCGCGTATGGCAATCGGTCGGTGTGCCTGCGTCGTATCGCCTGCGCCAGACGCTGGTCTGGCGCTGCGATCGAGGCCGCCGGACGGAACCGCAGCGTCGCCAGATGTGCTGGATCATGTGCATTGGGCAGCCGCTCGGTGATGCTGCCCCACCCAGCTGCAGCCATCGCAACCCGCACATGGTCCAGGACGGCGCCGCAACTCAACGTCAGCTCCCGACCGCTGGGGTCGGTGCCGGGCATTCTCCGGCGCGGATCGGCCCACAACTGCAGGGTGGTCTCGTCGGCGACCCACCGCCAGGGTTGGCTGTTGTGCAGCGACGGCGCGCGACGCGCGAGGTCCACCGCTTGCCGAATGACTTCCCGACCGGGCAGATTGGCCGACATGTCAGGCCCGCGCGGATTCAGCCAGCAATAGACGTTCGGCGGACGGGCGCCGGACCGCAGTGCCCGAGGCGTAGGTGCTGACTGCTGTATTCGTCGACATGCCAATTCCTTTCGGCCGAATCTGGTCAAATCCCTTGCTGCCAAGCGTCCATGGCCAACGCCACAGTGGACGCAAGGGGCAAGGACGTATCGAGCTGGTGTGCCGAATCCCAAGGATCTCGACGGCCCGCGAGGACAGCGGCGATATCAGGAGTCGCGTCGGAATTGCCCGGTGCGCGGGTCTGGATGCGCCCAGCGGTCGTTTCGACCGGCACCACGCACATGACTTCCACTATTCGCGAATGGGTTTCGCCGGCCATCCGACGGGCTTGCGCGCGAAGACCCGGGTCCTGCCAGGTGCCGTCGAGTATCACCGACTGACCCTCGGCAAGGTAGCCGCGCGCTCGGCCCAGCACCGTTTCATAGACCGTCAAGACCTTGCCGGGGCTGTAGAGGCCCTCGTCCAGCACGCCAACCTCCCCGGAGATGGCGCCCGACTGCGTCAACTCCCGTCGCACGTCGTCGGTCGAAATGACCTGTGCGCCAAACTGTTCGGCTAGGGAGCGGGCCACCGTCGACTTGCCGCTACCGGGGTTACCCCCGACAAGTGCCAGCCGGACGGCTCCGTTGCGAAGATGGGCGGTCGCGATCGCGAGGTGTCGCGCGGCGTGGGCGGCGAAGTCGGGCCTGCCCTGCAAAAAGCGCACGCACTCGACCTTGGCGCGTACCACGGCCCGGTAGGCGATGTAGAAGTCCCACAGCGACCGCGGCGCGGAATCACCGGTCATAGCCGTGTAGCGCTCGATGAAGTACTCACCCAGATCTTGGCGACCCAAAAACTCCAAGTCCATGGCCAGGAACGCGGCATCATCGATGCAGTCGAGGTAGCGCAGTTCGTCATCGAATTCCAGGCAGTCCAGCACGGCCGGAACTGCATCGACGTAGAAGATGTCGTCGGCGAGCAAGTCGCCATGGCCATCGACGATGCGGCCCCGTTCGATTCGATCTGCGAATAGGCACGAACGGCCCGAAATGAATTCCTCGACAAGGCTCTCGATACGACAGACCAACTCTGCGGTCACCCCGGGGATCGCCATGTCCGCGTATCGATGAAGTTCCGACAGGTTGTCTCGCCACCGTTGTTCGACGGCACCGACCTCGCCCTGAGCGTTGATCGTCTCGCCTCGCTCGGCTCGGGCGTGGAACTCTGTGAGCACGGCTGCGACGGCGTCCAACGCCTCCTTGGTTGTTGCATCACATTCGGGCCGGGTGGCCAGGAATGCCAACCGGTCGCAATCGCGATACCGCCGCATGACCACGATCGGTTCAGCCGGACCGACGCCCGGAATCGACAGCTGCGCGACCCCGAGGTAACTGCCGGGAGACAGGCGGCTGTTCAGCTCGACTTCTCTACGGCACGCATGCTCGCGTTGACCCGCGGTGCGAAAATCGACGAAATCGGTGCGCAGGGGTTTCTTCGCCTTGAAAACTTTCTCGCCGGCCAGCACCACGACGCCGGTGTGGGTTTCCCGGAGATCGAGGTAGGGCATCGACTCCTCGATCGCTGAATCGGCACACGCGTTGGCGGAACCGGTAGCGGCCACCGATTCATGCATTGTGTTCTCCCTCTCCTACCGAAAACGCTATCGCTCGAACCAACTTCGGTCGTGGGTCTTTAGTCACCAAGGGCAGGGACGTCGGGCCTCACCCGGGGGCGGCCGCGATGGATCTCGGGCGACTACCGTCATCATTGGAACGCAGCGACGAAAGGGGAGGCTGATGCCGGGATCCGACGACGGGGTCACGATTCTGCCCGAACACGAGTGTTGGGACCTGCTGGATAACGTGCCGATCGGACGGCTGGTCACCAGTGTTGACGGCCGACCGCAAATCTTTCCGGTCAATTTCGTTGTTCAGCGGCGCACCGTGCTGTTCCGCACCGCCGAGGGTACCAAGTTGATCAGCACCGCTATCAACAACCATGTGGTCTTTGAAGCCGACGAATACGGCGGTACCGAGGGCTGGTCGGTAATTGTCAAAGGTGTTGCCCGCTCCGTTCGCAACGACGACGACGTGGCAGCGGCCGAGAATTCCGGCCTGCTGTCCTGGACATCATCGGAGAAGACGCACTTTGTGCGCGTCCTTCCGGAAATGGTCACCGGTCGGCGGTTCCGGTTCCAGCGGCCGTCGGAAAGCTCGTAGCCGTCACATCTGCGCCGGCGCGGGGCAATTCGTGCCCGGGCCCGCACCAGTCATGGCAAGGTGGCCTAGTGGCGAACGCTTCCGAACAATCCGAATTGCGTGAAACGAACACTGCGGTAGGCACTTTGCGCTACTACGACACAGGCTCCGGCTCCGCAACGGAGACCGCGCCGATCGTGTTGTTTCTGCACGGGTCCGGTCCCGGTGTCACCGGCTGGCGCAACTTCCGCGGCATCCTGCCCACCTTCGCCGAGCACTTCCGGAGCCTGATCCTGGAATTCCCCGGCTTCGGCGTCACCGACGACTTCGGCGGTCATCCGATGATGACCGCGCAGGGCGTCGTGGGTCCGTTTCTGGATGCGCTGGGTATCGACCGGGTCCACATCGTCGGCAACTCGATGGGCGGTGGCGTCGGCATCAACTTTGCCATCCGCTACCCCGACCGGATCGGGCGGTTGGTGACGATCGGCGGCATCGGGACCAACACTTTCAGTCCCGGCCCCAGCGAGGGCATCCGACTGTTGCAGGAGTTCACCGAAGACCCCACCCGCCAGCGGCTCGTCGACTGGCTCAAGTCGATGGTTTACAACCAGTCTCTGGTGACCGAGGAGCTCATCGAGGAACGCTGGCAGTTGGCCACCGACCCGGAGGCGCTGACTGCCGCCCGCCGCATGTACGGCAAGGCAGCGTATGCCGCCATGATGGCGGCGATGAGCACCTCCGACCGGCCGATGCCCTGGGCCGTCATGCATAGGGTGGCCGCACCCACGCTGTTGACGTGGGGGCGCGACGACAGGGTCAGCCCGCTGGACATGGCGATCGTTCCGATGCGCACCATCCCGAACGCGGAACTACACGTGTTCCCCAATTGTGGGCACTGGGCGATGATCGAAGCCAAGGACGCGTTCGAGAGCACCGTCCTGGCGTTCCTGACGCGCGGTTGAAACAGCTCGTCAAACCGCCTCGCCCGCAAGGCCTTTCGCCAGCAGACCGTGCGCTTCCGGCTTTCCGTCCAGCACCCTGCTGGTGCGGGTGGTGATCTGCCAGTGCCCGTGGCTACGTCGCAACGCGAAATGGTTTGCCGTGCAGCGCCATACCCGATAGCCTTCGCCATCGCGGATCAGCACCAAGGATTCGCAGACCGCCACCGCCGAATCGCCATCGACCGTCACAACGGCGGGTCCCAGGAAGTGGCTGCATCCGTTGGCCACCAGATTGCGGTGCGGTTCGGAGCAAACCATGGCGTGGACTTCGGCGCGGCTTCCCATACGCATCAGGTCCACGTCGTAGACACCGTCGACTGCCCACAACCGGGCAGTGGCGTCGGCATCCGCGGCGTCGACCGCCGGGCCGTAGGACGCGATCAGTCTGGCGATGTCGTGTTCGTCCTCGAGCCGGCGCAGCCGCGCGGCAAGGGCCTCGATGTCGGTCATGGTTTGCCCCCGATCAATTGCTGAACTCGTTTGTGCGCCCCCAGAACAATTGCGGCGCGGTCGGGTCCACTGCCCCACTGCACGGCGGCGGCATTGTCTCCGACGATCACCACTGGTCCATTGGCCAAGTTGGCCAAGCCCTCCCGCGCTACGTCGGCCGGGTCGGAGACGACCAAACCAGGCACGTCGAAGTTCAGTCCTGCGCGTTCCATCGCCGGAGTGCGCGTGACACCCAGCACCAATTCCAGTACGTCGACCCCGTATTCGCGTAGTTCGAGCCACAAGCTCTCGGCGAACAATCGGCCGAATGCCTTGACGCCGGTATACGCCGACTGCTGCATCGATCCGTAAGTGCCGGCCATCGACCCGACCAACAGGATGCCGCCGCGGCCCCGGGCACGCATGGGTCGCCCGAAATGGTGCACGAGCTCCAGCATGCGGGTCACGTTCAGGTCGATCACCCCGCCGATCGCCGCGAGGTCGGCATCAAGAAACTGTTCCCGGCAGGTGTTGGCGCCCGCGTTGTAGATCAGTAGACCGACGTCCAGATCGGCCGTCTCTTTCACAATGCGTGAGATCGACTCGGGTTCAAGGAGATCCACGGCAATGGTGCGGGCTTGAGCGCCGCTCTCGCGGCACCGCCGAGCCGTCTCATCCAGCGGTCCCGGCTTGCGTGCGATCAGCACCACGTTGATTCCGTCACGCGCCAATTGCACCGCGAATTCGGCGCCGACACCCTCCGAACCTCCGGCGATCACCGCCCACGGCCCGTATCGAGACAGTTCTGGCATGGCCCTCCTCAGCGCTGCGTGGCGGTCCGCTTCAGGTCTTCTGTGTCAGGCCGGCGTCGACGACGAGTTGCGTGCCGGTGATGTAGCGGCCTTGTTCGGAGGCCAGGAACAACACGGCGTTGGCGATGTCGACCGGCTCGACCCACGGCACCGGAAGCAGGTTGCGGGCACGCAGCACTTCGGCGGCGTCCTCGGCCGTGGGGTTGTCCAGATCCGGTCGCAGGCGCCGAAATGTTTTTTCGTTGAGCACCATCGGCGTGGCTACGGCTCCGGGATGCACGGTGTTGACCCGTATGTTGCGTGCTCCCAATTCATTGGCCAGCGTTCGCGCCAGTCCCACCACCGCATGCTTGCTGGCCGTGTAGTGAGCGGCGTTGGCCAACCCGCGAATTCCGCTGGTGGAACTGATGATGACGACCGATCCCCCGTCCGCGCCAATGTGCGGCACCCCCGCCTTGACGGTATGCCAGGCTCCGGTGAGGTTGATGTCCAGAGTGTGTTGCCAGTCCCGCGCCTCGATTTCCCACGTGGGCCGGCCCGGTGTGTGGACCCCGGCGTTGGCGAGGATGACATCCAGACGACCCAACTGGCCGACGCCGCGGTCGATGGCGGCTGTCACGGCCGGCAGGTCGGCGACGTCGGCCAAGCCGGTAACGCAGCGGCGACCGCGCCCTTCGACTTCGGTTGCGAGAGAAGCCAGGTCGTCGGTAGAGGTGTCGAGTGCGATTACATCGGCGCCCTCGTCGGCGAACCGTTGGCAGTGCACGCGGCCGGTGCCACGCCCCGCACCGGTGACCACAACAACCTTGTCGCGCAAACCCGTCAGCATGGCTGCTTGGTGAGGTCGAATCCTTTGTAGCCGGCGTCGGCGACCTCAGCGCAGATCGTGTTGTAGGTGGCGAAGCCGCCGACGAACAGCATGAAGCCCCTCGGCTTCCCCGGAACGTTGGCCCCCATGTACCAGGAGTTGGCTTTGGTGAACAGGGTTGCTTCGGCTAGTCGGCTGAGCTCGGCACCCCAGCTGTCCACGGCGTCTTTGGTGGCCTCGATCGCGGCGTAACCGTTGGCATCTAGGTAGTCGATCGTCTGTGCGATCCAATTCACTTGCGCCTCAGCGTGTAGCACCATGTTGGCCAGCACGGCAGGCGCTCCCGGTCCCGAGATGACGAACAGGTTCGGGAACCCGGCCATCCCCAGGCCAAGATAGGTGCGCGGCCCGTCTGCCCATTGCTCACGCAGCGTTGCGCCATCCCGGCCGACGATATCAATCTTGGCCAACGCCCCGGTCAGAGCGTCGAAACCTGTTGCCAGCACGATCATGTCGAGATCGTAGTGTTGGTCGGTAGTGTTGATTCCGGTGCTGTCCACGGACTGGATGGGAGTGTCTCGAACGCTGACCAGCGTCACGTGGGGTTGGTTGAAAGTCTGAAAGTAGTTGCTGTCGGTGCAGATTCGTTTAGTGCCGATGGGGTGGTCGGTGGGGATAAGCAGTTGGGCGACGGCGGGGTCGTCGATGACCGCGCGGATCTTTTCCTCGTAGAACTTGCGGGCCTCCTCGTTGGCGGCCGGGTCGATCATCTGGTCGGGGAAGGTCTTGGAGTACAGCACCCCGCCTAACTGCCAACGCTTTTCGAATGCCGTCCGCCGCTCATCGGCGGTGAACTCCATCGCAGGCTTTGCGGCGGTGATGTGCGGCGACCCCCCGCCGCTGCGCCACGACAGTCGGCGTCGTTCCTGATAGCCGGCCTTGATGTCGTCGAGCTCGGCCGCGGACAGTGGTTTGTTGCCGGCCGGAACGCTGTAGTTGGGGGTCCGTTGGAAGACGTAGAGCCGTGCGGCTTGTTCGCCGATGATCGGGATCGTCTGGATCCCAGACGATCCGGTGCCGATCACGGCCACTCGCTTGCCGGTGAAGTCGACCGGTTCGTGCGGCCAGTGTGCGGTGTGGTGGATTTCCCCGCCGAAGGTGTTCAGCCCCGGAAATTCCGGCGTCATCGCGTCCGACAGTGGGCCAGTCGCCATCAGCACGAACCGGGCCGTCACCACATCACCGGTGTCGGTGGTGACGGTCCACCGCACCGCCGCCTCGTCGAAGACCGCCGAGACGACCCGAGTGTTGAAGACGACGTCGCGGCGCAGGTCGAGTTTGTCGGCCACCCAGTTCAGGTAGCGCAGGATCTCGGCCTGGGTTGCGTACTTTTCGGTCCAGTCCCACTCCTGCTGTAGCTCCTCGGAGAACGAATAGCAGTAGTCGACGCTTTCCACGTCGCAGCGCGCGCCGGGATACCGGTTGTAGTACCAGGTGCCGCCGAGTTCCGGTGCGGCCTCGAGCGCCCGCACCGAGAGCCCCTGGGCGCGCAGTTTGTGCAGGGCATACAAACCGGCGAACCCGGCGCCCACGACGAGTGCGTCCAGACTGTCCACAACCACCCACCGTAGGGCCTTGGGCGCGCCGAACCCAGCCCCCTCCCGTTGACCGGGTCGCGCGCTCGTTCAGTCCGCTCACCGGGATCACCGCTGAGTCGACTCGCGCAGTGGAGTAAACACAGAGGCACGACCACACACGTAAGGACGAACAGCATGAGCGAGCGGGTACTGGACCGGGTAGTTGCGATGGCGGACCAGCTGCGCGAGCAGGCCCCCGAAGCAGAGCGGATCGGGCGGCTCACCGACGACACGGTCAAGAACATGAAGACGGCCGGCTTGATCCGGCTACTGCAGACCAAGCAATACCAAGGCTTCGAGGCGCACCCCCGCGAGTTCGCCGAAACGACGATGGCGACGGCCGCCCTGGATCCGGCGGCGGGCTGGATCGTCGGCGTGGTCGGCGTGCACCCCTACCAGTTGGCGTACGCGGACCCTAAGGTCGCCGCCGAGATCTGGGCCGACGACGTCGACACCTGGATGGCATCGCCGTACGCGCCACAGGGCGTAGCGCGGCCCATCGATGGTCAAGATGGTGGTTACGTCTTCAACGGCCGCTGGCAGTTCAGCTCGGGCACCGACCATTGCGACTGGATCATCCTGGGCGCCATGCTCGCCAACGAAGAAGGTGTCCCGCTAATGCCGCCGCGGATGCTGCACATGATCCTGCCGCGCAAGGACTACGAAATCGTCGACGACTCGTGGAATGTGGTGGGGCTGCGGGGAACCGGCTCCAAAGACGTGATCGTCAAGGACGCATTCGTCCCCACTTACCGGACCATGGACGCGACGAAGGTGATGGATGGCACCGCGCAGCGCGAGGCCGGGATGACCGAGCCGCTCTACCTGATGCCGTGGTCGACCATGTTCCCGCTGGGCATCTCCGCGGCGACGATCGGGATCGCGGAGGGCGCGCTGGCCGCGCACTTGGATTACCAGCGTGAGCGCGTCGGCGTCACTGGCACCGCGATCAAGGACGACCCCTACGTCATGTACGCCATCGGGGAGGCCGCCGCTGACATCAACGCGGCCCGCCAGGAGTTACTGGCCAACGCCGATCGCATCTACGACATGGTCGCCGCCGGCAAGGAAGTGTCGTTCGCTGACCGCGCGGCGGGACGACGCACCCAGATCCGAGCGGTGTGGCGCGCGGTGTCGGCCGTCGACGAAATTTTCGCCCGCTCGGGCGGCAACGCCTCGCGGATGGACAAGCCATTGCAGCGGTACTGGCGCGACGTGCATGTCGGCCAGATGCACGCCATCCACGTCCCGGGTTCTACCTACCACGCCTCGGCGCTGAGCTCGTTCGGCGTGGAGCCCCCGATGGGACCGTTGCGGGCCTTGATTTAGGAGCTTGCCGTGAGCGATCTGAAAAGCCTTGGCTACATTACCGTTTCGACCAACGACATCGAACGGTGGCGGCATTTCGCCGTTGGGGTGCTGGGGTTCGCAGAAGGCAAGGGACCCGACAGCTCCGCGTTGTATCTGCGGATGGACGAGCGCGCCGCACGCATCGTCGTGGTCCCAGGTGAGACGGAGCGGGTGCGAACCGTCGGTTGGGAGGTGCGCGACGGTGCTGCGTTGCAGCGAGTCAAGTCGTCGCTGGACGCTGCGGGAGTCGCGGTCAAGGACCTGTCCCAGCAGGAGGCCGATGAGCGACGTGTCGAAGAGGTCATCACCTTCCACGATCCGGCCGGCATCACGGTCGAGGTGTTCCACGGCGCGGTGCTTGACCACAGCCCAGTGATCACACCGTTCGGGGCGCGGTTCGTGACCGGCGACCAGGGCCTGGGCCACGTTGTCCTGCCGGCCATGGATGCCCAGGGGCTCGTCGAGTTCTACACCGACGTGCTGGGTTTCCGCTCGCGCGGCGCGTTCCGAGTACCTGCGCCGCCGGAGTTCGGGCCGATCCGGGTGCGGTTCCTCGGCATCAACGCCCGTCACCACAGCCTCGCAATCTGCCCGGCCATGCATCAGCGCGATCCGGGACTGGTGCACGTCATGGTGGAGGTGGACAGCCTTGACGCGGTGGGGCAGGCGCTGGACCGGGTCAACGCCGAAGGCATTCAGCTGTCTTCGACCCTGGGCCGCCACACCAACGACAAAATGGTGTCGTTCTATGTCCGCTCACCGGGTGACTGGGACATCGAGTTCGGCACCGACGGCATGCGTGTCGACGAAACCTATTACACCGCAGAGGAAATCACCGCCGACAGCTACTGGGGCCACCAGTGGGTCGGCGACATGCCTGCGGCAATGCGGATGTGATGTCGCGGTCCCGTCGCGGCGCGGCGCCGTCTGGCGTCGTCGCGCTCGGGGCGGCCGCGCTCCGGCGCCCTTGCTCCGGCGCCCGC
>NZ_LZLS01000060.1 GCF_001673365.1 Mycobacterium asiaticum
CTGCCAACTGATCTCATCATCACCAACGGTAACATCTACCTGCCGCTGTCCAACCTCACCACGTTCCCGCCCGCGCCCCCGTTTCCTGCGCTCAGGCCGGTTTGATTGTTTTCCCCCCCGATGCCGCCGGCGCCGCCGATCCCGCCATTTCCGAAAAGGCCTGCGTGGCCGCCAGAGCCGCCCGCGCCTCCCGTCGAAGAAGTGGCGGTGTTGAAGCCGTTCCCGCCCGACGCTCCGGCGCCACCGGGGCCCGCGGTGCCCCAAAGCAAGCCCGCATTGCCACCGGCGCCCCCGGCCCCGCCAGGACCACCCGCGGTGCCGACGTCACCGTTCGCGCCGGTTCCGCCGGTCCCGCCAGCCCCTCCCGAACCCCACAACCAGGCGTTGCCTCCGGCGCCAGCGGCCCCACCGGCCGCGCCGGCCGTGGTAGCCGACCCTCCGCTGCCACCGGCGCCGCCGTCGCCGATCAACCCGGCGGCCCCGCCGCTGCCGCCGGCTAGTCCGGAACCTGCCGGTTGCGAATAGCCGTTGCCGCCGTTGCCGTAGAGCAGCCCCCCGGCTGCTCCGTTCGGTGCGGCCGCGGTCCCGTCGGCGCCGTTGCCGATCAGCGGTCGTCCCAGCAATGTCTGAGTGGGAGCGTTGATCGCGTTCAACAGAAGTTGCTCGACGCTGGCGGTCTCTGCCGCGGCATAGGTGCCGCTGGCGTTGGCCACAGCGGTGACGAATTGTTGATGGAACGCTGTCGCCTGTGCGCTAAGTGCGTGATACGCCTGTCCATGCGCGCCGAAGATCGCCGAAAGCGCGACCGAAATCTCGTCCGCGGCGGCGGCCTGCAATTGCGTCGTCGAAGTAAGCGCCGCCGTACTTGCCGCAGCGATAGCCGATCTGATCCCGGCCAGCTCCGCAGCCGCCGCGGTCATGATTTCCGGATTTGCGAGCACGAACGACATGGCAGTCCTCCCGGTGGGCTGCCGCGCAGCTTAACGCCAATCGCGGAGGTGTGCGCCCAATTCCGCGCAGGTGTTGCTTAAGTGCCGGATCATCAAGAGGCAGAAATTAATTCACGTCAGCGTCAGTAATTTGCCGGGCCAGGGTAGCGGTGAACTCGGCGGCGTGGGCCGGACTGTCTAGCCCGAACAGCGCGGCAGTGGCCCGGTCGCCGTCGTCGTTGTGCCGCACCAGGATTGGCACACCGCCATCGTGGACGGCGTCGAAGGCATCCTCGTCGGTAATGTCGTCGCCGAGATAGATCGGGACAAGAGATCCCGCGCCCGAGTCGTGCAAATGATCGATCACCCAACGCAAAGTCTTGCCTTTGTCCCAGTCGAGGTCGGGGCGCAATTCGATGACTTCGCGTCCGGTGGTGACCCGCAGCACATCACGCTTTCCGGCGTCGCGCACCGCAGCGGCCACCTCGCCAACGCGGTGGCGTGCAGCGTTGCGGTAGTGCACCGCCACCCCAAACCTCTTGTGCTCCACTACAACTCCGGGGATGCCGGCAAGTTTCTCGCGCAGCTGCGCGGCGGCCTGTGCCAGCACCGGGATGGCCTCGGCCGCTTCCTCGTTCTGATGGTGCGTCCCATCCGGTGCGGTCAGCTCGAAGCCGTGACTGCCGGCATACCAAATGCCGGGCAGGCCTACGCGTTTGGACACATCGGCGAGGTCGCGACCACTGAGCACCGCAACCGGGCACAGTTCCGCCAACGTGGTTAGCGCCTCGGCGGCTCCGGCGACGAGCACGGCCTTGTCGGGATCGTTCACGATGTCAGAAAGCGTGCCGTCGAAATCGAAGAACACCGCCGGACTTTCGACGGCGAAGTCCTTGACGGACCGCAATGCATCCGCAAGCTCCGACATACGCAGGTCCCCGGTGCGCGCGTCGACCTCGTCGAGGTCGGTGACGTCGGCATCACCTCCGGGCACCTGAACTCCGATTACCAGCGCGAAGCCCGACTCGCGTGCGGCTGTGACGCCGGATTCGTCGGACGCGACGACGGCACACCGGCCCGGCCGCACAGCCAACTTCTCGGCCGCCGCAGCCAGACCGCCCGACCAGAAAACCCCGGTGCCGACCCGGACCTCCTGCAGTTTCTTGACCAGCGCTTCGGTGCGCGGCAGCGTCGCGTCAAAGAGGACTGCATCGTGGCGGCGGGGGTCGATGATGACCGGCATTGACCCACCTTCTCACGCCGGTTGGGGTGGGCAAGTCAACGGCGTGACCGCAGGCGAAGACCCTCGTCGGTGCTGGCGACCGAATAGCAGATCGCGGTCGAGATCACCGTCGGCACAAAAAGCGACAGCACGAAGACGAGCAGCACGAATGCACGGTTGGGTGTGGTCAGCCAGCCCACCGGAAGCCGTGCCAGGCTCACGGCGAGCCACGAGGCGGCGACCGCGAGGAACAGGGTCCCCACCGTCGCGATCTTGATCGAGCGCAACGCCAACTGCGTCGGTTCGGCGGTCTTGAGCGAACGGTTGAGCGCCTTGGTGCGGATGTACACCACCGCGAAATCCAGCAGGATGGCCAGCGCGCAGAACGTCACGATGGTTCCGGTGAGCCAGAGCGAGGGTCGGTGGCCCAGCACGAGATGCAGGTAATCGATGCTCGTCTCGCTCATGATCAACGTTGTCGTCATCGCGGCGCCGAAAGTCAGCCATCCGCCGAGTTCGGCGACGAAGCAGTAGGCGCTGATTTCCGAAGGGTCCTGCTTTGGTGCCTTGTTTACCGCATGGCTGGCCAGCATCCAGCCGAGTCCGCCGAATAGCCCGGTGGTGCCGGCCGCGAGCATGCCGGTCGCCAGGCTGTCCTGCGTCCACGTGATCGCGCAGATGCCTTGGCGGTCACCGGTTTCGGACGGGTGAATGCCCGAGATGAGGCTGAATAGGTAGCTGTCCAACATCAGAATCAGCACCGCGGAGGAGAACAAGGCCAACGTGTGCGCGCCTTCTCGGCCGCTGCGGTCGAACAACAAAGCGATCGCCGTGATCAGAAACCCGCCCAGTACACCGGCGAGTTGCGAGGTCGAGGATGCCGCTGCGATCCCGCTCCATTCGTCGGACGTGCAGAAGGCGTCGGGGTTCATCGGGGCCGCGATCCATCAGTCGAAATCCGCGCACTCATGGGCCAAGACATTAGCCAGCATCGCGGCCCCGACGAAGCGACACGGGCCGCGGAACACAGGCCAATCGGGTTAGCGACGTGCCCGCGCGGGCGGCGCCGAAGGCGCACTGCCCGACACCATGCGGGAGGGGCGCTTGCGGCGGCGGTCGAACAACAACACCGAGTCCTGGCTTAGCGCCAACAGCCGAGCCATGCCCAGTTCGATGCCGGTGACGAGCTGGTCCAGCTCGGCCGCGGCGGCGAAGTCGGCCGTAATGCCCAGTACCAGCTCGTTGCCGTAGCTGAGCACCGCGACTCCGGTGCTCAGCTCCGGGGCAGACGGCGGAATGGGCAGCAGGCGCTCCAGTCGCTGACCCATCAGTTGTAGCGGTTGCCGAGGTCCCGGGGCATCGGTGGCCAGCGTAACGGTACCGCGCTCGGACGTCCCGGCGAGTACCTGAAACAGCTTGGTGCACAACGTCAGCGGCGAGTATCCGGTGGGACACGCCGCGCTCGGTTCGGTTCGCACCGCGCGCAGTTGTCGAATGGGGTCATCGTGTTCGACGGGCAGATACGACACCACCGGCCCAAGGGCGCGCAGCGAATCGGCGCGGGGCTGTTCGCCACGCCGGATGAGCACCGTGCGGAAGCCTTCGGTGACGGCCGCGAGCGCGACATCGTCGGCGGTGACACCGAATTTGCCAGCGATGCGCTCCACGGCGGCGCGTGGAAAACACACCGTGCGATAGCGCCGCATCGTAGGCAGCGAATCGGCGGCCGGCCAAAGCACGTCGGCCGCGCCGGTGAAGGCACGCGCCGCGGCTTTGACGACGCTGGACAGGTTTTCGATCCAGCTCGATGCCTCGGAGTGCGAAACCCGCTTGCCCGCAACGTGATAGGTGTTCGGGTCCGCATCGTCGCAGAGCCTGGCGATCAGGTGGGCAGGCGAAAGCTTTTCGGCAATGCTTTGGTGAACCTTCATCACGACCGCCCACCGGTGGTTCTCCAGGCCTTCGATGATCGTGCACTCCCACAGTGGCAGGTTGGGGTCCAGCGGACGTTCCAAGACGTAGGCGATGGTCTGGAACAGTTCGTGTTGATCGCCCGGCTGGGGTAACGCCAACCGCTGCACATGTGGGGTGACGTCGGATTCGGACTGCTGAATCCGTTCTGCCAGAAGGTCTTTGATGAGATCGTACTCGGGCACGCGCCCGTCAACGACGGCGACGGCACCCACTGACATGCTCGCGTGTTGATCCGGATCCGATGACCGCAGGAAGCCCGAGTCCCGCGTCCCAAGTTGTGCCATGCCAAGCCCCCGCCGTGGTTTCTTTAATGTGTACCAGTATCGCTGTGGGACTCGCACATCGATAGTCCAGCCAGGTTAACAA
>NZ_LZLS01000061.1 GCF_001673365.1 Mycobacterium asiaticum
GTCAAGGCCGTGCCGCCGCTGCGCGGTCGACCACGGTCGAGCCTTGACAGCCCCCACCACCACGCACCAACAGCGGCCACTACGAGGAAGGACATCCAAGCGAAGGAGCTCAGCAGATGTCAGCAGGGAGTCATACCGTGGAAATCATGAACGCGAACACGCCGCCGGCCGCCCCGCCGCCGCAGCCGGGTTCCGTTGAGCACTGGGCAGCATGGCTAGACAGATACGGCGACGATTACGCCACCGACGACGAACGCCGCGCCGCCTACCAGGACTTCACGACCAACCTCGCCGAGATGCAAGCCGTCTTTTCACAGCCGGAGGACATGCACGTGGCTGGCTATCTCGAAGCTCAGGAGCGGGTGGCCAGCGGCGACGCAGACGGTCCCGACGACGCCGAGGTATGGGTTCCGGTCGATCTCAACAGCTTCGCCCGCGCGGATTGGCTCGAAGGCTTCCGCTCCCACTTCGAGCCATAAAATCCCTGCTCATCCCCGAAAATGCCCGCTTGATCACCGGCGTCTGCATGCACGCTCGTTAACGTCTCCGGGCATGTGCATCGACACGTTCAATCGCTCGCGTGGACGCCGGTCATCCAGCGGAACCTGCCAACCGGCCAGGGTCGCGCCGAGAATCGGTGTGAAGGTACAACCGCCGCTCCACGACCGGCCCACCGCCGTCACACAAATCAGCCGCGCGAGGCCGCTCCCGGACGACCGGAGCATGTCGTGACCGCTCGCCACATCTACGTCGACGAAACCAAGCAACGCGACTATCTGCTCGTGGCCAGCGTCCACGTCACGACGGAGCTGGCCGCACTGCGTCAGCTGATACGAGGCCTGCTCCTTCCCGGACAACGCTACCTGCACATGAAGGACGAAAAAGACGGCCGCAAACGCACCATCGCCCAGGCCCTTGTCGACGCCGGCGTACAAGCCACCATCTACCGCGCTGGCGCCCACCACCGCAACGAACGCCAACGCCGCTCAGCGTGCCTACGCGCCCTCATCGAAGACCACGCCAACGCCCGCGACGCACACATCGTGCTCGACGAGGACGAAACTGCTGTCGTTCACAGGTTCACCTCGGCATTGAATTTCGGGCGATGTCGTGAACGACAGTCTAGCCGTTGTGGTACTAAGAGTATCGCAGCGAAACCAATAGTACTGGGAGCGGTTTAGTGCCTGAAAGCGCGGCGCCGTCGGAACGGCTGCCTTCTCACACCCCGACGTGCATGGGGTGCGGCCCGGACAATCCGCACGGGCTGGGGCTGGTGGTCTATCGCAGCGCCGACGTGGTGTATGCCGATGTGACCTTCGATGAGCGCCACATCGGGGCCCCTGGCTTAGCCCATGGTGGGGCGGTGGCGGCGGCGTGCGATGACGTGCTGGGCTTCACGCTGTGGATCGCCGGCACACCGGCGGTGACGCGCGCTCTGACGGTGGAGTATCTGCAGCCGGTGCCACTGCACCAGCCTCACCGCATCACCGCGCATATCACCGGCCGTGAGGGGCGGGCGCTTCATGTCGCGGCGGCAGGGGTCCAGGAAGGCGTTACTCGGTTTACCGCGAATGCGGTGTTCGTCGTGGTCGACACCGCGCATTTCGCCGCTCACGGCGACATCAGTGGATTTGGTGAGCTTCTCGAACAGTTCTCGCGCCGCGGCGGCGACCAAGCATCATGACCGCCGCCAGCGCGCGGGTTAGCAGCGAAACGGTACAGGCTCAGGGGGTTTCGGCTGGCGACCAGGGCCACACAGCTGGCGGGCTGCGTTCACGCGCCTCCGCACGTCGCCGGGAAGCGATTATGGATGCCGCGCTCGCTGTTGCTGCCACCGGCGGCTACGACGCGGTCCACATGCGGACAGTTGCCGAGCGGGTCGGTATCGCTGTGGGCACGCTCTACCGATACTTTCCAGCCAAAACCCATCTGCTGGTGGCGGCGCTGATCCGAGAGTTTCAGCGCCTCGATGTATCCGGGGACTGGGCCACCGGCGCCTCCACGCCGCAGCAGCGACTGGACCGGCTCACCGAGCACCTGCACGATCGCTGGCAGCGTGACCCGCTGTTGACCGACGCGATGACACGCGCCTTCGTCATGGCTGACACCCGCGCCGCCGCTGAACTCGACCGCGCCGCCGCGGCGATCGAAACCCTGTTGGCCCGCACCCTCGCCGGCGGTGAACCCACCCCGGCCGATCTGCGCCTCGCCGGAATCGTCGCCGATATCTGGCTGGCCAATCTCGTGGCCTTCATCAGCGACCGGGTGTCAGCGGCCGAAACCCGAGACCGCATCGATCGGGCCACCCGACGAGTCGTCCACCAGGCGAATGCGGGCAGCATTACACCGTAACGATACTTTCAGTATCGCAGCGATACCATTGGTAGTACTATTCGGGGTGCGGCTCACCGATGCGCCGAAGGAGACGGCCATGTACACCCAATGGATCGAAGACTGTGTCGTACAACGCGTCTCTGTGCGTGACGGCCTGGTTCTGGACCTCGATGACTACAACGAAATCGTCATCTCGCGCCCCCTGATACTGACCCTGCCCGCTGTCGACCGATTTCCGGTCGAGGCCGTCCTCATCGACCCTTTGCGAATCTCGGTGTACGAGCGCCCCTTGCTCAATTTGGCTGGCGCGGTGTGCACCCAGGCCTGGTCCGACGACGAGGGAGGACTGCACCTGAGCTTTTCACGTGGACACCGCATCGACGTCGATCCCGACGCTGAGGAGACCGCGTGGGAGCTGTACGGCAAACGTCACGGCTACATGGCGTGCCTGCCCCACGGTCGGGTGCGCGTGGTGCGCCACGACGTGCCCGAGGACGACAACGCCAACATCGTCAACCCGCGGTAGGCCGCTTTTTCGGGCGAGCTGGTGTCCGACGCACCGGCGCCGCCTTTGTGCTACATGCTGTAGCGTAGCGATACCGACAGTATCGTTGACTCATGGAGGTTCGGTGACCGACGGCATGACCGATTCCCCCGGCCCCGCCTCGCAAACTCAGCGCCGCGGTAACGACTCTCGCGACCCGGCGGACAACCGCGAGTACAGCGCCCGGCTGGCAGCCCTGGGTCGGTTCACCCTCCGCCACAAAGCACTGGTCATCGGGGCCTGGCTGGGCACGGCCGTGGTGTTGGCGTTGCTGTTTCCGCAATTGGAAACCGTGGTACGCCAGCAGTCGGTGGACCTCATTCCCCGCGATGCGCCCTCCCTGCAGACGGTGGAACGCATGAGCACCGCCTTCGGCGAAGAAGGGTCGAAAACCCTGCTCTTTGTGGCCATGGAAGACCCCAACGGTCTGACACCGGCAGCACGGCAGCGCTACGACGAACTCGTCGCCCGGTTGCAGGCCGAGCACGACCACGTTCTGCTGGTTCAAGACCTGCTGGCCGATCCGGTCACCGAAGCGCAGGCCCTCAGCCCCGACCGCAACGCCTGGTACCTGCCGGTAGGGGTGACCGGCACACTGGGAGACCCCACCGCCGCCGAGTCGGTGAAGGCGGTGCGCAGCATCGCCGCAGAAGTATTCGCCGGATCAACGGTCACCGCGCAGGTGACCGGACCGCCAGCGACGTTCAGCGACATGATCGCCTCCGCCGAGCACGATCTGCTGCTGATCTCGATCGCTACCGTCGGCATCATCGCCCTGATCCTGCTGATCGTCTATCGGTCGGTGTTCACCGCGTTGCTCCCGCTGCTGGTGATCGGGCTGAGCCTGGCCGTCGGACGCGGTGTGCTCTCCGCGCTCGGGGAGATGGGTATGCCCGTCTCACAGTTCACCGTGGCATTCATGACCGCGATCCTGCTCGGCGCTGGCACCGACTACACCGTCTTCCTGATCAGCCGCTACCACGAACAGCGCCGCGCGCAGGTACCCCCCGACCAAGCCATCATCCACGCCACCGCCAGCATCGGACGCGTCATCCTCGCCTCCGCCGCGACCGTTGCCTTCGCCTTCCTGGCCATGGTCTTTGCCCGACTCAGCGTCTTCGCCGCCCTCGGCCCGGCGTGCGCCATCGCCGTCCTGTTCGGTTTCCTGGCCACCGTCACCCTGCTCCCGCCAGTACTGGCGATCGCCGCCAAACGCGGCATCGGGGAACCCAAATCCGATCGCACCCGCCGCTACTGGAACTCGGTGGCCGTGGCCGTGGTTCGTCGCCCCGTGCCGCTGCTGATCGTCAGCCTCGTCATCCTGCTCGCACTGTCCGCGGTCGCAGCAACCATCAAAATCAGCTACGACGACCGCAAAGGTCAACCAGCCAGCACCGCAAGCAACCAGGGCTACCAGCTGCTGGACCGACACTTCCGCAAAGACATCGTCATCACCCAATTCCTCGTCGTCGAAAACCCCACCGACATGCGCACCGGCAAAGGACTCGCCGACCTCGACGAAATGGCCTCCCGCGTCTCCCAAGTCAGCGGTGTCACCAAGGTTTCCGGAGTCACCCGCCCTACCGGGGAACGCCTCGACCAAGCGGAACTGGCCTGGCAAAACGGCCAGATCGGAGACAAAATGGCCGGCGCAGTCGCCGAGGGCAACGCCCGCAAAGGCGACCTCGCCAAACTCACCGACGGCGCCGATCAACTCGCCGGCGGGCTAGCCCAACTCGACACCACCGTGCGCACCGCCCTGACCCCCCTCGCCGTAATCCTCGGCCAAGCACAATCCGCCGGCACCCAGATCAACCAGTTCCGACCACTACTGCAACAACTTTCGGCCACCGCCCCTACCGCCGATCAAGCCATCCAAGCTGGCCCCGGCCTGCGACCGCTGGCCGAACAAGCAGCGAACGCGATCACCATGCTCGACCCGCTCGTCGGCGCCCTCAACACCTCGCCATGGTGTGCGACCACACCGCAATGCGCCCAGATCCGCGACCAAGTACGAATCCTGACCACCCTGCGTGACGGCGGATTCTTCGACCAGATCGCCGCCCTCGGCGACCGCTACAACCCCGCCACCAATGCCACCGTCACCGGCACCCTCACCAACGTCCAAAACGCGGTCGCCACCCTGGACAAAGCGTTCGGCGCCCTCGGCAACCCCGACGACCTGGCCGCCAACCTTCGCCGCCTCCAGGACGGAATCGGCCAACTCGCCTCCGGCGCCCAAGCGCTCGCGACCGGTGTGCGCACCCTCGCCGACAGCAACATCGAAATGCTCTCCGGCATGAGCCAAATCGCGACCCAACTGCAAAACTCTGCACGCGCAGCCAAGGACTCCGACTCATCGAGCGGGTTCTACCTGCCCACCAACGCCTTCGAGAACAGGCAATTCACCGACGTCGCCAAACAGTTCCTCTCACCCGACGGCAAGACCGCGCGCTTCATGATCGAAACCAGCTACGACCCCTACAGCGTCGAAGCCATGGACCTCGCCAACCAGATCACCCACACCGCCAGCACCGCACGACCCAACACCTCACTGGCAGAAGCCACCGTCTCCGTCGCCGGCTTCCCCGCCGTCAACTCCGACATCCAACGATTCCTCTGGGCAGACTTCGCACAGTTGGCCATCGCCACCACCCTCATCGTCGGACTCATCCTGGTCCTGCTGCTGCGCGCGCTCCTGGCACCGCTCTACCTGCTAGGCACAGTCCTGCTCAATTACCTGGCCTCCCTCGGCATCGGCGTCCTGGTCTTCCAATGGGGATTCGGCCAGGAAATCGCCTGGCCCGTACCGCTATTGGCGTTCATCATTCTCGTTGCCGTCGGCGCCGACTACAACATGCTGCTCGTCTCACGCCTGCGCGAAGAATCCGGCCGAAACATCCGTGTCGGCGTCCTGCGCACCGTCGCAAACACCGGCGCCGTCATCACCTCAGCAGGTCTAATCTTCGCCGCCAGCATGTTCGGCCTCATGGTCGGCTCCGTCGCCATCATGATCCAAGCCGGCCTCATCATCGGCGCCGGACTGCTACTCGACACCTTCGTCGTACGCACCCTCACCGTGCCCGCCATCGCCACACTCCTACGCGAAGCCAGCTGGTGGCCCCAGCGACCCACACGACAACAACCAGCCCTACCTTCGAACCCAGCCGAAGCACACCCATGACAAGAATTCGTTGCCATTCTCGCCCTACTGATCAGCGAGCCTGAGCCCTTCACGTCCCACGCCGCGCATCCGTTGCGTGTCCCATTTCTAAAGAAGTGAGACGGCCCCACATGGCCCGCGTTGTGGTCACATCGCGCCAGGTCGCGGTGTCTCATTTCTTGTCTCACACGGCGTGTCTCAGATCCTCGATGTCAGAGGACAATGAGACGGTAGCGGTGTGACAGCGATTCTCGGATACGCGCGGGTCAGCACCTTGGGCCAGGACCTCGATGCACAGCTCGCCGCGCTTACCGCCCAGGGCGTCGAATCCGGCCAAATCTTTACCGACAAGCTGTCGGGTGCGGTGAACACCGTTCGGCCGGGCCTGGCGGCCCTGCTGCATTACGCCCGCGAGGGCGACACTGTGGTGGTCACCGCCATCGATCGACTGGGCCGATCCGTCGCGGAAGTAACCCGCACCATCGCGGATCTGAGTGAGCGCCGAATTCTGTTACGCGCCTTACGTGAAGGTGTGGACACCGGCACACCAACAGGCCGTGCGGTGGCCACCATCATGGCGACGCTGGCCGAGCTTGAACTCGAACTCGGCCGTGAGCGTCGCGCTGCCTCGCGCGACTCCCGGCGAGCCCGCCAACTGCCGGCTACCAAGCCGGCCAAATTGACCCCCGAACGACAAGAACAGCTGCGCCGCCTCGCCGGGACGGGCGAACCCGTACACGAACTTGCCCAAGCGTTCGGGGTGAGCCGGGCGACGGCCTACCGCTACCTGGCCAAACTCAGTTCTCAGTCAGGAATCGCGTGATGGCCGCCGAGGATTTGCATCCCTCCACTCACCTGCGGGCCGCAGCGTGGGTCCCCGATGACGTCGAAGATCGGCCGTGGGAGGAAGCCGTCGCCCTGGCCGCCGACTGGATTTGGGAACGCAGTCGCGAGGAGGAGCTAGCGCCGCTGCTGGTGAGCAACGCGCAAAACGCGGCGACCTTTGGTTATGCCGACCTCGACGAGATCATCCGAGCGGGGGGTCACGCCACACCCCAGAGCCGTAGCCGACCCGATCGCGGTCCGGTTCTGGCGTTCGTGCCAGACGAACGGTCGTTGCACTTCGCGATGGGCTTGGCTCGGGGCTATTCGCTTGCTGTCGTCGAGGGCTCCACGCCCTTAGCCGAATGGGCTGCTGGCGCGGCCGCGATCAACCTGCTGACCGGGCAGGTCACTACGTCCCCAAGTCGACGATGATGTCCGCAAAGACCTTGATTCCGTCATTTTCTACGGCGGTCGTAACGGCTGGACAGGGGCAGATGAAAAGGCGCAAGTGCGGCGGTTTCTAAGCGATCACATCAGCGGCGGTCGACTGACTCCCGATCAGGCCGCTGCGTATGCCTTGTCGTCGCAATCGGTGTCCGACCGCGGAGCCAAGCGACTGCGCGAGCTGCTCAGCCGCAATCGGTGATCACCACGCTTCGAGTGCTTCTAAAATAGTCGTTTCAGGGACACATCCATAGCCCGCTGCACCCACCGCGCTGGTTCGGCGGTTTCCCACGCGGTTAACATCGCCTGCCTATGGCGTCGTTGAATGTGCAGGAGGTCCGTGATGACCTGGACGGAGCGCTGGCCCGCGTCGGGCAAGGAGAATGCCTTCTGGTGATTGGAGATGACGGCCAACCCATTGCCGAGCTGCGCTCGGTCAGGCGAGGACAGGCGGGGCGGCGGCGGCAAAGGCAGGTCCCCCCGCCACGCCACCCAGTCCTGGGAGCTGCCTTCCGCGACGGCACGACAGGAATTGAGGCTCTGCGCGACGACTAACGTCGGACTCGCACGACTCGTCTTCCCAGGGAGTGACAGCCCCGCTGTCGCGCCTTGGCGTGACCGGCGTTCCATCCTCATCGGACATCCGGATGGTTCGGCGAGGCGTGTGAGTTGTCATACCGATCCTCCGCAATCCAGATTGTCGGAGATCGTTGAAATGGCTTCTGGTATCGACGAAAAGGGAATGGCCGAGTGGAGCTGGTCAATCTCGTCACTAGATAAGTCACGACCTGCCCACGCGCAGAGCTGTTCGTAGGTCAGTGTGATTGATCTGTTGCTCATCTCAGGTCCACCTTCGGCGTACATCTTCGCGACAAGCGGCAAAGGCAGGTCCCCGTGCCACGCCACCCAGTCCTGGGAGCTGCCTTCCGCGACGGCACGACAGGAATTGAGGCTCTGCGCAAAGCGGACACCACGTTGGTGTCCAGTAGGTAGGTCACAGCTCCGGGGGTGCGGGCGATCAGCGGGAGGCGCTCCGGCTCGACGTCGAAGTCGCTGTGAGGGCTGTCGTCGGCTAGGGCGTGTCAACGATGGTGATCTCTTCTTCTGACACCCCCGCGCGGGAGGATCGCGCGGGCGTTCCGTACCGCTCGGGCGACCTGCTGCTCTTCTTCGGAGTCATACGGGTAGGCGGGGTTGTCTATCACTGCCGCTGCATAGGCGGCGTCGAGGTCGTCGTCAGCTTCGTCGCTGCCTGACGAGTCCGGCGAGCTGGTGGCCACACGGACGAGCGTAGCGAGCCCGTCCCGACAACGAACGGTTCTAGGAAGCGGTGGTTTTTGGATCAGATGTCCAGGCCGTAGTCGTTGTCGAGGTCTCGTCCGCGGTCGCGGTGACGCTCGGTGACGTCGCGGATGCGGGTGAGTTGGTGCCAGCCGCGTTGGTGGGTGGCACGGTGGCGGTCGATGTCGGCGGCTAGTTCGGGGTCGGCGATGGTGAGTGCTGCGGCGCGGGCGGCGGGGTCGATGTCGTGGTGGTGAGCAGCCCAGGGGAGGTTGAGTCCGTCGAGGAGCCGACGCGAGGGGCCGGGTTGGTCGTCGTCAACGAGCAGCAGCCGGGCGTGATGGGCGGCGGCGTGCTGGGCGATGCGGGCCAGGTCGGTGGGGCGCGCGGCTGCGGCGTTGTCGATGATGAGGACTGCGTCGCGGGGCATCGGGGTGGTGGTGAGCCGTTTGGGGTTGTAGGGGACGACCATCCATCCCCGCTCTGTGTATGGCGGCTCGGGTGTGGGGGAGACGACCACGACGGCGCGGTCGCGGGCCTTGGCGGCGGTGTGGGTGTCGGTGATGAGTTGGTCGAGGTCCTCCCGGTTGCGGGAGTGGGCCGTGGTGACCGCGTGGGCGTAGGGCACCGCCAGCGGTCCGGCGGGCAGGGGGTCGCCGCCGTGGCGGCCAGCCACAGCGAGGATGTCGGCCAGGGCGCGATCGGCGGTCTGCTTTGCTGCGCGGTGGCGGTTGTCAGCGGTGCGGCCGCGGTCGTGCCGGTGGGCCCGCCGTAGGTCAGTGACGACGCGCCGGTGGTGGTCGAGGTGGTCGGTAACCTCGGCGGGCAGCTGGGTGTGTTCGGCTGCGGCAGCGGCGGTTTCGGCGATGGTGGCCGAGTCGCGGTCGCGTCCGAGGATGGTTCGCAGCGCGGCGGCGGCCTGCGCGGTGGTGCCGCGCACGCGGGTATGGGTGTCGATATCGGTGGTGGTGGGTGCGTGTTCGTGGTCGCGTTCTCCGGTGGGCTGCTCGTAGAGGTAGACGTTGTTGGTGTGGCGGCCGCGGGTCATGGCGACGTAGGCGGTGCGCCGGTTGGCCAGCCGTGAGGCCACGCCAAGTAGTGCGTGGGTGGTGTCGGCGGTGGCTCCTTGGGCTACGTGCACGGTGAGCACGTAGCCCAGGTGCACGTGCTTGCGCAGGTACTCACCGCTGAACACGGCGATGGCATCGTCGCCGATGCGGCGGGCCGCGAGCCGGTTGTTGTCGGGGTCGACCTCGTCGAGGACTTCCCAGCGGTTGCCGTTGCGGACCGGGGCGGGATCGGGTTGGCCGGCGCGGGCCGGGCGGATAGCGATGGTGGGGTCGCTGTCGCGGGTGACGATGAGGTCGCCGGCGGCGATGCGGTGCTGGCGCGCGGCGGCGACAGTGGGGGCATCCGGGTCGATGCGGTCGCGGTGGATGCGTTCGTTGAGTGGGTCGGCGACTTCCCAGCGATCGGCGATCAGCAGGGCGTCGCGGCCGGCGTCGAGATCGGCGCGCCAAGCGGCCAGGGCGTCATCGGCCATGGTGACTTCGTCACCGACGTTGAGTCGGCCGCTGCGGCGATACCAGCCCACGGCGCGGCGCACCGCGGCGGCGCCGCCGTGCCGTACCGCCAGGGAGGCGGATCGTTCGTCGGGGTCGCGCATCCGCCACACCTCGGACAGGTGTTGTGCCCAGGGCAGGTCGGTGCAGAGTTGTTCGAAAGTGCCGGCGCGTGCTTTGACCGGTTCGAGCTGGCGGGCATCACCGACCGGAACAATTTTGACCCCGGCCTCGGTGGTCGCGGTCAACAACTCGCGCAGCTGCTGGGTGCCGACCATGCCCGCCTCGTCAACGACCACGAGGGTGGGTGCGGCAGTCAGCTGTAGGGTGCCGCGGCGGTGGCGCTCCAGTGCCGCCGCGATCGTCATGCCCGCGCCGCCGGCGTCCTCACTCATCGCCTGATCGACGGCGCGGTGGGTAGGCGCGAGCACCAGCACATCGCCGCCGGTGCGGCGCATCGCCGCCCGCAGCGCTTTGAGGCTGTGCGTCTTGCCCGCGCCGGCGGGCGCGGACAGCGGCTGGATCAACCACGGCGAGGTGGCGATGTTGGTGATGGCCGCACGCTGATCCGGCGACAGCGCGGCGGTGTCATCACGGCGGATGGGGATCACCGCGCGCTGCGATCGGGCCGGGGTCAAATCGATGATGGCGCGTTCCTCGGCGAGCAGCTCGGCGGCGGTGTAGCGCACCGATCCCTCCCGCTGATGCGGCGCACGCTCGGCGGTCACCGCAATCAAAACCTCGTCGGCCAGCGTCTCCACCAGCTCGCGCGGCGACACGCCAGCCGTGGCGGCGGCGCCCACTGGCAGCCGGGCTGCGATGGCCTCGATGAGATCGGCGCGGGTGAACGTCGCCGCCGTATGGATGCCCGCGACCGCCTGGCGCGCCACCTCCCGCACATCCACCCCGGCCGCGGCCCGACGCATCTCGCGGGCCTGCCGCTGCGCCTCGGCATCGATGCCGAAGCCGCGCGGATCGGCCGCCCAGCCGGCCCGCAACTGCGCCCGCGACAGACTCTCGGGCTTACGCGGGCGGGTCGCTTTCTGCGCCACGCCAAGCTGCGCCGCGGTCGGCTCCTCGTCGGCCAGCACAAGGTTGCCGCGCGCCCAGTCCTCGAGCTGGCTGGAACGCTGCGAGAACGCTTTGATGGTGGCGCGGTCAACGCCCGCCACTTCCGCCATGCCGGTGTCGGGATCGATCGGACCCCATTCCAGGGCAATCGAGTTGATCAAGTGCGACCGCAACGACGCTTGATAGATCATCCCGGCGGCGCGCGCTTCGTGGAACAGCGACGTGCCATCCAGCGACACCAGCCGGCCATCGGCGCGGGCTTGCCGGTTGGGCACGATCACGTGCGTATGCAGGTGTGGATCACCCGCGCGTGAGGTCTCGTGCTGAAACGCCGCGGCCACGATCCCCGGCAGCCGCACAAGATCCTTGCGGCCAGTGTGCGGATTGTGCGTGCGCGTGTAACCGGCATGCGCGGCGAGATACTTCATCGCCTCGCCGATGGCGTAGGCGTGCGCATCAGCGACCGCCTTGTCGGTCACATCGTCACCGAGCGCACGCAACAACGACATCGATTTCGGCGCGCAAAACGTCAAATCGAACCCGTGCACCGACCCCTCACGGAAGGCCCGGCCAACCTCACCGCAGGGCGCCACCCCGTCGTCGAGCCACCGGGTTACCACGTCCAGATCGGCGTCGCCGCCGAGCGCCTCGACACGCGTCAACCCGACCAGTTCGGCGGCGCGCTGCGCGTCCTCACCGACCACCAACCATGTCGGCAACCGGGTCTCCGACTCGCTGTAGTACTCGCCGAGGCCGCCGTTTCGAGCACGATCATCACGCGCCGCAGCCGTCGCCTCACGGGCGGTGTCGACGTAATACGACACCGACCAGCGGCCCAGCTTCGCGATCGTCAGCACCCGCGCCCAACACCTCCCAACCCGGCCACCCACGGGCCAGGGAGCTCGCCGCCAGGCGCGCTCCCGCCTATGATCGCACAACTTGTGCAAATGTGCCATGGTGTTGAGGCGCTGGGACAAGGTGAGCACTGTGGGGCCTGAACTGGTGTGGGGCGGTGGGGGTATCGAAGGGAAATGGGCTGGCTGTGGGTGAGCAGAGGAGAAGGTGGGGTTGACAACAACGAGGTATCGGGCGGGGCGAAGAGACAGGAGAAGGAATCAAGTAGCGCTGCGGAGTGGTGAAGAAGAAACACACGCGGGCGCGCCCGGTGTCACCGCCCGAAACTTAGGCACACTAGTTAGGTTGGCTTGAAAAGTGCGGGAGCAGTTAGCAGCGCCGTTTCGGAACCGCTGGGCGCGTCGTCGTCGACGAGGCGATCGAGGTGACGGAAGAAGGCCTCGGCGTCGGCGTGCTCGGTGCACTCCTCGCGCCGCCAGCGCCGCACCGCAGCTGACCGAGTAATAGCCTGCTCGGGTTCGTTGGGAAGGGGCGGCGCCATGGGCTCGACGATAGACCGTCGCGCGTGTGCGTCTGAACGCGCGCACGGAGTGCGCGCAGGGCGGGTGCGTTGTGTGCGTTCGGTGAGCACCTGGCGGATGTGTTCGCGGGCGGCGGCGATGCGTGCCTGCGCTGCGTCGGTGAGCGTCGCCCTGGCCGGCGTCTGGTCGATGCGGGTGGCGGCGTAGCCGCCACCTTTCGGCGGTGCTGGTGGTGTGGTCCAGGTGAGCCGGCGTAGACGGCTGGACAGAAATGCGCCGGGACTGGTGATCTCGTCGGGCCAGTTCCAACCGCGGGTTCGCATGTCGGCGTCCAAGGCATCGGTGATTGCGCGTGCCGACCACAGCGCCGGGTCGATGCCCGCGGCGGTAAGCGCGTCGCAGATAGCGCCGATGTGGCCGCGGCCCAGACCGTGGGTACACGCGACCAGTTCGGCGGCGAGCCGCTGGGCGGCAAGTGGTCGCGGCGTGGTGCGCCAGTGCCGCGCTGGATTGGGTTTTTGTTGGGGACTATTGGCGGCGTGTGCGCGTGCGCGCACGCTTGGTGAGTTGCTCCCTACGGGAGATAAAAGACCATCACCGCCTGACGGCGGTAGGTGGAAATCGTGCACAGGCTGATCGTCGGCCGGCCGGGGGTCCCGGCGCGACACCAGGTGGTACACCGAGGGGCGCCGGCCCACGCTGGGGGTGGTTGGCGAGCCGTGGCCGCGCTGTGCCTCCACGGCCCAGCGCGACACTCGCAGCACCCGCCACGCCGCGGTCACCGTGCGCACGTCACAGCCCACTGTGTCGGCGATGGTGGCGCGAGTGACCGCCACGTGGCGGCCGGTGGCGTGATCGGCGTGCTCGGCCATCACCGCCGCGATCGCCAACAACGTGGCCGCGGTCATCGACACCCGCTGCTCCGCGCACAGCTGGGCCAGCGCCGGTGACTGCGCCCACCGCCGCAGACCGTCCAACCATGACGCGCGACTCGTCCACATGGGCGCGCGATGTCCGACCGCGCTCGCGCCCGCGCGCAGCACCCAGTCCCGCCGACCCTGCGCCGTCTGGGCGCGCTCGACGTGCGGGCTGTGCGCGGCATGGACCGCCCCGCCGAGCGGCGTCGGTGAAGAACACGCCCGATGAGTCGGTCGGGCGGTGAGAAGATCACGATTCGCGCACTTGCTGCGCGGCGTATCTGGTACTGCGGGCAGGCGTGCGCTACCGTGAGACGAGTCCAGCAAGACACGTCCCTTTCAGGGGCAACGGGTGCGGACCCGGACCTGAGTTGGCGCTCAGGTCAGTACCTCAGACAAGGCCCCTACGGGGGCCTTCGTCATGTCAGCGGGCGAATCCGCACACCAGCTATTGAGATGTCACATCTGCCAAGGCCCAGCCGTCGAGCACGGAACAAACGAACTTGGTGGCCAGGCCCTGGCGGGGTCTCACATCGCCAGCGGCAAAACCTCCTCTACGCGATTGAGTGTGCGGGCGTACTGGGGTAGCCCGACATGGACCGCGAGGACGTCAGCGATGTGCGGGGAAACTTTGTGGTCGGGTGCTTCTGCCGTGAGCCGTTCAGATACCTCGCGGTGCGGGCGGACCATGATCCGGCCGTATTTATCACCCCGAAGCGCCTCGATCTGTCGGGTGGAGTTGATCGACGGCTGGTTTAGTTCTCGGACATGCTGGGGCAGCCCGACATACAAAGCGAGTACGTCTGCGACGTATTGCATAACCGAGGAGGCGCTGGCCTCTGAGGCCATTTCGACGATGCGTTGAGTGACCGCGGGATGGGTTTTGACCATGTGCGCTGCGCGGTCACCTTTGCTTGGACGAGCCATATTGCCCACTCTGTCAGTCGAGGGGTTTTGGAAACGCGCGACACGCCGATGCGGACAGATCATGGCCAATCCCGAGCGGCTACGGCCAGGTCCGGGTTGTTCACCCTTGTATGACTGACGCGAAAACAAATCGATCAATAGCAGTCATCACGTGAACGCTTCATTTGAACTTTGTTGTCTGACTTGGGCGTTGGGGGTGTTCGGCGCGTGCTTTTGTCAGTGCGCGCCAATACGCTGGCCCAAAAAGCCAGCGACCTCAGCGAGGGGGAAGACGTGCAGCATCCGCCAGCCGATCTCGGCGGCCCACCGCCCTCGGCCCCGAACCGTCTGGGGCGAGGCGGACTCATCGCCATCGTCGCTGCCACAGCTCTGATCTCCGCCGGGCTGGGAACCGCTATCGGAGCCATGGCCATCAAGTCCTCATCGCCCGATGCCGCCGCGCAGGCTGTTCAGCCCGCAAATGATGCAGGTGCATCAGCCAGCGGCGACACCCACGCCCAGGACGTCGGGCTGTGCACGCGCTACGCCACCATCAACAGCGCGATGCCGAGAAAGGACAAGAACGCGGCCGAACTGCTGCCCGGTGTGGGCGCGTTAGAGACGGCTCTGCATGAGTTCCCCAGCGCGAGTCCCCAGATTCGAGAAGCGGTGGCAGAACTGGTGTCGGTCTACTACGCACGGATGGCCGCGTACGCACCCGTCCGCACGCGTGGGCTGGCTGAACCGCGACCGCACAGCGCAGCAGAGGAGAACGCAGCGAGTGACCGTGTGTGGAAGATTTGTGGTCTCGGCTGAGTCTGTCGTGCATTGTGCGCACAGCCCGAACACCCAACGGAGGCAATAGAAATGCCCGCAGCATCGGGACAGTCAGCCAACAACATCCAGGTCGAGGCGCAGGCGCTCATCGCCGACGGTGCCAACACCGCGGCCGAGGCAGGGGCGGGCGGGGTAGGTGTCAGCGGTGGCGGCGCTGGTGATATTCAGCGTCCGCCGGGTGTGGCCGCCGCGATGGCGATCGGTGAGTTCTGGCCGAGCATCTCCGAGAACGACATTCAGCGTGTGGTCGATGAGCACCGGGCCGCTGAGCAGCGGTTGTCCGACTACGGCGACACGCTCAAACGCAAACGGTCCGAGAGTCCAAACCTCTTGCAGGGGCAGGCCGGCGATGCGCGGGTCGAACGGCTCACCGAGATGATGAATCATGCCTACGCCGTGGCGGATCATCTCGGTTCGAAAGCCGTTACCGGGGAGTCCTACAAGAGCACGGTGGTCGGGCTGAAAACAGACCTAACGCGCATCGGGGATGCCGCTCAAAAGGCTTGGGAGGCAGCACAAACGGCCAAGACACCGTTCTCTGTTGCCCCATACAAAACAGAAGCGGCAACAGCACAGTCCGTCGCACTGGGAGACATCGCCGCGACCCCGCCACCGACCCCTATGCCGGGCGAGGACAGCCCGCGTGACGGAACACAGGCAGGGCCAACAACCACCGAAAACGAATCTGCCGTGGACGAGCCGCGAGAGAAAGCCGACCGCGACTTGGGGTCGGCGGCGGACACGGTAAGCGACGCCAAGGGGGCCGGGGATGAACACCTCCAGGGTGACCAAGCGAGAGTCGCTGACGAAGTGGTCGAGGTGGATCACACAGCCACCGGCAACGAGTTTGCGGACGCACCAGCGCCAGTAGCTGGCGAGGTCGAGCGACCCGTGACGCCCCTGGCCAGTCCCGTCACGTCGCCTACAGCTATACCCCAGATGGGCAATGCGGGCAGCGGGGTGGGCTCGGGCATGGGCGGCGTGGGCTCGGTACGGCCGCCGCAAATGCCGACCGGTTTGAATCCGTTGAGCGGGAGTTCGTTGAAGGATGCGGCGACGGCTCCGGCGTCGTCGATGTCGGAGGCGCTGTCGAGTAATCCGAATTTGTCGAGTGCGGCGAGTAGTTTCCAGTCGGGTTTGGCGTCGGGTATGGGCGCTTCGGGCGCGGTGTCTCCGACACCATCGTTGGAGAAGTTCGCCGGCCCGCATCCTTCTTCGGCGGCGGCGTCGCCCGGTGGTGGGCAGGTTCCGGTGGTTCCTGCTCAGGGAGGGGGCGCGCCGACCCCGGCACCGGCCGCGCCGGGTGCACCGGCCCCGGCCGGCGGCGGCGGTATGGCACCGGTTCCTCCTGGCGGCGGTGGTGGGGGTGGTCTGATGCCGTATGTGCCGCCCGGTGGCGGTGGTGGTGCTCCGGCACCGAGTGCGGCGACGTTGCCGACCTCGGCTCAGCCGCCAGGCACGTCAGCGCCGCCGCAGCAGAGCGCTGGTGGGCCGCCGGTTGTGGCGTCGAGTTCTGGGTCTGGTGCGGCGGCTGGTGCTGTGGCGGCGGGCGAGCCGCTGCCGAGTGCGGAGCTGGTGTTGGCGCGGCGGATTCTCGATGGTCTGGTGCGCGGTACCGAAGTGCGGAAGGAGTTGCTGAACGGCGGCTGGGTGGAGTGGGCGGTGTCGGTGCTGGCGTTGCCGACCGGTCAGGTGGTGGCGATCGCCTCGACGGTTGGCGACGGTGCCTATGTGCCGCCCGGTGTGGTGATCCCGGCCTCGGCGACGTTGGCGGTCTATGACCACGCACTGCCGATCGACTGGGCGCACCGGTTCGTCGGGGTCCGTGCTGCGGCGAAGCTGCTGGCGGCGCACGCCGAGGAGCTGGCGCGGGTGACCGATGTTCGGCCGCGCGCGCTGGTGAGCTCGGAGCTGGGGGTGCAACAGCCACGGGAGTGGGTGGGCGAGTTTGAGGCGGTGCGTGACGCCGATATCCGCCGATCGCCGGGTGAGGCGCCAACGGCTGGTGGTGGCTACCGGCATCGCTTGGAGGCGGTGGCACCGGATATCTGGGCCAAGACGCAGCTGGTGCTGGGTGAGGCGATGTGGCGGCGGGTGGCCGAGGCGGTCGCGCAGACGGTGCTGGACGAGGCCAAGGCTGTGGAGGCGGATCGACCGCCGATGACCCCGCCGCTGGTGGACCCCTACGACCGGCGTGAGGTGGTGGAGCGGCTGGGCGCGGGCCAGCCTGTCGACTGGGATGCCCACCATAAGCACGTCGCGGAGCGCGGCGTGCTGCACCCGGATGGGGTGCTGGACGCCGACGAGTCTGATGTGTCCGAGGCCCAGCGCGGGTTCTACCGGCACTTTTACCGGTCAGCGCTGATCGTTGAAATGTTGGGATGCTGGCGGGACCAGCCGGTGTCGTTGCCCGATGTCGCCTACTGCGGCTGGGCCGCCGGGTTCGGGCATGCCGTCGACGGAGCGTTAAACCAGGCCCTCGCGGTGCTCGAACCGGGGCAGCGCCGATGAGCAGCCTGAAGGAGTGGGCCTGGCACAAAACCGGGCGGGCGGTGTTGTGGGCGCTGCTGGAAGCTGCCCGTGACGGCGAACTCGAAGAGGACTGGCGGGTGATGTGGGCGGACCGGACCGCTGCGGCGCTGCGGGTAGCCCGCGCAGGCGACCCGGACTGGTGGCGGGGCGATGCGGCGCGCCATATCCGGGCGGTGTCGCCGGGGCAGGGTTGGCCCCGGGTGGGTCCGGTGATACCTCGCCCGGCTCCAATACCAGTGGAGATACCTCGCCTGGGTCCGGGGCTGCCCGGCTTTGACGTAATCGCTGTGCGGCGAACGGCGGCCGCGGCTGCGGCTACCGCCGAGCCGGTGGGGCCGAGCCAGGAGGCAGGCGAAAAGGTGCTGTTGGCACTGCGTGACCTGGCCGACAACGACGCCGAGGCCTGGTGGGCGTGGGAACCAGCCCGCGCGGGGGAGGTGAGTGCAGGCCAGGCGCTGCGGGCTTGGTGGTGTGCGGCGCTGGAGGTGGTCGGCGTCGAGGAGGCCGAGGAGCTTGTGCAGAGCAGAGAGCGTGCAGAGCGGATGCTCCAGCAGCGCGAGGGCCACGGCGATATCGCCGTGCTCCAGGGGATGAAGGTGTGGACCCGCCAGGCGGACGGTGTCCGCGAGTTGGCGCAGCAGCGCCGCGACCTGATCACCGAAAGCGCCACCGCGGCGGCCACAACATTGCACCGGGCGACATTGCAGCGGGCGACACCTGGGGTCGGGCCGGTGCTCAGCGATTGGGTGGCGGAGGCGACCGCCCGCGCCCGCCAATGGCGAGACAGAGACGCGGCGGATGTGCATCTGGCGGAGCTGACTGACCCGGCCTACCGCGAAAGGCTGGAGCGGATACCGGAGTACTGGAGTTGAACACGCCCAGGCGTTCGCCCACCCAGGGCGAGGCGGTGTCCGTCGCTGTGGCGGCGAGCGGGCTGGCCGGCCACGAGGTTTCGCCGGGCGCGCGTGATCTCCTCGATCGAATCGAGCGCGGCGTGCTGACCTACGACGAGGCCGTTGCCGAGGTCATCGCGGAGTTCGGGCAACCCGCCCGGTGACCCCGGCGCAGTGTGGGTATCAGGGCAGCGCAGTGTGGGCTATCATAGGTGGTGCCTGTTGCGTTGAGCTTCAGGAAGTGAGCCCGAGACCCGGCCGGACGACCGTGGCGCTCGGGCTTCGCGATTTTTGGGGCCTGGTCACACGTCGCGGGTGACCGTGACGGCGGGGTTGATGAGCTTGCGCCAGTGCCCGCCTTTGGCCCAGCACCAGGCGATGGCGTCGGGGATGGCCAGCAGCGCGTCAGCGTGGGGGCGTTTGTGCTCGTAGTGCAGGGTGTCGCGGCAGCCGGCGGCTCGGGTGTATTCGATGAGTTTCTGGTTGTCGAACTTCACCATGGTGCCGCTGCTGTTCGATTCGGTGTTCGGCATGGTGATCCACGCCGCGGGCCGGCCGATCAGCCGCACCGCCTTCCTGCACGTCGACTACCGCAAGGTCACGCCCATCGACACCACGCTGACCGCGCGCGGCTGGATCCGGGAGACCGACGGCCGTAAGGCGTTCGTCAACGCCGAGCTGCGCGACCCCGACGGCAATGTGCTCGCCGAGGCCAACGGGTTGATGGTGCGTCTGCTCGCCGGCCAGCCCTGACGGGTCGGCGCCGAGACTGCAGGCAGTGCGGCGTTTTACCCTGAAATCCCGCACCCCGCGCAGTTTCGGCGGCACCATGATCACGTGACCACCGAACGTCCCGAGCGCGATGTGCGCCGGCTGTCCACCCCACGCGCGGCTGGCCTGGCCGGCGTGTTGTTCGCCGTGCTGTTCGGCGTCGCGATCGCGCTGATCCACACCGCGCTTCCCGAAGGCGCCCAGCCGGGCGCGCAGTGGGTGGAGGGTTCGGAGGGCAAGGTGCGCGCGGCGGCGGTGCTGATGCCGTTCGCCCGGCATCTGCTTCCTGTGGTTCATCGGAGTGGTGCGCGACGGATTGGGCAGGTTCGAGGACAAGTTCTTCGCCTCGGTCTTCCTGGGCAGTGGGCTGCTGTTCCTCGCGATGATCTTCGTGTCGTCTGCCGTGGGGGTGGCGTTGGTGGCCAGCCGCGGCGCCGACTACGGAGCCGATGTGCACGTGTTCGGTCAGGCACTGCTGATCGCGCTGTCGAAGACCTACGCCCTGCGAATGGCAGCGGTGTTCATGATGTCGCTGGCCACCATCTGGCTCAAGACCGGCCTGGTGTCGCGGGGGCTGGTGATCTTCACCTACGTGGTGGCGCTGACGCTGTTGGTGGCCAGTGACGTGACGGTGTGGCTGACGCTGGCGTTCCCGGTCTGGGTGCTGATCGTCAGCGTGCTCGCGCTGAGCAAGGCCGGGCTGATCGACCTGCACCGCGACGGCGACTGATTCCCGCTGTCGGCGAGCAGGTTTGGGTCTTGTCCGCCTACGGATCGTCGTGGTCGATGATCCGTTCGGGGTGGTGGAGGTTGTTGGTGCGGGACTGGCCGCAGTCCAGCTCGGGGGGCGGAATCCATTCGGTGACGCCGTCTGTGGGGCGGTTCCTTGTGGTCCAGCCGGCGGTCTCCACCATGCGATTGTTCGGCCCGCACGCCAACGTCAGGTCCTCGATGTCGGTGCGCCCGCCGTCCTTCCAGTCTTGGTTGGCGTGATGCACCTGGGAGCGGTAGGCACTCGCGCTGCAGCCGGGCATGGTGCAGCCGCGGTGTTTGGCCAGCAGCATCAGCCGCTGAGCCAGGGTGGCGGTCCGGCGGGCCCGGCCCAGGTGCAGGGGCAGGCCCTTGCCGTCGAACAGCGCCAGCCACGGGCGGGAGTGGGCGGCGAACTTGAGCACGTCGGCGATCGGCAGCCTCGTGCCGCCGGCGGTCAGGCCGTGGCCGGTGCCCTTCTCCAGATCAGTCAGACTCACCGTGATCACGACATTCGCGGGCAGGCCGTTGATGGTCCCCGTCGGCTGCGTGGTGAGCATGCGTTTGCACAGGGCCAGCAGCGCGTCGTGGTTGCGTTTGCCCGTGGTGCGGGTGTCGTTGCGTATCTGCTCGTCGGTGGGTTCGCCGTCGAGGCAGGGGTGCTCGTCAGCGGGGTTGCACATCCCCGGGGCGGCGTTGCGCTCCATCAACGGCTCTAAGGTGGCCCACGCCTCCGGAGTCAGGAGTCCTTCGAAGGGCCGCATCCCATCGGGGCGTTGCTTGCCGACCCGGATATAAGCCAGGGCTTGGCGGTCCTCATCGGAGAGCTCGCCGTCCTGGTTCAGCAGGTAGAGCATGTGCGCGGCGGCGGTGCGGAACTCGGCGGGTCCGAGTTCGCAGGCATGCTGGGCCAACTGGACTTCGGCGTTCTCCCGGGTCTGAAAATCCACGAACCCGGGCAGCTCACGAAAGAACCACCGCACATGCTTGATGCGCTCGGCGCCGATCAACCCCTGGGCCTGACCACGCGCGAACGTGGGCATGGAGGGCGCCAGCGGTTCACCGGTCAGCGAGGTCCGCGGCCCCAACAACGCCGCCTCGTCCAACCGCCGACGCGCCTCCGAGCTGGAGATCCGCAGCCGCTGCGACAGCACTGCCGAGTAATTCTTGGCGCCCAGGGATATCGGTGAGCTCTGGGAGGTGATCCGCTGATACACCCGATGATCGAGGACCGGCTGCGCGCGGGCGATAGCTTCAAGACGCTGCTGCACATCCAACAACTCGACATCGGTGAACGCGTCGATCGACAGGCGATTCATCTGCGCGGTCAGGGTTTCGATCTGCGCCAGGGCAGCCAGCATCGCCTCCCGGTCTGCGACGGCTGAGCTACCCATGCCTCGAACATACGTGCGACCACCGACAAAAATCCGCGCCATGTGACGTCAGATGCCCAAGTGACACAGGGTTTTTGGTACTTCATCGAGACTGCAACCAGCGTGACTGTCACTCGCACTTTGTCACGGTGGGTGCAGTGTCAACGCCCGTTCACTCGACGATGTTCAGCGCTCCGGAGGGGCAGAGCTGCACGGCTTTTCGCGCGTTGTCCTGCTCGGCTGGGGGCACATCCTCGACCAGCAGCACCACGATCCCGTCGTCGTCCTGGTCGAAGACCGCCTCGCTGTTCATCACACAGACCCCGGCGCCGATGCAGACGTCGCGGTCGGCGCGCACCCTCACCAGGCCACCTGCAGCGACTGCAGCCCGTAGATGAAGTGGAAGGACCGGAAGGCCACGTCGTCGAAGGATTCGTCGAGGCGCAGGGTCGGAAAGCGTTGCAACAGAGCCGGAAACGCGATCTTCATCTCCATCCGGGCCAGCGGTGCGCCCAGGCAGTGATGGACACCGTGGCCGAACGCCAGATGTCCCATGGCGCCGCGGCGGACGTCGAATACCTCCGGGTTGTCGATGAAGCTCGGGTCGCGGTTGCCCGACGGTAGTGAGACGACCACCAGCTGGTGCGCGGGAATCTGCACCCCGGCGATCTCCACGTCGTTGGTGGTGATGCGGGGGATGCCCGAATGCACGATCGACAGCCAGCGCAGCAGCTCCTCCACCGCCGGGCCCACGGCATCGGGGTCGTTGCGCACCAGGGCCAGCTGATCCGGGTGCTGCAGCAACGCCAGGGTGCCGAGGCCGAGCATGTTGGAGGTGGTCTCGTGACCGGCCACCAGTAGCAGGCTGCAGATGCCCACCAGCTCGTCGTCGGTGAGCTCGGATCCATGCTCGCGCACCAGCATTCCGAGCATATCGTCACCGGGTGAGCGACGTGCGCCGGCCACCAGCGCCTGCATGTAGGCACGCCCGGCGCGCTGCAGCTCGAAGCGTTCCTCGATCGGGATCGACAGGTCGAGCTGGCGGCTGGTGCGGTGCTGGAAATCGTCGCGGTCGTCATACGGCACGCCCAGCAACTCGCAGATCACCAGTGACGGGATGGGCAATGCGAAGTCGGTGACGAGATCACTTGGTGGACCGGCCTTTTCCATGGCGTCCAGATGCTGGGTCACGATCTCGGTGATCCGTGGCTCCAGGCGCTTCATCCGGCGGCCGGTGAACTCGCCGGTGAGCATGCGGCGCAACCGGGTGTGCCTGGGTGGGTCCAGGCCCAGCAGGTTGCCGGACTGGGCGGCGCGTTGTTCTTCCTCGGACACCTCGGGTGCCCCGGGTACGACGAACCCTGGCGGGCGCTCATTGGAGAACCGCTCCGGATCGGAGAGCACCGTCTTGATGTCGTCGTGGCGGGTCACCAGGTACACCGGCATGCCGAAAGCGTTGATGACGGTGCGCACCCCCTCGGTCTCGCGGATCTCGCCGAGGGTGGGGATGGGGTCGAAGTCGACACGCTGCATGTGCAGCGGAGGTGAGGCAGGTGCCTGGGTCATGGTGTCGACGGTACACGCGAGGCTGTTGGGTCCGCGTTGGGAAAGCGTCGATCAGGCCGTTGACCAGGGCGGGATCGCCAAGAAGCCGCTAACTCACCAGCCCCCCACCCAGCCGTCGAAAATGGCGTCCGGCTCGTTTTCGGGCTGCTCGGAGCGGCCGACCAGAAAGTCGAAATCGCACCCCCGGTCGGCCTGCAGGACACGGTCGACGTACATGGCCGCGTAGCCACGACGCTGTCGATGGCGCGGGGGTGGCGCCTGGCGGGTGGCCAGTTCGTCGTCGGGAACCAGTAGGTCCAGCGTGCCGGCGTGGGCGTTCAGCGCGATGATGTCGCCGTCGCGGACCAGGCCCAGCGGACCGCCCGCGGCCGACTCGGGGCTGACGTGCAGAACACACGTGCCGTAGGCGGTTCCGCTCATCCGGGCATCGGAGATCCGCACCATGTCGGTGACGCCCTGGCGCAGCAGCTTGCTGGGGATGGGCAGCTGGCCCCACTCAGGCATGCCGGGGGCACCGCGCGGGCCGGCATTACGCAGCACCAGCACGGAATCCGCGGTGACGTCCAGGTCGGGGTCGTCGAAGCGGGCCATCATGTCGCGCATGTCGTCGAACACCACGGCGGGCCCCTGGTGCACCAGCAGGGCAGGGGTGGCCGCGCTGCACTTGATCACTGCGCCGGTGGGCGCCAGGTTGCCGCGCACCACGGCCAGGCCCTGCGGCGGCTGGAACGGGGCATCGATGGTGGCGATGACGTCTGCGGCGGTGGAGATGCCGGAGGGCAGGTTGTCGGCGACGGTCTTGCCGCTGACGGTCAGCGCGTCTGTGTGCAGCAGGGTCTCGATGGACTTCATCACCGCGGGGATGCCGCCGGCGTGGGAGCCAATCAGCGCTACCCCCCGATGACGACATCGACCCGCGAAGAATCCGCTCACGCAACCGGCTACTGGATGCTGCCGCAACACTTCTCAGCACAGGAGGGGTCGAAGCCGTCACCATCGATGCGGTCACCAAAGCCTCCAAGGTGGCCCGCACCACGCTGTATCGGCATTTCCAGAGTTCATCGCATCTGCTTGCAGCCACATTCGAGCGACTCCTTCCGCAGGTGACCACACCGGCGCCGACCAGCGGATCCCTGCGCGATCAACTCATCGAATTACTCAGCCGCCAAGCCACCCTGTTCAACGACGCTCCGCTGCACGTCACCACCCTGGCATGGCTTTCGCTCGGACCTACCGGCGCCAAAGACGACACCGACGACCGCCACGCATCCAGAGCACTGCGAGCCCGTGTCGTCGACCAATACCGACAACCATTCGACGCGCTACTGCACAGCGATGAAGCCCGAACCGAAATCAACGACTTCGACCTCGAACTGGCACTGTGCCAACTCGTCGGCCCACTCGCCTTCGCCCGCATGACCGGAATTCGCACCATCACCCACCACGACTGCGCGGACATCGTCGACGACTTCCTCGCCGCCCACCGCCGCCGAACTGCCAACCCTTCAGGCGTAGAGGAAGTGGTCTGACAGCCCAAAAAGACGACCGAAAAATAGGCACCTTGCGCGGACCCACGGTGACCAGCGTGAACACCGTGTCGGTGTGTCCCAGAAATCTGTCCCACTACGGCTCTAACGTGGACAGGGTTAAAAACACACCTGGAAAGGCGCGCATCGATGGCACTGCTGGGATACGCCCGCGTCTCCACGCTGCACCAGTCACCAGAGATGCAGATCGCAGCCCTCAGAGAGGCTGGTGCAGAACGTATCTGGATAGACCAGATGTCGGGAACCCGCGACGACCGACCTGAGTTGGCCAGCCTCCTGGATTACGTCCGCCGCGGCGATGTCCTCATGGTGTGGCGGCTGGACCGCCTCGGCCGTTCCCTACCCCACCTGCTCGCCGTCGCCACGGACCTGCACGACCGCGGCGTCGAACTGCGTTCCCTCACCGAATCGGTGGACACCACCACTGCGGGCGGGCGGCTGATCTTTCACGTCTTCGGCGCTGTCGCAGAGTTCGAACGAGCCATCGCAGCCGAACGCACCGCGGCAGGGGTAGCCACCGCCCGTGCCGCCGGCCGCCACCCCGGCCGCCCCGGTCTGAGCACCGACACCATCGCCGCCGCCCACGCGCTCGACAAAGCAGGCACTCCCCGAGCTCAGATCGCCCGCACCCTGGGCATATCCCGATCCAGCGTCTACCGATGCCTGGAACTAGCACGATGACCACACCGCGTCCCCTGTCGACGGCCATCCGCAACGAAGTGCTCGCTGCGTGCCGAACCGCCCTGCACTACCGCGGCGACCTGAAATCGCTCATGCTCGGCGCCGGTGTCCCCGCCGCGGTCTACAACCGCTATGACCACCTGGAAAACACCAAGGTCAAGATTGCCCGCAGCATCCTTGACGAGCTGCAAGAACTAGGACCCAACGGGTGGGCAGTCCAACGCCGCATCGTCACCGAACTGTGCGGCATGCAACGACCCGCCAACGGTGTCGAAGACCTCACCGCTGGCCGCAATGCTCTCGATGCGCTGCGCCGAACCGCCGCCCACGAAGGCGTCATCGTCGACACCGAACAGGCCGCCAGAAATGACCGGGCCACACGAGCCGCCAAGCGCCAACAGCACATCACCGAGCAACAGCAGACCCTAGACCGTCTCCGGACTGAGTTCGCCACCCTGGCCCGCAGCAAGCCGAGCACAAACGCCGAACGCCAAGCACGCGGCTACCAGCTTGAAAAGCTCCTCGCCGACCTCTTCCGAGCCAACGAACTGGAATACACCGGATCGACCCGGCAGCCCCACGAGCAGGTCGACGGATCCTTCCACTTCCGCGGCTTCACCTATCTCGTTGAAGCACGCTGGCGCAACCAGCCACCCGACAAAGAAGACCTTGCCGGATTCAAACTGAAGGTCGACGGCAAGCTCGAAAGCACTCGCGGACTGTTCATCTCCATGGCCGGCTTCGACGAGGAAGTGTTGCAGTACTTCGCCAACGTCAGCGGAAAACGCAACGTCATCTACATGACCGGCCAGGACCTCGCGATCATCTTCGAAGGAAACATCGCACTCGAAGACGCCCTCCTCCGCAAGATCGACGCCGCAGAAAAGCACGGCCGCTACCTGATCAACCTGCTGGAGTGACCGCCGCTGTACCCGCTCGGTTCGTAGGCCGCGTACTACGACGAGGCCCCCTTATCTATCCTGAGGGCGTGACGAGTGAGGACGGTGACACCGGGCCGAAGCGCACTCCCCCGCGCCGCTTCGGCCAACTGCCCGACCTCGCTATCACGGATGACTTCGATGAGCCGCTACTACCGGACGAAATTGAAGCTTGGGAAACGCCCGACGACCCAGCCTCCCCAGCGGACAGCGGTGCACTCAAAGAAGAGTGGCCCATCGACGACCTCGACGACTGGCCCTTTGACGACCCGTCCATCGACGTGGCAGCCCTACATAAGTCGCTGCTGGAGTCGGAGGCCGACCTCGCGGCCGGCCGTACGTTCAGCGAGGAAGACATCCGTGCTCGCTACGGTTTACCGCGCTGAGACACCAACTGACGATCTTCCCCGGCCGACACAGGATGTGGTCACTGGTGCTACACCCGCTGCGGGTCGCCGGGCTCTGTCACGGCGCTCCACCCAGCACGACGTTCATCAGCACTAGGACGTTCAGCACGCCGAGCAGGATCGATAGCCCGCCCGCCACGTCGTACAGGGTCAAGGCCTGGGACCTGTGATCAGCGCACCGTCGCAGGAAACCATGTCGGGGCTGCTCGCAGCGGCGGCTCCCATCGTTGATCCAGGCCCGGCACTTGCTCAACAGCTCCCCGCCGATCACGAATGGTGCCGCCAGCAGAAGCGTCCCTAGCGCAATCCCCCACGCGGTGAGCGTCGTTCCATCCCACCAATGCAGGACAAGCATCCACGCCAGTAGGTCGATACCGCTGCCACCAGCCCCCACGTGCGGAGCCCAATCGACAGTTCGCCCCGCGCTGCCCGCGCGGCCAGCGTCACTCGGAGCGCTCGGAGCCACGCGGGGTGTTGGCGGCGCCGCGCTCCAGCCGTAGCTCCCTCTGGTGGCATATGGGCATACCGTGCCGGGGCGATGCCGTCCTACGCGGCATCGCGAGTCGTACTGGCACATCCGTATATCCCCAACCCGGCCCGGCCCCCACCATTCAGGGGCAAGTATCAGCCCAAGCACTGACATAGCCCTATCAGCATCACATGTTTTCTTACATGTAAGTCTGCATGTAGACATGTTTGTATGTAAGTTAGTATGCTTCCTGTCATGACTGTTTCCGCAGATAAGCAGTGCGAAATTCTGGCCGTGGCGCTGCAAAAGGGCGGTGTCGGCAAGACCACCACCACCATCAACCTCGGCGCCAACCTCGCCGCGATGGGTCACCGCGTTCTCGTGATTGACATGGATCAGCAAGCGCACAGCACCAAGGGGCTGGGAATCGAGCTCGACGCCGAGGACGCGTCGATGTACGAGGTCCTGCACCCGGACAGGACGATGCGCGTCCCGCTAGCCAAGGTCATCGTGGCGAGCCAATTCGGTATCGACGTCGCCCCCGGCCATCTCGCGCTCAAAGAGCTCGAGCGAACAGGACTCGGGTCCGGGGGCCAATTGCGGTTAGCACGTCAACTCGACGACATCGAGGGCTACGACTTCGTGCTGCTGGACTGCCCGCCGGCACTGGGGGAGTTGACCACCGCAGCGCTGGCGGCCGCCGACTACGTTTTGGCCGTCCTCAAAGCCGGCCCCGACGAAGTCGACGGCCTGGTGGAACTGGGCAACTCAATCCTCGATGTTCAGGAGACCCTGAACCCTGACGTGGAAATCCGGTACGTACTGCTGGCCGATTTCGACGGCAATCCGAAAGCCAGCAAGGACGTGCGCAGGCAGCTACGCGCCGACTGGGGGGAATGGGCTGACGGCGGGGCCTACCTGGGCGAGATTCCACACACGGTCCGGGTGGTGGAGGCCAAAGGCAAACGTGTACCGGTCAACGTGCACGCCCCAACCTGCACCGCAGCAGTGGCCTACCGCGAAGTCGCGCAGCGCATCGCCGCAAGGCGGCAAGCCGCATGAACGCCGCAGCGAAACCCACCGGATTGCAGGTCGGCTCCACAAGGCCGCTGTCGCGTGCAGAGCGACGAGCACAAGCCGCACGGGTCACAGCCGACGAAACCCCCGACGCGCCCGAAACATCAACCGAGCACGAACTACCAAGCAGCGAAACTCCGCCAGCCCCCGTGGTCACCCCACCCGGCGAGACCCCGACCCAGCCGGCCGAAGCGCCGCGACTCAAAGCCCGTCAACGGAAGGTGAAAAGCCCGTTCGCCACACAGCTACACGCGGGAACTCTCGCCCGGCTCGAATGGATCAAGGCCCGCGGGTACGTCATCACCGACACTGTCGACGACGCCATCAACAGCTACCTCGACGACGCCGGAATCCCCAGGCCAGACCACAACGACCGCATGCCTTGAGAGCCGCACGTGCCCTCCTTCCTCGCCGCCAATTGTGGTGAACGTGGTGGTGGGGGCTGTCAAGGCTCGACCGTGGTCGACCGCGCAGCGGCGGCACGGCC
>NZ_LZLS01000062.1 GCF_001673365.1 Mycobacterium asiaticum
GCGTGACGCTCGGCGCAAATCAAGTGAGGCTATGACGCAGGAACCAATTCCACGCCGCTCAGCACGACGGCGTTGTCGCGAGCGGGCGCGATGACGCCGGCCAGGAAACGGCCGTCTTCTTTCCAGACGTTGACTTGCAACGTCTCGCCGGGATACGCCACGCCCGCGAAGCGGGCACCGTATGCCTTGACGGCCCCGGCGTCCCCGTCCAGTAAAGCGTCCGTGATCGCTTTGCAGGTCATGCCGTAGGTGCACAAACCGTGCAGTATCGGCGCGGGAAACCCTGCGGCAGAGGCGAATTCGGGATCCGAATGCAGGGGGTTGCGGTCGCCGCACAGCCGATACAGCAAAGCCTGCTGGGGCAGCAACGGCACCGCGAGCTGCAAATCCGGGTCGCGGTCCGGTGCGCCGTCCGAGCCAGAGGGACCGCGGTCGCCGCCGAACCCGCCTTCCCCGCGCGCAAAGATCGACCGCCGCTGCGTCCACAGCAGTGCACCATCGGCCCCGGTCACCGTCGTCTCGCTCCAGATCACCGCGGCCTTGCCCTTGTCCCAGATGTCGGTGAATCGGGTGACGGCCTTACCCGAGCCCGAAGGTGGCAGCGGTGCAGGCACTTCCACCCTTTCCGAAGCGTGCAGCACCTTGCTCAGCTCGATGTCGATGCCGGGAAACTGCACGGCGGGCGGCTCGGTCATGTGAAATGACGCGGCCACGTTGCCGAAGGTTGGCAGCACCTGTGGGGTCTTGTCCACGAGGTAGCGCAGCTCGCGCGGATCCAGCGGATCCGCGCCGGCGCCAAGACCGAGATGGTAGAGCTGGATATCGCTACTGGTCCAAGAGAATTCGATGGGATCCAGCTCAGCGGCCAGGGCAACGTCTACGTCGATCGGCATCTCAGTTCGCTCCCGCGATGTGTAGGGCGGCCAGGTAGCCGAAGGTCATCGCCGGCCCGATGGTGCCGCCGGGGCCGGGATAGGTGTGCCCCATCACCGGTGCGCTGACATTGCCTGCGGCATAAAGGCCTTCGATGATGCTGCCGTCATCGCGCAGCGCGCGCCCGTCCACGTCGGTGCGGATACCGCCCTTGGTTCCCAAATCGCCCGGCACCATCTTGGCGGCGTAGTAGGGCGCATGGCTGAGCTCGCCGAGGTTGGGATTCGGCTTGTTGGTCGGGTCGCCGTAGTACCTGTCGTAAGCGCTTTCGCCGCGGTGGAAGTCGTCGTCGACACCCGAGCGCGCGAAACCGTTGAAGCGCTTGACCGTAGCCATGAACTCCCCAACCGGTAGGCCGGCCTTGTCTGCCAGCTCTTCGAGCGTGTCGGCCTGGATGATCACGCCGGACTCCATCCACTTGCGCGGAATACGTTGACCGGCTTGCAATCCCGCGAAAATGTAGCGATCGCGGTACTGCTGGTCGAAAATGAGCCAGGCGGGAATGTTCTCGCCCGGCCCGGCGCCCTGGCCGTGCTCGCCGCCGTACATGTGATGGCAGGCTTCCACGTAGGGCATCGACTCGTTCATGAACCGCTTGCCCGACATGTTGACGATGATCGAGCCCGGGGAGTTGCGCTCCGACAGCGCAAACCATGGCGCACCGACCAACGGCACCGTTGGACCCCACCACGCGTCGTCCATGAAATCCAGTGCGGCTCCGAGCTTTTCACCCGCGATGATGCCGTCTCCGGTGTTGGCTTTGGCGCCCACCGTCCAGTCGGTGGTGATTGGGGCGCGCTGATACTTCACTCGCATCTGCTCGTTGTGCTCGAAGCCACCGGAAGCCAGGATGACCCCGCGTCGAGCCCGGATCAGCCGCGGCTCGGCCGACTCGGAGGCCTGCGCATCGCGCACATAGACTCCGCGCACCACACCGTCCTCGACGTAAAGATCGGTAAGCGCGGTGTTGAGCACGACCGGAACTCCGGACTGCTGCAACCCGATTCGCAGCGGCGCGATCAGCGCCCTACCCATGCCGACCAGGTTCTTGCCGGTCGACTTCGCCCACATGGTCCGCGCGCCGACCTTCAGGCTGCGCAGCACGCCGCGGGGGTGGCGCTTCAGCATGTTCAACCGCACGTAATCCTGTTGCATGACAACGACATTGAGCGGGACCTTGCCGTAAGCGGGTTCCAGGCCGGCTTCGTCTGGACCGAGCTTGCGGGCGTTGAAGGGCTTCGGTTCGATCGAGCGGCCGTCGGGTCGCCCGCCCGGAGCTTCCGGGTAGTAGTCGGAGTAGCGGGGCACCCAGCACATTTTCAAAGGCGTGTGCTTGAGCACGAACGAGAGCATCTCGGGTCCGCGCTTGAGGTATGTGTCGATGCGCTCCGGTTCGACGACGTCGCCGATGATGCCGTGCAGATACGTGCGGGCCGCCTCGGCGGTGTCCTTGACCCCGGCGCGTTCCAGGACTTCGTTGTTAGGGATCCAGACGCCGCCACCGGAGCGAGCGGTCGAACCGCCGAAGTGCGGCGCCTTCTCGATGACTACTGTCGAAAGGCCGCGATGCGCGGCGGTCAGGGCAGCCACCATGCCGGCGCCGCCGCTTCCGACCACGACGACGTCGTACTCCTGTGCTGTCATGTAGAACACGTTATAGAATTGCCCGGGTCGGGCGCTACTGGCCCGGTCACGAGAACGAGGGGACTTCGGTAAATGCTCGATGTTGCGACCCGTGACGAGCTTGCGGCAGACCTGGCGCAGGCCGAACGGAGCCGCGAGGGGATCGGTCCGTTGACGGTCTCCTTCCCCGATATCGACGTCGTCGACGCTTACGAGATCCAACTGATCAACATTCGGCAGCGGGTGGCCGAGGGTGCCCGGGTGGTAGGGCACAAGGTGGGCCTCTCGTCGCAGGTGATGCAGCAGATGATGGGCGTCAACGAGCCCGACTACGGCCACCTGCTTGACGACATGCAGGTCTTCGAGGATGTCCCCGTCGAGGCGGGGAAGTATTTGTTGCCGCGGGTAGAGGTCGAGGTCGGGTTCATTCTTTCTGCGGACCTGCCTGGCGCGGAGTGCACGGAGGAAGACGTGCTGGCCGGCACCGAGGCGTTGGTCCCGTCGATCGAGCTCATCGACACGCGGATCAAGGACTGGCAGATCAAGATCTGCGACACCATCGCCGACAACGCCTCGTCGGCCGGCTTTGTCCTGGGAGCGGCGCGGGTCTCGCCGGCGGACGTCGACGTCAAGGCGATCGAGGCCAAACTGACCCGCAACGGGGAATTGATCGCCGAGGGCCGCAGCGATGCGGTGCTGGGCAATCCGGTCACCGCGGTGGCCTGGCTGGCCCGCAAAGTGGAAAGCTTTGGCGTGCGGCTGAAAAAGGGCGACATCGTGTTGCCCGGATCGTGCACCTTCGCTGTCGATGCGCGGGCGGGCGACGAGTTTGTCGCCGACTTCGCCGGGCTGGGTGCCGTTCGTTTGGCGTTTGGATAGGAGCGATCGCGAGCGCGGCGTAGCCGGGCGAAGCGGGTCGCGACAAAGTGAAGAGCAGCGATCGCGAGCGCGGCGTAGCCGGGCGAAGCGGGTCGCGACA
>NZ_LZLS01000063.1 GCF_001673365.1 Mycobacterium asiaticum
CCCCAGATGCCCCCGGTGCCGCCATGACCGCCCGCGCCTGCGACGCCCACGGTGTTGAAGCCGCCCATCCCGCCGGCGCCGCCGTTGCCGAACAGCCCGGCCGCCCCGCCGTTGCCGCCGGTGCCGGAGAGGTAGCCGGCGCCGCCAGCGCCGCCGTTGCCGAACATTCCCCCGGCCCCGCCGTTGCCGCCGGCGAGGTGGTTGGCGCCTCCGGAGCCGCCGGCGCCGCCGTTGCCGATCAAGATCCCGCCGGGCGCACCATCGGCCCCGGTCCCCGGTGCGCCGTTGGCTCCGTTGCCGATCAGCGGTCGATTGGCGGCCGCCATCGCGGGCGCGTTGACCACGTCGAGGAGTGCCTGTAACGGCGAAGTGTTGGCGGCCTCGGCCAGTGCGTAGGATTCCGCGCCGGCTTGCACGCCGGACACCAGCTGTTCGTGGACGGCAGAGATGTGCGCACTGATGGTCTGATAGCCGCGCGCGTGCGAACCGAACAACGCCGCCAGGGCCGTCGACACTTCGTCTTCGGCGGCGGCCACTAGGTTGGTGGTCTGTCCGGCCGCGAGGACGTTTGCCGCGGTGATCGTTGACCCTATCCCGCTCAACTCTCGCACGGCCAAACCCAACGCCTCAGGCACCACAGTGAGAAACGACATCGGCGTCGGAGGGGCAGGCGGCAATGGCGGGGACGCCGGCGAGTTCGGCACCGGCGGCACGGGTGGCAACGGCGGTTTCGGCAGCAACACCCAGCTCGGCGGCAGCGACGGCACCGGCGGGTCCGGCGGTGCCGGAGGCAACGCCTCTGGCCGATTCGGCTTCGGCGGTGCAGGCGGCGTCGGCGGCGGCGGGACCACCGGCGGTACCGGTGGGGCAGGTGGCAATGCCGGCACCATGTATGGCGATGGCGGCACCGGGGGCGTTGGCGGATTCGGAAACTTCCAGGGCGGAACCGGTGGCAACGGCGGGGCCGCCGGAACCGCATTCGGCTTCGGCGGGGCCGGTGGCGAAGGCGGATATGCCGGTGGGTCACCCGGCTATGGAGGCAACGGCGGGACCGGCGGCGCCGGCTCAATGATCGGCACCGCGGGCAATGGCGGCAACGGGGGTTTGAGCCTGACGGGCGCCACCGGCAGTGCCGGCAGCGGCGGCGCGATCCCCATCGGATCGCTGCAACAGACTCTGGCACCGCTGAATGCACCGAGCGAACTGCTGCTTGGGCGCCCCCTGATCGGCAACGGCGCCAACGCGGCGCCGGGCAGTGGAGCAGATGGCGGGACCGGCGGGTTACTGATGGGATCAGGCGGCGCCGGGGGCTCCGGCGCTTTCGGTCGTCAAATAGCAGGACAGACCGGCGGCAACGGCGGATCGGGCGGCTGGTTCGGCAGCGGCGGAGCCGGCGGGAGCGGCGGCTACGGATACGCGGCCCCCGGCGGCGGAGGCGGTACCGGCGGGGCCGGCGGGATCTTCGGTCTGGGTGGCAACGGCGGCAACGGCGGCGGCTCCAGCGTTACCGGCGGTCCGCTCGCGGGCGTCGCAGGAAATGGCGGCGCCGGCGGGGCTGGCGGACTGTTAGGGGCTGGTGGCAACGGCGGTACCGGCGGCATGGGCACCGTCACCGGCGGAACCGGCGGTGCGGGTGGCGTCGGCGGACAGTTCGCTCCTGGCGGCAACGGCGGTGCCGGCGGCAGCGGCATCCAAACGGGCGGCGCTGGCGGCGCTGGCGGCAACGCCAGCGGGCCCATCGGAAGTGGCGGGCACGGCGGCACTGGCGGGTATTCGGCTCGCGGCACCGGGGGTGTCGGCGGTGCGGGAGGTGACGCCGGCTCGCAATTCGGTTTCGGCGGTGGGGGCGGCGCCGGCGGGCTCGGCGTCAACGGCGGTGCCGGCGGCGACGGCGGCGATTCTGGCCAATACGGTAACGCCGGCGACGGCGGTGCGGGCGGCACCGCATCGCCTGGAACCGGGAAGGGCGGCGTCGGTGGCAGAGGCGGCGACGCCGATCAGACCGGCAACGGAGGAAACGGCGGCAACGGCGGGTACGGCACCACAAACGGCGCCGGCGGAGTTGGTGGCGCTGCCGGAGAGCAAGCCGGCAAGAAAGGCCGCCACGGGCTGAAGTAATCGCCGCAGCGCGGCTTGCACTGCGGGCTTGGCTAGACTCCCTAGTCAAATGGAGCCCCCCGAGACGTTCGCCGACCTGCACATTCATCCCGACGTAGCGCGTGCGATCGCTGCGGTCGGCTATGAGTCGCCGACAGGAATCCAGGCCGCAACCATTCCGGCGCTGATGGCGGGTTCGGACGTGGTCGGTCTGGCGCAGACCGGCACCGGCAAGACAGCCGCATTCGCGCTGCCGATCCTGTCCAAGATCGACGTCGCCAGCAAAGCCACCCAGGCATTGGTGCTGGCTCCCACCCGAGAACTCGCCCTCCAAGTGGCCGAAGCGTTCAGCCGCTACGGGGCACATCTGCCGCAACTCAACGTGTTGCCGATCTACGGCGGGGCTTCCTACGGCGTACAGCTGGCCGGACTGCGGCGCGGGGCACATGTGGTGGTGGGAACCCCCGGCCGGGTCATCGACCACCTGGAACGCGGAACGCTGGATCTGTCGCGGGTCGACTACCTGGTGCTCGACGAGGCCGATGAGATGCTCACCATGGGCTTCGCCGAGGAAGTCGACCGCATCCTGTCCGAGACCCCGGAATACAAACAGGTGGCCCTGTTTTCAGCGACTATGCCGCCGGCGATCCGCAAGATCACCACCAAATATCTGCACGATCCATTGGAAGTCACCTCGAAAGCGAAAACGGCCACCGCCGAAAACATTTCGCAGCGTTACATCCAGGTGGCGGGTCCGCGCAAGATGGACGCGCTGACCCGGGTTCTCGAGGTCGAACCCTTCGAGGCGATGATCGTCTTCGTCCGCACCAAGCAGGCCACCGAGGAGGTGGCCGAAAAGCTTCGTGCCCGAGGGTTTTCCGCGGCTGCCATAAACGGTGACATTGCCCAGGGGCAGCGCGAGCGCACCATCACAGCGCTGCGAGACGGTGGGCCTAAAGGAATCGACATCCTGGTTGCCACCGACGTCGCGGCTCGCGGCCTGGACGTCGAGCGGATCTCGCACGTGCTGAACTACGACATTCCGCACGACACCGAGTCCTACGTGCACCGAATCGGACGCACCGGCCGGGCCGGACGCTCGGGAGCCGCACTGCTGTTCGTTTCCCCGCGCGAGCGACATCTGCTCAAGGCAATCGAAAAGGCCACGCGGCAAACACTTACCGAGGCCACGCTGCCCACCGTCGAGGATGTCAACGCCCAACGCGTGGCGAAGTTCGCCGACTCCATCACCGACGCTCTCGGCGGCAGCGGGATCGAACTGTTCCGCAGGTTGGTCGAGGACTACGAACGCGAGCACGACGTGCCCATGGCCGACATCGCCGCGGCGCTGGCTCTGCAGTCGCGTGACGGGGAGGCATTCCTGTTGGCACCGGATCCGCCGCCGGAACGCCGGGAGCGGCGGGATCGCGACGAACGTCGTGAGAGGTCCGAAAAACCAAGACAGACACGAGCTTTCACCACGTACCGAATTGATGTGGGTAAGCGGCACAAGATCGGCCCGGGGGCTATCGTGGGAGCCATCGCCAACGAGGGAGGTTTGCACCGAAGCGATTTCGGGCATATCGCCATCGGTCCCGACTTCTCCTTGGTCGAGCTGCCGGCGAAGCTGCCCAGGGCGGTGCTGAAAAAGCTTGAACAAACCCGTATCTCGGGTGTACTGATCAACCTTCGACCCGACCGCAAGTCCGATAAGGGTCGGACACCGCGGGACGGCGGCCGGCCACGCCGGAAACACGACCGATGACCCTGTCCAAAGCCGAGGACGCTCAGGGCGGTCTCGAGCAGACCTCCGGCGTCGACCGGGTCGCATCGCTCACCGGTGTCCGAGCCGTCGCGGCGCTACTGGTGGTCGGCACCCACGCGGCCTACACCACCGGCAAGTACACCCACGGCTACTGGGGTCTGGTCGGTTCCCGGATGGAGATCGGCGTCCCGATCTTCTTCGTCCTGTCCGGCTTCCTGCTATTTCGTCCCTGGGTGCAATCTGCCGCCGTCGGCGCCCCCTGGCCGTCACTGACTCGCTATGCCCGGCACCGGGTTCGGCGCATCATGCCCGCCTACGTCGTCACCGTGTTGATCGCCTACGTGCTCTACCACTTCCGCGAGGCCGGACCCAACCCAGGGCACAGCTGGCTGGGCCTGATCCGCAATCTCACCCTGACTCAGATCTACACCGACGGCTACTTGGGCAAGTACCTACATCAGGGCCTGACCCAGATGTGGAGTTTGGCGGTCGAGGCGTCGTTTTACCTGCTGCTGCCGCTGCTGGCCTACCTGTTGCTGGTGTTGCTGTGCCGGCGCCGGTGGCAGCCCAAGGTGCTGGTAGCGGTCATCTCGGCGCTGATGTTGATTAGTCCGGGATGGCTGATCCTGGTGCACATCGATCGCTTCTTTCCCGATGGAGCGCGCCTGTGGCTGCCCACATATCTGGCCTGGTTCCTGGGCGGCATGTTGCTGACGGTGCTGCAGGCGATGGGTGTGCGCAGCTACGGCTTCGTGGCCATCCCGCTGGCGGTCATCTGCTACTTCATCGTCTCCACTCCGATCGCGGGCGCGCCCACTACCTCGCCGAAGTCGCTGCCCGAGGCACTGTGGAAGACCGTTTTCTACACGGTGATCGCCACCCTGGCGGTCGCGCCGCTGGCACTCGGCGACCGTGGCTGGTACTCGCGGCTGTTGGCCAGCAGGCCGATGGTGTGGCTGGGCGAAATCTCCTACGAGATATTCCTGATCCATCTGGTGACCATGGAGTTCGCCATGGTCTACATCGTGCGGGCCCACGTCTACACCGGTCCGATGCTGAACCTTTTCGTCGCCACGGTGGCGGTGACCATCCCGCTGGCCTGGGTGCTGCACCGCTGTACCCGCGTGCGTTAGTTGCCGAGCAGACCCTATTTCGGCACGAAATGGGTGCTTTTAGGACTGCTCGGCACCACGACCGGGGCCACGAACTCCTCGATCATCGCGCGCTCGTCGGCCTCATCGTGGCCAGGGAACATCAGCATCGAGATGATCGCCCGCACCAACCAACGAGCGCGGCGTTCGATGGCGGCCGAATCGGCGGGGCTCAGCGAACTCAGGAAACCCGACATCAGCGCGATGATTACCTCGGACTGTCCGGCCATCTCCCCCCCGATCGGCAACCGACCCGATCCGAACCACGCTGCCAGCGCAGGGTTTTCGCGGACCATCCGCAAGGTGGCGGTAATGCCCGAGACCAGCCGCTCGCGGGGATCTTCAATGCGCTCGATCCGTTGCAGGATCGCAGGCCCGAGCCGATGCGTCTCACGATGCACGTAGGCGGTGCGCAGCGCCTCGCGGCTGTCGAAATAGCGGTACAGCGTCGCGCGGGAACACCCTGCGGCCTTGGCGATTTCGTTCATGCCGACCGAAGTCGCGTCACGCTCGGTGAACAGCCGCTCGGCGGCGTCGAGGATCCGGTCGGCGGCGACCTCGGTGCGCTGTTCGCCCAGCCAGTCGCCCGCCATCAGGTGTTTACCCGAATCGGTACCGACAGCGGACGTCGCACGTAACTGCCGCCGGACCAGACGATGTTGGGCACGTCGACCTCGAAATCCGGGCAGCGGCTGAGCAATTCGCTCAGTGCTACCCGGGACTGCATCCGTGCCGCGGCGGCGCCCAGGCAATGGTGCGCGCCGTGGCTGAAGGTCAGGATGTTGCGCGGACGACGGGTAATGTCGAGTTCGCCTGCGTTGTCACCGTATTGGCGCTCGTCGTGGTTGGCCGAGGCGTACACCAGCAGGACCCGGCGGCCGGCCGGGATGGTGACGCCCTCGACCGTCACGTCGCGCGTGGTGGTGCGGGCCAGGTTCTGCACCGGAGAGGTGACCCGCAGCAGTTCGTCCACCGCGTCCGGGATGAGACCGGGATCGTCCACCAGCAGCTGGCGCTGGTCGGGCCGCTCGTACAGCAAAGGCATTGAGCCACCGAGCATTCCGGTTACAGTGTCGTTGCCCCCGGTCACCATGGTGAAGGTGAAGCCCAGGATCGACAGGATGCCCGCAATGTCCCCGTCCGCGCCGACGCCGGCGGCCACCAGATGCGAGATCGTGTCGTCTTCAGGCTCGGTGCGGCGACGCTCGATCAGCGCGGTGAAGTAGGCCATCATCGTCCCGACGGCCTCCCCAACCGTCTCGAAGGCCGCGGCGATGCCGCCCTCGGCGGTGTTGGCCGCGACGATTGACTGGGTCCAGCCGTCGAACTGCGCCCAATCCTCTTCGGGCACACCGAGATAATGAGCGACGACCATCGACGGCAGCGGCTTGAACAACTCGCTGACGATGTCGCCTTCGCCGCGGGCGCGAATTTTCTCGACGCGTTCGACGACGAACTCGCGCACCTTAGGCTCGACGGCCTCCACCTGCCGCGGGGTGAACCCGCGCGACACCAGTTTGCGGAATGCGGTGTGCTCCGGCGGGTCCTGCATGACCATCGGCGGGTTGTCTCGCAACCCGATCATGTCCAGGTCGCCGTAGGTGACAGTGAGGCCCTGCGCCGAGGAGAACGTCTGGTGGTCGCGCGCGGCCGCCCACACGTCGGCGTGCCGGGTCAGCACGTAGTAGTCCTCGTCGGGGCGTTCCGTCGGCACCACATGGTGCACCGGGTCGTGATCGCGTAGGGCCCGGTACATCGGCCATGGGTTCGGCCAGGTCTCGGCGGTGGCCAGGACAAACTTGACCGGATAAGACAATCTTGCTTTCATGTCTCATTGGTACGACAGCACTCGTGCAATGTCAAACCGCCGAGCGTGAAGCTAGTTTCACGTTCGACGCCGAACGTGAAACTAGCTTCACGCTCGGCGAAAGAAAGACGGGCTCAGATCCCCGAGCCCGGGTTCAAGATGCCCAACGGGTCCAGCGCGTCCTTGATCCGCCGGTTCAGGTCCATCACGTCAGGTCCGAGATAGTCGGCCAACCACGGCCGCTTCAACCGGCCCACCCCGTGTTCCCCGGTGATCGTCCCGCCGAGCCCGACGGCCAGATCCATGATTTCGCCGTAGGCCACCTGGGCGCGCTCGGCCATCGCGGCGTCAGAAGGGTCGAACACCAGCAACGGGTGGGTGTTGCCGTCACCGGCGTGGGCGATCACCGAGATCATCAGGTCTTGCTCCGAAGCAATACGCGCAATCCCGGTCACCAGCGAGCCCAACGCCGGCAACGGCACCCCGACGTCTTCTAACAACAGCGAACCTTTGGCCTCCACTGCCGGAATGCAGAACCGCCGGGCCGCCACGAACGCCTCGCCCTCATCCGGGTCGTCGGTCGAAAACACTTCCGTTGCACCGTTTTCGGCAAACACCGTGGCCATCACCTCGGCGTCCTCGGCACCACCGCGGCCACGTTCGTCGGAACCGGCCACCAGCATGGCCGCCGCCGAGCGGTCCAGGTCCATGCGCAGCGTGTCCTCGACCGCGTTGATCGCCACCTGATCCATGAACTCAAGCATCGAGGGCCGCAGTCGCGCGCTGACCCCCAGCACGGCCTCGACCGCGGCCTCCACCGAAGCGAAGCTGGCCACCACGATGCTGGACGCGTTCTGGGCCGGCAGCAGCCGCAACGTCACCTCCGTGACGACGCCCAGGGTCCCCTCGCTGCCCACGAACAGTTTGGTAAGGGAAAGTCCCGCAACATCTTTCAGGCGCGGACCGCCCAGCCGCACCGCGGTGCCGTCGGCCAGCACCACCTGCATGCCCAGCACGTAGTCGGTGGTGACGCCGTACTTCACGCAGCACAGACCGCCCGCATTGGTGGCGATGTTGCCGCCGATGCTGCAGATCTCGTACGACGACGGGTCCGGCGGGTACCACAGACCGTGTTCAGCGGCGGCCTGCTTCACCTCAAAGTTGAACAGTCCCGGCTGGCATACCGCGGTGCGGGTGACCGGGTCGACGGTGATGTCGCGCATCTTCTCCGTCGACAACACGATCCCGTCATCCACCGCCGTCGCGCCGCCGGACAAGCCGCTGCCGGCTCCTCGCGTCACCACCGCAACCCGATGCGCCGCCGCCCACCGCAACACGGTCTGTACCTCTTCGGTGTGCCGCGGTCGCACTACCGCCAGGGGCTTGCCCGCTGCGGGATCCAACGCACGATCCTGCCGGTAGCCCTCGGTCACCGTGGGATCGGTGACCACCATCCCGTCGGGCAGTTCGGCGATCAGGTCTGCCAGCGCGTCCACCGGGCCGATCCTACGTCGCAGACCGCATCGCAGCCTCGATGGCCGGTTCGGCCACGCGGTCCAGTTCATGCAACGACGGCAGCGGGACGCACAGCACCCCGGTCACCACGATCGGCAACGCCAGTGCGAAAAATGCCACCTGCAGTCCGGCGGCGTCGGTCAACGGGCCGGCCAGCAACAACCCCAGCGGCCCGGCGCCATAGGCCAACGAGGTCATCACCCCCACCACCCGGCCGCGTAGGTGCGTCGGTGCACGGGTCTGCACCACGTAGGCGTAGATCGGTTGGATCGGCCCGTAAACCAGGCCCACCAATCCGACCAGCGCCAGGATCACCGGCAGTGGCGGCAACAAAGCGATGACCGTCGCTGCCACCCCAAGCGTCAACACCGCCGTCAGCATGATGGTGCGCCGCGACACCCGTTGCGCCAGCGCGACGTAACCAAGAGCCCCCACCAGGCCGCCCAGCGAGAGCGCCATCAAAACTGAACCCAGCTGCCCCGGTTGATTGCGGTCGCTGAAGTACTTGGGAAACAGCACGCTTTCCATCGGCAGATACAGCGCGGTGACCGTGAGGTCGATCAGGGCAAGTGTGCGCAGCACCCGCAAGCTCCACACGAACCGCAGCCCTTCGACGATTCCCGACCTCAGCCCGTCCGGGCGGGTGGCGTGCAGCGGCGTACCGGCACCTTCAAGACGCAGCACCGAAATCGCTGCAATGGACAACGCGAACGTTCCGGCGGTGATCCACATCGTGGTGATGCCGCCCACCGTCGCGATCATCAAGCCGCCCAGACCGGGGCCGACCATGAAGGCCAGGTTGAGGATCGCCTCGTAGATGCTGTTGACCCGGTCCAGCGACCAACCCGCCCGGGCGGCCGCTTCGGGCAGCATCGACTGGCGCGCGGTGATCCCGGCCGGATCGAACGCGGCCGCGCACGCGCCCAGCATCGCCAGCACGGCGGTGTTGACCGCATCGGCGCCGAACGCCCACGCCACCAGCGGCACCCCGGCCACCGCCGCTCCCGACAGTGCGTCGGCGACCATCGAGACCCGTCGACGGCCGAAGTAGTCCACCGCGGTGCCGGCCAGCAATGTGGAGAACACCAGCGGCAGCGTCGTCGCGCCGGCCACGATTGACGCCTGTCCAGCGCTACCTTGCCGCTGCAGCACCAACCACGGAAAGGCGACCAGTGAAACGCCGTCGCCCGCGCACGCCATCAGCGTGGCGAACAGGACCAGAATTGCCGGGCCGCGGCTCTTGTTGCGCATCGGATATCGCGGCTGAATCTAGCCCCAAACCGTCATCGCAACCACCGATTTTCTGCTGGCCGTGCAGGATGGTCGTGTGTTTTTCCATCCCCGCACCGGCCGCCCGTTCGATTCCCCGGTGCCGCCGGGCACCGGCTGGCCCGGTGACGTGGCGACGCCGCAGACCCCGGTCGCCGCGGATTCCGCAGCGGCGGCCGCGTTGGCTTGCGAAGCGGGCTCGATCACCGAACTCGACGCCGCCAGCAGCATGTGCCGGGCCTGTCCCCGGTTGGTCGCCTGGCGCGAGGAGGTTGCCGTCACCAAACGGCGCGCCTTCGCCGACCAGCCGTATTGGGGTCGTCCGGTGCCGGGCTGGGGAGCCGAGCGGCCCCGGCTGTTGATCGTGGGTCTGGCGCCCGCCGCGAACGGAGCCAACCGAACCGGCCGGATGTTCACCGGCGACCGATCCGGCGACCAGTTGTACGCCGCGCTGTATCGCGCCGGGCTGGTGAACCAACCGACGAGCGTCGATGCGGCAGATGGGTTGCGGGCCAAGCAGATTCGCCTTGTCGCGCCAGTTCGCTGCGCCCCGCCGGCCAATGCCCCGACGCCGGCCGAACGGGACACCTGTGCGTCCTGGCTGGATGCCGAATGGCGCCTGGTGTCCCCGCACGTGCGGGTGTTGGTCGCATTGGGAGGCTTCGCCTGGCGGATTGCGCTACGACTGGCCGGTGCCGGACCCGGCAAGCCGAAGTTCGGTCACGGCGCGCTGGCCGAGATGCCGTCGGGGGTGTTGGTCTTGGGCTGCTACCACCCGAGCCAACAGAACATGTTCACGGGTAAGTTGACTCCGGCAATGCTCGACGGCGTCTTCCAGGACGCGAAGAGGCTGGCAGGAATCAGGTAATGGTGGAGTCAGTGCTGGTTTCCGGGGCCAGTGTCGCGGGGCTTACCGCGGCCTTTTGGCTGGAACGCAACGGTTATTCGGTCACCGTGGTGGAGCGCTACCCCGGGCTGCGACCGGGCGGACAGGCCATCGACGTGCGCGGCCCGGCGCTGGAAGTGCTGGACCGCATGGGTTTGCGGGCCGCCGCCGAGGATTGCAAGACGCGAATCCGGGGCTCCTCGGTGGTTGATCGCGACGGCAACGAACTGTCCCAGGACACCGAGTCGACGCCGACCGGCGGGCCGATCAACAATGCCGACATCGAGTTGTTGCGCGACGATCTGGTCGAATTGCTTTATGACGAAACGAAATTGAAGACTGAATTCCTGTTCGACGACAGTATCGTCACGCTGGACAACCTCGGACCCGCGGCCGAGGTCACCTTCGAAAATTCAGATCCACGCAGCTTCGATCTGGTGATCGGTGCCGACGGCTTGCATTCCAATGTGCGCAGACTGGCTTTCGGACCCGAAGACCGCTTCATCAAGCGACTCGGGACGTTCGCGGCGATCTTCACGGTGCCCAACTTCTTGGATTTGGACTACTGGCAGAAGTGGCACTACGGCGATAGCACCATGGCCGGTATTTACAGCACGCGCCGCAACTCCGAGGCGCGCGCCATGCTCGGGTTCATGGATCCCGACTTGCGCGTCGACTACCGCGACACCGCGGCTCAGTTCGCCGAGTTGGAACGTCGGATGGCCGACGACGGCTGGATACGGCCGCAACTGCTGGAGTTGATGCGGTCCTCGCCGGATTTCTACTTCGACGAGATGTCGCAGATCGTGATGGATCACTGGTCGATCGGGCGGGTGGCACTGGTCGGCGATGCCGCCTACTGCGCTTCGCCGTTGTCGGGGCAGGGGACCAGCCTTGCCTTATTGGGTGCCACCGTGCTGGCCGGCGAACTCAAATTGGCGCGCACCGACCACGGGCTCGGATTTGCCAACTATTTCAAGCGTTTTCACGCCTACACCGAACGCACGCAGTTCCTGGCCAGCGACAGCATCCCGGGTGGTGCGCCCATCTCGCAGGAGCAGTTCGACCTGATCGTCAACTCCTTCACGTTGCTCAACTACTGATCCTCGGCGTGACGCTCGCCGAGCGTCACGCCAGCGTGGCCGTCGCCGCCTAGGGTCACCCCAATGTGACGCTCGCCGAGCGTCACGCCAGCGTGGCCGTCGCCGCCTAGGGTCACCCCAACGTGACGCTCGCCGAGCGTCACGCCAGCGTGGCCGTCGCCGCCTAGGGTCACCCCAGCGTGACGCTCGCCGAGCGTCACGCGGGAACATCCACCCAGCCAAGAGCGTTGATCAGGTCGTGCGTCTTTCCGTTCTTGATCTGGTGCCGGTGCGCACCGACCAGTCGACCCGGGATGCGCTGGCGGCTACGGTTTCGCTGGCGCAGACCGCGGATCGGCTTGGCTTCACGCGCTATTGGGTCGCCGAGCACCACAACATGCCTTCGGTGGGCGCTACCAGCCCGCCGGTCCTGATCGCGTATTTGGCCGCGCAGACCGAGCAGTTGCGGCTCGGATCGGGTGGGGTGATGCTGCCCAACCACGCCCCGCTGGCGGTGGCCGAGCAATTCGCGTTGCTGGAGGCGGCGGCCCCGGGACGTATCGACCTCGGTATCGGCCGCGCGCCCGGCTCCGACCCGGTCACGTCGTACATGTTGCGCGGCGGCCGCGACGACACCGACATCGAGAATTTCCCCCAGTACCTCGACGACGTGGCCGCGCTGATGAGCGCTCGCGGGGTGCGGGTGGAGTTGCGCTCAGGGGATTACACCCTCAAGGCCACGCCGGCCGCGACCAGCGAACCGCGGTTGTGGCTGCTGGGGTCGTCGATGTACTCGGCGCATCTGGCCGCCGCCAAGGGTCTGCCGTACGTGTTCGCCCATCACTTCTCGGGCCAGGGCACCGAGGAGGCGCTGCAGCACTACCGGCGAAATTTCCGGCCCAGCGACTTGGCTGAAGAGCCGGTGACGTTCCTGACGGTCAATGCTGCGGTAGCCGAAACACGGGACGAGGCAACGGCATTGATGCTGCCCAACCTGCAGATGATGGCGCGCTTGCGCACCGGACAGCCGCTGGGGCAGGTGCAGTTGGTCGAAGATGCTCAGCAGGCCACGTTGACGCCACAGCAGCAGCGCATCGTGGACAGCGGACTGCAGCGCGCAGTCGTCGGCTCACCCGCCGAGGCCGCTGAGCAGGTGCGTGCTCTGGCCGAACGGTTCGGCGTGGACGAGGTGATGGTGCACCCGGTGGCGTCCGCTCGCCGCGGCACTGACCCAGCGACGGCACCCGCCCGGGTGGCCACCCTGGAGTTACTGGCCAAGGAATTGTTCTGATTCGGTGACGCGGTCTCGCCGCACCTTGCTCGAAGCGTGATCAGGCGCGTTGTCGCGTATCCAGTTCCGCAGGTCATTGGCCGGCAACGGCGGGGTGTGCACGAACCCTTGGGTGATGGTGCAACCGTACTGGCGCAGTGCCCGCAACGTGGCTGCGTCTTCAACGCCTTCGGCAACCAGGTCGGCGCCGAGGCTTTCGGCGAGCGCCACTGTGGACCGCACGATGGCCACCGAGCGCGGATCCTGCGCAAGCCGCGCCACGAACACCCGGTCCAGTTTGAGCTCGTCGACCGAAACGTCTTGCAGCCGCGCCAATGACGACCATCCGGTGCCGTAGTCGTCCAGTGAGATGCGGACACCGAGGCGCTGCAGCGCGGCGACGGTGTTGCGGGACCGCGCCGAGTCGACCAGCGTGCTCTCGGTGATCTCGATAATGAGCTCGTCGGCGGGCAAACCATGGGACTGCAGGAGTTGGGCTACGGTGCTGACCAGATCGAGGTCGAGCAGGTTCGTCGTCGAGAGGTTTACCGCGACGGTCAGCGGCATGCCGTGTTCGCGCCAGGACTGAACCTGGTCGAGGGCAAGGTTGACGGTGCGGTTGGCTATCTTGCGCATCAGTCCGGCGCGCTCTGCCGCGGGCAGAAATTCTTCGGGTAGCAGCAGGCCCCGGCTGGGATGGTGCCAGCGCAACAGCGCCTCGACACTGTGCACGCTGCCGTCAGCTGCGTTGATCTTGGGCTGGTAGTGGCACGTCAACTCGGTCCCGTCGGCGAGCGCAGCCCGAAGCTCCTCGATCAGGTTGGGGTCGTTCTCGCGATACAACTCGAAAGCCGAGTCGTACACCGCGATCTTGCCTTTGGCGGATCTGGCGTGCGGAAGTGTCATCTCGGCGTGGTTGAGCAGTTCCTGCGGATGGTCGCAGTGGTCCGGATACAGCGCAATGGCGATGCGGGCATCCACCTGAACTGTCATCGGGTCCAGAGCGAACGGCTCGCTCAACGCTTCGAGCAAGCGGCCCGCTTGGGCCCGTGCCGCAACGAGATCCGCTCCCTCGGCAAGTAGTATCGCGAATTCGTTCTCGCCGGCTCGAGCCAGCAGGTCTTCGCGACGTACGTTCTGCGACAGTCGATTTGCGACCTGACAGAGCAATTCGTCACTGAAGCGGATCCCGACCGAGTCGGTGAGTTCGGTGAACTCGTGGAGCTGTAGCAGCAGCAACGCCCGGCGGGCCGGCGCCCGGGTGGTCAACGACGGTGCGATAACGGGACCCGATGGCCGAGAGACCGGCACTTCGGTCAGCGCCGTTGCTAGCGAGCGACGATTCGGCAGCGTCGTCAATCCGTCGGTCATGGCCAGCTTGTGGCTCTCGGCCAGCATGGCGACTTCCCGGAAGGTCACCGAGAACCGGGCCGCGACGGCGATCAGGCTCAACGCGGCCAACGTTGGGGCAACAGGTGATTGGTGGCTCACGGCGGTCACGGACAACGCGACGATGGTGCATGCCACCGGGGCGGCGTAGGCGCCGAGTCCACGTTTGGCCAACGGCGGTGTCGAGGACCAAGCCGTCCAGGCGGCCGTCGCGATGAGTAGAGCAGAAACCGGCCAGAAAGCGTCGAGCATCGTGCCGACCCGGTAGTCGCTGGCCGCGGTCTCGAACAAATATGCCGTGTCGGCGGCAGCGAACAAAAAGAATCCGAGCACCAGCAGTCCCCACCGGAACTCGTTGCGCCAGCCCAGGATTGGCAGCATTCCGGCCGCCAGCGCCAACAGGATCAGATCAGACCACGGATAGATCAGGCCGACCAGTACGGTGGCCGGGGCGCGCATGGTTGCGGCGTGTATGGGCCCGGCCGTCAGCGCCGCGGCGACAGAGGCCATGGCCAGCCCGCACACCAGCGAATCGAGTCGGATCGAGACGGGCACCCGTTTCAGGCGGGTCCGCATAAGCAGCAATAGCCCGGCGTAGGCCAGTGGGTAGAAGGCCAGATAGGCCGGGTCGGCAATCGACGGTGACTGACCGTCGGGCACCCACTTGGCGTAGATGACGTCGCCCAGCGCCGAAATCGCGGTGCCGAGCGCGATGACCGTCCACGCCGCACGATCCGTGCGGACGCGGTAGGCGCGATAGCCGATCAACGCGGCCGCAAACAGGTTCAACGCCGGGTAGAACACGTTGGCGAAGAACGGGGAGTGATCGGCGGTGGGGTGCGGTAGGCAGGTCGCCGCAAAGACCAGTACGCCAATGGCCAAGAGGCCCAAGCTTATTCGGACAGAGATCGGTGGCCAGCGCATGCCGGATGGCAGGTCGGGTGGTTCGTCTGGCGACGACTTGGCCCCGTCAGCGCGCAGGGCGGCAAGCGGTTTGATGGTCCGTGCCAGTGCGGCCGCATTCGCCGAGCCGGCTGCACCGAACGCGCCGGGGCCGCGCCGGCCGTCGTCGAACTCGGTTTCGAGGATGCTCGGCAGCCCTGATATGGACGAGTCGGCCAGTTCGGGCACCGCGTAGGGGAGCGGGAGATCCGGCACAAAGCTGCGGATGCATTGTCCGCCTTCGCGTTTGGCGGCGTACATGGCCAGGTCGGCGTGTCGGAGTAGCTCGTCGACGGTGCAGTTCGAGTCGCCGGCGGCCACCGTGAACCCAATGCTGGGGCGGACCGTCAACGGAACGCCGTCGATCACGATGGCAGTGTCGAAGGACTCCAGGACGCGTTGTGCGGCCGCGTGCGATTCCTCGGCCGGACCTTCGATCAGCACCGCGAACTCGTCGCCGCCAAGGCGCGCGACCGTGCCGTTCTCGGACAACGCGGCGGTCAGCCGCCCGGCGACCCGGACGAGAAGTTCGTCACCGGCAGGGTGGCCCAGGGCGTCGTTGACCGATTTGAAGTTGTCGAGATCCAGGCACATCACCGCGATGGGGGTAGCTTCTTTGTTCCGACGGGAGACGGCCTGCTCCAAGGTGTGCAGGAAATTGGCGCGGTTGGCCAGCCCGGTCAGGCTGTCCCGGAACGCTTCTCGGGCCACTTCGGTCAGCAGGCCCTGATTTTCGACGAGCACCACCAGTTGCCGGGCCAGCACGGCGGCGACCAGGACGCCCAATCCGGCCAGCAACGGCCCGTGCCGCATCATGCGTAACGCGTGACCAAGGCCGACCACGGCGGCCAACACCAGCGGCAGATAAGGCAGCCACAGCCGCACCCGCGAAGAGATCTCGTCCTGAGTGGTCACGACGCGCGGTTCCCGCACGCTGACCAGGCCCGCCAACGCCAACAATCCCAAGCCGGCCACCCGGCTCACATCGACCAGGTCGCCGCTGTGGTAGCTGCCGACTCCGGTCTGGAAGAGCACCAGCATGTCGGCCAGCATGATGGTCGTGACTCCGCCGGCGAGCAGGGTCAGGCTTCGCCGCCCGCTGGGCTGGCCGCGCGACAAGATCAGGATCGCAGTCGTCATGAGCAAGATGTCGGCGACGACGTGCACCACTGTGGTGGGCCGCGAGCGGCTGTTGGTGCGAAGCAGTTCGTCCAACACGAATACCCACGCCGCCACGAACAGCGAGGTGGCCACGATGACGCCGTCCAGCACCAGTCGCCGCATGTTGTGCCCGTCGGTGTTCGACAGCAACAACATGCAGGCGAAGACGCCGATCGGATACAGCAGCAGCACGATCTCGGTCGCGGCAGGGTGACTGGCGTGCTCTACTTCGGGCCGCACGTCCAAGACCGCCCAGATGACCTCGCCTACGCCCCAGCCCGTCAGCGCGATCACGAGCGCCAGCCAGCCGGCCCGCCGCCGTCCTTCGGAGTAGCGAGCGGCGCGGGCTGCACAGGAGGCCGTGAAGGCCAGGCAGAGCACCGTCACCACCTGAACGGCGGGTCGGGTCGCATACGGACCCTGCCAACCCCAGATCGAGGAGGCGATAACCAGCGCCGCGGCCAGCGCATATCCACCGACCACGGCACCACTGACTCCCATGGTCAGCGTGGTGAACGGGCAGGGCTTTCCCGTCCAGCGCTTCATCTTTCGCTCCAGCTCGCAGCCCGCACTAAAAACGGCGAACTACCCGGAGCTTCACCGCCACGCCTTCATAGGATAGACCGCTACCCCTGGCTATGGACTGACTTTCGGTATGTTATTGACGCAAATTCAGTACCGATTGTCCAATTATTGCCACGAAGGCCCACGTTTACGCGGTTGCCGCGCCCCGATTCAGTGCGTCGCGCAGGATGCGCCCGGTGTCCTCGCGGTCCGGGTCCCGCCGTATCAGCAGTCCTTTAGCCACCGACAGCTTGTCGCCGTTGCGCCGCGGCAGCACGTGCAGGTGAATGTGCGACACCGTCTGGAAGGCCGCGCGCCCGTCGTTGATCCCGATATTGGTCGCGTCGGCCAGTTCGGTCGCCTTGGCCGCCTGCGCGATGCGCTGTCCGAGGGTGATCATCCCGGCCAGCGTGTCGGGCGGCGTGTCCGCGAGGTCCACGCTGTGCTCTTTGGGAATCACCAGGGTATGACCGCGGGTGAACGGTCGGATGTCGAGGATCGCCAGGTAGCTGTCGTCTTCGTAGATCCGGACGGCAGGAGCTTCCCCGGCGGCGATCGCACAGAACACGCAGGACATGTCGCCACCGTACTTCTCCGGTCCCAAGCAACCGCGGGCGCCACTGCGGTGCGGGATACGCTGCGGCAGTGGACACCAGCGATCTCGCTTTCGCCGGCGCGGCCGAACAGGCACGGATGCTGGCTGACGGTGAAGTCACCGCTCCGACGCTCCTCGAGATCTATCTGGAGCGGATCGAACGGCTGGACAGCGAGCTGCGTTCCTACCGCGTGGTGCGGTACGACGCCGCGCGCGAAGAGGCCGAGAAAGCCCAGCAACGCCTGGACGCCGGCGAGCGGCGGCCACTGCTGGGTGTGCCGATTGCGATCAAGGACGACGTCGACGTCGCGGGTGAGGTAACGACCTACGGCAGCGGTGCGCACGGGCCGGCCGTGACCGCTGACGCCGAGGTGGTCCGCCGACTGCGCGCCGCGGGTGCGGTGATCATCGGCAAGACAGCGGTGCCGGAACTGATGATCATGCCCTTCACCGAGTCGCTGACGTTCGGAGCCACCCGAAATCCCTGGAACCCGCGGCGCACGCCGGGCGGCAGCAGCGGCGGTAGCGCCGCTGCCGTCGCGGCGGGGTTGGCCGCGATGGCACTGGGTTCCGACGGAGGCGGCTCGATCCGCATCCCGGCCACCTGGTGTGAATTGTTCGGGCTCAAGCCGCAGCGCGACCGGGTCTCATTGGAACCGCATGACGAAGCCTGGCACGGTCTCAGTGTCAACGGACCGATTGCGCGCTCGGTGCGCGACGCGGCGTTGCTGCTGGACGCGACCAACACGGTGCTTGGTCCCGAGGGCGAGTTCGCCGCCGCGGCGGCACGCCAGCCGGGACCGCTGCGAATTGCGTTGAGCACCAAGGTCCCAACCCCGATGCCGGTCAGGGTAGGCCGGGCCCAGTTGACCGCGCTCGAGCAGGCGGGCGCGTTGCTTCGCGATCTCGGTCACGACGTGGTCGATCGCGATCCGCACTATCCTCCGGCCGCGATTCTCGCGAACTATCTGCCCCGCTTCCTGCGTGGCATCAGCGACGACGCGGACGCCCAGGCCCATCCCGAGCGGCTCGAACCACGTACCCGATCCATCGCGCGGCTGGGTTCCTTCTTCTCCGACCGGCGCATGGCGGCTTTGCGCGCGGCCGAGACGGGGCTGGACACGCGGATCCAGTCGATCTTCGAGGACGTCGACGTGGTGGTCACGCCGGGCTGCGCCGCCGGGCCGTCCCGTATCGGCGCGTATCAGCGTCGGGGCGGGGTTTCCACGCTGTTGCTGGTGGCGCAGCGGGTGCCCTACCAGCAGATTTGGAATCTGACCGGCCAGCCGGCCGCCGTGGTGCCGTGGGACTTCGACGACGACGGTCTGCCGATGTCGGTGCAGCTGGTAGGCCGACCGTATGACGAGGCGACGCTGCTGTCGCTGTCCGCGCAGATCGAAGCTGCCCGTCCGTGGGCACACCGCAGGCCGCCGGTCTCATGACACCCGACGACCTAGACGATTTAGACGACCTAGACGACCTGCTCGAGGGGCTCGAAGGCCAGGCGCGGGTGGAGCGCGCCGAGCTGGTGCGGTGGCTGCTTGACGAGGGCATCAGTGCCGAGGAGATCCGAAACACCAACCCGCCCTTGCTGCTGGCTTCGCGGCATCTGATCGGCGACGACGGCACCTACGTGTCTGCGCGCGAAATCAGTGAGCGCCACGGCATTGACTTGGAGCTGCTGCAACGTGTGCAGCGGGCCGTCGGCCTGGCCCGCGTGGACGATCCGGATGCGGCCATCCACATGCGCGCCGACGGCGAGGCCGCCGCGTATGCGCGGCGGTTTGTCGACCTCGGGCTCGATCCCGACCAGGTGGTGGCGGTGGTGCGGGTGCTCGCCGAAGGCTTATCGCATGCGGCCGAAGTCATGCGGTACACCGCGCTGGCGGCGATCATCCGACCGGGTGCGACCGAGCTGCAGATCGCGCAGGGATCGAAGGCGCTGGTCAGTGAGATTGCGCCGCTGCTCGGCCCGATGATCCACGACATGTTGCTGATGCATTTGCGGCACATGATGGAGACCGAGGCGGTCAATGCCGGCGAGCGAGCAGCGGGCAAGCCGCTGCCGGGCGCGCGTCCCATCTTCGTCGCCTTCGCCGACCTCGTCGGGTTCACCAAGCTCGGCGAGGTGGTCTCGGCCGAGGAACTGAGTCAGCTCGCGGGACGGTTAGCCGACCTTGCCCGTGATCTCACCGCGCCGCCGGTGCGGTTTATCAAGACGATCGGCGATGCGGTGATGTTCGTCTGCCCCGCGCCCGCCCCCCTGCTGGACACCGTTTTGAAGTTGGTGGAATCGGTGGACACCGACAGCGACTTCCCGCGGCTTCGGGCTGGGGTCGCCTCCGGTATGGCGGTCAGCAGGGCCGGCGACTGGTTCGGCAGTCCCGTCAACGCGGCGAGCCGAGTTACCGGGGCGGCGCGTCCGGGCACGGTGCTGGTCACCGAAGCGGTCTTCGAAGCCGTCCGCGAAGGCGCCGATTTCAGCGGCTCTTTCGTCGGCGCGCGTCGCCTCAAGGGCATCAAGAGTGAAGCCAAGTTGTTTCGGATTCGGCGGGGCTCGTCCAGCTCTGATTAGCAGCGCCGCGCACATGGGCAGGCCCGGCGTGACTCGTTGGGTGCGTTGCCGACTCCGTCTTACGCGGGTCTGACGCGGCCGGTTCTCACCCTTCTTCCGGCTCTTGAGATTCGGTCACTTCCGGGCCTGCTTCGCTACTAAAAATACAACTGCGAAGCACTCAGGGCAACGCTTTTGCGCGGGTCAGCTACCCGCGGAGAGCCTGGCGTACGTCGGGGCCCGAATTTCGCCGCCGGCGAAACAGGGCGAAAATACTTGCTAACACCTATAACGGTGTAATCATGTAATCATGAACCTACATCATCATGGACGGCGTCACGGCCGTCCCGGCGGTTGGCAGCAAGCTGAGCAACCCGACGCCAGCGGCGCCGCGGAGTGGTTCGCCGGTCGGCTGCCTGAATCCTGGTTCGACGGCGACCCGGCGGTCATCGTCGACCGCGAGGAGATCACCGTCGTAGGAAAGTTGGCCGCGTCGGGCGGTGCCGACGAAAGCGAAAGCTCCGCACGGGCCGAGGGGCGGGTCTCCCGATTCCGCGAAGAAACCCGGGCCGAACGAATGGACATTGCCGAAGAAGCGCAGGATCGCTACGGGCGCAAGGTTTCCTGGGGCGTGGAGGTAAACGGTGACCGGGTTCTGTTCACCCACATCGCGGTGCCGGTGATGACGCGCCTCAAGCAGCCGGAACGCCAGGTTCTCGACACCCTGGTCGACGCTGGCGTCGCGCGATCGCGTGCCGATGCGCTGGCCTGGTCGGTGAAGCTGGTCGGTGAGCACACCGAGGAGTGGCTGGCCAAGTTGCGGACCGCCATGTCGGCCGTCGACGACCTGCGCGCGCAGGGCCCGGACCTGTCCGGCTAGCCGCTAAGTTTCTTCATCGGCCTTGGCGACGATTTTGTCGACAATCTGGGCGCCCTGGTTGGTGATCTGAAATCCGCACGCCTTGACGTCGACGACCACGTTGTTCGTCACGCCCATGGCCCGCTGGCACTCCCAGCCGTTGGCCCCTTCCTGAGTCATCGACAGCGTGATTTTCGGGGATTGACCCTGCAGCTCGCCCAGTGTCCACCGGAAGGTCTTGCTCTTACTGGTGACCGTGATTTGCTTACCGGCGCAGTTTTTCCATTTGCCGACCTGCGTTTGCAGAAACTCGTCGGCCTTGTCTGTCGTCGGGAAGGTAACCGCGGCCTGGTTGGCCCAGTGGTCGTAGTCATCGCCCGGCTCGGACGACACCAAGCTGCTGATCCCGGTGTACCCGGTACCGGAATACGTCGGCGCCTGGCTGGTATACATCGTTCCCTGGCAGTCCATCAACGACAGACTCGCCGGCGAGGAATCCACCGACGTGATCGGCTTGCCGGGTTGCATCGTCGATGAACCCATCACCGAGTTGATCTCTGAGGAACTGAGCAACAGCGAACTCAGGCGTTCCTCCGAGATGAGCTTCTTCTTCTTGACATCTTTCTTGTCCGGGATCACCGCCCAGACGATGATCCCGCCGACGACGAGGACCAACACCACGGCTACGGCGGCCACTATCGGCCACGGGTTGCGCTTCGGTGCCGGATGCGGTCCCTGGTTCCAGGCCGGCACTTGGGCCGGAATGGGTCCGGACTGCGGCGGCGCGGGGGGTCCGCCG
>NZ_LZLS01000064.1 GCF_001673365.1 Mycobacterium asiaticum
CCCGCACGCCCGGGTGCGTTTACGTCTGCTCGCGCAATGGAAATGCAAAAACACCCCCAAATGAATGGGGGTGTTTTTGTGTGTTCGGCGGTGTCCTACTTTTCCACCCGAATAGGGCAGTATCATCGGCGCTGACAGGCTTAGCTTCCGGGTTCGGGATGGGACCGGGCGTTTCCCTGTCGCTGTGGCCGCCGTAACTCTATTTAAATTTGTGTTGGTGGGGGGTGTGGTGCCCTCGACAAATGCCGAGAGACAGATAGTGGTTGCGATTGGTTGTGTTGGTAAGTTTTCGGCCGGTTAGTGCCAGTTCCCTACACTCATTACTGAGCTTCCAGGTCTGGCCTATCAATCCTGTGTTCTGCAGGGGGCCTTATCCCTCCTAGAGGGTGAGAAGCCTGATCTTGGAGAAGGTTTCCCGCTTAGATGCTTTCAGCGGTTATCCTGTCCGAACGTAGCTATCCAGCAGTGCCCCTGGTGAGACAACTGGTGCACTAGAGGTTCGTCCGTCCCGGTCCTCTCGTACTAGGGACAGGTTTCCTCAAGCTTCTGACGCGCGCGGCGGATAGAGACCGAACTGTCTCACGACGTTCTAAACCCAGCTCGCGTGCCGCTTTAATGGGCGAACAGCCCAACCCTTGGGACCTGCTCCAGCCCCAGGATGCGACGAGCCGACATCGAGGTGCCAAACCATCCCGTCGATATGGACTCTTGGGGAAGATCAGCCTGTTATCCCCGGGGTACCTTTTATCCGTTGAGCGACACCCCTTCCACTCAGAGGTGCCGGATCACTAATCCCGACTTTCGTCCCTGCTTGACTTGTAGGTCTCGCAGTCAAGCTCCCTTGTGCATTTACACTCAACACCTGATTGCCGTCCAGGTTGAGGGAACCTTTGGGCGCCTCCGTTACATTTTAGGAGGCAACCGCCCCAGTTAAACTACCCACCAGGCACTGTCCGTGAACCGGATATACGGTTCGACGTTAGGTGTCCAATACGATCAGAGTGGTATTTCAACAACGACTCCGCTCTAACTAGCGTCAGAGTTTCACAGTCTCCCACCTATCCTACACAAACCGTACCGAACAACAATACCAAGCTATAGTGAAGGTCCCGGGGTCTTTTCGTCCTGCCGCGCGTAACGAGCATCTTTACTCGTAGTGCAATTTCGCCGAGTCTATGGTTGAGACAGTTGAGAAGTCGTTACGCCATTCGTGCAGGTCGGAACTTACCCGACAAGGAATTTCGCTACCTTAGGATGGTTATAGTTACCACCGCCGTTTACTGGGGCTTAAATTCTCCGCTTCACCCTTACGAGTTAACGGGTCCTCTTAACCTTCCAGCACCGGGCAGGCGTCAGTCCGTATACATCGTCTTGCGACTTCGCACGGACCTGTGTTTTTAGTAAACAGTCGCTTCTCACTGGTTTCTGCGACCGGTTTCCGCTCCCACCGAAAAGGTGTTCACGGCATGCCGGTCCCCCTTCTCCCGAAGTTACGGGGGCATTTTGCCGAGTTCCTTAACCATAGTTATCTCGTACGCCTTGGTATTCTCTACCTGACCACCTGTGTTGGTTTGGGGTACGGGCCGTGTGTGAACTCGCTAGAGGCTTTTCTTGGCAGCAGAGGATCACCGAATTCGCCTCAATCGGCTATGCGTCACCTCTCAGGATTAATGAGCGACGGATTTGCCTATCGCTCTCCCTACGGGCTTGCCCCAGTATTACCACTGACTGGTACGGCTACCTTCCTGCGTCACCCCATCGCTTGACTACTACCACCCGGGGTCCCACGCAGCCGGTTACCGTCGCTCCCCGAAGGGATTGATCAGCAACCATTTGGGTGGTTAGCACAGATGATTCATCACGGGCGCGCACACACGGGTACGGGAATATCAACCCGTTGTCCATCGACTACGCCTGTCGGCCTCGCCTTAGGTCCCGACTCACCCTGGGCGGACTGGCCTGGCCCAGGAACCCTTGGTCTTTCGGCGGGCAAGGTTCTCACTTGCCTATTCGCTACTCATGCCTGCATTCTCACTCCCCCACCCTCCACCATCGGTTACCCGACAGCTTCGCTGAGTGAGGGACGCTCCCCTACCCACACCTACATACGTAGATGTGCCGCGGCTTCGGCGGTGTGCTTGAGCCCCGCTACATTATCGGCGCACAATCACTTGACCAGTGAGCTATTACGCACTCTTTCAAGGGTGGCTGCTTCTAAGCCAACCTCCTGGTTGTCTCTGCGACTGCACATCCTTTTCCACTTAGCACACGCTTTGGGGCCTTAGCCGGCGATCTGGGCTGTTTCCCTCTCGACGTACGGAGCTTATCCCCCGCCGTCTCACTGCCACGCTTGACACCACGGCATTCGGAGTTTGGCTGACGTCAGTAACCTAGTAGGGCCCATCGGCCATCCAGTAGCTCTACCTCCGTGGTGAACCACGCAACGCTGCACCTAAATGCATTTCGGGGAGAACCAGCTATCACGGAGTTTGATTGGCCTTTCACCCCTACCCACAGCTCATCCCCTCAGTCTTCAACCTAAGTGGGTTCGGGCCTCCACGCGGTCTTACCCGCGCTTCACCCTGGCCATGGGTAGATCACTCCGCTTCGGGTCCAGAACACGCCACTACACCCCTTACGGGGATACGCCCTATTCAGACTCGCTTTCGCTGCGGCTACCCCACACGGGTTAACCTCGCGACATGTCCCTGACTCGCAGGCTCATTCTTCAAAAGGCACGCCATCACCCCACAAGGAGGCTCTGACGGATTGTAGGCGCACGGTTTCAGGTACTCTTTCACTCCCCTCCCGGGGTACTTTTCACCATTCCCTCACGGTACTAATCCGCTATCGGTCATCGAGAAGTATTTAGGCTTACCGGGTGGTCCCGGCAGATTCACAGCAAATTCCACGGGCTCGCTGCTACTCGGGAGATTGATCAAGGCAGGTGTCGAGTTTTCGCGTACCGGGCTCTCACCGTCTATGGCAGACCATCCCAGGCCACTTCCGCTAACTACGACACTTTCTTACTGCCCCTCAGCCAGGTAGAGCTGAGAAGATCATTCCCACAACCCCGCACACACAACCCCTACCCGGTATCACATGCATGCGGTTTAGCCATTTTCCGCGTTCGCTCGCCACTACTAGCGGAATCACAATTGTTTTCTCTTCCTACGGGTACTGAGATGTTTCACTTCCCCGCGTTCCCTCCCGTACCCTATATATTCAGGTACGGGTAACACGACATAACTCGTGCTGGGTTTCCCCATTCGGAAATCCTCGGATCAACGCTCGGTTGACAGCTCCCCGAGGCATATCGCAGCCTCCCACGTCCTTCATCGGCTCTCGATGCCAAGGCATCCACCATGCGCCCTTAGACACTTACAAACACTACAAAAACCAAAGAATAAAATTGCACAAAAGAACACGTCACCGCGAACGGCGACGCGATCAGTTGATGCTCGCAACCACTATCCAGTTCTCAAACACCACACCCCACCACCAAGATGGAGGGACAACACTTCGTGCTAGCGCCCGAGTGTTGTCTCAGGACCCAATAGTGTGTCTGGCTTGCTTGTTGTTGTGCACCAAGCCCTCGTCCACTACAGACGAGAACTCCACACGGCTTGCACCCCACCAGTTGGGGTGCTTTTCGTGGTGCTCCTTAGAAAGGAGGTGATCCAGCCGCACCTTCCGGTACGGCTACCTTGTTACGACTTCGTCCCAATCGCCGATCCCACCTTCGACAGCTCCCTCCCAAAGGGTTAGGCCACTGGCTTCGGGTGTTACCGACTTTCATGACGTGACGGGCGGTGTGTACAAGGCCCGGGAACGTATTCACCGCAGCGTTGCTGATCTGCGATTACTAGCGACTCCGACTTCACGGGGTCGAGTTGCAGACCCCGATCCGAACTGAGACCGGCTTTAAAAGGATTCGCTAAGCCTCGCGGCATCGCAGCCCTTTGTACCGGCCATTGTAGCATGTGTGAAGCCCTGGACATAAGGGGCATGATGACTTGACGTCATCCCCACCTTCCTCCGAGTTGACCCCGGCAGTCTCTCACGAGTCCCCGGCATTACCCGCTGGCAACATGAGACAAGGGTTGCGCTCGTTGCGGGACTTAACCCAACATCTCACGACACGAGCTGACGACAGCCATGCACCACCTGCACACAGGCCACAAGGGAACCGACATCTCTGCCGGCGTCCTGTGCATGTCAAACCCAGGTAAGGTTCTTCGCGTTGCATCGAATTAATCCACATGCTCCGCCGCTTGTGCGGGCCCCCGTCAATTTCTTTGAGTTTTAGCCTTGCGGCCGTACTCCCCAGGCGGGGTACTTAATGCGTTAGCTACGGCACGGATCCCAAGGAAGGAAACCCACACCTAGTACCCACCGTTTACGGCGTGGACTACCAGGGTATCTAATCCTGTTCGCTCCCCACGCTTTCGCTCCTCAGCGTCAGTTACTGCCCAGAGACCCGCCTTCGCCACCGGTGTTCCTCCTGATATCTGCGCATTCCACCGCTACACCAGGAATTCCAGTCTCCCCTGCAGTACTCAAGTCTGCCCGTATCGCCCGCACGCTCACAGTTAAGCCGTGAGATTTCACGAACAACGCGACAAACCACCTACGAGCTCTTTACGCCCAGTAATTCCGGACAACGCTCGCACCCTACGTATTACCGCGGCTGCTGGCACGTAGTTGGCCGGTGCTTCTTCTGCAGGTACCGTCACTTGCGCTTCGTCCCTGCTGAAAGAGGTTTACAACCCGAAGGCCGTCATCCCCCACGCGGCGTCGCTGCATCAGGCTTTCGCCCATTGTGCAATATTCCCCACTGCTGCCTCCCGTAGGAGTCTGGGCCGTATCTCAGTCCCAGTGTGGCCGGACACCCTCTCAGGCCGGCTACCCGTCGTCGCCTTGGTGGGCTATCACCCCACCAACAAGCTGATAGGCCGCGGGCCCATCCCACACCGCAAAAGCTTTCCACCACAAAACATGTGTTATGTGGTCCTATTCGGTATTAGACCCAGTTTCCCAGGCTTATCCCGATGTGCAGGGCAGATTACCCACGTGTTACTCACCCGTTCGCCACTCGTGTACCCCGAAGGGCCTTACCGTTCGACTTGCATGTGTTAAGCACGCCGCCAGCGTTCGTCCTGAGCCAGAATCAAACTCTCCAAACAAAAACCCCTCGCTAACGAGGTGAATTTACAATCAGAGAAAATCTGATCTAACAAAAAGACGCCAAAACTGGCATCTAAAAAAATGCGACTACACCCACACACGGGGAGTGTTGGATGTAGTCAAAAAAACAACAACAAACAAAACACCAAACACACTATTGAGTTCTCAAACAACACTTCTTGCTTTTGTTTCGCCCGCTTCGGGGCAACCCTGCCAGCTTAATACAGATCCGGCAGGAGAGTCAAGGCCCCGGTTTCGATCATCTTTTGGGGAGTGATCGCGCCTGGTGGGCGTTGAACACTCGCTACTGTACCCGCTCGATCTCGGCGCCCAAAATCGCCAGGTTCTCAACGAACAACGGGTAGCCGCGGTCGATGTGGAAAACGTCGTGGACCTCGGTATCTCCGTCTGCCACAAGGCCTGCCAGCACCAGGCCGGCGCCGGCGCGGATGTCCGAACACCACACCGGGGCACTCGACAATTGGGGCAGACCGCGCACCACGGCGTGGTGCCCGTCGGTGCGGGCATCCGCTCCGAGCCGGATCATTTCCTCGACGAATCGAAACCGTGCCTCGAACACGTTCTCGGTGATCATCGAAGTGCCGTCGGCGATCGATGCGAGCGCAATCGCCATGGGCTGCAAGTCAGTCGGGAACCCGGGAAACGGCAGGGTCGCGACATTGACGGCCTTGGGTCGCTCGTATTGAGCGATGCGGAAACTGTCGTCGGTCTGAGTGACGGTGGCTCCCGCGTCATGCAGCTTGTGCAGTACCAACTGCAGATGGGAGGGATCTATTCCCGTCACGGTGATGTCGCCGCGGGTCATCGCCGCGGCGATCCCCCACGTCGCGGCCACGATGCGGTCACCGATGACGCGATGTTCGGTCGGATGCAGTCGCGGCACTCCGGTAATGGTCATCGTCGGCGAACCGGCACCCTCGACCTTGGCACCCATCTGGTTCAACATCGTGCACAGGTCCACGACGTCAGGTTCGCGCGCCGCATTGTGGATGGTGGTCACACCTTCGGCCACCACCGCGGCCATCAAAATGTTTTCGGTAGCCCCCACCGAGGGGAACTCCAGCTGAATCTCGGCTCCGCGCAACGTATCTGCCTGTGCGACCACGCAGCCGTGCTCGATATTGCACTGCGCGCCCAGTTGACGCAGACCGGCCTGGTGCATGTCGAGCGGCCGTGATCCGATCGCGTCACCGCCGGGGAGCGCGACCCTGGCCTTCTTACACCGACCAACCAACGGTCCCAAGACACAGACTGACGCCCGGAACTGGCGCACCGCGGCGAAGTCGGCGTCGTACTTGGGTTCGTCCGGCGAGGTGATTCGGGCAACGTCGCCGTCGAGTTCGACGGTGGCGCCCAAGCCGCGCAGCACCTCGGCCATCAGCGGAACATCCAGAATGTCCGGACAGTTGGTGATCGTGCTGGTGCCTTCGGCCAGCAGGGTCGCGGCCATCAGCTTCAGCACGCTGTTCTTGGCGCCACCGACAGCGACTTCGCCGGACAACCGGTTGCCACCAGTCACCACGAATCGCTCCGCCACCCGGGCAAGTCTAGTAAAGCGGTATCGCCTTGTCAGTCAGCCGACCCGGTCAGCCGGGTACGGTTTGCCTATGGCAGTCCATCTGACCCGCATATACACCCGCACCGGCGACGACGGCACGACGGGATTGAGCGATTTCTCACGCGTCGCCAAAACCGATGCGCGCCTGGTGGCCTACGCGGATTGCGACGAGGCCAATTCGGCGATCGGCGTGGCCATTGCGCTGGGCGGGCCGAACGATCAGCTTGCCGAGGTACTGCGGCAGATCCAGAACGACCTCTTCGATGCCGGCGCGGACCTGTCGACTCCCGTTGTAGAAAACCCAAAGTATCCGCCGCTGCGCGTCACCCAGCCCTATATCGATCGCCTCGAAGGTTGGTGTGACACCTACAACGAAGGTCTGCCCGCGCTGAATTCCTTTGTGCTGCCCGGTGGTTCACCGCTGTCGGCATTGCTGCACGTGGCACGCACCGTGGTGCGACGGGCCGAGCGCTCGGCGTGGTCCGCCGTAGCCGCCAATCCGGACGGGGTAAGTGTATTGCCCGCGAAGTACCTCAACCGACTCTCGGATCTGTTGTTCATCCTGTCCCGGTTGGCCAACCCGGACGGCGACGTGCTGTGGCGCCCGGGTGGCGGTAGGGACGGGTCGGCCTAGACGCTGCGCCGACGGGCGCGCGGCGACGGGCGGGATTCCAGCCATGACTGGAATGCGGTCAAAGCGCCTCGGTCCAAAGCGATTTCATAACCCAGGCAGCGCTCCTGGGTGGTATCGCGCAACTCGAGGACGACGATCTCGTCGGTCATGATGTCGAACTCGTCGCCTCGTGGTGCACGCCTGGCGACGACCTCCACCCCACGCCTGCTCAACCGACGATCCGGCCACAGCCGCACGCTGGACAACCGGTAGAACGCGGCCTCTCCGCCGCGATAGCGGATCACACCGTGACGCCAGCCATGGCCACCAACCGCCGGGATGTCACGCATAATGGCCGCGGTCCCACCCTGACGCAGTTTCCACAGCCGAAAACTCAGGCCGAGGACTGCGATCCCCAACACGATGCAGAGCACGGCCATGCCGATCATGGGCGCGCTCATCTGACGAATCAGTCGATCGCGCCGAGGGCGCGCAATCTCGCGCGACCCCGAGCGGCGGTCTTCTCGTCGTCGGACTCCGAATCCTGCCTCGCCGCGCTCTCGTCGATGTCCTTCTCGAATTCTGCCGACTCGGCCAGGACGCTGACGCCGTCTTCGGTCACCGTCAGAAAGCCGCCGTCGACCGCGATCCGCAGGTCTTCGTCGCCTTCTCGTTCGACACGCACCATTGCGTCCTCGACCAACTGCGCGACCAGGGGAATGTGATGGGGCAAAATGCCGATCTCCCCCGCCGTCGTGCGGGTGAAGAGGAACGTCGCCTCACCCGACCAGATCTCCCGGTCGACGGCAACGATCTGAACGTTCAATTCAGCCATGCCACACCACCTTTCGATTCAGCCGGATACTAGAGCTTGACGTCGAAGGTCTCCGCCTTCTTGGCCAGGTCGTCGAGTCCACCGATCAGGAAGAAGGCCTGCTCGGGCACATGGTCGAAGTCGCCCTTGGCCAGCTTGTCGAAGGCCTCGATCGTTTCCTTCACCGGGACCGTCGAACCCGGCTGGCCGGTGAACTGTTCGGCCGCCATCATGTTCTGCGACAGGAACCGCTCGATGCGCCGGGCCCGGTTGACCAACTGCTTGTCCTCTTCGGACAGTTCGTCGATACCGAGGATCGCGATGATGTCCTGAAGGTCCTTGTAGCGCTGCAGGATTCGAATGACCTCCTGGGCCACCCGGTAGTGCTCGTCGCCCACGACGCTCGGGTCCAAAATGGTCGAGCTCGAAGCCAGCGGGTCCACCGCCGGGAAGATGCCCTTGGAGAACACCGAACGCGACAGCTCGGTGGTGGCGTCCAGGTGGGCGAAGGTGGTCGCCGGCGCCGGGTCGGTGTAGTCGTCGGCGGGCACGTAGACGGCCTGCATGGAGGTAATCGACTTGCCTCGCGTCGAGGTGATCCGTTCCTGCAACTCACCCATCTCGTCGGCCAGCGTCGGCTGGTAGCCCACCGCGGAAGGCATCCGACCGAGCAGCGTCGACACCTCCGAGCCGGCCTGGGTGAACCGGAAGATGTTGTCGATGAACAACAGCACGTCCTGGCCGGCTTCGTCGCGGAACCACTCGGCCATGGTCAGCGCGGACAGCGCCACCCGCATACGGGTGCCGGGCGGCTCGTCCATCTGGCCGAACACCAAGGCGGTGTCCTTGAGCACGTCGGCTTCCTTGAGTTCGACCCACAGGTCGTTGCCCTCACGGGTGCGCTCCCCCACCCCGGCGAAAACCGAAGTACCACCGAAGTTTCGCGCAATACGGTTGATCATCTCCTGGATGAGCACCGTCTTGCCCACGCCGGCACCACCGAACAGGGCGATCTTGCCGCCACGCACGTAGGGAGTCAGCAGGTCGACGACCTTGAGGCCGGTCTCGAGCATCTCGGTACGCGGTTCGAGGTCTTCGAACGCCGGCGGCTTGCGGTGAATCGACCAGTGGTCGAAGTCTTCTCCGTAACCAGGGTCATCGAGGCAGTACCCCAGCGCGTTGAATACGTGGCCCTTGACCTTCTCACCAACCGGTACCGAGATCGAGTCTCCAGTGTCGCTGACCTCGGTGCCACGGACCAGACCGTCGGTGGGCTGCATGGAAATCGTGCGCACCAGGTTGTCGCCGAGGTGCTGCGCCACCTCCAAGGTGAGGGTCTTCTTCAGCGACTCGAATGGGATGTCGGCGTGCAACGCGTTGAACAATTCCGGAACGGAACCACGCGGAAACTCGACGTCGACGACGGGGCCGGTGATCCGAACCACGCGACCGTTGGTGTCGGAGCTTCCCGACTTCTTGTCCTTCTTCTCAGTAGCTTCTGATGTCGCAGCCATACTCTCTTCGCTTCCTCGTGGGGCCTATTTGGAGGCGTCGGCGAGCGCGTTTGCGCCACCGACGATTTCGCTGATCTCTTGGGTGATTTGGGCCTGCCGCTCGCGATTCGCTTGCAGCGTCAGATCCTTGATGAGGTCGTCGGCGTTGTCGGTGGCCGATTTCATCGCGCGCTGGCGCGAAGCCAATTCCGAGGCTGCCGATTCGAGCAGCGCCGCGTACACCCGCGTGGTTAAGTACCGCGGCAGTAGCGCGTCGAACAGCGTCGTCGCATCGGGCTCGAACGAGTAGAGGGTGTGCGGTCCGGTGTCTTCTTCTTCGACGTACTCCACTACCAACGGAGCGATCCGGTGCGCAACTGCCGTCTGCGACATCATCGACTTGAATTCCGAGTAGACGATGTGCAATTCGTCGACACCGGTGTCCTCGTCGAGCTGGCTGTCGGATTCGTCGTCGTCATCGGTGCCGGCCATGAAGGCAGAAACCAAGGTCTCGCCAATCTCGGTGGCGTTCTCGACCTTGGGTTGCTCGGAGAAGCCGGTCCAGGACTCTTTGATGTCCCAATTACGAAATGAGAAGTAGTTCAAGGCTTTCCGGCCCACCGTGTAGATCACCGGCTCCTTGCCCTCGTCTCGCAGCAGGGAAAAGAGCTCCTCGGAGCGACGGAAGATGCTCGAGTTGTATGCGCCGCACAGTCCACGGTCGGAACTGAGCACCAGAACGCCAGCGCGCTTGGGCTCGGCCCGCTCGACCAGCAGCGGATGGTCCAGCGCGGCTTCAGCGGACAACGTGGAGAGCATCGTGGTGATGTGAAAGGCGTAGGGCCGCGCGGCTTCCAGCCGAGCCTGCGCCCTTCCGATGCGCGATGTCGCAATCAGTTCCTGGGCCTTGGTGATCTTCTTGATCGACCCGGCGGACTTAATCCGCCCGCGTAGTTCGCGAAGTGTGGCAGCCATTGGTAGCTACTTCTTGTCCTTCTTGGGCTTCTTTGGCTTTTCCTTCTTGACCTGCACCGACTCCTTGCCGAGTTCCTCTTCGTCCAAGGCCTCGACGTGTTCGTCGGGTACCACCGACTCCCCGGAGCTCGCCGCGAAGCCCTTCTTGAAGTGGTTGATTATCTCGGTGAGCTTCTCTTCCTCTTCTTCACCCAGCTTCTGACTCGAGCGGATGCCTTCGAGGAACTTCTCCTCCGATGCCCGCATGTGGTCCAGCAGTTCGGCCTCGAACCGTTTGACGTCGTCCACTGGTACCGAGTCCAGGTGGCCACCGGTGCCCAGGAAGATCGAAACCACCTGCTCCTCGACGGGCAGTGGCGCGAACTGCGGTTGCTTGAGCAGCTCGACCAGGCGTTCACCACGCTCCAGCTGCTTCTTCGACGTGTCGTCCAGGTCAGAAGCAAACGCGGCGAAGGATTCCAGTTCGCGGTACTGCGACAGGTCCAGGCGGAGACTTCCTGCCACCTCTTTCATCGCCTTGATCTGTGCCGCGCCGCCGACTCGGGACACCGACACACCGACGTTGATCGCCGGCCGGACGCCCTGGTTGAACAAGTCACTTTCCAGGAAGCACTGGCCGTCGGTGATCGAGATGACGTTGGTCGGGATGTAGGCCGAAATGTCGTTGGCCTTGGTCTCGATGATCGGCAGTCCGGTCAACGAACCACCGCCGAGCTCGTCGGACAACTTCGCACAGCGCTCCAGCAGCCGGGAGTGCAGGTAGAACACGTCGCCCGGGTAGGCCTCGCGGCCGGGCGGACGGCGCAGCAGCAACGAGATGGCACGGTATGCCTCGGCCTGCTTGGTCAAGTCGTCGAAGACGATCAATACATGCTTGCCCTCATACATCCAGTGCTGGGCGATGGCCGAACCCGTATACGGCGCAAGCCATTTGAAGCCGGCAGAGTCGGATGCGGGCGCAGCGACGATGGTGGTGTAGTCCATCGCGCCACCTTCGTCCAGCGCACGCCGGACCGAAGCGATGGTGGTGCCCTTTTGGCCAATAGCTACGTAGACGCAGCGCACCTGCTTCTTTTCGTCGCCCGTCTCCCAGTTCTGGCGCTGGTTGAGGATGGTGTCGACGCAGACCGCGGTCTTGCCGGTCTTGCGGTCACCGATGATCAGCTGACGCTGGCCACGGCCGATCGGGGTCATCGCGTCGATGGCCTTGATGCCTGTCTGCAGTGGCTCTTTCACACTTTGGCGCTCCACCACCGACGGCGCCTGCAACTCCAGCGCCCGTCGGGTGTCGGTCTCGATGTCGCCGCCACCGTCGATCGGTTGACCGAGCGGGTTGACCACCCGGCCCAGGAACGCATCGCCGACCGGCACCGACAGCACATCACCGGTGCGCTTGACCTGCTGGCCCTCTTCGATCTTCTCGAAGTCACCCAGGATCACGGCGCCGACGCTGTGCTCGTCCAGGTTCAGTGCGACGCCGAGGACACCGCCGGTGAATTCCAGCAGTTCCTGCGTCATCACCGACGGCAGGCCCTCGACGTGCGCGATACCGTCCCCGGCGTCGACGACCGTACCGACCTCCTCCCGGGAGGTGTCCGAGCTGAAGGACTTTACGTACTCCTCGATCGCGCTCTGAATGTCATCAGCGGAAATTGTCAAGTCGGCCATGGCTTTTCGTCTTCCTACTTAAGGTTTGTGCTGGCTTGTTCGTGTTTTCAGTCGGGTAGCTGCGCCTGGGCGGCGGCCAACCGTGACTTGAGCGAGCCGTCGATCACCTCGTCGCCCACGGAGATCAACAGGCCACCAAGCAGTTCGGCGTCAATCTGCAGCTGGATCGCCACCGGGTGTCCGTAGATGCGGCTCAGCACGTCGGTAAGACGCGTGCGCTGGGCATCGCTGAGGTCGGCCGCAGCGGTAACCTGCGCGACGACTTCGCCGCGGCGGGCCACTGCAACTTCGGCCAGGAACTGCACGGCCTCGTTGGCGGGCTGACCTCTCAACAGCTCCACGGTGTGGGACAACAGATTTGCCACGACCGGGCTGACCTGACCGCTGGAACTCTTGAGCACCTTCTGCAACAACTTGACTCGCCCCTCGGCGGGGGTGGTCTGGTCACCCAGCAGGATGGCAAGCCGGGGCTGGGTGTCGATGATGCGGGAGAAGCGGAACAGTTGGTCTTCGACGTCGTCGATCTTGCCGTCCTGGTCGGCGACCTCGAGCAGAGCCTGGCGCGACACGTGTTCTATCGCGTCGATCAGGTCGTTGTTGGCCGACCAACGTTCGGAGACGGCGGCGCGCAGGATGTCGAGGGTGGCATCGCCAACCTTGCCTTCCAGGATCTGTTCGACCAACCGCACCCGCGGTGCTGAATCTTCAGCGGGCACAGTGAGATACCGGGTAACCACGACTTCGTTGTGCAGCAGCTTGGCTACCGACACGAGCTCGTCGGCAAGCTTGGTCAGCCCCTGCTTGTCGAGATCTTTCGCGATCGTCTCGAACTGGTCCACCACGCTGCCCACCGCGCGCCGGCTGGCCGAGCGCATCTTGGCCAGCAGTGGGTACTCGACCTCGGCGGCTTCCGGCGCCATATCGTCGAGTTCGTCCAGGAAGCGATCGACGGTGGCGGCCTGCTGCTCCTCGTCGGCGACGTAGTTGCGCACCAATTCGCGCGCCTGACGCACACTTTCGTGGCCGAGCTCCAGCCGGAGCTGCCGGGTCAGCTGCGTCCGCAGCAGTTCGGTCTGCCGGGTCCCCTGCACCGTGATGCGTTCCGCCTCGGACTCGGCCTGCGCCCGCATCTGTTCCGAGATCCGTTCGGAGTCAGCTTTGGCCTCTTCGACTAGGCGCTCAGCCTCTTCCTTGGCGGTCTGCACGGCCTTGCTGTGCGCCGTCGTCGAATCGGTGAGGCGCTTGGCTGCCTTTTCCGAATCTTTCAACTGTTGCCGCACCATCTCTTGGCGTTCGGTCATCAGTCTGCGCACGGGTGGCACGACGAATCGCCAGACCAGCAGCACGATGGCCGCGAATCCGATCAGCTGTCCGATAAATGTCGACATGTGGTGGCTACCTCGCCCCTCCTGAAGTCGCCTTCGACGTCGCAGCTGTAGGGGTGACTTCGACTCCGAGGATCCGACTAGCCAGCGTCGCCGACATCGCTCCGACGTTTTGGCGCAGATCCATTTCCACGGCGTCGCGCTCCCGCTTCAATTGCTCGTTGGCCTGCGCCAGCGCCTCGGCCACCTGCTGCTCGGCCTTGGCGCGGGCGCCGTCGATGACCTTGCGGCCTTCGGTCCGAGCGTTGTCACGATACGAACCGGCTTCGAGCCGGGCTTCCTTCATGGCCTCTTCGTAGTCGGCGTCGGCGGCGGCGAACTGCTCGGCCGCTTTCTTGCTGTCGGACTGCGTCTTCGCGACCATCGCGTCGCGTTCCTTGAGCACCTTCAGGATTGGCGGCACAACCCACTTGCCGATTACCCCGAGCACCGTCAGGAAGATGGCCAGCACGAAGAAAAAGGTGCCGTTAGGAATGAGGAAGTTGCTTTGACCGCCTTCCTCCGCTGTGAAACGCACAGCCGAAGCAAGCGAGCTCGTGCCGCTCATTGGACCCGTCACAACCTAATTACTTGACGGGCGTGGCAAATACGAACAGCGCCATGAACGCCAGGTTGATGAAGTAGGCCGCCTCGACCAGACCGACGGTGATGAAGAACGGGGTGAACAGCCGTCCCTGCGCCTCGGGCTGACGGGCCACACCGGAAATCAGCGCGTTACCCGCGACACCGTCACCGATACCGGCGCCGATGGCGCCACCGGCCATGATCAGTCCACCGCCGATGAGGGCGCCGGCTGCGATAGTGGGGTCCATTCTTATCCTCCTTGATAACTCTGGTGACGGTGCACCAGGATTTTTTTAGTGGTGGTCTTCTTCTAGTTCCATCGCTTGGCTGAAGTACAGGATCGTCAGCAGCGCAAAGATAAACGCCTGAATCGCGCCGACGAACAAGTCGAACGATTTCCAGATCGCATTCGGCAGCCACAGGACGTAAGGCGGGAACATCGCGATCAGGGCGACCAGGATGCCACCGGCGAAGATGTTGCCGAAAAGTCGGAGCGACAACGAGATTGGCTTCGCCAGTTCTTCTACGACATTGATCGGCGCCAAGATCGCCACGTGGCCCTTGACCACCTTGATTGGGTGCCCGACGATGCCGCGGCGCCAGATTCCCGCCGCGTGATAGCAGACAAAGACAAACAGAGCCAGGGCGAGTACGTAATTGATGTCGGCCGCCGCCGACTTGAGCAACTCGCTGGTTTTGCCCTCGTGGTTTTGGTACTGCAGCGGCAACACCGACAGCCAGTTGGAAATCAGGATGAAGACGAAGATCGTCACGGCCAGCGGCAGGACGAAAGGTGCGATCCGCATCCCGATTGCGGCCTCGACCTGGCCTCGCATCTGAATGGTGATCGCCTCGAAGAACAACTGCACGCCACCCGGCACGTCACTCGAGGTGACCTTGCTGCGCAACCAGAACGCCAGCGCGATCACGATCAACGCGGCGATCCCTGTCGATAGCACTGTGTCGGTGTTGACCGTCAGGCCAAACCAGGTGGCGGTGTCGTGATGGCCGACCTCAATTGCGCCTTCGGCCAGGATCGACTCAGTCATCGCCGGCGCCCCTTTCCGTGCCTTCCGATCCGGTCAGTACTGCCCCTTGTTGGCCATCCGGGTCGCCGGTCCGCAATTTCTTCCACACCGGCAGCGCCGTCGACGCCACCAGAATTACCTGGAAGAGCGCCAAACCAAACACCACGCCCAACCCTTCGGGCCGGAAAGTGAACGCAATGATCAGCGCCAGGATGGTGATGATCGCGATGCGCGACGCCGAATTGATGGCCATCGACCGCTTCAGCGGATGATCACGCGCGGTGATCGACTCGACCGAGCGGCGCACCATGAGGGCGTTGAGCAAACCCAGCAGCAACCCGATTCCAAAGAACGCCCCGACGATCGGGTGGCCGGCGTAAGCGGCAATCAACGTCGCCACCGCACTCACCCCGAGGCAGATGAGAAACAGCCGCACGGGACGGAACGCAACAGCGGGAAACACCAACGGCGCGTCTTGCGCTGGTGTCGTCACTGCAGCACCTCAATCCCAAGTTTGTGGAGCGGAAACCACTTGACCTACTGACCCGTGGCTCGCCGAGCGTATCGCAAGGGTCGCGCTGAACTTACCCAAGGGGTAGCTCCCTGTGTCGGTCTTCATTCGGCGCGGCCGGATTGGCATCCGACGGGCCGGGGGGCCGGCAACCCGCGAGGTTTATTTCGGGGTTCTACCAGCACCGTACCACAGGGTCGACGGCACTACTACTCGTCGTCGTAGTCCTCGTCGCGGCCGCGTAAGAGTGGAATCACCGTCGCGACGCCCGCGACCGCGATCGCTCCCAACATCACCGCCGCCGTGTGCCGAGGGTCGAAAAAGATTGTGCTCGCCGCACCGAACGCAACGATGCCCACCCACAGATAGATGAGCAGAACCACCCGCCGGTGCGAATGGCCGATCTGCAGCAGCCGATGGTGCAGGTGCATCTTGTCGGGAGTGAAGGCGCTGCGGCCGGCCCGGGTACGCCGAACGATCGCCAGCAGCAGGTCGAGCATCGGCACGAACATGACCGCGACCACGAGGAGAAACGGCGACAGCAGAGCAAACACGTCGCGGGCGCCGTAGGCGTTCTGGGAAATCGGGCCGGCAGCGGTCGTGGACGCCGCCGCGAGCATCAGCCCGATCAGCATCGAACCCGAGTCCCCCATGAATATCCGGGCGCGATGGAAGTTGTGCGGCAGAAAGCCGAGGCAAGCTCCCGCCAGAACGACCGAAATCACCGCCGGCGGGTAGTACAGCACGTCGCCGCCATGGTCGCGCAGCAGTCCTACGGAGAACATGCAGATCGCCAGCGCAGTGATCAGTCCCAGTCCGGCGGCCAGTCCGTCGAGCCCGTCGACGAAGTTCATCGCGTTCACGATCGAGACGGTCAGCGCCAACGTGAGCAGGATCGAGGAAGCCTGGTCCAGCACGATGGTGCCGACGCCGCCCACCGGGATGTACAGAACGCTCCAGGCCACCCCCATGGTGACCAGGACGCTGGCCGCGGTGATCTGTCCGGCGAACTTGGTCAAGGCATCCAGTCCCCACCGGTCGTCGATCAGACCGATGCCCATGATCACCGCACCCGCGACCAACACTGCGGGCATGCCGGTGGAATAGACGAACCCCCGGGTGAGAGCGGGCAGTTGCGAAGCCAGAAAGACGGCGGAGACCACGCCGGTGAACATCGCCAGTCCGCCCATGCGCGGGGTGGGCGTCACGTGCACATCGCGTTCCCGGGGATAGGCCACGGCACCCAACCGCGTGGCCAGCACGCGTACCGGCCCGGTGGCGAAGTACGTGATGATCGCGGCGGTCAAGCCAACCAGGGCTAGCTCACGCAACGGGACGCCGGCGCCGCGATCCGAGAGGGCGAGCAAACCACCGGCAAGGCTGGTCACGTCGCTGGACACCACGAGACCTTACTTCACGGACCTGAGTGTGCTTGTTTGGCCTAGTTGCCGCGGGTTGCCCGCGGGTTGCCGCCGGTGTCGCGGGTTGCCGCCGGTGCCGCCGGTGCCGCGACAGATAACCCACGCACACGACACGCCGTCACAGGTGTGCGTGGTTTATCTCTCGGGTTCGTCAGACCGGGGGCTCGCCGATCAGGGTGGCGGGGCCCACGCCGAGCACCTCGGCGACGCTCTCGGGTTCGTCAGACCGGGGGCTCGCCGATCAGGGTGGCGGGGTCCACGCCGAGCACCTCGGCGACGCGCGCGGTGCTTACCGGCCCCTCCCGCAGGATGCGCGGCGCGTTTCCGCTCAAGTCGACGATCGTCGACGCGGCCTGCTGAGCAGAGGGTCCGGCATCGAGATAGACGTCCACGCTGGCACCGAGTTGGCGACGCGCCTCGCTGGCGTCGACGGCGGCGGGCTGGCCGGAGACGTTGGCGCTGGAGACCGCCATGGGCCCGACCTCGCGCAACAACTCGATGGCGACCGGATGCAAAGGCATCCGCAGCATCACGGTGCCGTGTGCATCCCCGAGATCCCATTGCAGCGACGGCGCCTGCACCACCACGAGGCTGAGCGCACCCGGCCAGAACGCCCGAACCAGATCACGCGCGCCGTCGGGCATCCCATAGACCAGGCCCTCGATCGTGTGCCAGGAACCGACAAGCACACCCACGGGCATGTCGCGGCCCCGCCCCTTGGCGGCCAGCAGCGCATCCACCGCGGTGCGGTCGAACGCGTCGGCGCCGATGCCGTAGACGGTGTCCGTCGGCATGACTACCAACCGGCCGGCCTTGAGGGCGCCTACCGCCGATTCAATTCCGCGGGCACGTTGGTCCGGGTCACCGCAGTCGAAGACGTCACCCATGCGCGGCATTCCTTCGGGCCGTGACGAACCGTGGCCGGCCGGCCAAATCGTCTCTGGCTGTGATGTCGTTGAAAAGCCCTGTCGTGGTTACGGATTCGACGGTGAGCGCCGAGGTGGTGTCGTCGTGCTCTACGGCGAACAGGCCACCGGGACGCAGCCAGCGTCCGGCCAGTGCGACCACCGCGGGGATCACCGCCATACCATCCGGGCCGCCGAACACCGCGTGCAGCGGATCATGTTGCATTACTTCAGGTTCCAGCCTGATGCCATCCGGAACGTAGGGAGGGTTCGCGACGACCAGATCGACCCGGCCGTCCAGTTCGGGAAGCAGTCCCGCGGTGGTGACGTCGGCGCACACGAGTTCTACCCTGCTGCCCTCGGTGTTGCGACGTGCGTAGCTCAGCGCAGTCTCGGAGTCGTCGATGCCGATCACCCGGGCGCCTGGCCAGTGCCGCGCCAGCGCAATCGCCAAAGCACCGGACCCGGTGCACAGATCGACGATCATCGGTTGGTCCGAAAGTGGTTGCTCCCCAGCCCATTCCAGGATGGCTTCGGTCTCCGGACGGGGTATGAATACCCCCGGTCCGACGTGCAGCAACACCGGACCGAATGCGGCCGTGCCGAGCAGGTGCTGCAACGGCACCCGCCGGGAGCGCGCGGACACGGCGTCGTGATATCGCCCGAAGAACTCGTCGCCGGGCGGTTCCATGAGAGCCAGCCGGCCGCGGTCGGTGCCCGCCACATGAGCGGCTAGTTCCTCGGCATCAAAACGCGCAGAGTCGATTCCGGCTTCGGCCAGTCGCACCGCAGCGGAGTCGATGGCGTTGCGCAGGCTCACGGCGCCTGCTGCAGACGGGCCTGCTTGTCGGCTTCGCTCAGCGCGTCGAACAGCGCGTCCAGGTCGCCATCGAGTACCTGGTCGAGATTGTGTGACTTGAAACCGATTCGGTGGTCGGTGATCCGGTTTTCCGGGAAGTTGTAGGTCCGGATGCGTTCGCTACGGTCCACCGTGCGGATCTGGCTGGCCCGATCGGCCGAGGCATCGGCAAGTGCCTGCTCTTCGGCCAGCACCTGCAAACGCGCCGCCAACACCTGCAGCGCACGGGTCTTGTTCTGTAGCTGCGACCGTTCGTTTTGGCAGGTGACGACGATTCCGGTGGGCAGATGGGTGATACGCACCGCGGAGTCGGTGGTATTGACACCTTGGCCGCCCTTGCCCGAGGACCGGTAGACGTCGATACGCAGATCCGATTCGTCGATCTGCACCTCGCCGACCTCTTCGGGCTCCGGGTATACCAGCACGCCGGCAGCCGAAGTATGCACGCGCCCTTGGGATTCCGTCACCGGCACCCGCTGCACACGGTGCACGCCACCCTCGAATTTCATCCGCGACCACACTCCATCGGCTGAATCGCCCTTGCTCGCGATGGCCAGCGTGGCGTCCTTGTAACCGCCGAGATCCGACGTGGTTTCGCCCAGTACCGTCACATTCCAGCCATGCCGCTCGGCATAGCGGATGTACATCCTGGCCAGGTCGGCGGCGAACAGCGCCGATTCCTCGCCTCCCTCACCGGATTTCACCTCGAGCAGGATGTCGTCGACGTCGTGCGGGTCGCGCGGCGCCAGCATGTCGGTGAGTTGGATGTCCAGTTCGGCGACCCGAGCCGCCAATTCGGTGACCTCTTCGGCGAATGACTCGTCGTCGGCGGCCAGTTCACGGGCGGTCTCCAGGTCCTCGCGGGCCGCCACCAGCTTGCGGTGCGTCGCGACGATCGGAGCCAGCCGAGCGAATCGACGTCCGACCTTGCGCGCCTCGTCAGGTTTGCTGTGCAGCTCGGGATCGGCCAACGCCTGCTCAAGCTCAGCGTGCTCGGCGAGCAAGACGTCGATCGTCTGCACCGGCTGCGTCACGTCATACCTTCCTACCGCGGGCCCTTACCCCGAACGCAAACCGACGCCCGGCCTGTGCGCTTCGGTGCACAGTTCGGGCGTCGGAAAGCCAACTATTTGTCGGCAGCTTGGTCGGTGCCGACCTTGCGCTTGCCGTACCGCTTCTCGAAGCGGGCGACGCGACCGCCGCTGTCGAGAATCTTCTGCTTTCCGGTGTAGAACGGGTGGCACTGCGAGCAGACCTCGGCCACGATGCGGCCACCCTGCTTGGTGCTGCGGGTCTGAAACGAATTCCCGCAACCGCAGACCACGGTGGTCTCCTCGTAGGCGGGATGGATGTCGGTTTTCATACTGTCCTCTTCGATCGTTGGCCGCGATTATGCCAGGTCAACCGCTGCTATCCCAAAACGCAGGGATGCCCGCGGCTATTCCGGTGCGCTAGTCGTTATCCATCTGAGGTGTCGTCTTGGACACTTGCACCAGGAACTCGTAGTTGGTCTTCGTCTTACGCAGCTGCGACATCAGCAGGTCGATGGCCTGGTGAGAATCCAGACCCGACAGCACGCGCCGCAGCTTGTGGACGATGGCGAACTCGTCGGGCGAGAGCAACAGTTCGTCCTTGCGGGTGCCGGAGGGGTTCACGTCGACCGCGGGGAATACCCGCCGTTCCGAGATCTTGCGGTCCAGCTTGAGTTCGGCGTTACCCGTGCCCTTGAACTCCTCGAAGATGACCGTGTCGCCGGTGGAACCGGTCTCGACCATCGCGGTGGCGATGATGGTCAGCGAGCCACCTTCTTCGATGTTGCGGGCGGCACCCAGGAAACGCTTGGGCGGGTAGAGGGCGGTCGAGTCGACACCACCGGACAGGATCCGGCCCGAGGCCGGCGACGCGTTGTTGTACGCGCGGCCCAGACGGGTGATCGAGTCCAGCAGCACCACGACGTCTTTGCCCTGCTCCACGAGGCGCTTGGCGCGCTCGATGGCCAATTCGGCGACCGAGGTGTGGTCTGACGGCGGCCGGTCGAAGGTGGAGGCGATGACCTCACCCTTGACCGAGCGGGTCATGTCGGTGACCTCTTCAGGCCGCTCGTCGACGAGCACCACCATGAGGTGGCATTCGGGGTTGTTGCGGGTGATCGCGTTGGCGATGTCCTGCAGGATCGTCGTCTTACCGGCCTTGGGCGGAGAAACGATCAGCGCACGCTGTCCCTTACCGATGGGCATGATCAGGTCGATGACCCTGGTGGTCAGCCGGTCGGGTGTGGTTTCCAGACGCAGCCGCTGGTTGGGATAGAGGGGGGTCAGCTTAGAGAAATCGGGTCGCTTCTTGGCGTCTTCGATCGATCCGCCGTTGATGCTGTCCAGCCGGACCAGCGGGTTGAACTTCTGCCGCGGATTCTTGTCGCCCGATTCTCCCTCGCGGGGCACACGAACCGCGCCGGTGACCGCATCACCGCGACGCAGACCGTTCTTGCGCACCATGTTCATGGACACGTAGACGTCGTGCGGGCCGGCCAGATAACCGGACGTGCGCACGAAGGCGTAGTTGTCCAGGACGTCCAGGATTCCGGCTACCGGCTGGACGACGTCATCCTCGCGCAGTTCGGCTTCGCCCCCGCCTTCACCGGACCGCTCACCGCGACGCCTGCGGTCGCGGAACCGACGTCCCCGCCGACCCTGACGCCCGTCGCCGTCGTCATCTTGCTGGTTGGAACCACCGCGCTGCTGGCCGCCTTGGGCATCGCCGCCCTGGTCATTGTCGCGGTTGGCACCGGAGTCCGCCGAGCGGTCGTCGTTCTTCTCGGACTTCTGCTCGCGTTCGCCCTTGTCTTGGTTCTTGCCTTGGTTTCTGTCTTGGCCCTTTTCTTGGGCCTTTTCTTGGGCCTGCTCGCGGGTCTCGGCTTCGCCGGGGTTGTCACCCTTGTTGCCGCCGGCCGCTCCTGCCCCCCGAGAGGCACCGCGTCGTTCCCGCCGCGGGGTTTCGGTCGCGTTCTGCTCGTCTTGTGCCGCCGGCTGCTGTCCGGATTTTTCCGTGGCTTGCGCCTCCTGGCCGGACGGAGCTTGGGTCGCGTCGCTTTGAGCGGAGTCTTGTGGCGCGGCATCCTCGGCAGGCTTGCCAGATGACTTGCCGTTGGCCTGGCCCCGGCTTTCCTGAATCGCGGCGATCAGTTCGTTCTTACGCATACCCGACGTCCCCTTGACGCCGGCTTGGTTAGCCAGCGCACGCAGTTCGGGCAGCACCATGGTGGCCAGCGAACTCGCGGGCGCATTGGATTTGACGTCTGAGACGTCGGAAGTATCAGTGGTCACGGAGTTCGACGTCTTCTCGGCGTCGGTGCTTTCGCCAGCCGTGATGAGGTCCGTATCAGTCACGGATTTCCTTTCTCGCCCCGGTGATCACGTCAAACGGGGGTTTCCTGCATCAGGTCAAGCAATCAGACAAGTTGCTGAGTGCGCCCAATCATCGACTCTTCAACGGTGATCGCCAGGATCGGCGACGAAACAGCGAACCTCGTTCACGAGAAGAATTGGTGTTTGTCCTAGCGTCAAGGCAGTTTGTGCAGAGCAGATGCTGCAATTGCTGGACGGCTCCGAGGATAACCCGCTTCCCTGCGGGAAGCAAGCAAACCCGCCGCCACGCTGTCGATCAACCGGGGACCTTCACTCCCGGCCTCCAGCGAACTCCTTGGCCGGCCGTCATCTTCTTCACCATGAATCCATTCGCGGTTCCATACTGCACCGCCTCGGCGGGCAATTCCGGCTCGGTACTGAGCGCTAGCAGCGAAGGACCAGCCCCGGAAAGGACCGTCGCGATATTAAGACGCCGCAGCAGCCTCAAATATTCCGCCGAAGCGGGCATCGCCGGTGCACGTTGCGGTTGATGAAGTACGTCCTCGGTGGCTGGCATCAGCAGATCGGGTCGCTGGGTGAGTGCGACCACCAGCAACGCCGTCCGACTGAGATTGAACCGCGCGTCCTCATGGTTCACCTGCGGGGGCAACAGGACTCGCGTCTCCGCCGTGGAGGAGCGCTCCTCGGGAATCGCAGCGAACAGATGGATGTCGGGATGCAGACGCAGGGGCACGGCGGCGTACTCGGGCCGGCCACTGCTGTTGTCAGCCCAGGAGACCACCGGCCCACCCAGCACGGCGGCGGCGGCGTTGTCGGGGTGACCTTCGAACTCAGACGACAGCTGGATCAGCTGACTCTCGGAAAGTGGTGCCAAATCGGTCTGTGCGATAAGGCCGTTGGCCGCGGCGATGCCGCTCACCACCGCGGCTGCCGAAGAACCCAGACCACGGGAGTGCGGGATGTCGTTGCGGCAGCGCACCACTAGTCCTGCGGCGGTGACTCCCCCGGCCTGTAATCCGCGCTGAATGGCCCGCACCACCAGGTGATCGGCGCCCAGCGGGACTTGGCCGGCGCCCTCACCCTCGACGGTCACGACGAGACCGAAATCCGTTGTCTCGACAATGATTTCGTCGACCAAACTCAGGGCCAGACCCAGGCTGTCGAACCCCGGCCCGAGGTTGGCGCTGGATGCCGAAACCACGGCGGTTGCCGACAGACCCGCGGGCAGGGTTGGGCCGGCTCCGGGCCCGGCCGAGAGGGCCGATTCGTGGCCCCCCGCTGCGCCCGACTGCGCCGCGCCGGCGAACGTCACTATCCCAGCCCCAGCTGCTCGACTACCAGGACCGGGTCAACCGGCAGCGCTTCGACTTTCGGCATGTCCTTAAGGGCGGTGTCGGGATCCTTGAGCCCGTTGCCGGTTACCGTGCACACCACCGTCGAGCCGCGCTTTACCCAGCCATCGTCGATGGACTTGAGCAGGCCGGCGATGCTGGCGGCCGATGCGGGCTCGACGAAAACTCCTTCGGCGCTTGCGACCAGGTGGTAGGCGGCGAGGATCTCTTCGTCGGTGGCAGCTAGGAAGCGGCCGTTGGATTGCTGCTGCGCTTCGACGGCCGCGGTCCAGGACGCCGGAGCGCCGATGCGGATTGCCGTGGCAATGGTTTCGGGGTTGGCTACCGGCTCACCGTGTACCAGGGGCGCCGCACCCGCGGCCTGCGTGCCCAGCATCCGAGGCAGCTTGTCGATCACGCCATCGCGGTGATACTCCGTGTAGCCCTTCCAATAAGCGGTGATGTTGCCCGCGTTGCCAACTGGGAGCGCGTGCACGTCCGGTGCGACGCCGAGCGCGTCGACGATTTCGAAGGCCGCAGTCTTCTGGCCTTCGATGCGGACCGGGTTCACCGAATTGACCAACGAGATCGTCGGGAAGTCCGAAGTCATCTTGCGAGCCAGTTCCAGGCAGTCGTCGAAATTGCCATCGATCTGAATGATCTTGGCGCCGTGCATGACCGCTTGCGCCAGTTTGCCCATCGCGATCTTGCCTTGCGGAATGAGCACCGCGCAGGTGATACCAGCGCGCGCGGCGTAGGCGGCAGCAGAGGCGGACGTGTTGCCGGTGGACGCGCACAACACCGCCTGCTGACCACGGGCCAGCGCATCGGTGACGGCCATCGTCATGCCACGGTCCTTGAACGACCCGGTGGGGTTGAGTCCCTCGACCTTGAGATGGATTGTGCAACCAGTCTTCTCGGACAACCGAGGCGCTGCGATCAAGGGTGTGCCGCCCTCGAGCAGGGTGACCGGCGTCCAATCGTCGCCGACTGGGAGCCTGTCCCGGTAGGCCGCGATCAGGCCGGGCCAGGGTTGGTGGACCGTCGTCCGTGGGGCACTCATAGGTCCGTCCCTTCCAGTCGCAGCACACTTGCCACACTCTGCACCACGTCCAAGTCGGCCAGCGCGTCAACGGTTTCCGACAGCGCGGCATCGGTTGCCTGGTGGGTGACCACCACAATCCGCGCCCCCACCCGCTGGCCGCCTTCACCTACCACGCCTTCCTGGCGCACCTCGGCGATACTGACCTCACGCTTGGCGAATTCTGCTGCCACCGCGGACAACACGCCCGGCCGGTCCGCAACGTTCATGCTTACGTAGTAGCGGGTGGGGATGAAACCCATTGGTGCGACGGGAAGACGGGCGTAGCGCGACTCACGCGGCCCACGACTGCCAAGCACCCTGTTGCGGGCCGCCATCACCAGATCGCCGGTAACCGCCGACGCAGTGGGGGCACCGCCGGCGCCCTGCCCGTAGAACATCAGCCGGCCAGCGGCCTCTGCCTCGACGACAACGGCATTGAAGGCGCCGTTGACCGAAGCGAGTGGATGCGACAGCGGCACCAAGGCCGGATACACGCGGGCCGAAACCCGTTGCTGCCCTTCGTCGGTGGTGATGCGCTCACAGATGGACAACAGCTTGATGGTGCAGCCCAGCGATTTGGCGGACTCGAAGTCGTCCGGGGTGATCTTGGTAATGCCCTCGCGGTAGACGTCGTCGGCGGTCACCCGCGTGTGAAAGGCGATGGATGCCAGGATCGCGGCCTTGGCGGCGGCGTCGTAACCTTCGACGTCGGCAGTCGGGTCAGCCTCGGCGTAACCGAGCGCGCTCGCGTCGGCCAGCGCCTTCTCGTAATCGGCTCCGGTGCTGCCCATTTCCGAGAGGATGTAATTGGTGGTGCCGTTGACGATGCCGGCGACCCGTAGCACGGTATCGCCGGCCAGCGATTGGGTCAGGGGACGGATGACCGGGATCGCACCGGCAACCGCGGCCTCGAAATACAGGTCGACAGCTTCACTTTCGGCGGCTGCCGCCAATTCCCCACTGGCTATAGACATCAACGCCTTGTTCGCGGTGACCACGGACTTGCCGTGCGCGAGGGCGGCCAGGATGGCCTTGCGCGCCGGTTCGACAGGTCCCATCACTTCCACGACGATGTCGACGTCCTCGCGCCGAACGAGTTCGTCGATGTCGTCGGTCAGCAGTTCGATCGGCACGCCGCGGTCGGTCTCGACGCGGCGCACCCCGATGCCACGCAGCACCAGGGGCGCGCCGATTCGGCCGGCCAGGTCGTCAGCGCTCTCATTGATGATGCGAACGACTTCGCTGCCGACTACACCCAACCCGAGTACCGCTACGCCGACGGCCTTTTCGTCCTTGTCGTTATCGGGCACGGTCACCTCACCTCCAGACTCAGCAGATCGTCGACCGTCTCGCGACGCAGGACCAAGCGGGACTCCCCCGCTCGCACCGCGACTACAGCTGGACGGCAGACCATGTTGTAACGACTCGACAGGGAATAGCAGTACGCACCCGTCGCGGCCACCGCGACCAGGTCGCCGGGCCGGATGTCGTCGGGCACCCACGTATCGCGCACGATGATATCCCCAGTCTCGCAATGCTTTCCGACCAGACGGGCCTGGGTGGACGGCGCATCGCTGAGGCGCGAAACCAGGCGCACGTCGTACTGCGCGTCGTAGAGCGCGGTGCGGATGTTGTCGCTCATGCCACCGTCCACGCTCACGTAGCGTCGGTTCGCGCTGGCGCTGATGTCGACGTCCTTGACGGTGCCGACCTCGTACAGCGTGACGGTGCCCGGCCCGGCAATGGCACGCCCGGGTTCGACCACCAGCTTGGGCGTGGGCAGTCCGACGGCAGCCGATTCGTTGCTGACGATGGCGCTCAGTTTGGCCGCCAGTTCGGCGATCGGCGGGGGATCGTCCGGAGCCAGGTACGAAATGCCCAGGCCGCCACCGAGATCCACGGTCGACACCTGAGCGGTCTTGTCGACGCCGAACTCCGCGACGACGTCGCGCAACAAGCCGATGACCCGGTGGGCGGCGATCTCGAACCCAGCGACGTCGAAGATCTGCGAACCAATGTGGCTGTGCAGACCGACCAGTCGTAGGTGATCGGCGGCGAACACGCGTCGAACCGCGTCCATCGCCGCGCCACTGGCCACCGACAGCCCGAACTTCTGGTCCTCGTGTGCGGTGGAAATGAACTCGTGGGTGTGCGCTTCCACACCGACGGTAAGTCGTACCAAGACATCCTGCACCACGCCGGCTTCGCCAGCGATCGCGTCGAGTCGTTCGATCTCGATCATCGAATCCAGAACGACATGGCCGACACCAGCTTTCACCGCGGTGGTCAGTTCGGTGACGGATTTGTTGTTGCCGTGCAGCGTGATTCGCTCCGGGGGGAAGCCGGCGTTCAGCGCGACGGCCAGTTCACCACCGGTGCATACGTCCAGCGACAGGCCCTCTTGCTCGATCCACCGCGCAATCTCGCTGCACAGGAACGCCTTAGCCGCGTAGTGCACGTTCCCTCCCCCGCCGAACGCGGCGGCGGTTTCCCGGCAACGCGACCGGAAGTCGTCCTCGTCGATGACGAACAGGGGCGTTCCATACTCGTGAGCGAGATCGGTCAGCTTGACACCCGCAATGGAGGCTATCCCTGTCTCATCGCGAACGGTGTTGCGCGGCCAGACATTTGGCGCCAACCGCAGCAGCTCCTCGGCCGACTGCGGACGAGGCGGGCTGCCGGCGTGTCGGGTCTCCTCGGCGTGCCGGGGACCGGCGGGGTGGACGTTCACATTCGCTCCGGGGCACTGACTCCGAGGATGGCCAACCCGTTGGCGACGACCTGGCGGGTGGCCTGGCACAGCGCCAACCGTGCGATGTTGAGTTCGGTGGGTTCTTCGTCGCCTTGCGGCAGAATCCGGCAGGCGTCGTAGAACCGGTGGTAGTCGCCCGCGAGGTCTTCCAGGTAACGGCAGACCCGGTGCGGTTCACGCAGGGCGGCGGCCGTTTCAAGCACCCGAGGGAACTCGCCGATAGTGCGTAACAGGGTGCCCTCTTTGTCATGGCTGAGCAATCCAAGATGCCCGGTATCGGCGATCAGGCCGAGTTCGGCAGCATTTCGCGCCAGTGCCGAGAGGCGGGCATGCGCGTATTGCACGTAATAGACCGGGTTTTCGTTCGAAGCCGAAGACCACAGCGCCAGATCGATGTCGATCGGGGTGTCCACCGAGGAGCGGATCAAGCTGTAGCGTGCCGCATCGACACCGATGGCCTCGACCAGGTCGTCGAGCGTGATCACCGTGCCCGCCCGCTTGCTCATCTTGACCGGCTGGCCGTCGCGGACCAGGTTGACCATCTGCCCGATGAGCACCTCGACAGTGGCCGGGTCCTCACCGAAAGCGGCTGCGGCGGCTTTAAGTCGGGCGATGTAGCCGTGGTGGTCGGCACCGAGCATGTAGATGCACAGGTCGAATCCGCGTGCCCGCTTGTCCAAGTAATACGCCAGGTCTCCGGCGACGTAGGCCGGCTTGCCGTCGCTTTTGATCACGACGCGATCTTTGTCGTCACCAAAAGCGCTGCTGCGCAACCACGTCGCGCCGTCCTTCTCGTAAATGTTGCCGGTGGCACGAAGTTTCGCGATGGCTTCGTCCACTCGTCCACTGGTGTGCATCGAGTCTTCGTGGGTGTAGACGTCGAAGTCGGTGCCGAATTCGTGCAGCGACTCCTTGATGTGGTTGAACATCAGGTCGACGCCGATCTCGCGGAAGGTATCGAGCACTTCTGTCTCGGGCAGGTCCAGCGCGTCGGGCACCTTCTGCAGGACCTGCGCGGCGATGTCACTGATGTAGGTGCCGGCGTAGCCGTCTTCTGGGGTCGGCTCGCCTTTCGCCGCGGCCACCAGGGAACTGGCGAACCGGTCGATCTGCGCGCCGTGGTCGTTGAAGTAGTACTCGCGGACCACGTCGGCGCCCTGCGTGGTGAGCAGTCGCCCCAAGGCGTCGCCGACGGCGGCCCAGCGGGTGCCGCCGATGTGGATGGGCCCGGTGGGGTTGGCCGAGACGAATTCCAGATTGACCTTCTGGCTTTTCAGCGCATCAGAGTGGCCGAAGCTGTCACCTGCATCGATGACGCTGGTGACGATCTTGGCCTGGGCTGAAGCCTCCAGACGCATGTTGATAAAGCCGGGACCGGCCACCTCGGCCGATGCGATCCCGTCGGCCTGCGTCAGCGCCTCGGCCAGCCATCCGGCCAGCTCACGGGGGTTTGCACCGACCTTCTTGCCCAGTTGCAGGGCCAGGTTGGAGGCGTAATCGCCGTGCTCGGGGTTGCGCGGCCGCTCCACAGTGACCGTCTGAGGCAGCGCGGACACGTCGAGGCCATGCTCGGCCAGCACCGCGGCGGCGGTGATTTTGAGCAGCTCAGCGAGGTCGGCGGGGGTCACGAGCGTCCATCCTATTGGCTGAGGTGCTTGCGCCTCGAATCCATTACCGGTGGTCGGGCGGTTACCGAGATGCGCTACTCTTGCGAGGCTGTTTGATGCCCATGGCGCAAGATGGTTTTCGAGCGCCCCCGTAGCTCAGGGGATAGAGCGTCTGCCTCCGGAGCAGAAGGCCGCAGGTTCGAATCCTGCCGGGGGCACAGCGTCTACCAGTGGAAACAGCGCTCGTAGTGGGCCGTGTACCTATCGCTACCTACCTCCGTTGAGCCGTGCGCCGGCGGATCGGCAGCTAGTTTCTTACCGCTGTCGTCGTCGGCGTGCTGATAAGGCATTGCCGTATGGAATAGCCCTATGTCCGAAGCGGCGGATGTTCTCGGCCAACGGGTACCGTTCACATTCGGTGTAGCTCCGAACGAATGGGGTTAGGTGAATGCTCCAAACCAACGATTCCCGCACAGCCGTCGAGACCTTCGTCCGCGCATTCGGCGAGGGAAGGCTCGATGACGTGCTTGCCCTATTACACGCCGACTTCGTTATTCACGCGGCGGGCGGCGTGCCATACAGTGGCGATTATTTTGGCGCCGTGGGCTTCTCCGAATTGATCGGAAAAATGATGCCCTTGCTTGACCTCGTGCCGAGCCCGGAAATGCGCTACATCGTTGACGGCGATAAGGTCGTGCTTTACTACCGCCTGACATTCACTGCGCGCGCGTCCGGTGAGAATGTGGCGATGAACTTAGCCGAGGTATTCTCCGTACGCGACGGCCTGATCGTGGAACTGGATGTGTTCTATAAAGACCCAGGAGCGGTAGCAGCTCTCCTTTGAACGAGTAGCAACCCAAGAGCCATGCTTGAACGGCGGAAGCGCGCGCAGCAACGGTCACTGATCGGGATAACCATGCACAGGAATCTGGTTGCTGGACAACAACATTCAACCTATCTGCTGCTGGTGTTCAACGGGCCGATGCCGATCAGATGGTCACCGGTGAGCCCAATGCCGACGTTGTAACTACCGGTGTTGAACAGGCCCTGATTATGGGAGCCGGTGTTGAAAAATCCCGAGTTGAAGTCGCCATGGTTGCCGACACCAAGCGCGTTGAGGTACGCGATCGGCAAACCCGAGTTGTAGGTGCCGACATTGCCGATACCGATGTTATGAAACCCGGTGTTCCATCCGCCGATGAGCTCACTGCCGTTGTTGAAGACACCGTAGGAACCGAACGTGGTGAAGTTGGGTTCGACCTTGAAATAGGGACTGGTGTTCCCAAAGCCGAAGTTGACGCTGCCGGTGTTGCCGATGCCGATGTTCAAATCGCCAGTGTTGAACAAACCGACGTTTACCCTGCCGGTGTTGAAAAAGCCGACATTCTGGTGGCCGATATTGCCGTAACCGTAGTTGCGGACAGCTTCGGCAGCGGCGGGCAACGCATTGTTGTCGAAGTGCAGCGGGCCGATCCCCGTCAGGTGGTCACCGGTGAGCCCGATGCCGATGTTGTAACTGCCGGTGTTGAACAAGCCCTGGTTGAAATTGCCTGTATTTCCTACGCCCAACCACGGTAGCGAGCCGCCTAACGGCAGCCCCAGATTGCCGTTGCCGCGGTTGAAAAAGCCGGTGTTGCCCGTGCCGACGTTGCCCATCCCGAGATTGGCAGTCCCAGTGTTGTTCATACCGAAGTTGGCAGTCCCGTTGTTGTAGAGGCCAAAGTTCAAGCTGCCGACGTTGCCATAGCCGATCCCGGCGCGGCTGAACAGAACGTCGGTCGGCAGCGCGGCGGCAGGCGGTGCGCCGTTTTGACCGAAGTTGGGCAGTATTGCCGTCGTCATCGACGCCAGTTCGGCCGCTGCCGCCGACGCCCCACTGTGATAGGCCACCATGGCGGCCACATCCTGAGCCCACATCTCCTCGTACAGCCCTTCGGTGACCGCAATCGCGGGTGCGTTCTGTCCGAACAGGTTCGACATGACCAGGGACACCAAGTCATAACGGTTGGCCGCTACCAACGCCGGATGCACCGTGGCTGCCAGCGCCGACTCGAACACACCCGCGACGACGCTGGCCTGTGCCGCCGATCCGGACGCGTGAGCCGCGGCAGCACTAAGCCAGCCGGCGTAAGGGACCGCCGCCGCCGCCATTGCTTGAGACGCCGCCCCTTGCCACGCGTGGCCAGCCACACCTGAAGTCACCGATACAAACGCGTCCGCCGCCGAGTCCAGCTCAGCGGCCAACCCGGTCCACGCCGCCGCCGCTGAGAACATCGGACCCGAACCCGCACCAGAAGAAATCAATGCTGATATGACCTCCGGAGGCGAGACCAAGAAACTCATCGCTGTGCCCTTTCCAAGTCGTTCGAGACGTCCTCGCCGAACGCTGCCCGAATCCACCTGTAGGAACGTTGACGATTTGATGAATGGCCTGGTCAGCTTCGAAGCCGGATCCGACCCAAGCTCTTGCGTTAGTTAGCTCGTGCACCCACGATTGGCCTCTGGGCAACTATCAAAGGGCCGGCACATGAGCATCTCTCGAATACTTCTAGCGGCAACTTTCGCCGTAACCGTCGGGACGGCAGGCATCCTGATTACGCCCGGCACAGCTTCGGCGTCGGCGTTAGCTGAGGGCACCTACCGGTTTGCCTTCGACGGGAGCAAGCAGACGATCGACGGCGTAGCAAAGCCGACCGGGTCGTATTCGAGGTCGATAGCGATGCGTTCGGCGTGCCCGCCATCCGGGTGCGTTGCGACGGGATGGGACACCTCGATCGGGCCTACCTGGCTGCAGCCGCCCGAGGAAGGTGCGCTGGTGTTCCGCGAGAACAGAGATCAGTGGGTGGCGACCAGGTGGAAGATGTTCACCTGCAACGGCTCCATCAAGCAGGGCACCGAAACGCTTGCCTTTCAAGTGAAACCCGACGGAACCTTCGTGGGAGTCAGCACTCAGTTAGAGGCACCGTGCCCGCCGATCGTCATCCCGTTCACCGCGACACGGGTGGGCGACGTGTCACCCGACGTTCAGGTAGCCGACCCCAACACCGTCTGAACATTCGCGTCCACCCGGTCACATTGCCGCCGACGGTGGTGTCGCTGGTGAGATGCTTTGCTCGAAGTGAAAGACGTTGTGGGGGTCGTATTTTGCCTTGATGCTGCGTAGCCGCGCGACATTGGCTCCCCAGTAGGCGGTCTCCCAGTCCGGCATCCCGGCGTTCGGAACGTTGACGTAAGCGCCCTGCACGTAGGGCTCTAACGCTTGCGCGAACTCCGCGATCCACGCCAGACACGGCCCGGTCAGCGGGTCGGCCGCGGCAGGTATTCCATCGCCGCGGGTGCCCCAGCCGGCGCCTGGCTCGGCATAGAACAGCGCGTTGCGGTGCGCGTAGGCCGAGCCGCCGCCGGGTTCACTGCGCGTGACGACACCCCCTAGCGCGTTGGTGAAGTAGTTGCATTTCGGCGTGGGGGCTTTCGTCATAAACGAGCCGACCAGGTCGATGGCTTCCACCGGGAACGGATCAGAAATGAACTGCGAGAAGAACTTCCAGTTCGACGGCTCATCGGCGGTCGGTATCTGAAATGCCGTGTAGGTGTCGGACCAATGTGCATTCGTCATCGACACATCTGGACTGCCGACCGACAGGATAGGGCCAAGCAGTTCTCGCGCCGTTGCCTCTGACCCGCCGGCGAGGGCAGCTATCAGCACGATTTCGTCGCCGGTGATCTCCAGCTGGCTGGTGAGTCGGTCGTCGGTATACGGTGCCGAGCGCTGCCAGACGTCGAAAACCGTTACCAGATCATCGAGTCCGGACCACGCCGCGACGACGTAGATTGTCTGCGTCAGTGGATGGACCCGGTAGGTCAGCGACGTGACGATTCCGAAGTTGCCGTTGCCGGCGCCGCGCAGCGCCCAGAGCAGATCCGAGTTTTCGGTCTCGTCGGCGATGATCGCCTGTGCCCCAGCGTTTTCCGATGCGACGACGATTTCCGCCGCAAGCAGGTTGTCCGAAGCCATGCCGAAAGCACGCGTCAGCAACCCGAATCCGCCACCTAGCGTTGCACCGGCCAGCCCAACGGTTCCTTCGGTGCCGGTCGCTGCCGCAACGCCGGACTTGCCAAGCGCCGTAACGGCTTCAAGCTGATTGAAGCCCGGGCCGACGGTCGCAACGTTGGATTCCGTGTCGATGGTCGCCGACTTCATGTCGCTGACATCGATGACGATGCCGCCATCGACACTGGACCAGCCCTCCAGGCAGTGCCGGCCGCTGCGCACCCGTGGCACAACGTTGTTTTGTCGGGCCCAGGCCAACGCGTTGACGACATCCTGTGTTTCTTGGGCGAACACGATCACCGCGGGTTCGTGCGTGAAAAGCAAATTCCAGCCAGCACTCGCCGGGGCGTAATCGGCATCTTCAGGGCGGATCACTCGACCGGTGAGCTCGGCCCGGCCGGCACCTGTGAACGTCATGCCGCGGAATCCGCCGTGCTCGCTACCGACATCGAGCACTCCGATTCTTCGTGGCGGACATTTCTTCGTGGCGGCAATTGCCGGAACGAGTAGATGATAGGCAGCTTCGGTATTGGCGATCAGCAATTGCCAGGATTTCCGCGTTGCGCGCTTCCGTGCTGTGAGCCGGTGGGCAGGCAGACCGTGCGCGATCTGGAACCGTCCAGGTGCCCTGCCTAGGCAAACTCATTTAATACGCATGGTGAGTGTAATTCCGCAGGCCAGCGCCATGCGGTGCCCAGACTTGCAGACATCTTGCGCCCTCCGTCCAGAAAATAGGGCTTAACCTGCACTTTTAGCTGATACACTTCGTCCACATTGTCCATAGGCAACGACGCCGACGACAGAAGGTGAAGACATGAGGACGAACGCACTCGCTGCAGCTGTTGCGCTATCATGCGGCGTTTGTTTTTCCCCGGCGATACCAATGGCCCGGGCCGACAGCCCGGCGATGGACGGCGTCTACACCTATCTCGACGATGACGGCTTTGCTGCGACATGGACTGTCCGGACTACGTGCAGCCCAGACTGCGTCGCCCAGGTGACCACCACTCCGGGGCACGGTTTCGCTGCGCCGCTTATCAACGGCCGTCACACCGTCACGCGCACCGTTCCCGATGGCGTGACATGTCCCGAATATTTCCTCGGCGACAACGGTTCAACGTGGGGCGGCGGGATGCATCCGGTCACCGTCCATCAATCCTGGGACCCTCGCACGCTCGTCGGGGAAGTCGACTTCGTCGACAGCCCGGCGCCCTGCGGCATCCCGGACCCGCACGACACCTTCACCCTCACCAAGGTCGGCTAGAACCGGCCCCAAGACTTCGCACGATCCTCCAAGAATCCTTCAAGGCACCGGCGGCAGTATCACCGCTATACACTGACCCGGACGAAGGAGAACGTGGGCGCCGCTATGAGTTCAGCGATGTCGCCGGACGAGGTTCTGGCCCACTTCCCCGGACCAATCACATTGCGCCCGAAGGCAATCAACTGGAATATCGTTCTCGTGATTGCCGTCGCGACGGCCATTTTGGCACTGTACGCCCGCACGACTGTTGCAGTCATGGTCATCGTCTCCATCGGCATTGCGATAGCCGGCCTGACGATCTGGGCAGCCATGCGCAAGGACACTTCTGCCGACGGGCTCGTTCTTACGGCTGACCATTTCGAGGTCATCGAAGGCAACCACGGCAAGACATATCCGTGGCGCGAGGTGGGCAACTTCCGGGTCCGCCACGAAGAAGACACGTCCAGCGTCGTGTTCGATCGCGTCGGCGCCGGCAAGAAGACGCGCGGGCGGGTGGCCAAATTCTTCGGCACAGACTACGACTACAAGCTCCCGAAGACCTACGAAATGTCGGAGAAGGAACTGGCTTCCTTGATGAACGACTGGCGAAGGCTGGCCTGCCCGCGGCCACGAAAGCCGAAAACGCCGCCGGCACAGCGCCGTAAGGGTACCGCGGCAGAAGATCGTTCCGTCGATTCCTGATCGCTGCGCGCCGGCTGGACGGCACAAACCTGGGCCGCCAAGAATATTCCAAGAAGTCCACAAGGTCCCCACTGAAAGCTTGTCTGCAACACCCCGCTTCGGCGGTGGAGAAGCAGATCAGGGAGGGACGACACCATGACGAACCGATCACGCCGCCACCTGCGGCCCGTGCGGGATATCACCGAGCCGACACTGCAATACCGCATGATCCACGGCCACCGTCGCGCCTTCCGCATCGCCGGCTCGGGCCCGGTCATCGTGCTGCTGCACGGCGTCGGCGACAGCTCCACGACCTGGGAGCCGGTGCACGCCAAGCTCGCCCAGCGCTTCACCGTTATCGCGCCCGACTTCCTGGGTCACGGCGAGTCCGACAAGCCGCGCGCTGACTACTCGTTGGCCTCGTTCGCCAACGGGCTGCGCGACCTGCTCACCGCGCTCGAAATCGACCGCGTCACCCTCGTCGGGCATTCGCTGGGCGGCGGTGTCGCAGCGCAATTCGCCTACCAGTACCCGCAGTTCGTCGAGCGCGTGGTGTTGGTTAGCGCCGGAGGCGTGACGAAAGACGTGAGCCCTGCATTGCGCGTGGCCGCGATGCCCCTGGGCGCCGAGGCGCTCTCGGTGTTGCGAGTGCCTGGCGCGGTCCCAGCCCTGGAAGCCGTCAGCCGAGCCGTCGGAACCGTATGGGGCTCCACCCGCTTCACCCGCGACGTGGCAAGCCTGCCGCGCCTGATCGGCGGCTTGCGCAAACCCGGTGCCGTAGAAGCATTCGCCCGTACCCTGCGCGGGGTGGTCGACACCCGGGGTCAGTACGTCACCATGTTGGACCGCAGCTACCTGATGCACGGCCTTCCGCTGCAAATCATCTGGGGCGAGGACGACCTGATCATCCCGGTCAGCCACGCCCGGTTGGCCCACCAGCAGATCCCAGGTTCGCGCTTGGAAATCTTCGAGGAGTCCGGACACATGCCCCACGGCGATCACCCGGAGCGCTTCGTGGACATCATCCACCAGTTCATCGACTCCACCGAGCCGTATGAATACCAGCCAGAAACGGTGCGCCGGGCGCTGCAGACGGGCGTGCGCCAATACGACACCTCCGTCGAGATCACAAAGGACCTCGCGTAGCGCCTGAGCAACAACGCTACGCGGCTTGGCGCCGACTCGGTGACGAGCACGGCATGATTGCTCTATGGCCGCGCCGCAACGCTCTGACTCGGTGGCAGACACCCTCCGACAGCGGCGGTCACTTCTGCCCGCGCTGCGCTGGGTCGCCGTCGCCGGCGCCCTGCTAGGAGCGGCGCTGTACTCCAACTGGGTACTGGAAGTCGCCTTCACCCGCACCCTGCCCGACCCCGACCTTTACATCAGTGAACTCGCCGCCGCGGACCAGCCGCACGGCGAATGGTTCCGCGCCGGCGATGTGGCAGCGTCCATCGTGTTGGTCGTCGCGGCCGCGGCCGCGTTCGTCGGCGTGCCGCGCTCCCGGTGGAGCAGCCGAGGCTGGTGGGCACTAGTTGTCTTTGCGGTGGCGACCGTCTTCGACAGCACGGTGTGGCGGCTGGTGTGCGCGCCGAGTTCGGATGCCGTTTGCAAAGCCCGTGAAGCAACAGGCACGGTGCCAATCGGGCATCAGTTGCACTGGTTGAGCAGCGGAGTCGTGCTGGCCGCCGCGATTGCATCACTGCTGGCCTTTGCCATCGCCGACGTCCGTGAAGACGCCCCTTCGCCGATCCGCCGCATGGGGCTGTTCATGCTGGGAGCGTTGATCGGCACGGCGATACTGACCGGCGTCGCGATCCTGCTCGACAGCGCTGACGACGTCGGCGTCGTCGGGGTTGCGCAGCGGGCCGAGCTGGCCGTGTTCGCCGGATGGCTGATCTATGTCGCGCTGCGCACCGCCCGGGTACGCACCATCAGCCGGTTATGAGCGATCTCGTCGATGTGGAAGTCGACGGCCATCGGGTGCGGGTCCTCATCGACGGAAACACCGGCCCGGTCGTGGTGTTGTGCAGCGGCCTCGGCGGCCGGGCGCTGCACTGGGGTGACACGGTCAGATACCTCGCCGATGACCACACACTCGTGCGGTTCGACCGTCCCGGCACACCCGTGACCGACGACCGGGTACACGCACCTACCGTGCGCGGCGAGGCCGACCGGATCGCCGCCGTGCTGGACGCAGCGGGACAGCCGGATCGGGTGGTGCTCGTCGGGCATTCCGTCGGCGGCTATTACGCCGAGGCATTCGCACGGTTGTACCCTCACCGAACCCGCGCGTTACTGCTCCTCGATTCCAGCATCGCCCCCGACCGACAGTGGCTCGCGCTGCCGCTACGAACCAAGCTGGCCATCACCAACGCCGCCGCAAGCCTGTTGAACAAACTGCATTTGCAGACGCCCCTGGGCCGCGCTGGCCTCACCCTGGTGCAGCGCCTACGTCCCGGTGGCCTCGATGCTCAGATGCGATCCGAGATACGCAGGGCCGCAACCGAACCCGGATTCATTGACGCGTTGCTCGCCGAATATGTGGCCTACCACAACCTGGCTGACGAACTGTGCGCACTGCGCCACCATCATCCCCTGCCGCCGGTCCGCCGCGTGGTCGCCACCGCTCACACGGGGTGGCGCACCCGGGGTTGGCGCAACCAACAGATCCGACTGGCCAAAAACATTGGAGCAGAGCAGATCACCGTCGCGCCAGCGGGACACCTGGTCATGATCGAACAGCCACGTCGCGCCGCCGACCTCATTCGCGCGGTTGCATAGCCGGGCGCAACACCGGCGTCACCAACTCCCCCGTGTTTAGGTAGCTCTCCAGGTTGCGTATTGTCAACAGCGCCATCGCCTTTCGCGTCCGAGCCGTCGCGCTGCCGACGTGCGGTAACAGCACCACGTTGTCGAGCGCGAACAGCTCGGCCGGCACGTTCGGCTCGTCGGCGAAGACATCCAGCCCCGCTCCGGCCAGCCCGCCACCAACGAGCAACTCCACCAACGTGTCCTGATCCACCACACTGCCGCGGGCAATGTTGATCAGATACCCTTCGGGCCCTAGCGCTTCAAGCACGGCCCGGTCTACCAGATGGCGAGCGCTGCGGTCCCCCGTCGTGGCGACCACCAGAACGTCGACGGATTCGGCCAGTTCGACCGCCGACTCCGCGTAGCGAAATGGTGATCCGTCGATGCGGTGTCGGTTGTGATAGGCGATGGCGCAATCGAATCCGAGCAGCCGTGTCGCGATGGCCGAACCGATCCGGCCCAACCCGAGAATGCCGACCTGCAGGCCGCTCACATCCCTGGCGTAAGGAAACGGGCCGTCGACGGCCCATCGGCCTGCCCGCACATAACGGTCGGCCGCGCCAAAGCGGCGCAATGTCATCAGGATCAGACCCAGGGCGGTGTCGGCGACAGTATCCGACAGCACATCCGGTGTGTTGCTCACGCCGACACCGTGGCGCTCGGCTGCCGCCAAATCGATTGCGTCCACACCGGCGCCGTTGTTGACGATCGCCTTCAGGTTGGGTAGCGCCGCAATGGTTTCCGCGTCCGCGCCGGGCCCACCCGAGGTCACAACCACCTCGATATCGGCCGCACGCTGTGCCAGAAACTGGGCCCGCTCCGGACCCGTCGGAAGTTTGGGAATGTCATAGCGGATCGCCAGCTCGGCCTTGAACGTCGGCTCGAAACCACCGATGCCCAGCACGTTATGGAGTCGCTTCACCGTCACGCTGACATCATCTCCTTTAGCCGTCGGGAACCATTCAGGAGGAATTACGACCCACGAAGAAGTCTCTTCGTTCAGACTGATCACAGCACATCCGACGATGGAGGCTGACCGATCATGAGGGACGAGGAGAAGGCACGGGTCGACGAGCTCGTCAAACTCTTCCCGGGTCCGATCACGCTCACCGAACGCCCGATTTCACCAGTCCTGATCATGGTTATGAGCGCCATATGGATCGTGGCTTCCCTGGCGTTCGTGTACTCCGGCATCGTCCATGGCATCCGAAGTCAGATCATTGGCGGCGTGCTGTCGGCTCTGTTGGGCGTGTTGGTAATCGTGATCGCGCCGCGGCGAGCTGACCTGTCGCAGCTGCCGACACTCGTTTTGGATTCCGACGGCTTCCGAACCGGGCCAAATAGCGCCTTCGCCTGGCAAGACGGCTGGACCTTTTGCACTGCGAGCAGCGAGGGTCCAGACGAGGTGAGTTTCGCCTCGATCGACTCTGACGATCGGCCCTTCCGTGGCCGCCAGCGACAGAGGCTGCCGAGCTGCTACGGGATGTCGGCGGCGGCCCTGACGTCGCTGCTGGACCGGTGGAGTGATGCCGCCTGGAGGCAACGGAATCCACCGAAATACAAGAACCCTGCGCCAGACCAGTCCCAACGCAAGGATCCTCCAAGAATCCCTTGAGAATCCGCCAAGTGACGTCCCTGATTCTGATTTCACCAGCCACTCAGGAGACGATCACCATGCGGTTGTTCTGCTTTCACCACGCCGGCGGCGGCGCACTGGCCTTCAACGCCTGGCGCAAGGCGCTGCAGCCCGCCATCGAGGTTGTCCCCGTCGAGATCCCCAACCGGGAGCGCTTTGCCACACTGCGCGACCTCGTCGACGAGGTGAACGAACAACTCGGACCGCTGCTCGACGAACCGCACATGTTCTTCGGCCACAGCTTCGGCGCGCTGCTGGCATACCGGTTGGCCTCCGTGCGTGCTGCCGCGGGCTTCGAGGCGCCGCGGGCGCTGTTCCTGTCCGCTTATGCCCCACCGCACCTTCCGCCGCCTCTGCAGGTAGTGGATCAACTCGACAACAACCAGCTGGCCGAATTCCTGGCGGCGACGGGCTTGATGCCGGCCGGACTGACGCGGTGGCCCACCTTGCGCGAGCAAGCCGTGACCCTGACCCGGACCGACCTGAAATTGCTCATGACCGATCAGGAAGCCGACGCGACCGAACTGCCCTGCCCGATCCACGTCTTCGGCGGCAGCGAGGACCCCATCGTGAGCGAATCCGATCTCCACCAGTGGCGTTCGCGGACCAAGGCCGACTTCTCGGTGCAGATGCTTCGCGGCGGGCACTTCTACCTGCGGGACCGGCAGCGGTTGTTCGAATCGCTGCGGCCGCTGATGTCGACGCTGGTGGCCGCCTGATTCGCCTACCACGCGGTACGCGAGACTGGGCCGATGGACAGTGCCCGCACGATCTTGCGGAAATGTTTTCTGGTGGTGGCGGTGGGGCTGACGCTCACCGGCGTCGCCGCAGCCGCGCCGGCCACCGCCGCACCGGGGGACGGCTCAAACGACACCACTGCCCCGGCTGCGCCGCCACACGACACCGCGGGGGGTTGGGTCCCGGACGGCCAGGAGCTCAGCCCGTTCGACCTGGCCGACCCTGCGGTGAGCCGACTCGACCCGACTCTGCTCGCCGCGATCGAGCGGGCCGCGCGCGCCGCCGCTGTTGACGGGGTGACCCTCGGCCTCACGTCGGGATGGCGCTCACCGCAGTTTCAGCAGCAATTGTTCGATGACGCCGTCGCCCGCTACGGCAGCGTTGCCGTGGCCAGCCAATACGTCGCCTCGCCACAGGTTTCCAAGCACGTCGTCGGCAAGGCGGTCGACATCGGCCCTACCGAAGCGGACAACTGGCTTCTGCGCAACGGCACGGCCTTCGGACTGTGCCAGATCTACGCCAACGAAATCTGGCATTTCGAACTCGCTTCCGACTACGGCGGCGGTTGCCCACCGTTGCGGCCCAATGCCGCCGGGTGACCGAACCGCTGGGCAGTGAGCCAGTCGTCGATTCGTTCGGCCACCAATTGCCAGCCCGGCTCGAGCATCATGTCGTGTGCCATGTCGGAGAACACCTGCATCTCGGCGCCGTACACCTCGGCGGTTCGGTGGACTTCGCGCACGGTGACGATGGCGTCGTGTTCGGCGCCCAGCACCAGCATCGGGACGCGGTCGACGTCTTTGGTCTTGACCAGGTCGAGGACGAGCATGTCCAGAAATGCTAGGTAGGACTCGTCCTGCAATCGCCGCTGATACGAGTCGACCGTGGCGTCGGGCATGGAGGCGGAGAAAAGCAACTCTCGCGCTAGTTCTGGTGTCGCGACCAGCGGTCCCAACCGCAGTGCGGCGTTGACGTGAACGAATTCCCGCGGGTGATCGCGCGCAATGCGCAACGTCACCCGGTACACACCGGTCGGCGCGATGGCGGCGACCAGAACCGCCCCGGCCGCGGCGTGGCGGCGCAGGTAGTGCTGGACGATGAAGCCGCCCATCGAATGCCCGATCACCACCGGCGGGGTTGACAACGTCGCGGCCGTCTGCGCGACGTCAGCGACGTAGTCCCGAATTCGTGTCCAGCGCAACCTATCCCGGCCGGGGCTGGCCCCGTGGCCGCGCATGCTGACCGCGATCGCCCGATATCCCCGGGCCGCGAAGAAATCCAGGAAATGCTCATCCCAGCACCACGCGCCATGCCAAGAACCGTGCACGAACAACAATGGAACCGGATGCTCATCACTGCAGCGCCCCTTGTCGATCACCTCGAGCATGAAAGGCACCTCCGCTCATCCGACCGTCACATTAGCGCGCGTCGGGGTGCGTTGCGCGGCTTGCGTGTTGCCGAGACGCGGTGGTCTACCGGGAACGCGGATACGGGCGCATCAAGGATTTATCAAGAATCCGCATAGCTGCGGAACTGAAGCTTTTGTTAACGCAATCCAGCGTCCACCACCACCATCAGTACACGGAGACACCAATGTTCACTCGCCGCATCACCGCATCCCTGGCCGGCACCACCCTGACCGCCGCCGCCCTCGGCCTGGCCGCCCTGGGCCTCGCCGGCACCGCCAGCGCCAACGCCGTCGACGACGCCTTCATCGCTCAGATCAAGGCCGACGGAATCACTCCGCCCAGCAACGCCCGCGCAATCAGCGAGGCGCACGCCGTCTGCAGCGCCCTGGACGCGGGGCAATCCGCCAAGCAGGTCTACGCCTCCGTTGCCGAGCGCACCGGGCTGAGCAGCAGCGGGGCCCACACGTTCGCCGTCGACGCCGCAAGCGCCTACTGCCCGCAGTACGTCACCACAACCTGACATCGCCCACAAACCCCGGGTGGCACGAAAACCGTTGCCACCCGGGGTTTGTGCGTGACTAAGGCAGGTTCGTTCGGCTACGAGCCCGCCCGAAAAGCCGCCACCGGCATCTCGACGCTGCCCTGGCACGGTCCGCTGGAAATATCGGTATGCCAGGTCCCCCGCAGCGACCCGTCGGCCTGCGGCGTATAGAACGCCCACGACTTAGCGGGCGCCCACACTTTCGAAACCCCCTCTCCCATATAGCAATCCCACTGAAAGTCGAAGCGCTCCACCCATCTGGACCCGTCCCAGGTGTAGTGCGACGGCACGATGATCGTCGGGTTCTTCGGCGTCGGACCGTTGTTCGCGGTGGCGACGCATGTCGCAGTCGAGCACACCGTGGAGAAGACATAGTCGGCGCTGAATGTTTGTTCAGCTTGCTTGGCGGCGACGCTGGTGCCGGTTTTGTCGACGGCATATCTCACCAACGAGTACTTGCCATTCCACGACGGTGTCACCGCGTGCGCCGATACCGTCGGCGTCCCGAACACCGCCGCCGCTACGCAAACGAGCAGCGCGAGTCTGGATCCCGGGCGCATTGTGTCGATGCTTCCGCACCGATGACGCAGGCAGATATCGACGAGGCTACGATCGCTTCACTTGCCACGCAGCAGAAACAACGCGTAGGCGGCGATTGACTGCGCGTCGGTGATCACGCCGTCGCGCATCATCTGCTCGACGTTCGCACGCGAGAACCATTCGCTGCGCATGTCCTGCTCCTCGTGTTCGCGATCGGCGCGCCCTTCCGAAATGCCGGTGGCCAGAAATACCCAACCGCGCTGACTACTCATCCCCGGCGCGACGTCGAGTTGCCCTAGAGCTTCGAACGACGTTGCGCGCAGCCCGGTCTCCTCGCGCAGCTCACGTTCGGCAAGTGCGGACGGTTCGAGATCGGCCAAATCGGGAGCGGTGCCCTGCGGGAACTCCCAGCGGCGCGCGCCAACCGGGTACCGAAATTGTTCGACCAAGCGAAAACGGTTGTCGTCGTAGGGGATTACAAGTGCGTACGTAGGCTTGTCCACCACTGCGTAGATACCGGCGCTGCCATCAGGCCGACGGATGTCGTCTTCACGCAGCACCATCCACGCGTTGCGGTATGCCTCGCGCGACGCGATGGTTTCGATCAAAGCCACGTCATCAGTATTGCTACCGGTAATCTCGCAGTCGTGCGCTGGGGCGGCCAGTGACATCGAACCGACGTGACCAGCTCGCACTCGTAGCGATCCTGGCGATTGCCGCCGCGCTGCGCCTGATCGCGTTACCGCGCCGCGGCGAATGGGACGACGACCAGGGCATCGAAATGCTGACGATGCTGCGGTGGGTTCGCGACGGTGACGTCCCCCTGGTCGGGCCGCTGAGCTCGGCGCCGACGGTCCACCACGGCGCGTTGTTCTATTGGATATTGGCGCCCGGCGCATTCGCGACCGACGCGGACCCGGTAGCCGCTCTGGTCACCGTGGCCGTCATCGGCGTGGGAGGAGTAGCCGCGGTTTGGTGGCTCGGGCGCACGGTGGGCGGTCCGCTAGCGGGGCACATTGCTGCGCTGCTGATGGCGGTCAGCCCTTCGGCCGTGAACGCGTCAACGTTCGTCTGGAACGCCAATATCGTCGCGCCCGGTGCGGCGTTGGCGTCGGCCGCCGCGTGGCATGCGTGGCGGACTCGTCACATGCGGTGGTGGCTGCTGGCGGCCACCGGTGGGGTGCTGATGCTCAACGGACACTTGCTGGCCGCGCTCGCGGTGCCGCCATTTGCGGGATTGGCTGTCGCCGACATGCTTCGGCGCCGGCGCTGGGAGTGGCGACTCGTGGCGCCGATGCTGGGAGCGTTTGTAATTATCGCGGCCGGCTATCTGCCGAACCTGATCTACGACCTGAACCACGGCTTTCCCCAATTGCACGCAATCGCAGCCTATCTGGATACGACGAACACCCAGGACAGTCTTCCGCTGCCGGATCGGCTGGGCACCATATTCCGACGGGTGCTGATCTGGCCCGTGTCTGGCTACGCCGCCTCGGCGCCGCTATCCGGTTGGCCCGCGCTATTGCTAACGGCGGGCGCACTTTTGAGGACAATGTATGGCCGCGGGGTGGGCCGGCAGTTCGGCTGTTGGGCGACCGCGACGACGGCATGGGCGGTGGTGGCACTCGGTGTCGTCGCACCGGTGCTGTCCACACCGTTCGTCGGCTTGCCCACCGACCAGTACCACACGTGGCTGGATCCAATTCTGTTCTCCGCCATCGGCTTCAGTGCGGCCCGCCTCTGGACAGCCGGGGTGTTAGCGCGGGCAGGCGCCGTCGCGGTCGTGGCTACTTGCGTTGCGCTGTCCCTGGTTTCGTTGCCCGCGTCGTCGTCACCGGACGGCGGATGGCCCAGAGCCGCCGACACGGCAACCCGGATCCGGGCGACGACCGGCGATCACACCGTTGCCGTCATCGCGGTCGCGAAAACAGGTGCGGCACTGGACTTCCCGCTTCGTCGCCAATACACGCCAGCCGACGACGCAGCATCCGCCGAGTTCCTCGTGGTTACCTGCGATCCGTTGTTCTTCCGGGTGGCGGTGCTGCCGTGCGGCGGCCAGGCTGAGGCCGCGGAGGCGCGCGCACTCGGCTTCCCCAGCGCACGGGTGGTGGACCGCTTCGCAGACGGTCCACGACGGGTAATCAGCGTCTTCGCAAATCACTAGAGCAAACTCCGGCGAATTGGCTTAGGCTAACTACTTTCACCGGGGGTTTTCCGATATGGCATCACAACCGCCACCGCAGCACAGCAAGCGGGCCCAGCGCGGCGGCCTCCAGCAAACGTCTGCGGCGGTGGTGATCGGCCTTGCGGTTACGTCCGCATTCTTCGGTCTGGCCAGCTGCGCCAAAGACGAGCAGCGCGCTGTGCAACGCGAAGTGGTGCTGCAGTCGGCCAATTCACCCGGTGCTCATCCCTGGACCAGCGATCTGACGACGGTGGCCCTACCCACCGAGGGCGAGTCCGCAGGAGAAATGATCCCGCCGCCGGATGGAGTCGCCAGTCCGGTCGACGTGTCAGGTACCCAGCCGGAGCTTTATGGCGGCGTGCCCGGCGTCCCGGCTCTGGACCGAGACAAGCTGGTGACGGAACTGGATTCGAATCCGCCGCTGGCGGCCGCTTGGGGCAATGCCGCCGGGGTTTCGGATGTCAACGGCTACGTGGATTCGTTGACACCGGTGGTGCTGATCCATGACACCGCGGTGACCGATCACTCTTATCAGAACGGTGCGTCGGTACCGTTCCAGTCGGTGCTGCAGGCCGGCACTCCCGTGTTGGTCGACGACAGGGGCGTGCCGAGGGTGCGCGGTACATCCGGAAGTCCGTTGTCCGAGCCAGAGCGCGAGGTTGTGCCCACGTATAGCGGGAAGAAGTGGCCGACGTTCGCGCAGACCTCGGTGGTGGCAGTTCAACCTGCGCCGGAACCCGCTAAGTCGATGCAGCTGTTGGCCGTAACGCCGGTCGGCGAGGAGGCGGCCAATCCCTACCAGCCCGACATCACCGTCGGCGAAACGGTTCCAGTGCAGTCGACTCGAACGGCACCGCCGCCTCCTGCCGGTTCGTTGCCGACCGGTCCGTTGCTCAGGCCGACGCGGACCCCGTCGACGGGGGTGCCTTCGACGGGGGCGCAGCCGACTGGCGCTCAACCGACCGGCGCGCCACCGACGGGGCGGCCGTCGCGGCCCAGTCGTGGGCAACCGTCCGGTGTGCAACCCACCGGAGCGCAACCGACCGGTGTCCAACCCACGGGCGCGCCACCGACGGGGCGGCCGTCGCGGCCCAGTCGTGGGCAACCGACCGGCGCGCAACCGACTGGCGTACAACCGACCGGCGCGCAACCAACCGGCGTGCAACCGACCGGCGCGCCACCGACGGGCCGGCCGTCGCGACCCACCGGCGTCCAGCCCACTGCCGCACCGCAGCCCACCGCAGCACCTCAACCAACCGCGGCACCGCAGCCCACCGCCGCACCTCAACCCACCGCCGCACCGCAGCCCACGGCGGCCCCGCAACCGACCGCCGCGCCTAGGCCCACCGCCGCACCTCAACCCACCGCCGCACCGCAACCGACCGCCGCGCCTATGCCCACCGCCGCGCCAAGGCCCACCGCCGCGCCCCAGCCCACTGCCGCGCCTAGGCCCACCGCGGCGCCGCGACCGACAGGCGCGCCACCGACCTAGCGCATGCTCACAGTGCCGCGACGGCGTCGGCCGCGCGGCGAAGCTGGTCGATATCAGAGCTGGTCGGGATGAGATGTACCTCGTCGGTGCCGATCTCGGCGAACTGGCGCAGCACCGTCACCAATTCTCGTTCGGTGCCAGCCCAGCCCGTCGTCGGGGCCATCGCGTCGACGAACTCCGCCGGGATCCAGTTCATATAGCGCCGCAGATGCCGATGCACCTGGGCGCGCGCATCGTCCGGCGAGCCGAACGCGAACCAGAACGAGGTCGCCAGGTGCGGCGCGGGCTTGCTGGCCTCGGCCCACGATGTGCGCGCCACATCGAACAACTCGTTCTGCTTGGCGACGTCGAGGTCCAAGGTGGTTCCGGCCATACCATCAGCCCAAGCTGCGGCGCTGCGAACGGTCTTGGGTCCGATGGTGCCGACGTGCAGCGGCGGACCCCCGGCCTGGACCGGCGATGGTCCCACCGGCAGCACCGACTCGGTGATCTTCTCGCCAGCCCACACCCGCTTCATCACCGCCACACGTTCGGCCATGCCCCGCATCGTCTGGGTCTTCGGGTCCGCGCCGACGGCGTTGTAGTCCTCGTGCCTGCCGCCCACACCGATTCCGACCGTCAGGCGCCCGTTGCTGAGCAGGTCGCCGGTCGCCAGCGCCTTGGCCAACATGACCGGATCATGCAATTGGGGCACGATCACCGTCGTCACCAACCGCACCCTTTGCGTCCAGGCCGACACCGCACCGAGCAGCGTCAGGCTGTCGGGGTTTCCGAACGCAATGCGCTCACCCCAGCACAGCGAAGAGAACGGTCCCTCGTCTATCGCCCGTGCCCAGTCCCTGAGCAAGGCCGCGTCGAGCGCGGGCTCCATCACTGGCATGGTCATACCTGTCTGCACACAGCGATTCTGGCAGCATGGGATGAATGGCCTTAACCAGCACGTCGATCGCCCATGTCCGGCTGACTGTCACCGACATCGAGCGATCCCGGCAGTTCTACGAGAGCGTGTTCGACTGGCCGGTGCTGATCGAGACACCCGACAACGCCGACGAGGCACTGCGCCAACGCCTGGGTTTCCTGTTCGGCGGCGTGATCTACGACATGGGCGGCGCGCTGCTCGGTTTGCGGCCGGTGGCTGACGACCAGTTCGATGAGAACCGTACCGGACTCGACCATATCGCCTTCCGGATCGGGAGTAGGGCCGAATTAGACTCCGCTGCAGAACATCTCGACGAATTGGGTATCGCGCACGAGCCGATCAAGGATATCGGGCCGTCCTACATTTTGGAGTTTCGCGATCCAGACAACATTGCGCTGGAGCTCACCGCGCCTAAGTAAGGGACGTCGTCGGGCGCGCGGTCGCCTGTTTGGGGTCTGTCGCGCGTCTGTCGGCACCCGTCGGCGGGCCCCCCACACTCGTCGGCGACGGCGCGCATATGCCAACCAGGGCAGCCTGTAGGTGTACCCACACGCTCGCCGAAAAGAGAGGAGGATGGGAGCACCATGCCTATCAGCTTCAACCACACCATCGTCGCGGCACACGATAAGCAGAGGTCCGCGGAGTTTCTCACCGAATTGTTCGGCCTGCCCGAACCGATGCCGTACGGCCCGTTCATGGTTGTCACACTCGAACACGGCGCCAGCCTCGACTACGCCGACGTCGCCGAGAGTGACGAAATCAGGCCGCAGCACTACGCATTCCTGGTTTCCGACGACGATTTCGACGCGATCTACAGCAAGATCAAGTCGCGCGGCATGCCGCACTGGGCCGACCCCGGTGCCCGACGCCCCGGCGAGATCAATACCCGCGACGGTGGCAAAGGCGTGTATTTCCGAGACCCGGGCGGGCACGCCATGGAAATCCTGACCCGGCCCTACGGCTCGGGCGGCTAGTCGCGAGTAGCGCCGTGCCGCTGGCTTTCCTGAGCGCGGTAGTCGTTCGCCATCTGGGCGACGTGCTTGGGCAGACTGCCGGCCGCGACGTCGGCGACCGTGGTCTCCTCCAGGACTGAGCGCATGCTGGCGCGCAGGGCCCGCCAGACATCGGTGAGCGCGACGGTCGGACCGGAATAGGGCAAGTCACCGAGCCCGATGTCGCGGACACTGGCCAACGGCCCGTCGATACAGCGCAACACGTCGGCAATGCTGATTTCGCTTCCCGGACGTGCAAGCTCGTAACCGCCCTCGCGGCCGCGGTAACTGCGTACCAAGCGGTCGGTGCGCAGGTTGGTCAGGATGTCGACGAGGAACTGCGGCGGAATTCCCTGGGACTGGGCCAGGTCGTCGGTCTTGACCAGGGTGCCGCTGGGCACCGTCGCGAGTTGGACCATCGCCCGAACGGCGTATTCCGCCTTGGCCGACATCCGCATGATGCTAGATTCTGCCAGGCCCGCCACCACCGCCGGCTAAGCGCGCACTTCGAGCATGTCGATCACGCTTTGCGCCTGGTCTTCGATGCTGCGATCAGCGGTCAGGCGCAGGTCCGGCTTTTTCGGCCGCTGGTAGGGACTGTCGATCCCGGTGAAGTGCGTGATCTCCCCCGCCCGGGCTTTGGCATACAAGCCTTTGGGATCACGCCGCTCGCACTCTTTGAGAGGTGTATCGCAGAACACCTCGAAGAACTCAAATCCCGCGTCGGCGTGGACCTTACGGGCCAACTCGCGGTGCTCGGCCAAGGGGCTGATGGCCGGCACCAGCACGATCTGTCCCGAGTCGGCCAGTAGCGTCGCCACATGTGCCAGTCGGCGCAGGTTCTCGGCCCGATCGGCCATGGAAAAGCCAAGGTCGGCGTTCAGGCCGTGGCGCAGATTGTCGCCGTCGAGAACGTAAGCGGGGATGCCCCTTTCGAGCAGCCGCTGCTCGACCAGCATCGCCACCGACGACTTGCCGGCTCCGGAAAGGCCGGTGAGCCACACCGTCTTACCCTGGACCGCTCGGTCGGCGGCAGTGACTAACGACTTGTGCCGCACCGTGTTCGGACTGGCCTTCTGCGCGGCGACATCCCGCAACACCATGCCGGCGGCCACCGTCCCGTTGGTGTCGGGGTCGATGAGGATGAACGAACCGGTGCTGGCGTTACGGGAGTACTCATCGAGCAGCAGCGGCACCTGGCTGCGTATCGTGATGCGCCCAAGCTCGTTGAGCTTCAATGCCGTTGCGGACTTGTCGCGGTGCAGCGTGTTGACATCGAGGCGGTAGTCCAGCGCTGTGATGCGTGCTCGGGTGGTCCGCGTGGTGTGCTTGATGATGTAATCGCGGCCCGGTTCCAGTGCCGACGAATCGGCCATCCAACACACCGTCGCGTCGAACTGCTGGGCGAGCCGGGGCTGGTTGTTGGTGCGCGCAATCATGTCACCGCGCGAGATGTCGATGTCGTCGGCCAGGCTCACCGCGACAGCCATCGGTGGAAATGCTTCTGCGACAGGGCCATTGGTGCCTTCGATCGCGGTGATGCGGGTGGTCTTGCCGAGCGGCAGCACAATCACCTCGTCGCCCGGGCGCATCACGCCACTGGCCACGGTGCCGGCGTAGCTACGGTGGTCTCGATGCTCGTGAGTGTGCGGGCGGATGACGTACTGGACCGGGAAGCGCACGTCGACCAGGTTGCGGTCACCGGCGATGAAGACCTCTTCGAGGTGCGACAGCAGCGCCGGCCCTTCGTACCACGGCGTCTTCTCCGACTTGGTCACCACGTTGTCGCCGTGCAAAGCCGAGAGCGGAATGGTGGCGACGTCCTGCACATCCAGCCGCGCGGCGAAGGCGTGGAACTCGTCCCGGATTGCCTCGAATTTCTCTCTGTCCCAATCGATCAGGTCCATCTTGTTCACGGCTAGCACGATGTGCTGAATACCCAGCAACGACGCCAGGAACGCGTGCCGCCGAGACTGCTCCAACAGACCGTGACGTGCGTCGACGAGCACGATCACCAGCTGCGCCGTGGACGCGCCCGTCACCATGTTGCGGGTGTATTGGATATGCCCTGGGGTGTCGGCGATGATGAATTTCCGCTTGGGAGTAGCGAAGTAGCGGTAGGCCACGTCGATGGTGATGCCCTGCTCGCGTTCAGCCCGCAGGCCGTCGGTAACCAGGGCCAGATCGGTGTACTCGTGGCCGCGTTCCCGGGAGGTCTGCTCCACGGCCGCCCACTGGTCCTCCATTACCGCTTTGGAGTCGTAGAGCAAACGCCCGATCAAAGTGGACTTGCCGTCGTCGACCGAACCCGCCGTGGCAAGGCGTAAGAGTGTGGTCATCAGAAGTACCCCTGCCGCTTGCGGTCTTCCATCCCAGCTTCAGAGATCCGGTCGTCGGCCCGGGTGGCCCCTCGTTCGGTCAGGCGGGACACCGCGGTTTCAGCGATCACCTCCGAGACCGTGGCCGCGCGGGATTCCACACAGCCGGTGCAGGTGACGTCACCGACGGTGCGGAACCGCACCGAGGTCTCGAAAACCCGCTCGTCGGCGCGGGGCTGCAAGTGGCGATCTACCGCTAGGAGCATCCCGTCACGCTGAAAAACCTTGCGGCGGTGGGCGAAATAGATCGACGGCAGCTTGACCTTCTCGGCGCCGACGTAGGACCAGATGTCGAACTCGGTCCAGTTGGACAGCGGGAAGACCCGGATGTGCTCGCCCTTGTGGTGACGTCCGTTGTAGAGGTTCCACAGTTCGGGCCGCTGCGCCTTGGGGTCCCATTGGCCGAACTCGTCGCGGAAGCTGAACACCCGCTCCTTGGCCCTGGCCTTCTCCTCGTCGCGGCGGGCGCCGCCGAAAGCGGCGTCGAACTTGTTTTCCCGGATGGCGCGCAACAACGTCACGGTCTGCAGGGGGTTGCGCGACGGGATCGTCTCGACCACGCGACCGGCGTCGATGTCGTCCTGCACCGAGGCCACCACCAGACGCACCCCGGCCTCCGCGACAAGTTCGTCTCGGGTGGTCAGCACCTCCTCGAAGTTGTGGCCGGTGTCGACGTGCATCACCGGAAAGGGCAACCGTCCGGGACGAAAAGCCTTGAGCGCCAAGTGCAGCATGACGATCGAGTCCTTGCCGCCGGAGAACAGCAACACCGGTCGCTCGAACTCGGCGGCCACTTCGCGAATGATGTGGATCGCCTCGGCTTCCAGCGAGCGCAAGTGGCTCAGTTCGTACTGGCCGGCCGCGGGGCCGGCCGTCAGGTCAGTGCTCATCTGAGTTTCCCGGTCAAGTTGGTAGATTTGGCCAGATTAACGAATATTACCTGACATAAAATCAGTGCGACTTGCTCTTGTCAACGAGGACTAGTCACGCGTCGACGAGGATTGCTCACGCGAACCGAACCTGGCTGCTGTTTTGAGGGGGGATTTCAGCGGTGTGGTTCGGTTCGGGGACAGCGGTGTGGTTCGGCTCGCGAACCGAACCTGGCTGCTGTTTTGAGGGGGGATTTCAGCGGTGTGGTTCGGCTCGCGGCCAGCGGTGTGGTTGGGCTCGCGAACCGAACCGAGGAAGAAACCCCGTCTGCTACAGCGTGACTTCTTCGAGCTTGCCGGTCGCGACGTCGAAGATGAACCCACGCAGCGAGGTGTGCTTGGTGACGAAGGGACTGTTCTCGATGCGGCGCAACGATTGGCGCACATCCTCGGCGATGTCCGGGAAAGCCTCGGCCGCCCACGGCGGCTTGACGCCGGTGTCTTCCTGAATGCTGCGCTTGAAGTCGTCGTCGGTGAAAGTAAGCATCCCGCAATCAGTGTGGTGAATCAGGATGATCTCCTGCGTGCCCAACAGCCGCTGAGAGATGGCCAGCGAGCGGATCGCGTCGTCGGTCGCGACACCGCCGGCGTTGCGGATGACGTGCGACTCCCCTTCGTTGATGCCGAGCACGCGGTAGACGTCAATGCGAGCATCCATGCACGCCAGCACCGCAACGTGTTTGCTCGGCGGCAACGGAAGCGGCCCCTTGAAGTCGCTCGCGTAGGTGGCGTTGTTAGCGAGGTAGTCGTCGGTAACCGTCACCCGCAGGACCTCCTTGAGTGTCGCCGTATGGCGTTTGCCGCACCGATCGATGCGCGCACGATCTTAGCAACCGAGCGTGCCGGATTCACGGTTGAGGATCAGCCAGATCGCAAAGGCTGAGCGCCGATACATTCAGCGCACCAAGAGACCACCCGTCCTGCCCGGCACGAAACGCGCTGGTGTGGCTGACCTTGGACCGTCGACGACTCGCTACCCTGTCCAGATGCGGCAGGGTGGTAGGGCATGACGCGGTTTCTGCTGCGCCGATTGCTCAAGTACATCGTGCTGCTGGCGCTGGCGACGTTTCTGACCTACTGCGTCGCCTCGCTCTCGTTTTCGCCGTTAGACAGCCTGCTGCAGCGCAGCCCTCGCCCTCCGCAGGCGGTCATCGACGCCAAGGCTCACGATCTGGGCTTGGACCAGCCCATTCCGATCCGTTACGCGAACTGGGTGTCGCACGCCATCCACGGCGATTTCGGAAAGACCGTCACCGGCCAGCCGGTGGGCACCGAACTGTGGCGTCGCGTCGGAGTCACCTTGCGCCTGGTGGTCATCGGATCGGTGATCGGCACGGTGCTGGGCGTGGCGCTGGGGGCCTGGGGCGCCATTCGCCAGTACCGACTCAGCGACCGCGTCGTCACAATGTGGGCGTTCATCACGCTCAGCACGCCGTCGTTCGTCCTTGCCACGCTGTTGATCATCGGCGCACTGCGAATCAACTGGGCGCTGGGCATCCAGCTATTCGACTACACCGGAGAGACGTCGCCGGGCGTGGACGACGGAACCTGGGCGGCCGTGGCCGACAGGTTGAAGCATTTGGTGCTGCCCACGCTGACGCTGGCGCTGGGCGCCGCCGCCGGCTATAGCCGCTACCAGCGCAACGCCATGCTCGACGTGCTGGGGCAGGATTTCATCCGGACCGCACGCGCCAAAGGTTTGACTCGTCGGCGCGCATTGGTCAAGCACGGCCTGCGCACCGCGTTGATTCCGTTGGCCACCCTGTTCGCCTACGGCGTGGCCGGCCTCGTCACCGGAGCCGTCTTCGTCGAGAAGATCTTCGGCTGGCACGGCATGGGCGAATGGTTGCTCCGCGCGGTGGCCACCCAGGACACCAACATCGCGGTCACGATCTCGCTGTTCACGGGTTCCGCAGTGCTGCTGGCTGGATTGCTGTCCGACATCTTCTATGCCGCACTCGATCCGAGGGTGCGAGTCTCATGACCGTTGTGAAGCAGACGACCCCGACGGAGTTCACCTCGCGTCGCACATTGGTACTGCGCCGATTCCTGCGGAACCGGTCGGGCGTGATCGCGCTGATAGTGCTGGTGCTGTTATTCGTGGGCTGTTATGCGTTGCCGCCGTTGCTGCCCTACTCCTACCAGGATCTCGATTTCAACGCCTTGCTGCAGCCGCCGGACGCGCGACACTGGTTGGGCACCAACACGATTGGTCAGGATCTGCTTGCCCAGACCCTGCGCGGTATGCAGAAGTCGATGCTGATCGGTGTCTTCGTCGCGGTGATCTCCACCGGAATCGCCGCCACGGTCGGGGCGATCGCGGGATACTTCGGAGGATGGCGTGACGCGTCGCTGATGTTCGTGGTCGACCTGATGCTGGTGGTGCCTTCCTTCTATCTGATCGCCATCATCTCCCCGCGCACCAGGAACTCGGCCAACATCATCTCGCTGGTCGTGTTGCTGGCCGGGTTCGGCTGGATGGTCAGCTCCCGCATGGTGCGGGGGATGACCATGAGCCTGCGGGAACGCGAATTCATCCGCGCGGCAAGGTACATGGGGGTGTCCAGTCGCCGGATCATCGTCGGCCATGTGCTGCCCAACGTGGCGTCGATTCTGATCATCGACGCCACCCTCAACGTCGGAATCGCCATCCTGTCCGAAACCGGGTTGAGCTTCCTCGGCTTCGGCGTCCAGCCGCCGGACGTGTCACTGGGCACCCTGATCGCCGACAGCAGCCAGTCCGCGACCACCTTCCCCTGGGTATTCCTATTCCCTGCCGGGGTGCTGGTGCTGATTGTGTTGTGCACCAACCTCACCGGCGACGCATTGCGGGACGCGTTCGATCCGGGCGCCAGAACCTTGCGGCGTGGTGGCGCGTGACTCCGCTGCTCGAGGTGACTGACCTGGCCGTCACATTCCCCACCGACGGTGCGCGAATAGCTGCGGTACGCGGCATCAGTTATCACGTCAACTCCGGCGAAGTGGTCGCCATGGTCGGCGAATCCGGTTCGGGTAAGTCGGCTGCGGCGATGGCAGTGGCGGGCCTGCTGCCGGAGTACGCCGAGGTAGGCGGTTCTGTGCGGTTGCACGGCAACGAACTGTTGGACCTTGGCGACGACGCGATGTCGCGGTTCCGCGGCAAATCCATCGGCACGGTGTTTCAGGACCCGATGTCGGCGCTGACCCCGGTCTACACCGTCGGTGATCAGATCGCGGAGGCGATCCGAGTGCACCAGCGCGGTGTGAGCAAGAAGGCCGCCGCGCAGCGCGCGGTGGAACTGCTTGAGCTGGTTGGTCTCTCACAGCCGCAGCAGCGGGCCCGCGCCTTTCCGCACGAGCTGTCCGGCGGTGAGCGACAACGCGTGGTGATCGCGATCGCGATCGCCAACGACCCGGACCTGTTGATCTGTGACGAGCCCACCACCGCCCTGGACGTGACTGTGCAGGCGCAGATACTGGAAGTGCTGAAGAAAGCTCGCGACGTCACCGGCGCCGGGGTGCTGATCATCACCCACGACCTCGGCGTGGTGGCCGAGTTCGCCGATCGGGCGTTGGTGATGTACGCCGGGCGGGTCGTCGAGTCCGCTTCGGTGGGCGATCTCTACCATGATCGTCAGATGCCTTACACCATAGGGTTATTGGGGTCGGTTCCGCGATTGTCCGCCGCCCAGGGCACCCGACTGGTGCCCATACCGGGCGCTCCCCCGTCGGCGGCCGGCCTGGAGCCGGGTTGCCCGTTCGCGCCGCGCTGCCCGCTGGCTATCGACGAATGCCGAACCGCCGAACCGGCTTTGATCGAAGTCGCCCCCGGCCACCGGGCGGCGTGCATTCGCACCGAAAAAGTCGTCGGGCGCACTGCCGCCGACATCTACGGAGTTGACATCGGCCGTGGCAGTACGGCATTTGACGACTCTGCCGTCGTCGTGCGGGTCCGCGATCTGGTCAAGACCTATCCGCTGACCAAGGGTGTGGTGTTGCGCCGCAAGGTCGGCGAGGTTCGGGCGGTCGACGGCGTGAGCTTCGAACTGCCGCAAGGCCGCACGTTGGGCATCGTCGGCGAATCCGGCTCGGGCAAGTCGACCACTTTGTACCAGATCATGGAACTTGCAGCGCCGCAATCAGGTTCGATCGAGGTGCTCGGCTGCGACCTCGCTACCCTGACCAAGGTGAGTCGACGATCGTTGCGGCGCGACATCCAGTTGGTGTTCCAGGATCCGGCCGCGTCGCTGGATCCGCGACTTCCGGTCTTCGATCTAATCGCAGAACCGTTGCTGGCCGACGGGTACAGCAAGGGCGACACCAACGCGCGAGTCGCCGAACTACTCGACATCGTCGGACTGCGCCGCGCCGACGCCGACCGTTACCCGGCCGAGTTCTCCGGCGGCCAACGGCAACGCATCGGCGTCGCACGTGCGCTGGCCCTACGGCCCAAGATTCTCGCCCTGGACGAACCGGTGTCCGCGCTCGACGTCTCCATCCAAGCCGGCATCATCAACCTGCTGCTCGACCTGCAAGATGAGTTCAGCTTGTCGTATCTGTTTGTGTCCCATGATCTTTCGGTGGTCAAACACCTGGCCCACCAGGTGGTGGTGATGTTTCGCGGCGAGGTGGTCGAGCAGGGTGACAGTCAAGAGGTGTTCAGCAATCCACGACACGAGTACACCCGACGGTTGCTGAGCGCAGTGCCTCAACCGGAGCCTGGTAATGCGTAGCCGCGCGGTGCGGGCGCTGGGCCATGCGCTGCTCATTGGCGCGCTGGTGTTGTCCGGATGTTCCGCGCAGACCCAAACCACCCCGCCGATTTCCGGAAACACCATGGTGGGCACCAGTAGCGACATCAACCCGCAGGATCCCGCAACGCTGCGCGACGGGGGCAATCTGCGACTCTCGCTGAGCGACCTACCGCCGAACTTCAACATCCTGCACATCGACGGCAACAGCGCCGAGACCGCGAACATGCTCAAGGCCACCCTGCCGAGCGCGTTCATTATCGGGCCGGACGGTTCCACCAGGGTCAACACCGATTACTTCACCAGCGTCGAACTCACCGGGACCAATCCGCAGGTGGCTACCTACACCATCAATCCCAAAGCGGTGTGGTCCGACGGTACGCCAATTACCTGGCGAGACATCGCCAGTCAGATCCATGCCATGAGCGGCACCGACAAAGCGTTCGAAATCGCATCGACCGGCGGTGCCGAGCGGGTCGAGTCGGTGACCCGTGGTGTCGACGACCGGCAAGCCATCATGACCTTCGCCAAGCCCTATGCCGAATGGCAGGGCATGTTCGCCGGCAACGGCATGCTGTTGCCGGCCAGCGTGACCGGCACCCCCGAAGCGTTCAACACCGGCTGGCTGAACGCGCCGGGTTTGTCCGCGGGCCCGTTCATACTGACCAAGATCGACCGGGCCAAGCAGCGAATCACGTTGAGCCGCAACCCCAGCTGGTGGGGCCGAAAGCCGCGCCTGGAATCGATCACCTACCTGGTACTCGATGACATGGCCCGGTTGCCCGCGCTACAGAACAACACCATCGACGCCGCCGGAACGGGCTCGCTGGATCAGCTGGTCATCGCCGAGCACACCAAGGGCATAGCGATCCGGCGGGCGCCCGCGCCGAGCTGGACGCACTTCACGATGAACGGCGCAAACGGGTCGATTCTCGCCGATCCGGCGCTGCGCCTGGCCATCTGTAAAGGGATTGATCGCAAGACGATCGCCAAGGTCGCCTTGAACGGCTTGACCGCCGACCCGGTACCGCTGAACAACCACATCTTCGTGGCCGGGCAGGAAGGCTATCAAGACAACAGCCTGCCTTATGACCCCGAACAGGCACGGCGAGAGCTCGACTCGCTGGGCTGGAAACTGAACGGCCAGTTCCGCGAGAAGGACGGCCGACAACTCGCGGTCCGGCTGCTGTTCTACGAATCGCCGAACGCCAAGGTATTCACCCAAACCGCACAGCACAGTCTGGCCGAGATCGGCGTCAAGCTCGAACTCCAATCACGCTCGGGGAGCGGATTTTTCAGCAACTACGTCAATGTCGGCGCGTTCGATATCGCGCTGTTCGGTTGGCAGGGTGACGCATTCCCGCTGTCTGGACTCACCCAGATCTATGCGTCGTACGGAGACAGCAACTTCGGCAAGATTGGTAGCCCGCAGATCGACGAGGCCATCGAGCGGACGCTGGGAGAACTCGACCCCGGCAAGGCGCGTGACTTCGCCAACGAAGTGGATCGGCTGGTCTGGGCGGAGGGTTTCAGCCTGCCGCTCATTCAGTCCTCGGGCACCGTCGCGGTCCGCAGCGACCTGGCCAACTTCGGGGCGCGCGGGTTGGCGGACCTGGACTACACCGCGATCGGGTTCATGCACTGACCCGGTATTGAAGGGGTGAGGTGTCAGTCCCGGATCAGGTCGGCGGCCTTCTCCCCGATCATCACCGACGGAGCGTGGGTGTGGCCGCGAATCGTGCTCGGCATTATCGAGGCGTCCGCGACGCGAAGCCCCTCGACTCCGCGTACCCGTAGCTGCGGATCGACCACGCTGGCGTCGTCGCTGCCCATCCGGCACGTGCCCATCGGGTGATACAGGGTGTGCGAGCACTGGTTGAGCGCTAATGCGAACGTCGCTTCGTCCAGTCCGCTGCAACTGCGCGGTCGCACCACCGCGCCGAGCACGTCCCGCATCGAGGGAGCCTCGGCGATCTCGGCGCATATCCTCAGCCCGGCCATCATGGCTTCACGGTCCACACCACCGGGGTCGGACAGGTACCGCGGGTCGATGATTGGTTTGTCGGCGGGGTCGGCGGAGCGCAGCGTGATCTGGCCACGGCTTTCCGGGGCGACCAGAATCGGCCCGAAGACCACGCCGTGTCCCGCCGCGGGTTGCAGCGCCTCGTCGTAGAACGGTGCCGGTGCGAAAATCAACTCCAGGTCGGGCAACTCGAGATCGGCTCGGCTGCGGAGGAATCCGTAGGCTTCACCGACATTTGAGGTGAGCATTCCGCGCCGCCGCAGCAGATAGTTGAGCAACTGCTTGGGCTTTTCGGCGGCGAACAGGCTGTCCTGGTCGACATCGAAGCCGAGCGGCGTCACTAGATGGTCGAGCAGGTTCTGCCCGACTTCTGGTGCGTGATAGACGGTTTCGATGCCGTGCTCGGCGAGATGATCACGGTCGCCGACGCCGGAAAGCATCAGCAGTTGCGGGCTGTTGACGGCACCGCCGCACAGCACGACCTCGCGGCGGGCATGCACGACGGAGGTGTGACCGCCCCGCTGGTATTCCACGCCGACCGCTCGCGTGCCCTCGAAGATGATCTTGGTGGCGGTGGCTTCGGTGAGCAGGGTGAGGTTTTTGCGGCTCATCGCCGGTTTGAGGTAGGCATCGGCGGTGCTGTACCGCGCGCCGCGGCGTTGCGTGACGACCGTCTCACAAAATCCTTCTGGCGCAGCCGAATTCGGCTGCACCGGCGGATAGCCGCATTCACGTGTCGCTGCCAGCCACGCCGCGGTCAAGGCACGCGGGCTGCGCTGCCGTGAAATGTGTAGCGGCCCGGTGACGCCGCTGTCGTCGCCGCTGACGAAGTGCCATGCCGCGGTCACGTCCTCGATGCGGCGGTAATACTCGAGCGCTGCCGCGGCCGACCACTGCGGGTCGGAGCGCTTGGCCCACTCGTCGTAGTCGGCGCCGAATCCGCGGACCCACATCATGGCGTTCATCGACGAGCAACCACCGAGCACCTTGCCTCGGGGCCAATAGATCTCGCGCCCGTCGAGCTCGGGTTGGGGTTCGGTCAGGTAATCCCAGTCGACGTCGGTGCGGAACAGCTTGGAGAACGCGGCGGGAATCCCGATGAATCTGTTGGTATCGCCGGGGCCCGCCTCCAGTGCGACCACCTCGGTGGCCGGATCGGCGGTGAGCCGGTTGATTACGACAGCACCGGCAGAGCCGGTGCCGATCACTACGTAGTCACGCTGAATGTCCACCGAGCATCCTCGCCACCATCCCGCGAGTCTATGCCTGCCGACCTAGAAGCACTACGCGCTGAGATCGATGCGATGCGCGCCCGTGACTCCGTCGTACCGGGTGGGACTGCACGTCAGCACGATCACCTGCCCGTGTTCGCCCACGGTGTCGAAGACTTCGCCCATCTTGGCCAACCGGTCCGGGTCGGTGAACCCCAGCGCGTCGTCGACGACAACGGGAACGGTGTCCTCCTTGGCGACCAGTGCCGCGCCGGCTAACCGCGCCAGGATGCCGAGTTGTTCTTTGGCACCACCGGACAACGACTCATAGGGCACGGTGGTGCCGTCCAGTGTGCGGCTGAGTATGCACAGGTTGCTGTCGACCTCCACTTCGAAGCTAGGACCGAACACGGGTCGACCTAGCCTCTGCAGTTCGGCACGGTAGGGCTCGACGTAGCGCTGGCGGGTAGCGTCGCGGTGCCGCCCCATTACCGACCGCAGCAGCTGCGCGGCCCTGGCCCGTCCGCCGACCCGGGCGTGCTGGCTGGTTGCGTGCTCGAGTTCGGTCTCGGCCGCATCGAGCTTGCCTTGGCGCCCCTCGCCGCGCAGCACGGCAAGTTCGACGGTGACCTCACGCAATGCGGTGACGGTGGTGTCGTGACGTTCCCGCAGCGACTCTGCCGCCGTGGTGGCTTCGGCGAGCTCGGCGGCAATGGCGTCGGGCGCTGCGGCGGCCAGCGTCTCATCGAGTTCGGCCACGCGGAGTTCGGCGGCTTGCGCCATCTGGCGCTCCGTTTCGGCCTTGGCCGCCAGAGCCTCATCACCAACCGATGTCCGCTCCGCGGCCAACCGGGCGACCGCCGCATCGAGTGCGACGCGTTGCGTAGTGGTGTCATTCTGCAAAACCGTTGCCCGAGTGGTCGTCTCGGCGAGTACTCGACCCGCCGTGGCGGCGAGCCGACGCCGTGTCTCGCACTCTGTCTGCGCGGCCGCGTATGCCTCGTCGGCCGCATCACGTTCGGCGCGGGCGGTGGCGATATCGGTGGTGAACAGGTCGGGCTCGGCCGGCTGTGCGGCATGCAACTGCTCCAGCCGGACGCGGAGTTGGTCGGCTGGTCCGTCGCCGCACAGACCCGTCAGGGTCGCCAGCAGCTGGTCGCGACGACGCTGCAATTCGCACCGCCGTTGGTGGACCGATCGCGCCGTGGGCAGGTCGGTGACGCCGCCTGCCTCCAACGCACTGGCGAAATGCTGCTGTGCGGCAGTGTATTTCGCCTGAACATCCTGGGCGGTGGCGCCGGGGATGACGCGCGTGGTCAGCACCCCGGTGACCGCTACGTCGGTGGGACCGGTGGCGGTGATCGACCAGGTTTGGCCGGCTCGCAACGACACTCGTCGATCACCCACGGCAAGCTCGATGTCGGCTGCGGCGGTGAACTCCACGACGGCGGAGATCATCTGCAACTGGGCGTCGATGCGCTCAAGAGCCGCGGCTGCGAGTTCGATTGCGCGCAGCGACTCCTCGGTCAGCACGATCTTCGATAACTCCCCGTCGATTTGCCCGAGGTCGCCTTCGATGGCGTCGATCCGGGCCAGCCGGGCACTCAGCCGCTCGGCCTCCTCGCGCTCGGCGATCCGGTCGAGCGTGCGACGCGCGATTTCGGCGCGCTCCTGGGCGGTCGCGAGGGCTGCGGCGGCCTCGGCCACGGCGGCATCGCAGGCTTCAGCCGCTTGGGCCGCCGTCACCTGCTCACCGGCGGCCTCTTGCGCCTGCGCGATTAGCGTCGCGATAGCCAAAGTGCGCGTGTCGATTTCGGTAGTCAACTCAAGCCGCGCCCGGTGCGCTGCAGCGGAGCCGGCGCTTGTCGCGACCGCCGCGGCCGCGATCAACCTGGCTTCGCGGACCTCGTCGACGAACGCATTGACGCGGTCGGCGGCGGCCTGCGCCGCGAGTAGCCGCGGCCCTACAGCAATGAGTTGCTGCGCCAATTCGGCCACCTGCTGCGTCAACTCGGCGTGACGCCGGACCCGGTCGTCGACCTCGGCCATAGCTGTCACGCACGCCGCCACGCCGGCCGTGGCGTCTTCCAACCGCTTGATCGCGGCGCTCCACTCTCCGGTCGGGCGCCCGGTCGGGGTGAAATAGCGGGCGAATTCGGCATCGATGCGCTCGATGAGCAGCGGCTCGGTACCGCACGCGGCCGCTGCGTCACCGGCGGCCACATCCAGCGCACGTGACAGCGCGTCGCAACCGGACAAATCCACCGGTGCGGTCGACGATGCCTGCAGGACCCGCTGGGCACGCCACAGCCCGGTATCGACCGTCTCGGCCAGCATCGACAGCACCCGCTCGTGCGCTTCGTCACCGGTCAGCTGTTCGCGGTGAGGTGCCAGCACCGTCAGTTCCGTCTCGTGCTTTTTGTGGAAGCGTTTGCGATAGACGAAACGGTAAGGACCAGTGCTGATCTCGGCGATGACCTCAGAGCCGACGTCGGCATTGGTCGGCTTGACCTGCTTGACGTCCTTTTTCGTCGAGCGGTCTTTGGATTCCAGCAGCAGATCCAGCGCCTCGATCATCGATGACTTGCCGATCTCGTTGGCGCCGTAGACCACAACGACGCCGTGGTCGGGAAATTCGATCTCCCGGTAGGCGATGCCGCGGTAGTTGGCGAGGACCAACCGGTGCAGTTTCATGCCACTCCCCGATCGCTGAGGCGCAGCAGCAGCGCCAGTGCCGCTTGCGCATCGACGGCGGCCGACGTGTCATCCGCTCGCGCGGTGGCCACCAGTTCGTCGACGGCAGCGGCCGCGAATCCACCGATGCCGAGGTCGTCGAACTCGCCGTCGGCGGGCACCACCGCCAACTCGGAGTGGCTCTCCCACAACCGAAGCGAGGCGAACAACCGCGAATATCTATCCAGGCAGGCATCCAGTGCGGCACGGTCGGTGACGGTCAGTGCACCCGTCAGGGCCAGGCGCACCACGGTTCGATCCTTATCCGTCATCAGGTCCAGGTTCAGATCCAGATCGGCGATGCACCGGCTGCTGTCGACCTGGCTGCGCAATGTGACGAACCGCCACCGGCCGACACGGCGGGGCTCGACGGAGACCGGGCGGCTCGGATCGGTTTCGTCGATGTCGACCACCAGGACATGACCTGGGTCGGCCTCGACGTCGTCGTAATTCGTGACTTCGGGCGACCCCGAGTACCAGACCCGGCCGCTGTCGCCGACTTCGGTGAGCGAATGCTTGTCGCCCAGCGCGACGTAGTGAATTACGTTGTCAGACAACGATTTCTCCATGCCGGCCAGGCGAATCAGCGACGGCTTGTCACGGTCGGGGTCGAGAACGTCCACGCCGCCGTGCGCCACCAGCAGCCGGGTGACACCGTCATCGCACAGGCCGTCGAGCACCTCGGCTACCAGGTCGGTGGTCGGCGCCTTGGACCGCCACGGGGCCGCGACGATCTGCACGCCGGGACGGACTTCATGGATGCCGGCCCGGTCGAGTACGACGACGTTCTCGGGACATTCCGAGGTGAACAACCCGCCGGTGTAGACCGACGATGCGTCCAGCGGATCGTGATTCCCCGGCAGTAGATACACCGGAATACCGATGGCGCGCATAGCTTCCAGGGACTGCCCGATCACCTGTGGGGCGAGCTGATTGTGTTCGAAGACGTCGCCGGAGACGACGATGAACTCCGCACCCACTTCGGCGGCCAGCGCGCCCAGACCGGCCACCGCGTCGCGGCGAGCCGCTGAATAACGCGGCTGTGCATCGCCGGCGAGGAAGTGCCGGGTCATGCCCAATTGCCAGTCGGCGGTGTGCAGGAATCGCATGGTTCGGGAGTGTAGGACCGGCTACCGACAAGTCCGGGGACCTCAACCGGAGGGTCCGGCCGCTAGGCAAGTCGGGACCCGCCCGCAGACCACGACAGTCCCAACCGTCACTTTGGTCGCAGCGATTCCGGTGCCGCACGGCAGGGTGGCGTCGCGGGCCGCCCGCGCGGTGACTACCGTGGGCCGATGGATGAACGACGCCGGTTGGTCCTGATGCGGCATGCGAAATCCGCCTACCCCGCCGGGGTGGCCGATCATGATCGCCCGCTGGCCCCCCGCGGACGCCGCGAAGCCGGTCTGGGCGGCGAGTGGCTGCGCGCCAACCTGCCGTCCATCGACGCGGTGCTGTGCTCGACGGCAACGCGGGCCCGGGAAACGTTGGCGTGCACCGGGATCGACTCGTCGGTCCGGTACATCGCGCGCCTCTATGGCGCCACGCCCGGAGCGGTGATCGAGGAGATCAACGACGTCGACGAACAGGTCCGCACCCTGTTAGTCGTCGGGCACGAGCCGACCACCTCATCGGTGGCGCTGATCCTGGCCGATGCCGACACCGCCAATGGCAATGTGGCGCAGCGCATCTCAGAGAAGTACCCGACGTCAGGGATTGCCGTGCTGCGGGTCAGTGGACGCTGGGCCGAACTCGAACCCGGCGGTGCGGAATTGGTCGACTTCCACGTGCCCCGGTGAGGGGGCTCGCGCTACCCAACGCTAGGCGTTGGTGGCCAGCGTCAACTCCATCAGCTTGATCGCTTGACCGCACGCGTCGATACCCGGCGCCTGCGGATTGACCCACCAGCCGACCACCCCGGCGGCGTCGCTGGCAACGCCGCACGCACCGTTGGGGTCGTTGGGCCGCATCACGATCGAGTCGATGCCCTGAATCGAGCGGGTCTCGACCTGATACTTCAGCCCCTCCGCGACCTTGCGCTCGTTGCTCAGACTGCCCTGCTCGAACCAGAACCGGGTGATGTCGATCAAACCGGCCGGGTTGGCCGCCTGCCAGCGGCAGATCGCACCGACGAACGTGCTCTGAATGTCGAGCGGATCGGCGCCCACGGTCTTGGCCAAAATGTCGGTGGTCAACACCTCGCACTCCTTGAGCAGGTTCGGGTACTGCCGCTCGGAGTTGTCGTTGCGCGGCACACCACCGCCGCCGGCCTTAATGGCCTTGCCGTCAACCGATTTCGAACACCCGGTCAGCACCATCAGCACGGCGATCAACACCGTGGTGACCTTTAACAGAGCACGCATCCGCCCGCTCATTTCGAGTTCGCAATCGATTGCCGGGTCAGTTCCTTGGCGATGTCGCACGCGGGCGGGAACGGCTTCTGGCTGAAGCTCACCGACCATTCGATGAAGTCGTCGGAAAACTGGATCCCGACCTCACACAGCGAGTCGCCCAGGCTGGGCTCGTTGCCGACGGCGATGAAGCCGCTGTGACCGTTGATGTTGATGTCCTCGACACTCGCACGCGACAGTTCCTCGGTCTTGCGTTCCCGCCCGATCGGGCTGCCGCGGTACCAGGAGAAGGAAAAGTGCGGACCCGAGATGCCGCCGCCGGCCAACCACTGGCAGCCGACCGAGTTTTTCGCGGTGTTGACCAGCCCCGAGATCCTGGTCAGCTGCGTGACCGTCTCGTCGCTGACGCCGCCGCACTGCGGGAAGAACGGGCCGTGCTTACCATCGGCGCTCCCCGACGACGACGGAACCGGCCCACCGGGCTTGTTGTCGTCGGAACCCCCGCACCCGGCCAGCCCGAGAACCAGGGTCAACACCGCGACCAGGATCAGGACCCGCATCTTCCAATTACGCCGCACCACTACCTGCCCACTTCTGAGGCTGCTGCCGCTCCACACGATGCACTGTAGCCGCAGCCTCGCGGGTCAACCACCGACACGCCACCTGAGCAGGCATTTCGCCGCGCGGGACGCACAACCATTTGGTGTGACACAGTAGCCCCATGCTCCTGGCCCTGTTGCGCCAGTACATCCGGCCATACCGTCGGCTGGCCGCGGCGCTGATGGTGCTGCAGTCGATCAGCACCCTGGCTTCGCTGTACCTCCCCACCGTCAACGCCGCGATCATCGACGACGGTGTCTCTACCGGCGACACGGCCGTCATCGTCAGGCTGGGGATGGTGATGCTGGTAGTCACCGGCCTGCAGGCGTTGTGCGCGGTCGCCGCCTCCTACCTCGGCGCACGGATCGGCACCGGCTTCGGCCGCGACCTGCGCGCGGCGATGTTCGAACACGTCATCGGCTTCTCCGAGCACGAGACGGCCCGGTTCGGTGCGGCGACGTTGCTGACGCGCAGCACCAACGACGTCCGGCAGATCGTCTTTCTGGTCCAGACCACGGCAACGGTGCTGGTCACCGCACCCATCATGTGCGTCGGCGGCGTCCTGATGGCGATTCACCAGGAAGCCGCGCTGACCTGGCTGCTGCTGGTCAGCGTTCCGGTCATGAGCCTGGCCAACTACTGGATCATCTCGCATATGCTGCCGCTGTTTCGCAGCATGCAGCGGCTGATCGACGGCATCAACCGGGTGCTGCGCGACCAATTGTCGGGCGTGCGGGTGGTGCGGGCGTTCACCCGGGAACAGTTCGAGCGTGACCGGTTCGGCCGCGCCAACGTGGCCCTGTCGAACGCCGCCCTGGGTGCGGGCAACTGGCAAGCGCTGATGCTGCCGGTGACCACTTTGACCATCAACCTGTCCAGTGTCGCGCTGATCTGGTTCGGCGGCCTGCGCATCGACGCGGGCCAGATGCAGGTCGGGTCACTGATCGCGTTCTTGTCGTATTTCGCACAGATCCTGATGGCGGTACTGATGGCGACGATGACGTTGGTCGTGTTGCCGCGAGCGTCAGTCTGCGCCGAACGCATCACCGAGGTGCTGTCCACCTCGCCGGCTGTGGCCAATCCGCAGCATCCCCTGTTCCCACCGCAGGGAATCACCGGCGTGGTGCAACTCGATAGCGTCACTTTCACCTATTCCGGCGCGGATTGCCCAGTCCTGCAGGACATCTCATTTACCGCGCGGCCAGGCACCAGCACCGCGATCGTCGGCAGCACCGGGTCGGGCAAGTCGACGCTGGTTTCGTTGATCTGCCGGCTTTATGACGCCACCGACGGCGCGGTCCTGATCGACGGCATCAACGTCCGCGACTACCAGACTGAGCGACTCTGGTCGGCGATCGGGTTGGTGCCCCAGCGCGGCTATCTGTTCACCGGCACCGTCGCGGATAACTTGCGCTATGGCGCAACCCCGGGGCAGGTGGTCACCGACGAACAGATGTGGCACGCGTTACGCATTGCTGCGGCAGAGGATTTCGTGCGGCCGCACGGGTTGGGTATGCGCGTCGCACAGGGTGGCATCAATTTCTCCGGCGGTCAGCGCCAGCGACTGGCCATCGCGCGGGCGGTAATTCGTCGCCCCGCCATCTACCTGTTCGACGACGCATTCTCCGCACTGGACGTGCACACCGACGCGCGAGTACGCAGCGCGTTGCGCGAAGCTGCCGAGGAAGCAACAATCGTCGTTGTCACACAACGTATTTCGACATCCTCCCAGGCAGACCGAGTTATCGTCGTCGACGGTGGAAAGATTGTCGGCGACGGAACCCACGACTCGCTGCTGGACGATTGCCCCACCTACGCCGAGTTCGCCGCCTCCCAGGCGATGAACGCAGGAGTGGGGGGTGCGCAGTGACGCCGCCGATGCCCGCCCGTCCGCGCGGCGCTGCCCCGGCTCCGCCCAACATGCGTTCGCGAGACTTCTGGGGATCGGCCCGTCGGCTCGTCCGACGACTGGCCCCCCATCGCCGATTGAGCCTTGCCGTCATCACGCTCGGCATCCTCGGTACCGCCATCGGGGTGGTCGTTCCCCGGATCCTCGGCCACGCAACCGATCTGTTGTTCAACGGCATCATCGGACGGCAACTCCCGGCGGGCCTGACCAAAGACCAGGCTATTGCCCTGGTCCGCGCCCGCGGTGACCACGCGTATGCCGATCTGTTGTCAGGTATGAACGTAATACCGGGCCACGGGGTGGACTTCGGTGCGGTGGCACGCACATTGGCTCTTGCCATGACGCTGTATCTGATTGCGGCCCTGCTGCTTTGGAGTCAAGCGCGGCTGCTCAACAGCACCGTGCAGAAGACCATCACCAGGCTGCGAGCCGACGTCGAGGACAAACTGCACCGCCTGCCCCTGTCCTACTTCGACCGACAGCAGCGCGGTGAACTGCTCAGCCGGGTTACCAACGACATCGACAACATGCAGACGTCGCTGTCGATGACGATCAGCCAGCTGGTCACGGCGGTGCTGACCGTGGTTGCCGTGCTTTTCATGATGGTGTGGATATCGCCTCTGCTGGCATTGATTACGGTGTTCACCGTTCCGCTTTCGCTGTTGGTGACGCGCGCGATCACCCGCCGTTCGCAGCGCCTGTTCATGGCGCACTGGACCAGCACCGGACGTCTCAACGCCCACATCGAGGAAACCTACAGCGGCTTCACCGTGGTCAAGACCTTCGGCCACCAGGCCGCCGCCCGCGCGCAGTTCAACCAGTTCAACGACGACGTCTACCAAGCGAGTTTCGGGGCGCAGTTCTTCTCCGGTCTGGTCGCTCCTGCAACCGGTTTCATCGGCAACCTCGGCTACGTCGCAGTCGCCGTGGTGGGCGGGCTGCAGATCGCGGCGGGCCAGATCACCCTCGGCAGCATCCAGGCATTCATCCAATACGTGCGCCAGTTCAACACCCCGGTGGGCCAAGTCGCCGGGATGTACAACACCCTGCAGTCCGGGGTCGCCAGCGCTGAGCGGGTCTTCGACCTGCTCGACGAACCCGAGGAACCCGCCGAGCCGCAAGCCTTGTCCCCACCGGTCGCGCTGGGACCCGGCCAGGTCGAATTCGAAAACGTCACATTCGCCTACCAACCGGGCCACCCGGTGATCCATGACCTGTCGCTGGTGGCCGAGCCAGGTAGCACGGTGGCGATCGTCGGACCGACCGGCGCCGGCAAAACCACCCTGGTCAACCTGCTGATGCGGTTCTACGACGTCGGCTTCGGCCGGATCCTGATCGACGGCGTCGACATCGCGGCACTGGACCGGCATGTGCTGCGTTCACGCATCGGCATGGTCCTGCAGGACACCTGGCTGTTCGACGGCACAATCGAGGAGAACATCGCCTACGGGCGGCCCGACGCAACCCCGGACGAGATCGTGGCGGCCGCGAGGGCGGCCTACGTCGACCGGTTCGTGCACACCCTGCCCGCCGGATACCAAACTCGAATCAGCGGCGACGGCGCCAACATCAGCGTCGGCGAGAAACAACTCATCACGATCGCCCGGGCGTTCCTGGCCCGCCCGCAGCTGCTGATTCTGGACGAAGCGACCAGCTCGGTCGACACCCGCACCGAGCTGCTGATCGCGCGGGCGACCCGAGAACTGCGTCGTGACCGCACGAGTTTCATTATTGCCCACCGCCTTTCGACGATCCGGGACGCCGACAGCATCGTCGTCATCGACGCGGGCCGGATTGTCGAGCAGGGCAGCCATCACCAACTGTTGGATCGCCGCGGCGCCTACTACCAGATGACCCGAGTCTGAATTCGGCGGCTGGGCAGCACATATCGACTTTTCGGCTCGCCACCACCAGCGGCTCATTAGGCTCGGGGGTCGGCTGTTGACTGTGTGGTGCGGGGATGGCTATGCAGGAAACAGCCGTGGGCCACCATTAGGAGATGTCGATGAAGCTTTCGTCTCGTGTCGTTGCCGCGGTTGCCCTGACCTTCGGCCTGCTGTTAACCGCGGGTTGCAGCAAGGCTTCCGACGGCGCGAAGCCACCGGGCAGCACCGCGACGGCTACCAACGGCGAGGCCGCAACGCTGCTCAAGCAGGCGGCCGACGTGATGCGCAAGGTCACCGGCATGCACGTGAATGTCGCGGTGCAGGGCGAAGTGCCAAACATGCGGGTTACCAAGCTCGAAGGGGACGTCTCCAACACCCCGCAAACCGTGGCGACAGGCGTGGCGACCGTACTGGTGGGCACCAAAAGCGAGGAGGCGCAGTTCGTCTACGTCGACGGACACCTCTACTCCGATTTAGGACAACCCGGTTCCTACACCGATTTCGGCAACGGCGCCTCGATCTACAACGTCTCGGTATTACTGGATCCCGACAAGGGCCTGGCCAATCTGTTGACCAATCTGCAGAACGGATCGGTCGCCGGCAGCCAACAGGTCAACGGCGTCGCCACCACGAAGATCACCGGCAATTCCTCAGCGCGTGATGTCGCAACATTGGCCGGTACCCGGCTGACCGACGACAACGCCTCGACGGTGCCGACGACCGTCTGGACCGCCTCGGACGGGTCCTCGCATCTCGTCCAGATCCAGATCTCCCCCACGTCGAACACTTCGGTGACGCTGACCATGTCCGATTGGGGCAAACAGGTCACCGCGACCAAGCCCGTCTAGCGTCGGCCACTGGCGAAAGGACTCTTCATGACGACTTGGCGACTGACGACTCGGGGACCAAAGGCGACCAGCCGTCGCCCGCGGCTGAACACCGCTGTCGCCCGGGTGGCTGCCGCCGCCGCAATGACGGTCGCGCTGGCGCCCACCGCCGCGGCCGCCGATTCCTATGGCGCCATTGCCTATTCGTCCGACGGCACGTGGGGCCGCTCGCACGCGTACCCGACAAAAGCGGCCGCCGAAGCCACCGCGATGAAGTCCTGCGGCGCCTCGGACTGCAAAGTGCTGACCACCTTTACCGCCTGCGGTGCCGTCGCAGCCAAAGATCACCAGTACCAGGGCGGTACCGGACCCGACTTGAGCGCGGCGATGAAGGACGCCTTGGGCAAACTCAGCGGCGGTTACATCGACACCTGGTCGTGCAACTAGGCACACCTCCTCGATCCGCAATTCACTCTGATCAGGGCATTTGGCCCGGAGTAGATCACTCCAAGGATTCGTACAGATAACAAATAGGCCAACGCCTGAACCTTTTCTCAACACGCCATCCGCACCAGCGGAGCGAGAACTTTCAACGAGAAAAGGACCACCCATGAAGAGCTTCAAGATCGCCTCCATCGCGAAGACCGCCCTGCTCGCCACCGTTGCGGCCGCCGCCGCTCTCGGGCTGGCCGGCCCGGCCACGGCCTCCTCGGGGACCATGTACGGCGACCCGACCGCCGTCGCCAAGTACTGGCGCCACCAGAACTACGACGACTGCGCGATCATGTCCAGCGCCGACGTGGTCGGCCAGATCACCGGCAAGCTGCCGTCGGAGCGGTCCATCATCAAGGTCGCCCAATCGACCCCCAGCGCCAGCCACCCAGGCTCGATCTACGTAAAGCCGGCCGACAAGAACGACCCGAACTCGGGCATGGGCACCGACCCCGACGACCTGCCGACCCTGTTGGCGCACTACGGCATTCACGCCACCAACACCGACGCGGACACCGCCGGCAAGACGGGTGTCGCCACCGGCATAGAGGCCCTCGAGCGGTACCTCGGTGGCGGCCACGCCGTCATCATCGCCCTCAACGCGGAAATGATCTGGAACCAGCCGATCGAGAACACGGGCCGCGACGGCCAGCCCCGCGCCGACCACGCCGTCGTGGTGACCGGTGTCGACACCGCCAACGGCGTTGTGCACCTCAACGACAGCGGCAACACCAAGGGCAAGGACGAGCAGATCCCGATGGAACTCTTCCTTCGGGCGTGGGCAACCAGCCACAACTTCATGTCCGTCACCCAAGAAACCCGCAAGTGACCGATCGCTCCGCAAGACGGGCAGCCACCCAGCCGGGTTTGGCTGCCCGTCTCTCTTTTTGCCATGCACGCCAGCACAATTCAGCGGGTCGCTCACTCCAAGAATTCATCCAGAGAACACAGAGGACGACCCGCGAACCTGTTCTCCGAACGCACCGCATATCGCGGCACGAGAGAAGGAACGACCATGGGTTTCAAGATCGCCACGGCCGCCCGGCGGGTCCTGCTGACGCTGGTGACCAGCGCTGCCGCGGGATCGCTCGCTCTTGGCTTGGCGGCCCCGGCCGAAGCCGCCGCGGGTGGCATCCTGTACGGCGACCCCGCGGCCGCCGCGAAGTGGTGGCGACTGCAGAAGTACGACGACTGCGCGATCATGGCCACCGCCGACGTGGTGGGCCAGATGACCGGCAGCGAGCCATCCGAACAAGCCATCATCAACGTCGCGCAGTCCACGCCCAGCACCACCCACCCCGGCTCGATCTATATCCCCCCAGCCGATTCGCAAAATCCGAATTCGGGCAACGGCACCAACCGACTGGACCTGCCGACGCTGCTGAGGCACTACGACATCGGCGCCCAGATCACCGACGCCGAGGCGGCCGCGAAGAACGGTCCCGCAACGGGCATGGATGCCCTCAAGCACTACCTGGCGACCCGCCATGCCGTGATCGTCAGCCTGAATGCCGAAATGATTTGGGGCGAGCCCGTTGAGAGCAAGGACGACGAGGGCAACCCGGTGTCTGATCACTCGGTCGTGGTGACCGGCGTGGACACCCGCAGCGGCGTCGTGCACCTCAACGACAGCGGCAACAAGAACGGCCGCGACGAACAGATTCCGCTGGACCTGTTCGTCAAGGCATGGGCCACCAGCCACTATTTCCTGCTCGTCACGGTGGCAACCATCAAGTGAGCTCTTCGAACCCGTTGTCCCACAGAATAATTCGCAGGACGGAAAGATGATCGCCTTGACGGGCGCGGCATTTCGGCCGTTCGGCCGAAGACGTCTTGGCCTCAATCCACCAACTTCGCAAATCCACCAACTTCGCACCACAATGCCGCAGAATGACAAGACGCCCCGGTAGACACAACCCACAGGGACCAGGAAACAATGACGAAGAAAGGCGCCGTACTGGCACCTAGCTACTCGGATGGCATCGGAAGGTCGCGGAGGACCCGAAATGGCTGGTAGCGCGATGACGGATACACCTCTTGAGTTCGGTGTGCTCGGCCCGCTGGAGATGAACATCGACGGCACCCTGGTGCCGTTGGGCACCCCCAAACAACGGGCGGTGTTGGCCATGCTGGTCATCAACCGCAACAGGCCGGTCGGGGTGGACACATTGATCACCGCTCTGTGGGAGGAATGGCCCCCGTCCGGGGCACGCGCCAGCATCCACTCCTATGTGTCGAACCTGCGCAAGCTCGTCGGCGGCGCCGGCGTCGATTCCCGCGTTGTGCTGGCCGCGGCGCCGCCCGGTTACCGGCTCACCATCCCCGAAAACACCTGCGACCTCGGTCGGTTCATCGCCGAAAAGACGGCCGGCGTGCACGCCGCCGCCGCGGGTCGCTTCGAGCAAGCCAGCCGGCATCTCTCGACAGCGCTGAAAGAGTGGCGTGGACCCGTGCTCGACGACCTGCGGGACTTTCAGTTCGTCGACGCCTTTGCTACCGCCCTCACCGAGGACAAAATCATCGCGCACACCGCCAAGGCAGAGGCCGAGATCGCGTGCGGACGGGCATCGGCGGTGATCAGCGAACTCGAGTCGCTGACCGTGGAGCATCCCTACCGCGAACCGCTGTGGACGCAGTTGATCACCGCCTACTACCTCACCGACCGCCAGTCCGATGCGCTCAACGCCTATCGCCGGGTGAAGACGACACTGGCCGACGACCTCGGCATCGACCCCGGCCCGACGCTGCGCGCGCTCAACGAGCGCATCCTGCGCCAAGAGCCGCTGGATGCGGCCCAGAACGCGAAAGTCACTGCCACCGGTACGGTCACCGCGCTCAATCAACGCACCATGGCCGCGAGCCAGAAAGTCACCGCCTACCTGCATGACGTCTCGTCGGGTCAGGACTACCCGCTGCGCTCGGCGGCGACCCGGATCGGCCGGCTCAGCGACAACGACATCGTGCTGGACAGCGCCAACGTCAGCCGCCATCACGCCGTGATCGTCGATACCGGCACCAACTACATCATCAACGACCTGAGGTCCTCCAACGGCGTGCATGTGCGACACCAACGAATTCGCGCGGCGGCCACCATCAGCGACGGCGACCACATCCGTATCTGCGACCACGAATTCACCTTCCGGGTCGCAGCGCATACGCAAGCCTGACGATCCGTGCAGCAGCGGCGACTTCGCCTGTCGCGCAATATGTTTCGCGCAGCCGTCCGCATGACCGTCCCGCCGCCGGGACTTTCGGGCGCAGCTCTCGAAAGGTCACGGACGGTCTTGTAAGCGATCTTGTTGGCAAGACCCACCGTCGCGATTACCGTCATGGTTGCTGGGGCCGGTGGTTGTGCCGGGGCGATGGATGGCCAGGGGCCTTCGAGCGGTTGGTAGTGTCGGCGGGATTCGGGTTGGTTGAGGAGGATCAGCGATGAGCGAGCCAGACTCGCGGGTGGGCTCGATGTTCGGTCCCTACCACCTCAAGCGGTTGCTGGGGCGCGGCGGGATGGGCGAGGTCTACGAGGCCGAGCACACCGTCAAGGAATGGACAGTCGCGGTCAAATTGATGACCGCCGAGTTCAGCAAGGACCCGGTGTTTCGCGAGCGGATGAAGCGCGAGGCCCGCATCGCCGGACGCCTGCAGGAACCGCACGTGGTGCCCATCCACGACTACGGCGAAATCGACGGCCAGATGTACCTCGAGATGCGCATGATCGAGGGCACCGACCTCGACAGCGTCCTCAAGCGTTTCGGGCCGCTGACTCCGCCGCGCGCGGTGGCGATCATCACCCAAATCGCCTCGGCGCTCGACGCCGCGCATGCCGCCGGCGTCATGCACCGCGACGTCAAGCCCCCCAACGTCCTGGTCACCCGCGAGGATTTCGCCTACCTGGTGGACTTCGGTATCGCCAGCGCCACCACCGATGAAAAACTCACCCAGCTGGGCACGGCGGTCGGAACCTGGAAATACATGGCGCCGGAACGGTTTTCCAACGACGAGGTCACCTACCGGGCCGACATCTACGCCCTGGCCTGCGTGCTGTTCGAATGCCTGACCGGCAGCCCGCCGTACCGGGCGGACAGCGCCACAACATTGGTGACGGCGCACTTGATGGACCCCGTTCCACAGGTCAGCACCGCGCGCGCGGGCATCCCCAGAGGCTTCGACGCGGTGATCGCGCGCGGCATGGCCAAAAAGCCCGAGGACCGTTACGCCAGCGCTGGGGACTTCGCGCGCGCCGCGCACGATGCCCTCAGCGACCCCGACCAGGACCACGCCGAGAACATTTTGCGGCGCAGCCGGGAATCGACGCTGCCCGGCACCGCGGTGACCGCACAGCCGGCGTCCACCGGCACGCCGTCGCCGACCGGCCCGCCGCCGCAGTATTCGCCACCGCCCGGGTATGACCCGGTGGGCTCGGGTCCGCTGCAGCAGCAGTCGCCGACGAGTGCGCCCTCCTGGGGACCGGCCAGCGGCCCCATTGCGGCCAGCGGACCGAATCCGGGCAGCGGCCCGATTCCGTCGCAAGGCCCGCCGACCCAAGCGCCGCAGTACTTCCAGGGCGGCGGCTGGGGCGGTACTCCGCCGGGCGCCACGCCACCCAACCAACCTGGTGGCCCGACGCCCTGGAACCAGGGCAACCAGCCGCCGGGAAACAAGCGCAGTCCGTGGCCCATCGTGGCGGGCGCTGCCGCCCTGGTGGTCGTCCTCATCGTCGCCGCTGTCGGCATCTGGCTAGTGACCAAGTCCGACGACACCCCCAAGGCCGACGACACCACCACCACGTCGGTCACCACCAGCTCCGGGCGGCCGACCACCACCACAAGAGGTGCGCCGACGACAACCGCGGGCGGCACCCCGCAAAGCCAGCTGCTTTCGATGTTGCCCTCCGGGTACCCCTCGGGCACCTGCACCGCCACCACGCCGAAGGCGAATAGCGTCTGGACCGGCACGACCGCGATGGTCGACTGCGGACAGAACACCAACCAGGGCGGCCCGAGTCGGGCGATCTACGGCCTGTTCCCGAACCTGTCGGCGCTGAAGCAGGCCTTCAACGACGACATCGCCGCGGTGCAACTGGCCAATTGCCCCGGGGAGGGGCCGTCCCCGGACGGCTGGCACTACGACCGGGACCCGACCGTCACCGCCGGCATGATCGCGTGCGGGACCTACAAGAACCACCCGAACGTGATCTGGAGCAACGAGGGCAAACTCATGCTCAGTGACGTGTTCGGCGACCCCGCCACCCTCGAGGATCTGCACAACTGGTGGGCCAAGTACGGCTGATCGCCGCACGCGCTGAGCAGACCCAGGTTTGCCAGCACTGGCCATTGCAGGCACCGGATCGGACCGCCATTTATTGATAATGTCGGCGCAATTGCGGTTGTTTGGAGGGTCAGCGATGGGCGAGACGCCACGCTCGCGCGCGGGGTCGATGTTTGGTCCCTATCACCTCAAAAGATTGCTGGGCCAGGGCGGCATGGGCGAGGTCTACGAGGCTGAGCACTCGGTCAAGGGGTGGACCGTCGCGGTCAAGCTGATGTCGGAAACCGTGAGCAGCGACCCGGTGTTTCGGGAGCGGATGAAGCGTGAGGCGCGCATCGCCGGACGGTTGCAGGAACCCCACGTCGTACCCATCCACGACTACGGCGAGATCGACGGCCAGATGTACCTGGAGATGCGCCTGATCGAAGGCACCGATCTGGACAGCCTGCTCACCCGCTACGGCCCGCTGCCGGCACCGCGCGCCGTCGCCATCATCGCCCAGATCGCTTCCGCGCTGGACGCAGCGCACGCCGCCGGCGTGATGCACCGCGACGTCAAACCGCCCAACATCCTGGTGACCCGCGACGACTTCGCATACTTGGTCGACTTCGGCATAGCCAGCGCCAACACCGACGAGAAAATCACCCAGATGGGAACCGCGGTCGGCACCTGGAAATACATGGCGCCCGAACGGTTTACCAACGATGAGATCACCCATCAGGCCGACACCTACGCACTGGCGTGCGTGCTTTATGAGTGCTTGACCGGCAGCGCTCCGTTCCCTTCCGACAATGCCGCGGTGTTGGTCAGTGCCCACATGATCAACGCGATCCCGCGACCAAGCGCGGCCGCCCAGAACGTGCCGAGATCGCTGGACGCGGTGATCGCCTGCGGCATGGCCAAGAAACCGGCCGACCGCTACGGCCACGCCGGCGATTTGGCGCGGGCCGCACTGGAAGCGCTCAGCGTCCCCGACCAGGACCACGCCACCGACATCGTGCGCCGCAGCCAGGAATCCCCCCTGCCCGCCGAATTCGTCGACATCGTCAAACCGCCGCCGGTCCCGGTCGTGGGG
>NZ_LZLS01000065.1 GCF_001673365.1 Mycobacterium asiaticum
TACTGGCGAACTCGCGACATGATGCCGACGCGGCGTAGCAGGAGTTGCACCTGGTCGATGAGTTCCGGGTTCACCAGGTCGAGCACCATACCGCCGGTGGTCGAACACCCGTCTCCGCGGAACAATCCAGCCAATAGCCCACGCTGGAATTCGTCGTCGGCGGTCAGGACCTCGTGCGATAAGCGCTTCTGGTGATAACCGGTACCGACCAACGAAAGGAACAGCGAAGCCACCACCTTGCTGTTGCAAATCATGCGCACGGAGCGGTCCGACACACTTTGGTGGACGGCCAAATCTGCCGCGAAGACTCGCTTGAAGGCTGCACCCAACTCGTGCTGGTACTCGAGTTCGTGCGAACCGAGCGTGAAGTGGATGCCGTTGGGCGTCTTCATGCTGTCCGGCCCAGACCTCTTGGAGATGTGCCCTTCAGCCATGTACCAGCCGAGGATGAGCCCGAGGTCATAGGACTCCTCAACGTAGCGATTCACCGACACGAACTTGATGCGGTGACGCTGTTTGCTCCGGTGCTTCAGATCAATGTTCACCTTGTGGATGAGACCGTCGACCTCTTCGTATTGACCCTCGCCGACGTACTGCATCAGGTCATAGACCCGCCTAGAACGTGCCTCCAACGGCGCCGCCGTCACGATGAAATCTGTGGGACGAATGTCTTTGGCAGCCAACCACACGAAGCCATTGAACGGATCGGCGCCATCACCGTCGATCAGTGTCTGCACATCCCGCGTCGTCCATACAAGGATCGGATGCTCCGGGGTGCACAGGATCGGCTGCCTATGACCGAAGTGCGAAATCTGAACCAACGGCTGGTCATTCGGGTTTTCGATGACCGACTCGACAACGGAGAATGAACCGTCGTGCGACAGCACCCGGTCACCAGCGCGCAAAGACTCAATCGCCTGGGGCCCTTCGGGGGTATCCACCGGCGTTCCAGCCGGAAAGCACGAGACTGGCTCTCCCCGTTGCTTTTTCCCCGAATTCAGGAACGTCGGGGTGGCCGGCTGGAACCGGCCGTCAATGATCTCGTCCACCAGCTTTTCGGCCAGGGCAGTGTCACCGGCCGCAAGGGTGAGCGAGACCATGACGACACGGTCCTCGAAGCGCTCCAGGTAGCGCTTTCCGTCGAAGGTCTTCAGCGTGTAGGACGTGTAGTACTTGAACGCACCCAGGAAGGTCGGGAAGCGAAACTTCTTGGCGTAAGCCCGGTCCAGCAGCGTCTTGACGAAGTTTCGCGAGTACTGGTCGAGTACCTCACGCTCGTAGTAGTTCTCCCGGATCAGGTAATCGAGCTTCTCGTCCTGATTGTGGAAGAAGACGGTGTTCTGGTTGACGTGCTCGAGGAAGTACTGACGGGCGGCCAGCACGTCCTTGTCGAACTGAATCTTGCCGTCCGCGTCGTACAGATTCAGCCGCGCGTTGAGCGCGTGGTAGTCCGTTTCGTCCGGCACACCGTGCGTGCCGGCGATTACAGGCTCTGCAGTGACGGTTGGTGGCACGTCTGTTCCTTCCAGAATTGAGCCAGGCCCGCACGAACGGCGTCGACGTCGTCCTCGGTACCCATCAGTTCGAAGCGATACAGATACGGAACACCGCATTTGCGCGAGACCACATTGCCCGCGTAGGCGAATTCCGCACCGAAGTTGTTGTTCCCCGCGGCGATGACGCCACGGATCAGTGAGCGGTTGTGCTCGTTGTTCAAAAAGGCGATGACCTGCTTGGGGACGTATCCGCCATCGTTGATGTCCGGAGTCGCCCGGCCGCCTCCGTACGTGGGCAGGACCAACACGTACGGGTCGTCGACTTCGATGCGGTCATGCAGCGGTATCCGCGTGGCGGGAACACCCAGCTTCTGGACGAAGCGGTGGGTGTTCTCCGACACGGAGGAGAAATACACCAGGTTGCGCGAGATCACCGCAACCTCCCTTACCTGATTGCTACCGCACTAGGCGCTCATCGCGGATTCGGAGAGCGCCTTGATGCGATCGGGACGGAAACCGGACCAGTGCGCGTTGTCTGCGACCACCACAGGCGCCTGCAGGTAGCCCAGAGCCATCACGTAGTCGCGCGCCTCGGGGTCGAGGGTGATGTCGACCTTCTGATACGCGATGCCCTGCTTGTCCAGCGCCTTGTAGGTGGCGACGCACTGCACGCATGCTGGCTTGCTGTAGACGGTGATGCTCATGGCGTACCGCTCCTTTGCGGAAGTGGGAAGTTACGGGACTGGCAACGACTGTGTGGTGGGTCCGCGCTATGTTCAGCGCCCCGGAAGGGCCCCAGATTCCCGATTTGCGGCACCATGTCGATCGACCTGGTCATACCGATTTCCGGGAAGCTCATCGTGCCCCGCTTGGCCGGTCGGGACTGGTGAACCTGGGTTCTGCCGGTCCACCGAACACTACACCTAGGGGGTCGGGACGTGAAGAGATACAAGATGTTCTGAATGACATTCCTGAAATTCCCAGGTAGTAAGCCTGTCATTCGTGTCGCATCGGCGTGTCGCAGATCACAACCTGCCCAGTAGGTGTACATGTGCTCAGGTTTAGCACCGGGCACCGACAAATCCCCTCGGCCCAGCGAGGCCGCCGAATGCCAGCAAAGCCGCCGACGAACCCGCCGACGGCTCTGAGGGCCTGCTCAGCCGGCCTCGGCAGCCAGCTTTCCGACGACGTCCCGCACGTTGTCGGTCAGCTCGGCGCTGCGCGCCGGCGGTTGACCGCCCAAAGTCTGGAACGGCACCGAGAGTTTGATCTCGTCGATGACCCGGGCGCCGGCGATTCCAAACGACTTGCGCGTGTCGTCGTGCGCCCACACCCCGCCGTACCGACCCAGCGAGCCGCCGATGACCGCCAACGGCTTACCCTTCAGCGCGCCGTCGCCGAACGGTCGGGATAACCAATCGATCGCGTTCTTGAGCACCGCCGGGATCGTTCCGTTGTTCTCTGGAGTGACCACCAAGGCGGCGTGGGCGCTGGCTGCCGCGGCACGCAACGCCGCCACCTCCGACGGTTCCTCGACGTCCGAACCGACCCCGGGGTCGAGGTCCTCGTTGTAGAAGGGCACTTCTCCCAGCCCGTCGAACACGGTGACGGTGACACCCGCGGGCGCTACCTCGGCGGCCAGTTCGGCGATCTGGCGGTTGATCGAGCCTGCGCGCAGACTTCCCACCAGTGCCAGGATCTTGGTTTCGGTCACTTTTTCGTCCCTCTCGGTTAGCCGGTCTACATCTTCGCATGAGATAAGTGGACTATGGTCCGTTTTATTCCTGCGGAGTTACAGTGCATAGGTGAGCGAAATCCAGCTGGGTGTGCCTGCTGCTGGAATCCGCCTGCAAGAAACCGCCCTTCCCGAGCGAAGTGACGCCGCCCGCAACCGGGCGCTGCTGCTGGAAGCGGCGCGCAACTTAGTGGCAGAACGCGGTGCCGAGGCCGTCACCACCGACGACATCGCCGCCGCCGCCGGCGTGGGCAAAGGAACTTTGTTTCGGCGGTTCGGCAGCCGAGCCGGCCTGATGATGGTGCTGCTCGACGAAGACGAAAAGGCGAACCAGCAGGCCTTTCTGTTCGGGCCCCCGCCGCTGGGCCCCGATGCGCCGCCACTGGATCGGCTGATTGCGTTCGGCCGGGAACGCATCTGCTTTGCACATACCCATCACGAGCTGCTGTCGGCCGCCAACCGCGATCCGCACACCCGACACCAGGGCGCCGCCGCTGTACAACGCCGGCACGTGCGGGTACTGCTGCAATCGGCACACACCACGGGCGATCTCGAGGTGCAAACCGATGCGCTGCTGGCGTTGCTCGACGTCGACTACGTCGAGCATCAACTCAACGAGGGCGGGCATACCGAAGAAACGCTGAGCGCGGCGTGGGCAAGCTTGGCCCGCAAGTTGTGTGGGCGGTGAGTCACACCTGGGTCCTGCACGTCGACCTCGACCAGTTCCTAGCCTCGGTCGAGTTGCGCCGCCACCCCGAATTGGCCGGGTTGCCGGTGATCGTGGGCGGCAGCGGCGACCCAGCGGAACCGCGCAAGGTCGTCACGTGCGCCTCCTATGAGGCACGCGAGTTCGGGGTGCACGCGGGCATGCCCCTACGCATCGCGGTGCGCCGCTGCCCGGACGCGACGTTCCTGGCCTCGGATCCCGCCGCCTACGACGCGGCCTCCGAACAGGTGATGGGGTTACTGCGCGACCTGGGACATCCGGTCGAGGTCTGGGGTTGGGACGAGGCGTATGTCGGAGTGCCCGGTGACCGGGGACCAATCGAGGTCGCCGAACGGATCCGCACGGTCGTCGCAATCCTGACCGGACTGTCCTGTTCGGTAGGGATCAGCGACAACAAGCAGCGCGCCAAAGTCGCCACCGGCTTCGCCAAGCCGGCCGGAGTTTTTCAGCTCACCGACGCCAACTGGATGACGCTGATGGCCGACCGTCCGGTGGACGCACTCTGGGGTGTCGGGCCTAAGACAGCGAAAAAGCTTGCTGCCCTTGACATCACCACGGTCCATCAGCTCGCACACACTGACGCGGAGCTGTTGACGTCGGCGTTCGGACCACGCACCGGCCTGTGGCTGTTGCTATTGGCCAAGGGTGGCGGCGACACCGAGGTGAGTGCCGAACCGTGGGTACCACGCTCCCGCAGTCATGTGATCACGTTCCCGCACGATCTTACCGACCGGACCGAAATGGGTTCAGCCGTCACGCAATTGGCCCTTCAAGCACTCGGCGAGGTGGTGGACGCCGGCCGCATCGTGACCCGCGTCGCGGTGACGGTGCGCACGTCAACGTTCTTCACCCGCACCAAGATCCGCAAACTCGACGCGCCGAGCACCGATGCCGAGGTCATCACGGCGACGGCCCTGCGCATCCTGGATCTGTTCGAGTTGGACCGCCCGGTCCGGCTGCTCGGAGTACGCCTAGAACTCGAGATGCCTTCTTAACGCTGTAGTTTCGGCGGTGCGGGCCGCAATGCGCGGGTGAAGATCGCATTGGCCTGGCGCATCGCCACGCTGTAGGGCCACCAGGCCAGCCGCTTGAACGCATAGAGGGCGCGGATGTCTTGCGAGGTGTAGATCAAATAACGGTTCTTGGCCACCCCGGCCAATATCTTCTCCGCGGCGCGCTCCGGCGAGACGGCGTGACCGCTGAATCGGTCCACCCAGCGGGCCACCTGCGGGTCTTCGCGATCTACACCGGCGATCTCGACCGTGTTGACCAACGGAGTCTTCACCGCGCCCGGCACCACGACCGACACCCCGATCCGATGGCGAGCGAGGTCGAAGCGCAGCACCTCAGAGAGCCCGCGCAGTCCGTACTTGCTGGCGCTGTAGGCGGCATGCCAGGGCAGCGCGACTATCCCGGCCGCGGAGGACACGTTGACCACGTGCCCGCCCCGGCGTGCCGCGACCATCTGTGGGACGAAAGATTCGATGACGTGGATCGGACCCATCAGGTTGATTGAAACCATCTTGGTCCACTGCTCGTGAGACAGGCGGTCGACGGTTCCCCACGCCGAAACGCCGGCGATGTTGAGCACGACATCCATGCTGGTATGTGCGGCGTGGATGTCGGCGGCGAAGGCGGCCACCTGCTCGTAGTCAGAGATGTCCAATGCGCGGTGCGCTGGCACCTGAGCTCCCAGCGCCTGCGCGTCGGCCACGGTCTGCGCCAACCCCTCCGCGTCGCGGTCGGTCAGATAGAGTTCGGCCCCTTGGGCCGCCAACCGTAACGCCGTGGCACGGCCGATGCCGCTGGCCGCGCCCGTCACAAAACACCGCTTTCCCGCGAAATACCGCCCGGAATTGTTCTGCGCCATGGACGTGACCATACCGGCGGGCCTTTACGACGAGGCCGCTACGGCACGCCGAGGCCCGAATCGCCCCGCAAGCTGGTCTATCGGGCCGGACCGCCCCATAGCGCGTTGAGCCACAGTTGCTCGAGCACCCGCACCCGACGGTCCAGATCGCTGTCGCGTCCGACCAGCAGCGCGTCGCCGGTCAGCATCAGCGCGGTGGTCCCGGCCAGCGTCCGGATCAGGGTCGGGAGGTCGTCGCTGATTGGCTGTGCGGTCCCGGCCGCCACCTCTGCGTCGACGATGCTGACAATCTGTCCGAGTACCACCTCGAACTGGCGATCGAGGATCTCGCGGATCTCGATATCGCTGTGGCGCGCCGCATTACACGCGTTCATCACCGGGTCGTTGTGCGCGTACACGGCGGCCGCACTGCCGACCATCCGCGTGGCGAACTGCTCCGGCGACTCCCCGGGCTGGCGGGGAGCGAAGTACTGGGTCAACTCCTCGAGCTCTTCGGCTGCCTCGGCCAGGATCTGGGCCAGCACCGAATATTTGGAGTCGAAATAGAAGTAGAAGCCCGATCGGGCGACTCCGGCGCGAAGACTGATCGTGCTCACCGAAAGCTCGGAGAACGGACTTTCTTCGAGCAGATCACGCACCGCCTGCATGATCGCTACCCGATGCTTGTCGCCACGGCGACGCAGCGCCGGCGCTGCGCTTTCGTCGTTGGCAGCCTGGCTAGGCACTTGTGCTCACGCTTCGACCCTGCACCAGACCAATTCAAAAAGAAAACTTGACAGGCGTCAAGTTTGTCCGAAACTATTGAGAATAGTGACGGTTACCACAACCGGTTAGGAGCGCGCGTCAATGACGACGACTATCAGCACCCCCGAATATCTCCTTGACCAGGCGCGACGTCGATTCACCCCGTCGTTCAACAACTTCCCCGGCATGGGCCTGGTCGAACGCAAGTTACGCACCACCCAATTCCCGGAAAAGACGCTCGCCGATCCCCCGCCGGGCAGCGGGCTCAAGCCGGTCGTCGGCGACGCGGGCCTACCGATCCTGGGTCACCTGATCGAAATGCTGCGCGGCGGCCCGGACTATCTGATGTTTCTCTACGAGACCAAGGGCCCGCTGATCTTCGGCGACTCGCCGTTCCTCCCGTTCGTCACGGCGCTGGGTCCAGACGCCGCCCAAGCCATCTACTCCAACCGCAACAAGGACTTTTCCCAGCAGGGCTGGGTCCCCGTCATCGGCCCGTTCTTCCACCGCGGACTGATGCTGCTCGATTTCGAAGAGCACATGTTCCACCGCCGCATCATGCAGGAAGCCTTCATCCGGTCCCGGTTGGTCGGCTACCTGGAACACATCGACCAGGTGGTGACGCACGTCATCAGCGACGACTGGCCGACGAACGACCCGCGCTTCCTGCTGTATCCGGCGATGAAGGAGATGACACTCGACATCGCCTCGATGGTGTTCATGGGACACGAGCCCGGCAGCGATCGTGAGCTGGTCACCAAAGTAAACAAGGCATTCACGACCACCACCCGCGCCGGCAACGCGGTCATCCGCACCGGTGTGCCACCGTTCACCTGGTGGCGCGGCCTCAAGGCGCGGGAACTGCTGGAGAAGTATTTCGCCGAGCGGGTCAAGGAGCGGCGCGGCAAGGACGGCAACGACCTCCTGACGGTCTTGTGCCAAACCGAAGACGAGGACGGTAACCGGTTCTCCGACGAAGACGTCATCAACCACATGATCTTCCTGATGATGGCGGCGCACGATACCTCGACATCGACGGCCACGACGATGATCTACCACCTGGCCGCTCATCCGGAGTGGCAACAACGCTGCCGCGACGAATCGGACCGCCTTGGCGACGGGCCGCTGGACATCGAGTCGCTGGAGAAGCTGGAATCACTCGACCTGGTGATGAACGAGTCGATCCGCTTGGTGACGCCCGTCCAGTGGGCGATGCGGCGAACGGTGCGCGACACCGAGCTGCTGGGCTACTACCTACCCGAGGGCACCAACATCACGGCCTTCCCCGGGATGAACCATCGTCTGCCCGAGATCTGGACGGACCCAATGAAATTCGACCCGGAGCGATTCACCGAGCCGCGCAATGAACACAAGCGTCACCGGTATGCGTTCACGCCGTTCGGCGGCGGCGCACACAAGTGCATCGGGATGGTGTTCGGGCAGCTGGAAGTCAAGACAATCCTGCACCGACTGTTGCGTCGCTACCGGCTCGAACTGCCGCGGCCCGACTACAAGCCGCGCTGGGACTACGGCGGCATGCCCGTCCCGATGGACGGCATGCACATTGTGCTGCGCCCGCTGTAGTACGCCGAGCGCCCATTCGCAATCGGGATGCGCCACAACAGTGGTTACTCCGCTGCGCAGGTGACCTAGTTTTCCCAGGCCAGCAGGCGGTTTGCGCGCGCGACGCTCGCGCGAACGTGGACAGCGTCGAATCCTGGGCCGTCTAACTAACGCTCGTCGTTATTCAGCTCCCCTGTCGCGCCGATTCGGCGTTGCGTATCAAGGATCCACCAAGGCGTAAATGGCACGGTCTTGCGTCAAGCGTCGGAACCCTCGAGCGTCAGACAAGAGAGAAGTGCCATGAGCAAAATCCCTGAGAGATCAGGCAAGACCAACACATACGCTGCCGCCGTCACGGCCGCGTTGACCCTGGGGCTATTTACCACGGTCTTGGCACCTGGCGCCGCGACGGCAGCACCGTCCGGCTCACTACCGGACCTGGTCGCTGGGACAAGGTATTCCAAACCCATCGATGTCGGCGAGTCCGCCACGATTCCGATCGTGGTCGAGAACCAGGGCAAGGGCGCCACTGGTGCCAACGGGATTGACCTTGACCTACAGATAAACCTCGGCCCCGGCCTGGGACTGCTAGACCTGCAGCCCACAGCCGGCCAGGGCTGGTACTGCTCCAACCCGGTGCGTAGCGGTGACAATGGTGCGACGAAGACGAACTGCTCCTCGATCAAGCCGCTCCAACCCGGTCAAACCAAGACGATCAAGCTTCGAGTGCACGGCGAGACGAACCAAAAGGCAAGCGCCTTTTGGCTGGTCCTCGCCGTTGATTCAAAACACCGCATTACGGAGTCGAACGAGGCCAACAACGACGACCTCACTTACTACTAGTGCCGCGTGTCTGAAGCGATTCACAAGACCCACTCAGGTCGTCCGCGTCGGCTGGATCGGCTGCTATGCGCCAGGCTGCGGCAAGTTCATTGCGCGGCACGGTAATCAAATGCAGTGAGTTCATGGCAAAACGCCACGCCACAGACGGCACCGGCGTTAGCATCCTGATAGCGGTGAAAATCGCGACAAGGGTGAATCCAGCAAACGAAGGGCACGGCCGATGAGTGCGAAAAAGACCGGTCGGGGGATGCAGTCACTTCGCGTTCTGGTTGCGGTGTTGGCCGCGGCGCTGGCCGTGGCCTCAGCGGGTTGTGCGGCGGAACGCGCTGTCGATCCGATGACTGAGTACACCCAGTAGGCCGGATCACCCAAGCGTCGGGGGATCCCGCTGGGGGCCGCTGATAACACAGTGGTTCCCAGCGGGATGACGCTTGCCTAGCAAACAAATGGCGCGTTCTTCGAAGGCCTCCACTTCAGTCGCCAAGGCGTCCTTCGAAATTTCTATGCATTAGCCAGAAACGGCTCCGTAGTCACTGCACGGCGATACCATCACAGGCACCAAATTCGCCGCAATCGAGCACGCTCACGAAACAAGTTTGGAAAGGCAAGGCCAATGCGCACCAGGAACAAGACAGTACAGGTAATCGGCGCGATCATATTGGCGGCCTTCGCGGTGTTCGCGGTGGGCTGCCAAAAGGATTTCAGTGTCGACCCAACAGGCCCCGGCTTCGAGAACCCGAGCGGCTCGCGGTAGGTAATCGCTCGCTAACGAACTAGCGCGGCAGCTGCACGACCGGCCCACCCGCCGAGTCGTGGCTTTGGCGTATCCCCGTTTATCCGTGAATTCCATTGTGCCCCAATAATTTTGACGCTGGTGCCATCTTCCGGAGCGTCAATTAAGCGGCTACTGTGACACAGGTAACACCTGCCCCGGCGGACTCTGCCACCGGCGGATGCCACCGGCGCATTACCTACCAAAGGAGGCCACGACCGTGAGCGCGACGAGCAAAGTGAACCAGGCAGCCAAAATCGTGGGCGCTGTGTTGATTGCGGCGTTCGCCATTGCGTCGGCTGGATGTGCACCGAGTCCAGCTCCTCCGCCTGCGGTCGGGCCGGTAGTGCCGCCAAGTGAAAACCCGCTGCCGCCGCAATAACTGACGCGCCCGCGGTGGGCCCGGCCCGTCAGGATTCCTGGGACGGGCCCAACCGCAGGTACGCCTGAATGGTGGTGCCGTTCGCGGTGGTGTGCGTCCGGACCAGATCCGCCATCGCGTTGACCAGGAACAGGCCCCGGCTCGCGGTCGCGTGCGCACCCGGACGCCGGAATCCGACAAACGGATCTTCGAGCCGTCCGGCGTCGCGAGCCTCGCAGACCAGATGCTCGTTGTGCCGCCAGAAGGCCAAGTGGCAGGAGCCACCGGTGTACTGCAGGCTATTGCTGGCCAGTTCGGTGGCAATCATCTGCAGGTCGTCCAACCCGTCCTTGGACAGTCCGACCCAGCCGGCATAGTCGGCGGCGAACGACCTGGCAGGACGTAGGTCGGCGCCGTCGCGAACCGTGTACCTCACAGCTCCGGGGTTGGGCGGAAGGGGTTGATTGCAGCGCGCCAGGACCTCATCGGGTGCGTAGTCGACGCTGGGATAGGCCGATCCACCTTTCCACAGCAAAGGGTGCGAACTACGCGCCCCGGCCAGCACATCATCGGTCAAATGGGTCGCGTCGTATAGGCACAGGCCCATCACGTTGCAATTCTTGAGCGCTCCGTTCACTAGCGCCTCATGCTCCAAACACGCCAGACGCTCATCGGCGGTACGCTCCGGCCAGACCAGCTGAGTCACCATCCGAACACTTTGACCGGGATGTTTCTCGACGAAAGCAGTCTGCATTGCCAGCAGCCGACTTGGGTTGCGAGCGACTTCGGTGATGTCGATCAGACGCAGTTCGGCGTCCGAGCCGGCCCGTGCGGTGCACAGTGCCGGACCCAACATCGCTAGCCGGTCACCGGGCACCGCGACCAACAGCGGCTCGTCGACAGCAAAGCCGTCGGCGGCAAACCGGACCACGAAATCCAGATACTCACGCTCGGATTGGTAGAACAACGCGGAATGAACGAAGCCTCGCTGCCCGATCTCCGTGCTCGTGGTCATGTGGGCTCCTGCTACCTGACAGTGCCGACACGCCTCTGTACCGGACACGCTTCGAGTATCCCTGTACCCCGGAAAAGGATTTGCTATGCGCGCGCTTTGACATTTACGCGTGTCGTTTTCACAGCCACCACGACGCGGCGGCGTCCAAGTGGCGCCGGGTCCGATAGCGGGCCAGGCTGTCGTCGCCGGATCCGATCGCTTCGAGGATGCGCAAGTGCGCGTGTTCGACGGCCACGACGTCGTTCCATGTCAGTTCGGTTTGCCCGGTGGTGGACCAGTGCCGCCGGAAAAGCTCGACGATGATGCGCAGGAATAGGTCCAGTAGCGCATTGCCGGCCAGTTGCGCCAGACCGACGTGGAAACGGAACTCTTCGACCGCGGCGTTGTGCACATCCTCGGCGGTCTGGTCGGGAGCGTAGGTCCAGCGCCGCGGATCCAGAAAGGCTGACACCTCCGGCTCCTCACGACGCTTGACGACTTTGACGACGTTGTCGATCTCGATGGCATCCCGCACGCAGCGCAGGTCCTCGCGACTCGGGTTGCGGTACTGCAGGTAGAGCGCGATGGTGTCGATACTGGCCTGCGCCTGGGGTTTGGTGACAATCAGCCCTCCGCCGGGTCCCCGGCGCATGCGCGCGACCTCGTGGTATTCAAGCAGCCGCACCGCTTCCCGCAGTGCTGCCCGGCTCACCCGGTAGCGCTCCAGCAGCGCGGTCTCGGTGCCAAAAACGGAGCCCACCTGCCAGCCGCTGGCAGCGATGTCGTCGGCGATGTTGGCCGCCAACACTTCGGCGAGCTTTCCGCGCGGCGCCTCGGCGGTGAGCCGAGCGCGCTTGCCCGCCGAGCCGGATCTGGCCCCCGTGGGGTCGTGGTGCTCAACCAGCCAGGCCGTCACATTCTCCACGTGTCGCTCGCTCAACGTTTTCGCCCGTGCCGAATCACCGGCAGTCACGGCCGCGACGATGTCTGCGTGGGCGCCACTCATCTGGTGGGCGGCCCGCGTCGCGTCGTCTACCGAGTCCGTCCGCGAGGCGCGGGCATACCGCTTGGTCAGCCTCATCAGCACATCGATAAATAGTTGCAGCACAGGATTTCTCGATTGCTCGGCCAGCGCAATGTGGAACTCGTCGCGGGGCGCGGGCAGGCCCGGCCGCCAATTCTCTTCCGACTGCAACACCGCTCGGAGCCGGGCGATCCCGGCTTCGTCGATGTGTTCGGCGGCCAGGGATGCCGCCAGGGGCTCGAGCACCAACCGGGCATTCAGCAGGTCGGCCAGGGTGGTGCCCAGGTACTCGAGATAGATGACGACAGCGCGGGTAGCCGGGCCCGCGTCGGGTTCACAAATGAGTAGTCCGCCGTTGGGTCCGCGCCGCATCCGGGCGACCTGATGGTGTTCGACGAGCCGGACGGCTTCGCGCAGCACCGACCGGCTCGCTCCATAGCGTTGTTGCAGAGCAGACTCCGACCCGAGCGATTCGCCGACCGCCCAGCCTCGGCGGACGATGTCGGCCTCGATCCGGCGGGCAATCTTCGCGGCCCGTTTATCCGCCCATGCGGTGTCCGGTTCGGTACTCACGGCCGCCTTTTCAGCATGTCAGGAGCATGCACCCCGCGACGGGACCGCCGCCCACAGAAACCACGCCGACCTCCGGACGTTGAGTTACCTGCCGCTGTCCCGCGTCGCCGCGCAGTTGCAGGCAGCCCTCGTGCAACGCCCAATAACCGTGCATCCGTCCCGCCGACAGTTGGCCACCATAGGTGTTGAGCGGCAGTTGCCCGTCGCGGGCGATGCGGCTTCCACCCTCGACGAACGGGCCGGCCTCGCCGTCGCGGCAGACACCGATGGCCTCCAGCCACGCCAGCGTGAGATAGGTGAAGCCGTCGTACAACTGGGCCAGGTCGATGTCCGTCGGGCTCAGATCGGTCCGGGACCACATCTGCGCCGTCGCATCCGACATCGCCATCTTCGGATAATCGGGCCGATGGAACCAGCCCCCGGCACCGTCGGAACCGCCGATCGCCTCGACCCGCACGGCGCGGTGCGGACAGTCTGCGGCGTACTCGGCGCGCGAAACCACCACGGCGACCGAACCGTCGATCGGCACGTCGCAGTCCAGGAGGCCAAACGGTGTCGACACGGGCCGCGCACCTAGATAGTCGTCCATGGTCATCGGATCGCGGTATACCGCAAGCGGATTCAACGCCGCGTTGCGACGGCCGTTGAGGGCAACCCAGCCCAGTTGCTCCTTGGTGGTGCCGTACAACTCCATGTGGCGCCGACAGTTGAGCGCCAACCAATTGGCCGCGGAGTAGGCGTGCGCCGCAACCAGGTCGTTAATGTCGTCCATGGCGCCGACGGCGGGCCGCTCCCCCTCGGGCGCGTCGAACATCCGGGCCAAAGGTGGTGCCGGAGCGTTCTTCTGCTGCGGCAAAACGGTGCCGCCCAGCATCTGGATGGTTCGGTAAATCACCACATGGCGCGCCCGACCCTCCGCGACGGCGCGACAGGCCGACATCACCGGACTCAACAGACCGCCGGTGCCGAATCCACTTCCGCAGTCGGCTGCGTCGATCTGTAGTTCGGCATTGACTTCGGCGGCGGGCGTGTCGCCCAGGGTTGCGATGCCGTCAATGTCAGCAGGCTGCAGGCCGGCATCATCGATGGCTGCCCGTACGGCCTCCATGGTCAAGTCCCGACCCGGGATGCCGGTGCGTCGACCGATCCGCGAAATGCCGATGCCCGACAGGATGGCGTCTTTCTCGAAGTACTTCATCTACACCGTCCGTAGTACCAACGCGTCATACAGCGAACAATTGAGTGTACTGTATTGGACGTGTCAGCTGAGCCTCTGCTTATCGACCACTGCGAACAGTGCGTGCGCTGGGTGCACCCGGCCGCCGGCGAATGCCGCGACTGCGGCGGACCGTTGACGGCCCAACCGGTGTCCGGGCGGGGGACGGTGTTCACCTATACGGTCAACCACCACCCCTATAACCCAGAGGTCCCGGTCCCCTACGTTATCGCCCTTGTCGAGCTCAGCGAACAGGACGGGCTGCGAGTTGCGGCCAATATCGTTGACTGCGAAGCGGATTCGGTGTGCTGCGGAATGCCCGTTACGCTGCGGCCCGAAAAAGGCAGCAGCGGCGCACCCCAATTCGCGCCCGCCTAGTTAATCAGCGGGTCACGCGGCATGCCAAGAATCCGCTCGGCAATCTGATTGCGGGTCACCTCCGAAGTGCCGCCGGCAATCGCCATGCCGCGGGCACCCATGACCATCCGTCCGGCCAGCGCGCCCGCACCATCTAGCAGCGCAGTTTCGGGACCGGCCAGCGCCGTCGCGATCGCGGCCCCCTCGATCATGTGGTCGGCCAACTTCAGTTTGGTGACGTTGCCTTCCGGGCCGGGCCCCGCTCCTTCGACGCTGCGGGCGGCGCGGCGCAGATTCAGCAACCGCAGCGCGTTCTCCTCGGCCAGATAGGTACCCACGCGCACGATCACGCCGGCCACCTCGTCGGAACGTTGTTGAGCCCCCGTCACCAACTGCGCTGCCAGGCCTTCATAGAACGATCCGCTGCCGCCGATGCTGACCCGCTCGTTGCCCAGCGTCGCGCGCGCTACCGTCCACCCGGAGTTGGGCGTTCCAACGACGTCCTCGTCAGGCACGAACAAGTCGTTGAAAAACACCTCGTTGAACTCCGCGCCGCCGGTCATCTGGCGCAGCGGACGCACCTCGACCTCGGGTGCTTTCATATCGACGATGACGGTGGTGATGCCTGCGTGCTTGGGCGCCTCCGGGTCGGTGCGCACAGTGGCCAGACCGCGCGCGCAGTATTGGGCCCCACTCGTCCAGACCTTCTGACCGTTGATTTTCCAACCGCCGTCGACCCGCGTCGCTTTGGTCTTGACCGACGCCGCGTCCGATCCCGCCTCGGGTTCGGAGAACAACTGGCACCAGATCTCGTCTTTGCGCAACGCCTTTTCGACGAATCTTTCGATCTGCCAGTCTGTTCCGTGCTGAATCAGGGTCAGGATGACCCAGCTGGTGATCCCGTAGTCCGGGCGCTTGATGCCCGCGGCGCGGAACTCCTCTTCGATGACCAGCTGTTCCACCGCGTCGGCGGCGCGGCCCCACGGCTTGGGCCAGTGCGGCATCACATAGCCCGTCTCGATCAACTTGTCGCGTTGCGGCTGCTTTTCCAGGGCGGCGAGTTCGGCAGCGTCAGAACGGATCTGAGTGCGCAGCTCGTCGGCTTCCGGCGGCAGATCCAAGCTGTTCTCCCGCACGACGCCGCCGGCAGTTAAGTCGAAGACATCGCGGGCCGGCGCATCGCCGCCTGCCACGGCCGAGCTCACCAACGCCCGACGCAGATGCAGATGCGCATCGTGCTCCCAGGTGAAGCCGATACCGCCGTGCACCTGGATGTTCAGTTCAGCGTTGCGCGCATAGGCGGGAAAGGCCAGCGTCGCGGCGACCGCCGCGACCAGACGGAACTGTTCCTCGTCCTCGGCTGCCGCACGCGCGGCGTCCCAGACCGAGGCGAGGGCAGATTCGGATGCGACCACCATGTTCGCGCAATGATGCTTTACCGCTTGGAAAGTCGCGATGGTGCGGCCAAATTGCTTGCGCACCTTGGCGTATTCGACCGCTGATTCCACACAATCGGCTGCCCCGCCGACTGCCTCGGCGGCGAGCAGCGTCCGCGCGCGGGCCAGAGCCGAGGCACGCGCCCCGGGCAGGATGTCGTCGTCGGTCACCTGCACGTTTTGCAGGCGAACCCGTCCGGAGCGCCGAGTGGGGTCCAAGTTGTCCGGCACCTCCACCGACACGCCGTCGCGACCGCGCTCGAGCACCACCACGTCCGCGCCGGCAACCAGTAGCAGCAACTCGCCTAGCCCGGCACCGAGGACGACTCCGGCGTCGCCATCGGCAACGCCGTCGGCCACCTGCACCCGGCCGCCTAAACCGACTGCGCCAGTAACAGTTCCATCGATGAGGCCCGGCAACAACCGCGCTTGCTGATCGGCTGTGCCGTCCTGGGCGATCACCGCGGACGCGATCACGGTCGGTAGGAACGGCCCGGGTGCCACCGCGCGGCCCAGTTCCTCGATCACCACCACCAGTTCGGGCAGTCCGTAGCCCGAGCCCCCGTGCGCCTCGTCGATGTGCAGACCAAGCCAGCCGAGTTCGACGATGCCCCCCCAGAACGCGGGCCGGCCCTCCTCGGGCGCATCGAGCAGCGACCGGGCCGCCGCGCGCGCTTTCTGTGCGGTCAAGAACCCGCGAGCTACCTCGGCGAGTTCGCGATGGTCGTCGGTCAGTGCGATACCCATGCGGGCCCTCCTCAAGGCGCTGCTGATTACACTAAAGAGTGTACTCAATGCGCCCTGGAGGGCCCGCCCGGGCGGGCCGGTTACTTGGGCGCGAACCGCTGCCCGGCGTCCAGCCGCAGGCACTGGCCGTTGAGCATCGGGTTGTCGACTATCGCGGCAACCAGCTTGGCGTACTCCTCGGGCCGGCCGAGCCGCTTGGGGAACGCCGCGTCCTTGGTCAGTGCCGCCGCGAACTCGTCGGGGATGCCCTGGGTCAATCCCGTGGCGAACAAACTGGGCGCGATGGCCAGCACCCGGATGCCCAGCGAGCCCAGGTCGCGCGCCATGGTCAGGCACATACCGGCGATGCCGGCCTTGGCTGCGGTATAGGCAACCTGGCCGATCTGCCCCTCGAACGCCGCAATCGAAGCGGTGTTGATGATGACGCCGCGCTCGTCGTCCTCCGGTTCGTTCTTGCTCATGTGCGCCGCCGCGAGCCGGCTGATGTTGAAGCTGGCGATCAGGTTGAGGTTCACCACCGACTGGAAGGACTCCAGATCGTGCGGACCGGTCTTGGTCATCGTCCGCTTCGCGATACCCCCACCGGCGGTGGTCACCGTGACATGCAGGCCGCCGAGATCATCGACCGCAGCCTGCAGGGCCTCCTCGGTGCCGGTGAAGTCAGTGACGTCGACCGGGTAGAACTTTCCGCCGACACCTTCGGCAACGGTCTTGCCGTCTGAGTTCTCCCGGTCGAACACCGCAACCTGCGCGCCACGCGCGTGCAGAAGTTCGGCGCTGGCACGTCCCATCCCCGAAGCGCCGCCGATGACGACGACCTTCTTTCCGCTGATCTCCACCCGAACCTCCGATTTCTAAGTTGTCACATTGCTAGTGATTTGTAACGTTAACCCGTCACCGTAGCGCGTCCGGCGTGCAGGGTTGTCGGTGCCTCATGACAAGCTCGATTCCGTGCTCCTTCTCGACGTAGCAAGCACATCGCTTAAGGTCGGCGCTACCTCCTCGCGCCTGGCCAAGGTCAGCCACATCGCCGATCTGCTGCGGCGTGCCGCCGGCGCCGGCGAACTTGTCGCGACCGTCGTGTCGTGGCTGTCCGGCGAGTTGCGGCAACGCCAGATCGGGGTCGGCTGGGCCGCGCTGCGCTCCCTCCCGCCCCCCGCATCGGATCCGGTGCTGACCGTAGGCGAGGTCGACGCCACATTCACCGAGATCGGCGGCGTCTGCGGCAAGGGCTCCCAGTCCCGCCGCGCGGGGTTGATCAACGGGTTGTTCGCCGCGGCCACCGAGACCGAGCAGACCTTTCTCGTGCGCCTGCTAAGCGGTGAGTTGCGCCAGGGCGCCCTGATCGGCGTCATGACCGACGCGGTTGCCAAAGCGGCGGGCATCCCCGCCGCCGCGGTCCAGCGGGCGGCCATGCTGGGCGGGGATCTGCCGGCGGTGGCCGCGACGGCATTAACCGGTGCCTCCCTCGACCAGTTCGCTCTGCAAGTCGGCCGGCCGGTCGGCCCGATGCTGGCCCAGACCGCGACCAGCGTCGCCGACGCGCTCGAAAAGCACAGCGGCACATCGATCTTCGAGGCGAAGCTGGATGGGGCACGAGTACAGATCCACCGGTCCGGCCGAAATGTCACCGTCTACACGCGCAGCCTGGACGATGTCACCGCGCGACTTCCCGAGGTGGTCGAAGCGACCCTTGCCTTGCCAGTTCGGGACCTGGTCGCCGACGGCGAGGCGATCGCGTTGCGTCCAGACAATCGTCCACACCGCTTCCAGGTCACCGCGTCGCGGTTCGGCCGATCCGTCGATGTAGCCAATGCTCGTGCCGCCCAGCCACTTTCGGTGTTCTTCTTCGACATCCTGCACCGCGACGGCGCCGACCTGCTCGACGCCCCAACCACCGAGCGACTGGCCGCCCTGGACTCACTGATCCCGCCGACCCAGCGAGTAGACCGGTTGACCACTTCCGATCCGTCGGCGGCGACGGCATTCCTGACTTCGACCCTGCGGGCCGGACACGAGGGGGTAATGGCCAAAGCGCCGGGCGCACCGTATCAAGCCGGCCGACGCGGAGCCGGTTGGCTCAAGATCAAACCGGTACACACCCTGGACCTGGTGGTGCTGGCAGTCGAGTGGGGTTCAGGCCGGCGCACCGGCAAGTTGTCCAACATCCACCTGGGTGCGCGCGACCCCGAGACCGGCAAATTCGTGATGGTGGGCAAGACATTCAAGGGCATGACGGACCGAATGCTGGCGTGGCAGACAGCCCGGTTCAGCGAGATCGCGGTCGGCGGCACGGACGGTTACGTCGTGCACGTCCGGCCAGAACAGGTGGTCGAGATAGCGCTGGACGGAGTGCAGGCCTCGACCCGCTACCCCGGCGGAGTGGCGCTGCGCTTTGCGCGCGTGGTGCGCTACCGCGACGACAAACGCCCCGACGAAGCCGACACCATCGACGCCGTTCGCGCCCTGTACTGATCCGGGAGCTGCGGCGCTAACGAGTATGCGACGCGACATGCCCGCCTGGCTTCAAGCGGTAAATTCACTCTGGCCAGTGACGTTGAGAAGGAGCCGCCGTGGCTGACCACAAGATTAGCTACGTGCGGACCGAGCCCGACCTGCCGCCGGTCGCCATCGTCGACCACTTCCCAATCACCGTGGGCCACCGGGTCTTCTTCGCTGTCGTCGCAGTAATTGGCGCGATCGCCTGGGCGGTGGTCGCATTCGCGCGCGGCGAGACGGTCAACGCGATCTGGTTCGTAGCCGCCGCAATCTGCACCTACATCGTGGCCTACCGCTTCTATGCGCGGTGGGTCGAAATGAAAATCGTTCGCCCGCGCGACGACCACGCCACCCCGGCCGAAGTTCTCGAAGACGGCACCGATTACGTGCCGACCGACCGGCGCGTACTGTTCGGGCACCATTTCGCCGCTATCGCCGGAGCGGGTCCGCTGGTCGGTCCGGTGCTTGCCGCCCAGATGGGGTACCTGCCGGGAACCATTTGGATCATCTTCGGGGCGGTGTTCGGCGGTTGCGTGCAGGACTACCTGGTGTTGTGGATGTCCACTCGTCGGCGAGGCAGATCGCTGGGCCAGATGGCACGCGACGAACTGGGAGTCGTCGGCGGCGCCGCCGCGCTCATCGGAGTGCTGGTCATCATGGTCATCCTCATCGCGGTGCTGGCGTTGATCGTCGTTCGGGCGCTGGCCCAGAGCCCGTGGGGTGTGTTCTCCATCGCGATGACCATCCCAATCGCTGTGTTCATGGGTTGCTACTTGCGTTTTCTGCGTCCCGGTCGGGTGACAGAGGTATCGGTGATCGGATTCGTACTGCTGCTGCTCGCGCTGGCATCCGGTAACTGGGTCGCCGAAACATCCTGGGGGGCAAGCTGGTTCAGTTTGTCCCCGGTTACGTTGTGTTGGTGTCTGGTCGGCTACGGCTTCGCGGCCTCGGTGCTGCCGGTGTGGCTGCTACTGGCTCCGCGCGACTATCTGTCGACCTTCATCAAGGTCGGGGCTATTGCTGTGCTGGCGATCGGGATCTGCATCGCGCAACCAGTCATGCAGGCACCCGCCATTTCCCAGTTCGCCACCAACGCCGACGGTCCGGTGTTCGCCGGCGCTCTGTTCCCGTTTCTGTTCATCACCATTGCCTGCGGCGCCCTATCCGGGTTCCACTCGCTGATTTCCTCGGGGACGACACCGAAACTGCTGGAGAAGGAAAGCCAGATGCGGCTGATCGGGTACGGCGGCATGATGACCGAGTCGTTCGTCGCCGTCATGGCGCTGATCACCGCCTCGATACTCGACCAGCATCTGTACTTTGCTCTCAACGCGCCAACCGCGCAGACCGGCGGCACCGCGGACACCGCCGCAACCTATGTCAACACGCTTGGCTTGTCCGGCGCGCCGGCCACCGCGGAGAAGATCAGTCAGGCAGCCACCAGCGTCGGCGAGCAATCAATCGTGTCGCGCACCGGCGGCGCACCGACGCTGGCATTCGGTATGGCCGAAGTACTGCACCGCGTGTTCGGTGGCGCCGACCTCAAGGCGTTCTGGTATCACTTCGCGATCATGTTCGAGGCGCTGTTCATCCTGACCACCCTGGATGCGGGCACCCGCGTCAACCGCTTCATGCTCTCCGACGCGCTGGGCAATCTCGGTGGTCCATTCGCCAAGTTGCGAAACCCGAGCTGGCGCCCTGGCGTATGGATGTGCAGCGTGGTGGTGGTCGCGCTGTGGGGTGGCATCCTGCTGATGGGTGTGACCGATCCGCTGGGTGGCATCAACACCCTGTTTCCGCTGTTCGGCATCGCCAACCAACTGCTGGCCGCGATCGCGCTGACTGTCATCACGGTGGTGGTCATCAAGAAAGGAATGCTGCGGTGGGCGTGGATCCCGGGCATACCACTGCTGTGGGATCTCGCTGTGACCATGACGGCGTCCTGGCAGAAGATCTTCTCCGGTGACCCGAAAGTGGGCTACTGGACGCAGCATTTCCAGTATTCGGCGGCGCGACAGGCCGGCAAGACCGCGTTCGTCTCGGCAACCAACCCGCGCCAGCTCGATGACGTCATCCGGAACACCTTCGTGCAAGGCACCCTGTCGGTGCTCTTCGCGACGGTCGTTCTCATCGTATTTGCCGCCGCAATTGTGGTGTCGGCCAAGGCAATTCGTGGGGTAGTGCACCCTACCACCGAGGACGAGCCGGTGGACTCCAACCGATTCGCCCCGTCCGGGTTGATTCCCACCGCGGCCGAACGCGACGTGCAAAAGCTGTGGGACGCCGCCCGGACACCCGCCGATAGCACCTAGAATCGGAACCGATGAGAGTCGGTATCGACTTCGGCACCACCCACACCGTCGCTGCGATTGTCGATCGCGGGAATTACCCGGTCGTCGCGTTCGACGGGGTGGACGCATGGCCGTCATTGATCGCCGCCAACGCCGCGGGCGAACTCAGGTTTGGCCTGGACGCCGCCGCAGTCCGCCACCAGCCGGGCTGGTCGGTGCTCCGGTCGTTCAAGCGCCTGCTGGGCGACGCCGGACCACACACCACAGTGAATTTGGCTGGACGCGAACACCGGTTGGCCGATCTGCTCACTGGCTTCCTCACACAGCTCAAGAGCGATCTCTGCCACCGCTCGAATGCCGGCGCCGCCGCGACCGAGCGCATCGAAGCCGCGATCAGTGTGCCCGCCAATTCCTCTAGCACCCAACGCTTTATGACGCTGGACGCCTTCGTGGCGGCGGGTTTCCAGGTGGTGGCATTGTTGAACGAACCCTCGGCCGCGGGGCTGGAATACGCCCACCGGTACCGTTCGACGATCACCGCCAAGCGCGAGTACGTATTGATCTACGACCTGGGTGGCGGCACCTTTGACGCGTCGCTGCTAAAGATGGCCGGGCACGTGAACGAAGTCGTGGTCAGCGAGGGCATCCAGCGGTTGGGCGGGGACGATTTCGACGACGCGATCGCACAGCTGGTCGTTGCCCAGTCGAAGCTGCCGCAGCTTGACGCGGAGAACTACGCGTTGTTGGTGGAGGAATGCGCCGCGCGCAAAGAGGCGGTCGGCCCGCAGACGCGCCGATTTCTCGTTGATCTGGCCACCCTCGACCCGGATCGGCCGCCATTCTTCTGCCCGATCGACGACGTCTACGCGGTCTGCGCACCGCTGGTCGACAAGACCAGCGAATTGCTCTCCCGGGTGCTGCACGACCCGGCCGGCGACGGCAAGGACGTCCCGTGGTCGGAGGTGGCCGGCATCTACGTGGTCGGCGGTGCGGGTAGTTTTCCGCTCGTTTCTCGCATGCTGCGGGCGGAGTTCGGCGAAAAGCGGGTCAAACGCTCACCGCACCCGTTCGCGGCGACAGCCATTGGCCTCGCGGTGTTTCTCGACACCGACGCCGGTTTTGTTCTCTCCGAACGATTTTCGCGACATTTCGGTGTGTTCCGCGAGGCGCAGGCCGGTTCTGACGTGATTTTCGACCCGATCGTCCCCAAGGACGCCTCGCTGCCCGCCGATGGCCGCACGCCGCTGGTGGTGAGCCGCACCTACCGTGCCGCGCACAACATCGGGCATTTCCGCTTCGTGGAATGCAGCCGGCTGGTCAATGGCCGTCCCGACGGAGATGTCACCCCGTATGACCCGGTGCTGTTTCCGTTCGACCCGTCCCTGCACGACCGGGATGATCTCGGCCGCCAACCGGTCGGAAGATGCAGCGACGGACCGCAGGTGGAGGAACGCTACGTCGTTGCCCCGAGCGGGGCGGTAGAAGTGACCCTTACGACGCAACCGGCCGGTTTCCGGCGCACTTTCCGTCTCGAACGGCGTGCCTGAAGCGATGGAACTCTACGACGCAATGCGCACCGCGTTCGCAGCGCGTGAATTCACCGACGACCCGCTGCCCGACGACGTCTTGTACCGCATCTTCGACAACGCCCGGTTCGCCCCGAGTGGCGGTAATCGCCAAGGCGCGCACGTGACCGTGGTCCGCGACGTCGAAATCCGCCGTCAGTTGGCCGAGCTCGGCGTGCTCGCCTCCCGTCGCTACTTCGCGCAGCTGAACGCAGGTGAATACCCTTGGAACACACTGCATCCCAGCCAGGTTCCGCAGAGCGTCATCGACGCGACCGATGTTCCCGAGGCGTTTATCGCACCTATCGCGAAGGCCCCCGTTGTGTTGGTAGTGTCCGTCGATTTAGGAGTTGTCGCGGCCATCGATCAGGATCTGGACCGAGTGGGCCTGGCCGCCGGCGCGTCGGTATACCCGCTGGTTTGGAACATCCTGCTGGCCGCTCGAAACGAGGGGTACGGAGGCACGATGACGACGATGGCCATTGCGCGCGAAGACCGCGTCCGGAATCTGTTGCGTATTCCAGACACGCACGCCGTCGCCGCGTTGGTGCCGCTGGGCAAACCCACTCGTCAGTTGACCAAGTTGCGTCGTCGGGCGGTCTCGGAGTTCGTCACCCAGGACCGTTTCGACGGCTCGGTCTTCGAGGACGGACGTGCCTCAAACCGCTTTCAAACCGCTTTCGTGACGCCCACGTAGGAGATCACCACGTCTGACTCGTCGGTCATGCGGGTCAGGGTCGCATACGAGCGGACGAACGACTGGCCCACGCAGCCGTCGATCTTCATGTGGAAATCGCTGATCATCACCCACGGATTAGCGCCCCTGAACTCTTTCCTGGCGACCGGCACCACCACGACGAATCCGGGCTTGAGTCCCACGCTGACCACCCCGCTGTAGGGGGTGGTGATCAGCGGCAGCAGCGCGGGGCCGTTGCCGACTCCCGGTCCCACCGGTAGCTGCGCGCCGAGGGACGGGGCCACTCCACCGCTGTTGGCGATCGTGACGCCGTTGGCGGTGCTCATGTCGATCCCGCAACCGATCTCGTAGCCGACCTCGAGCGAGCCGTGCGGTTCCGGCCCGACGACCGAGCCGACGAAGATCCCGCTGGACAGGTATTCGCGGGAGGACACCGCGGTGGTCAGCGGTGGGATCGGCAGTTGCCGCTCTTCTTTGGCGCCGAGGGCCAGGGTGTACCCGTCGGGCGTGGTCACCCGGGACGGGGGGTTGGAGGGCACCGCGCCGTTGTCTGGAACTACCGCGCCGGCAGGAGCCGCCGGCTCGGGCTCGGCGGCAGCGGGAGGCGCGATCGTGGCGAACCCTAGGCATACTGCGACAACCGCAGCACGGCGAACTACCGCGAAGATCGGCATCACTGGCCCACCGTAGGCACGGTCCGATTCGTTCCGCGGCTTTGCTCGACTGCTAACTCCCAGTTGTTGTTGGTTTGTGGCTGGTTCGCGACCGAGCCGAGGCAGGCTGGGAGGGCCGCCTGTGGATGCGCTGCCTTTTTGTCCCGCTCAGCGGTACGGTTGGTAACGCCGGTAGTTCGTGGCAGAGAGGGCGATCATGATGTTGCAGAAGTTCGCTTGGTCGCTGTTGACCGGCATTATCGGGCTGATCATCGCCATCGGAGCCGGCTCCGGAGTGGCCCGCGCGGATCCCGACGACGCAACGCCTCCGGTCATCGACGATTTCGCTACGACGCTCTACCCCGCCCTGTCGTTGGATCCACGCGATCGAGACGGCCGGTCATTCGAGTGGCCGGGTACCGGGAATTACTGCCAGAACCGCTTCGTCACGTGCCGGGTCGGCGGGTTCTGACCTAGCGCGCGTCAATGTCGACCTGGCTCATCACCGGTTGCTCGACCGGACTTGGTCGTGCGCTCGCCGAGGCTGTGATCGGCGTCGGCCACAATGCTGTTGTCACCGCGCGCGACGTCACCAAGGTCGCCGACCTGGCCGAGGCCACACCCGATCGGGTGCTCGCCGTAGAGCTGGACGTCACTGACGCTGAGCAGGTCACCGCGGCCGTGCAACAAGCTCAGGACCGGTTCGACGGCATCGACGTTCTGGTCAACAACGCCGGCTACGGCTACCGTGCCGCCGTTGAGGAAGGCGAGGACGCCGCCGTCCGCACCCTGTTTGAAACACACTTCTTCGGCACCGTCGCCATGATCAAAGCGGTCTTGCCCGACATGCGGGAGCGCCGGTCCGGGGCAATTGTCAATATCTCCTCGATCGGAGTGCAATTGACGCCGGTGGGTTCGGGCTACTACTCGGCAGCCAAGGCGGCAATCGAGGGACTCAGCGGAGCACTGCACGGTGAGCTTGCGCCACTGGGCATTTCGGTTACCGTGGTCGAGCCCGGGGCATTCCGCACCGACTTCGCCGGACGTTCTCTGCTACAGACCGCCACGGTCATCGATGACTATGCCGACACCGCCGGGCGGCGCCGCAAGGAAAACGACACCATGCACGGCAAGCAGACCGGCGACCCGGTCAAAGCGGGCGCGGCTATCGTTACCGCCGTCGAGTCGGACGAGCCTCCCGCATTTCTGTTGCTCGGCGAGGACGCGTTGTTCTCCTACCGCTACATCGCAGAGCGGCGCGCCAAAGAGGTCGACGCGTGGGAACAACTCACCATCAACACCACCTTTGACGACTGAGGACAACCATGATCGTCGCTCACCTCGCCGACTCCACCAGTGGTGCCGCGATGGCGGGGGCGGTTATCGGTGCGCTGGTGTTGCCGGCCGTGGGCCTAACGCTGTTGATCCTTGGGGTTCGCAATCGTGCGCGGACACGCCGAGGGTGGGTGCCCGGCTACCCGGGTTATCCCCCGGCCTACCCTCCGACTCCGGGATACCCGCCGGGCGCTCCGGGATATGCCCCGGGTGGCTACCCGCCGAGGGCCCCGCAGCCACCCAAGGCCGGCACCGGTCTGATCATCAGCGGCATCGTGCTGCTCGCCGTGGGTGCGTTGGGCATCATCGGCTCAATGGCGGTGGTTGTCGGCCGCAGTTCCCACCTGGCGGTCGGCGACTGCTTCACCAACGATGCGGTCGACCGGCATTGGTGGCAGCCGACAAGCTGCCAGGATCCTGAAGCGGTCCTGGAATATGCGACGAAAGTCGGCTCGGACGGAAACTGCCCAGACGGCAAACTCGTTAGCAGCAGCTATCTTTCAGTCGAACACGACGGTGTGCGCCGCTGCTTTTTGCCCAACCTGATAGAAGGCCACTGCTACACACCCGAACGCAACGACGAGACGGTCCGTACGGTGGGCTGCGGCGCCAGCGGCAAGGTGATTCGCGTCGTCAAACGGGTGGATAACACCACCGACACGTCTGCCTGCCCTTCCGGCACGCACGGTGTCTCATTCCCCAAGCCCAAGCGGACGTATTGTACCGAGCGTACCCAGGGAATCGTTTGAGGCACAGTCGATTACGACTTCCGGCGGAGTTTTCCGGAAAGCAGCGCGTCCATCGAGTAACGCCCCGGCCCCAAAAAGACCAGCAGGAAAAAGGCGAAGCAAAAAAGGACTGCCAACGTGCCACCATTACCGTCCGGCGGGTCGCCGATCGGCCAGAGCGCGTGCGGTTGGTGCATCCAGAAATAGGCGACCGCCATCTGGCCGGAGGCGACGAAAGCCGCTATGCGAGTGCATAACCCGAACGCAATCAACAGCCCGGCAACAAGTTCGATCAACCCCGCATACCAGCCCGGCCATTCCAGGACATCGACGTGATGCCCCGGCGCTATCGGCCAGCCGAACAGGATCATCGAACCGAACCCCGCGAAAAGCGTGCCGTACACCAGACGGAACAGGCTGATCACCGCCGGGGAAAATGCGGCGAGGCGGTGGTTGAGAGTGGTCGTCATGAGGTCCACCGTACGGCTGATATCGCTTGGCTCAAATTGTGGGATCGATGTCTGCTGAGCCACTCACACCCACGCGGGCCAAACTCTTAACGTCGGTGCATGCACACGATTCCAACGCTCATCGACACCAAGGTTGCCCGGGCAGCAACACAATTCGCGCAATCTACCGAGTCGACATCGGTGTTCAACCACAGCGTGCGCAGCTATCTGTTCGCAGAGTTGCTCGCCGCGCATGACGGATTGCACCCAGGATCGGATTACGACAGTGAAACTCTGTTTCTGGGCAGCGTTTTGCATGATCTCGGCGCGGGTAGCGCCGCCGAAGGCAAGGAACGCTTCGAGGTCGAAGGCGCCGACTTGGCTGCAACGTTGTTGACCGAGCACGGCTGCGATCGCGCCCAGGTGGACGCCGTGTGGGAGGCCATCGCGTTGCACAGCTCGTTCGGTATCGCACAACGACGCGGGCCGACCTGCTATCTGGTCAACGGCGGTGTCGGAATCGACTTCGGCCGCAATGCCGAATTCGTGGAGGAACAGGCCGCCGCGGCGATCCACGGGAAGTATCCACGCCTGTCGATGGCCAAGTCGCTGATGGACGCGATCGAGGCACAAGCACAACGCAGTCCCGAAGCCGGGCAGCCCTACACGATGGGCGGCGAAGTATTACGCGAACGCCGGGACAACGGGATCACCTTGCTCGAACAGCTTGCCGCACATAGTCGCTGGGGCCGGTAGTCCTCAGCTCATCCAATAGTGTGCGTGTGTACACGAAAGGATGAAGCGTGGCTTACCTGTTTCTATTCGTCGCAATCTTCGCCGAGGTCGTCGCCACCAGCTTGCTGAAGGGCACCGACGGGTTCAGCCGGTTGTGGCCGACCGTAGTCTGCCTGCTCTGCTAACACGTCTCGTTTGCGCTACTCGCACTGTCCATCTCGCGCGGCATGCAGACCGATATCGCCTATGCGCTGTGGTCGGCAATCGGCACCGCAGCAATCGTCGTGATCGCGGTGTTATTCCTCGGCTCCCCGCTCTCGGCGGCCAAAATTGTCGGCGTTGCGCTGATCATCACCGGCGTGGTCACGCTAAATCTCGGCGGTGCCCACTGAGCGACCTGATTTCTTCCACCATAACCCGGTGGCGGGGGCTTGCGGCAAGGCCCGGGGGGTGGCGCACAATAGCTGCCCGAACGGCTGCCCGGACGTCAGGGGGATCACCAATTGCGGGAAACGAGTACGGGTTACCAGGACGAGTTACGGCACGAGCAGGCCTATGTCGACACGCTCTACGCACGCCTCGATGCCGAGCGGGCACGAGCCAAGGCCCGCTACAGCACCGCGCTGCGGGGTGAAGACAGTGACACGCCGATGGATCGCGACGTCGAGGTACGGGCGTTGGCTCGCCGGATGAAGCGACTGGACGTCGCCGACGACGGCCTGTGCTTCGGTCGGTTGGACGGCGTTTCCGGGAAGCGGTCCTACGTGGGCCGCATCGGTCTGCTCGACGAGGACGACGAGTACGAACCGTTGTTACTCGACTGGCGGACCCCCGCCGCGCGCCCCTTCTACACAGCCACCGCCGCCAATCCCGAGGACATCCGGCGTCGCCGCCAGTTCCATACCCGGAGCCGCCGGGTCGTCGATTTCACCGACGACGTCCTCGGCCGACCCGGCGAGGGCGACCAGAGTGGCAGCTCAACTGATGCTGCCCTGCTGGCTGCGATCAGCGCCCCGCGCGGCGACAAGATGCGCGACATCGTGGCGACCATTCAGGCCGAACAGGACGAGATCATTCGTCTCGACCATTCCGGCGTGCTGGTCATCGAGGGCGGACCGGGCACCGGCAAGACGGTCGTTGCGCTGCACCGGGTGGCGTACCTGCTCTATACGCAACGCGAGCGGATGGAACGTCACGGAGTGCTGGTGATCGGGCCAAACCCGGCGTTCCTGAACCACATCAGCCGCGTGCTGCCATCGTTGGGCGAATCCACCGTGGTGTTCATGACCACCGGCGATCTGGTACCCGGTCTGCGCATCACCGCGGAGGACGAACCCGATGTCGCCCGCCGGAAGGGTTCGCTGCAAATTCTGGATGTGCTCAGCTCAGCGATCGCCGACCGGCAGCGGCTACCGGAAGATCCGTTGCGCATCAAGCTGTCTGACGTCGAGCTGCGGATCGACGCCGAGACGGCGCAGTGGGCCAGGGAGGAAGCGTGCGCCACCGGGTTGCCGCACAACGCCGCCCGGGCGGCGTTCACCGACATCGTCACCTGGGTACTGACCGAACGCGCTATCGCCAAGATTGGTCGCGGATGGCTGACCCGGTCTGACCGGGACGCCTGGGAGAAGCTTCGCGACGAGCTGATCGAGGAGCTCGCGGACAACGATGCCTTCAACGCCGCGCTCGACGAGTTGTGGCCGATCCTGACTCCGGAAGAGTTGTTGTCCACGCTGCTCTCCTCCCCCGAGCGGCTACAGGCCGCGGGCGCCGACCCTGCGCTGTTACGCGAGGTTGGCGACGCGTGGACGGTGTCGGACGTGCCGCTGCTCGACGAACTTGTCGACCTGCTGGGGGTCGACAAGGTGGCCACCGAGCGCGCTCGGCAAATCGCCGAGCAGGAGCAGCGCGAGGAGGCCGCCTACGCCGCGGGCGTGTTGGACTTGATGGTCAGCCGCGAAGACCTCATGGACGACGAGGATCAACTGCTGGCACAGGATCTGATCTACGGCGAGGACCTGGCCGACCGCTTCGTCGAACGCGACGTTCGAGAGCTCGCTGAACGTGCTGCGGCGGACCGGAATTGGACGTACCGGCACATTGTGGTCGACGAGGCCCAGGAGCTGTCCGAGATGGACTGGCGGGTGCTGATGCGGCGCTGCCCGGCGCGGTCCTTCACCGTCGTCGGCGATCTGGCGCAGCGGCGGTCGGCGGCTGGGGCGACGTCGTGGGACGCGATGCTCAAACCCTACGTGCCCGGCCGCTGGGTCTACCGGTCGCTGTCGGTGAACTACCGCACCCCGGCCGAGATCATGGCCGTCGCATCGGCGCTGCTCGCCGAATTCGCCCCGGATGTGGTGCCACCGGAATCGGTGCGAGCCGCTGGCGTCAAACCGTGGTCTGAGAAACTCAACTCGAGCGAATTGCTCAGCGCCATCGACGATTTCGTACGCGAAGAGGCAGACCGTGAGGGCACCAGCGTGGTGATCGGCCCCCCGGGTATGCCGGGGGCCGTGGCACCGTCGGACACCAAGGGCCTGGAGTTCGACGCGGTGTTGGTGGTGGACCCCCAACGCATCCTCGCCGACGGCCCGCGCGGTGCGGCCGAACTCTACGTCGCCCTCACCCGCGCCACTGCCCGCCTTGGCGTCCTGCACCAGGGCCCGTTGCCGTCGGCACTGCGCGGACTCGAACCTAGACGGTCCGAAGGCGAAAGCGCGGCGAATGTGCAAACATCACAGCCAGACTGACGGCCGGTTGCTCGGCTGTGCGGAGCAATCTCTAGGGAAGAGGATCCACGATGGTTGATGTCGATCCGTCCGCTTCCGGCCCAACGACGGGCACCGCGCATCTGGTCGAACCCGCCCGCACCGGCATGCAGGCGCCTGCGCTACAGCGCGCGATCGCCGACCATCTGCGCTATTCGATCGGCCGTCCGGCCGCCGCGCTGCGCCCCGAGCACTATTACCGTGCGCTGGCGCTGGCTGTGCGCGACCGGATGCAGGACCGCCGCGTGGCCTCGACGCAGGTCTCGCTCGATCTCGGCCGCAAGGTTACGTGTTATCTGTCGGCTGAATTCCTGATGGGTCCGCAACTGGGCAACAACCTGCTGAACCTGCGGATGGAGCGAGCGGCCAAAGCGGCACTTGCTGCGATGGGCCAAAACTATGACGAAGTCCTGGCCTGTGAGGAGGAACCGGGCCTAGGCAACGGCGGTCTGGGTCGCCTCGCCGCGTGCTATCTGGACTCACTGGCCACCCTGGAACGTCCGGCCATCGGTTATGGCATTCGCTACGAGTTCGGAATCTTCGACCAGGAGATTCACGACGGGTGGCAGGTTGAGCAGACCGACAACTGGCTGGACAGCGGAAACCCGTGGGAAATACCAAAACCCGACGTTAACTACTTGGTGAAATGGGGCGGCCACGTCGAGCATTACACCGATGACGACGGGCGTGAGCACTCCCGCTGGGTGCCCGGGCTGATGCTCAAGGGCGTCGCCTACGACACGCCCATCCAGGGCTATGGAGTGAATACCTGCAACGTCTTGACGTTGTGGAGTGCGCGGGCGGTCAAGTCGTTCGCATTGGACGCCTTCAACACCGGCGACTACTACCGGGCGGTCGAGGACGAGGTCACGTCCGAGACGGTCACCAAGGTGCTCTACCCCAATGACGAACCGGAGGCCGGCAAGCGGCTGCGATTGCTGCAGCAGCACTTCTTTGTGTCCTGCTCACTGCAACACGTGCTGCACATCATGGATGACCTCGCCGACGTGTCGGTACGCGAACTTCCCCAGCGATTCGCGTTGCAGCTCAACGATACTCATCCTTCGATCGGTGTCGCCGAGCTGATGCGACTGCTGATCGACGAGCGCCACCTGGACTGGGAAGATGCCTGGGAGATCACGGTGGCGACGTTCGCCTACACCAACCACACGCTGTTGCCCGAGGCCCTGGAAACCTGGCCATTGGACATGTTCGGCCAGTCGCTGCCGCGTCACCTCGAAATCATCTACGAGATCAACCGCCGCTTCCTCGACGAAGTTCGCACCCGGTTTCTCGGTGACTCCGAACGGGTGCGTCGGATGTCGCTGATCGGCGAGGACAACGGCAAGAACATCCGGATGGCGCACCTGGCCACCGTCGGTAGCCACGCCATTAACGGCGTCGCCGCACTGCACACGGAGCTACTGAAAGACAGTGTGCTCAAAGACTTTTACCAGATGTGGCCGGAACGGTTCAGCAATAAGACCAACGGCGTCACGCCACGACGGTTCCTGGCGCTGGCCAATCCCGGACTGCGGGAGTTGTTGGACCGCACCATCGGTGAGGACTGGCTGACCGACCTGGGCCGGCTGCGCGGCCTGGAGCAGTTCATCGACGACTCCTCCTTCCGGGCACAGTGGCGTGACATCAAACGCAACAACAAGGCTCGGCTGGCGTCGTTCGTCCGCTCTGCCACCGGCGTGCAGCTGAACCCGGAGTGGCTCTTCGACATTCAGGTAAAGCGCATCCACGAGTACAAGCGCCAGCATCTCAACGTCCTGCACATCATCGCGCTGTACTACCGGCTCAAGCAGAACCCTGGGATCGCAATTCCACCGCGAGCCTTCATCTTTGGCGGCAAGGCCGCACCCGGCTACTTCCTGGCCAAGCGGATCATCAAGCTAATCAACGCCGTCGCCGAAACCATCAACTCCGATCCGGACGTCAACAAGTGCCTCAAGGTGGCGTTCATCCCCAACTTCAACGTGCAAAACGCGCACCTGATCTATCCGGCCGCCAATGTGTCCGAACAGATCTCGACCGCCGGCAAAGAAGCGTCCGGTACCGGCAACATGAAGTTCATGATCAACGGCGCGCTGACCGTCGGCACCCTTGACGGAGCCAACGTCGAAATCCGCGAAGAGGCGGGCCCGGAAAACTTCTTCTTGTTCGGGCTGGCCGTGGACGAAGTAGAAGCGCTCAAGGCCAGCGGTTACCGCCCGGCTGACTACATCGAAAGCAACGACGAACTGCGCGCGGTGCTGAATTTGATTGAGGGCGGGACGTTTTCGCATGGCGACCGGGAGGTGTTCCTGCCGCTGGTGGACAACCTGCGCTACCACGACTCGTTCCTGGTTTGCGCGGACTACGAGTCCTACGTGCAGTGTCAGGATCGGGTCAGCGCGGCGTGGCAGGACCGGGATTTGTGGACGAAGATGTCAATCCTGAACACCGCACGCAGCGGAAAGTTCTCCTCGGATCGCGCCATCGCCGAGTACTGCGAAGACATCTGGAATGTCTGGCCGCTGACCGTCAAGATCTGAGGCTGCCGGCCCCTACCTCGTTCGTGACGTACACGGCCACATAACCGATGGGGATGCCGGTCCGAGCCGCGATGCATTTGCGCGCCGCCAACTCCACCGCGGCCCGGCGCGTCGTCCGGGCGACCCCGTCGACCTCGGGTATCCGGACCACCCATCCGTCCGAGTCCCGGGTGACCTCGATGTCGAAGCACTGGCCGACAGTTACATGATTCACGCGGTGAGTACGACCCCTGCGCGGCGAATGCGGGCGGCGCAGCGTGGGCTGAAGAGGCATAGGTGTTGTTCCTGAGTCGATGACGGACCGCGGGCAAGACTAATCCGACTTGCGTGTTTTACCTAATCCAGCGCTATGGCTCCTAGGCTGTAACCTGCCCTCGCCCCTTGTAAGCTGGGCCAGCGACGTGCTGGGCCTCTACGACCCCGATTACGTCTGGCACGACATGGCCCAGGTCTGGCAGACACCCGGCGACGGCGAGCAGCTGGTCGAAGCCATGCTGGGCGGCACCGTCGAAGACCGCGCCGCGCAGCTGGGCGCGCTCGGCATCCCGCCCGACATCGCCACCGCGATCGCCCAACAACAGAATCAAGCGATGGGTCGGGCCATCCTGCTGCTCTACCGTTCCGCGCGGCAACCGGCGATGGCCGAAGCCGGCCGTGCGCTTGAGAATGCGGCCACGCGGCCCGGTTTGTCGTTGCTGGCCACCGAGGACCCGTACATCGGCGGCGAGACGACCCGGCGGCGCGCCGCCGACCGGGCCGGCGCCCGCACCGAAGTCCTTGAGGGCCTTGGGCATTGGTGGATGGTGCAAGATCCGGGCCGCGGCGCGGCCGCCCTCAACGCATTCCGGGATTCGCTGAACTGAGCTACCAGTCGATCTCCGGAGTCAGACCGAATTCGGCGAAGGTACTCAAAATAGTCTCGCGCAGTTCGTCTTTGGTGTTCGTCCGGTCGAGCAGGTACGCGGAGATTCTGATGAAGATTTTGCCGCGGGCGCGCCCGGACACCAGCAGCAGCTGTCCACCCATGCCCTCCAGAGTGCTCTTCTTCATGCCGGGTTCGAACGGTCGCATGTGGGCATGATCGGCGTCCGTGCCATCGGGCCGGTTCACCGCCGCAGGCAGATCACCAATGTTGGAGACGGTGACTGGCAGCGTGGCGCCACCGGCGGCTACTCCCGACAGTCTGCGCACGACCCGCTTGGGTGTCAGCGGTGTCAACGGCAGCGGCGCCAGCCACTCGTTGTCGGAGTTGTCCATCGCTTCCAGGATCGTCTGGGTGATCTTGTGGTGCATTTCCCGAAGGTCGGTTGCCGCTGGAGTCGGGTCCACTGAGATGTCCACCGCGGTGATCGCGTTGCCGCGGATATCACCGCTGGTCCGTAGGTTTGCCACCAGGCGCAAGGTGACAGCTCCGTCGTCGTTGACCCGTCCCACCCGAACAGCCAGTCGGCACGCGACTCCTGCCACCAGCGAATGACTGCTGGCACCAAGGGTTTTCGCGAGAGCATCCCATTCGGCCAGATCGACGAACGCCGTCAGGGCAGGCATCTCGATGGTCTGATCGTCGCTGAGCGCCTTCGGTGAACGTGGTGCCGCCCTCATCGTCGTGGTGAGCTCTTTGCGGTCGCGGCGTGCCCGCCGGGCCACAGCAGCCAACGCCCGCCCCACGTCGGGCAGTTCTTTGACCGACTGCCGGAAATCTTCACGCAGTGCGCGTCTGCGGGTGCGTGATCCCGCCGGCGGGTAGCGCAGGGTGTGGGTCCGCCCTTCCGCCGCATCGGCGATCGCCTGGCCGAACGCCATCGCGTCGACCACCGCATGCGAAACCACCAGACTTACCGCCGTACCCCCGTCGTCGAGCGGCAGGACCCCGAGATGCCAGCCCGGACCCCACTCCGGGTCGATGGGCAGCCGGCCACGCTCGTCGGCCCATGCGCTCACCTCGTCGCGGGGACGCGGCGTTGCGGCGATGTCCATGTCCTGCGACCTCGGCGACAACACCCAGCGATCCCGGGCAAACGGCAACGGAGACCGCTCGACCGTGCGACCGAACATGCCGGAGCCGAGGTTTTGGTGGAAACGCCGCAGCCCATCGAGATCGGCACCGCGGTCATAGATCCAGGTCACCTGAATCAGCGCGCCGTGCACCGCTCGCGTCGCGAGAAACGCGGCCTGGTCCAGGTACGCGAGCAGATTGTCCACCGGCTCGTCAGCTGCAGTGGCGATTTGCACCGCTGGGACCGCCGGCGCGGTGGCGGCGAGTAGCTCGGCAAGGTGGCCGGCGAGCGAGGTCGGCGTGGGGTGTTCGAAGACCAGGGTGGCCGGCAATGTCAACCCGGTTTGGGCACCCAGAGTGTTGCGTAGTTCCAGGGCGGTCAGCGAGTCGATGCCGAGGTCCTTGAATGCCTGTTCGGTATCGAGGGCGTCGGGGTCGCGGTGCGCCAACACCGTAGCCGTGGCGTTGGCCACCAAGGCGGTCAACGTTTCGAGTCGTTGAGCCGCGGTTTGACCGGCCAGCTTGTCCCGAAGCCCCGACTCGGTCGTGTCCGACCCCGGGCCCGTGGCTTCCCCGGCATCCAAGCGCGACGCCAACTCGGTCAGCAGTGGATGTGCCCGGCGAACGGTGAACGCGGGCACGAACTTATCCCACGAAACATCGGCAAGGGTGATGAACGTGTCGTCAGCCTCGATGGCCTGTTGCAGTCCGGTCAGCGCAACAGTGGGTGGTATCGGGTGCAGCCCGATTCGCTGGAAGATGTCGAGAACCTCGCGCGGCATATTGCTGGCCTCATCCGCCCACAACCCGAACGCGGGTGCCACCGCCGTGCACCCGGTGCTGCGCAACCGTCCGGCCAGCGCCTCGATGTGGGCGTTGGCGGCGGCGTAGGCGCCTTGTTGCGCACCTCCCCACGTCGCCGCTCCAGAGGAGAACAGAATGAAGGTTTCCGGCGGGTCGCCTTCGAGCAGTTCCACCAAGTTGTCGGCACCCACCGCTTTGGCGGCATAGCTGTCGGCGAGCTCTTCAACGGTGGTGTCCGACACGGCGTTCCAGCCAATGGCCGCTGCGGCGTGCACCACGGTTCTGACGGGCCCATGCGCGCTGCGGATGTCGTCGAGAGCGGTTGCCAGGGCTGACCGGTCGCTTACATCGACCGATATCGCCGCCACTGCCACGCCGCGGGACTGCAGTTCCTGGCGCAGTTCGGCTGTCTGCGGATGCTCTGCGGCGTTACGGCTCAGTAGCACAATGGGATTGGCACCCGCGTCGGCGAGCCACCCGACGATGTGCTTGCCCAACCGTCCCGTTGCGCCGGTGACCAGCGCCGCCCCAGTGGGATTCCACTTTCCGGCCCGCTCGAGGCGCTCTGCGGACAACGGCGCCTCGACCAGGCGACGCGCGCTCACGCTCTGCTGACGTATCGCGAGCTGGTCTTCGGATTGCGCGCAACTCAGAATCGCGTACAGCTGCTCGATGTCGCGCGGAGCCGCCGTAGCCGGAAGATCGACCAATCCGCCCCACTGGTCGGGGTGTTCGAGGCAGACCGACTGTCCCAGCCCCCACGCCGCGGACTGGGCCGGACTCGCGGGACGATCATCGCTGGACACCGAAACCGCGCCTTCGGTGATGACCCACAACGGTATTCCGAGGCCGGAGTCGCAATGAGCTTGCGCGAGAACAAGTGTCGAGATCAGACCGATCGATGTTCCGGGGAACTGGGGATGCCGACGCTCGTCTGTGGCCAGGAAGGAGACGATTCCATCGCAGTGCGCCCGCGTGGTGGCCGTCTTCAACAGCGCGGACAACGACTCTCTGCCAACGTCATTGGGGTCAACGGTGAGCACTTCCACAGCGTCGGCGTACCGTGCCGACAAGCCGGTGATCCATGCGTCGTCGGCTTGTTCCGGGAAGGCCAACACCAGCCAGCGACGACGCGTCAACGGGGAGGTGTTAGGCGTCACTGTTTGCCAGGTGACCCGGTAGCGCAACTGGTTCGCCGCTGATCGCGCCCCGAGATCGCCGCGCCACTGTCGCAAGGCGCGCACTACCGCACTTAGCGATGCCGGATCCGCGGTGTCGCTCAACCCCAATACCTGTGCGAACGTGTCGATCGCTTCGTCGTCGACGGCCTTCCACAGCGCGCCCTCGGCGGGTCCGCTGACAGCGGTCGCCGCGGTCGGCGCCGTCCAGTACCGCTGGTGCTGAAAGGCGTAGGTGGGCAGCCCGACGGCGTGGGCATCGGGATAAAGAGCCTGCCAGGACGGGGATTTCCCGTGATTGTGCAGGTGAGCCAGCGTGGTGCCCACCGTGTCGAGGTCGGCTCGGTCGCGGTGCAACGTGGTGATCACTGCCGACCCCGCGCCGTCGGCGGTACCGACCAGGGTGTCGGAGATCGCCGCAGCCAACACCGGGTGCGGCGAGAGTTCGACAAATACGTGCTCGCGCTTACCGAGCAGCGCGGCGATGTTGTCGTAGAACCGCACTGGTTCACGCAGATTGCGATACCAGTAGTCGGCCCCCATCTCGGTGGTGTCGAGCGGATGACCCGATAGCGCGCTGTCCACCGTGGAGTACAGCGGAATACGCGAGGCCTGCGCGGTCAACCCGGCCAGTTGCTCGCGGAGTCGGTCACCCAGCTGCTCCACCTGGGCGCAGTGCGATGCGTAATCGACTGCGATGCGGCGTATTTGAATGTTGTCCCGTTCGCATTCCTCGGTGAGCTGGTCGAGTGCGGCAGGTTCGCCACTGACGATGGTGTGCGAAGGGCCGTTGATCGCGGCGATGCTCACCGCACCGTCCCAGCGTTGCAGCCGCGGCCGAACCTCTTCTGCGGGAAGCACAATCGAGGCCATACCGCCGCTGCCCGACAGCACGGTGATCGCCTGACTGCGCAGTGCGGCGACCTTGGCGGCATCGTTGAGGGAGAGCGCACCGGCGACGTAGGCGGCGGCGATTTCGCCCTGGGAATGCCCGATCACCGCGTCCGGGATGATTCCGTAGGAAGCCAATAAATCCGCTAGCGACACCATGATTGCGAACAGCACCGGCTGTACGACATCGACGCGGTCCAGCGACGGCGCCGCGGGATCCTGGCGTAGTACGTCGCGCACCGACCAGCCGGTGTAGGGGCGCAGCGCCTCGTCACACTCATCGAGACTGCGCGCGAAAACGCGGTGGTGCTGGTAGAGCTCCATGCACATGCCGGCGTACTGGGCGCCTTGGCCCGGGAAGACGAACACCGTTTCCGCGGGCAGCTGGTGCCCGAGACTGTGATGTCGCGTCAGACGCGGATGAGGCAGGTCTGCGGTCAGCGCGTCCAGGCCCTCCAGCAAGTCTTGGCGGGGATCCTCGCTACCGAGGTATGAGGTGATAGTGGCCCGATACGGGTGCGGGGTCCGCGTGGTGGCCAGACTGTAGGCCACGTCGGCCAGCCCGACCTCGGGTCGATCACGCAGGTACTCGCGCAATCGGTGTGCTTGTGCGGCAAGGGCTTTGGGACTGCGCGCCGAAATAGGCCACAGCAGCAACGGCGAAGGTGCGGCGTGCTCCAAGAGTTCCTGGGGGGCTTCTTGGAGGCTGGGGGGAGCTTGTTGCACGATGACGTGCGCGTTGGTGCCGCTGATCCCGAATGAGGACACTGCCGCGGTGCGGGGACGATCGGCGGCCGGCCAGGGCGCCGCCTCGGTGAGCAACCGCACTCCCCCGGCCGACCAGTCGATATGCGGACTGGGTTGATCGGCGTGCAGCGTCGGCGGCAACAGGTCGTGGTTGAGTGCTCCAATCATCTTGATCAGCCCGGCGGCACCGGCAGCGGCCTGGGTATGACCGATATTGGACTTGATCGAGCCGAGATACAGCGGATTATCGGGATCCCTGCTGGCGCCGTAGGTCGCAAGCAGGGCCCCGGCCTCGATCGGATCGCCCAGCGTAGTGCCGGTGCCGTGTGCCTCTACGACGTCGACCTCATCGAGCCCGATACCGGCGTTGGCTCCCGCTTGACGGATGACGCTCTGCTGGGCGGGTCCGTTGGGGGCGGTCAACCCGTTGGAGGCGCCGTCCTGGTTGATCGCCGATCCCGGGATGACCGCCAACACCGGGTGGTTGTTGCGCTGGGCGTCGCTGAGTCGCTCCAGGACCAGGACCGCGGCACCTTCACCCCAGCCGGTGCCATCGGCGTTGGCGGAGAAGGCTTTACAGCGCCCATCGGCAGCCAGCCCGCGTTGCCGAGCGAACTCGGTGAACACCATCGGCGTGGTCATCACCGTGACGCCGCCGGCCAGCGCGAGGTTGCTTTCCCCGTTCCGAAGCGACTGGCACGCCAGATGCGTGGCCACCAGCGACGAAGAACATGCGGTATCCACGGTGATAGCCGGGCCCTGTAAGCCCAACGCATAAGCCACCCGTCCGGAGGCCACACTGGTGGACAGGCCGGTCATGGCGTATCCCTCTACGCTGTCGCCGGCACCCGCGCCGTACGGTTGCGACCACGCCCCGACGAATACACCGGTCTGCGAGCGCAGCAAGGTGGCCGGATCGATCCGTGCGGTTTCCAACGCTTCCCAGCAAACCTCCAGCAGCACCCGCTGCTGGGGGTCCATCGTCTGAGCCTCCCGCGGGGAGATCCCGAAGAACTCCGCGTCGAACCCGGCGGCACCCGCCAGGAATCCGCCCGCGCGGGCGTAGGTCTTGCCCACCGCGTCCGGGTCTGGGTCGAACAATTCGGCCAGGTCCCAGCCGCGATCGGTCGGGAATCCGCTCATCGCGTCGGTGCCGCTGGCCACCAGCTCCCACAGCTCCGCTGCCGAATCGACGCCGCCGGGGAACCGGCACGCCATACCCACCACCGCGACCGGCTCGTCTACCGCCTCGCGCGTAATCACCTGCGGAGCCACCGCAGCCGACCCGCCTAGCAACTGTCCGAGGTGGGTGCTCAGCTCGGCCGGGGTCGGATAGTCGAAGGCCAGGGTGGGTGGCAGATCCAGCTCCGTCACGGTCTTTAGCCGGTCGAGCAACTCGGTAGCTTTGACCGAGTCAAATCCTAAGTCTTGAAACGCGGACTCGGGGTCGATGTCGTCAGGGCTGGGTCGACCCAACACCGTGGCCACCTGCTCGCACACCATCCCCACCAGCAGGTCTTGTTGTTGCTGGCGAAGCGCGCGCAGCCGCTGGGCTAGCCCTGTCTCAGTCCCGGTGTGCTCCTTGGCTTCCTGCGCCGCACTGGGCTTCGGCCGACGGGTAAAGCCGTCGATGCGGGTGAACTCGTCGCGCTGGTACCGCTGCAGGCACTCGCGTCGTCTGACCTTGCCGCTGGTGGTGAGCGGGATCGAATGCTGCGCCACCAGAACGAGATCCGCGACGCTGAGGCCGTGCGCCTTCGATATCGATGAGGTGAGTTCGCGTTTGACGGCGGTAATCTGTTGCGCAGCAGCCTCTTCGGAGTCGGCACGTACCTTGAGCTCGACGATGGTGACCAGCTTCTCAACGCCGTCGGAGCCGGGAACCGCGATCGCCACGCAACGGCCCGCCGTGGTCTGCTGGATCGTTGCCTCGATGTCGTCCGGAGAGTGGTTGCGCCCGTAGACAATCAGCAGATCTTTGATGCGGCCGATGATGAACATCTCGTCGTCGAAGAGGAAGCCGAGGTCACCGGTTCTCAGCCACGGCCCCTCGGGGGTGTCGGGCGAGGGATCGACCACGGTGGCCCCGAAGGTGCGTTCGGATTCCTCGGGCTTCTGCCAGTAGCCGGTAGAGACATTGTCGCCCAGGGTCCAGATCTCTCCGACCGTGCCCTGCGGGCACTCGATGCGGGTCTCGGGGTCGACAATGCGGACAAGTGGCGACCGCGGTTTGCCGTAACTGACCAGCGGTGTTCCCTCGCCGGGCGCACACTGCTTGGCGTTGCCGGCGGTCAGTTCGTCGGTTTCGAAGTACACCACCGCTGGTGGCTCGGCAGCTTCGCGGGTCGTGACGTACACGGTGGCTTCCGCCAGCCCGTAGGAGGGTCGCAGCGCCTTGGGTGGAAGGTTGAAGGGCGCGAATCGCTTGGCAAAGCGCTTGAGGGTGGCGGGTTGTACGCGTTCGGCGCCATTGAGGATGTGGCGCACATGCCCGAGGTCAAGCCCGGCTAGGTCGTCGTCGGTTGTTTTGGCTGCCGCCAGTTCGAAGGCGATGTTCGGCCCTGCCGTAAACGGATTACTTGCGGTGGCCAGCAACTGCATCCACCGCGCCGGCCGCTGCAGGAAGAACGGCGGGCTGGTGAGCACGGCGGGAATTCCGGCCGCGACCGGAAGACCAATTCCCACAATCAAACCCATGTCGTGGAAGAAGGGCAGCCACGAGACGATCGTGCTGTCCGGCGGCGCAACTCCCCCTTCCTCGTGGTAATAAGCGGACATGATCTGGTCGATATTGACCAACATGTTTTTGTGCGTGAGCTCGACTCCGGCCGGGGTGCGGGTAGAACCGGAGGTGTATTGCAGATACGCAATTTCCGGCCAGTCATCCGGCTGCTCAACGGGCGGAGGCTCGGCATCCAGATCCAGCAAATCCAGCTCGATCATTGCCGGCGCCGGACCGCCGGGCTCAATGCACTCGGCGACCGCGCTGGCCACCGACGATGTGGTGAGAATGGCAGTCGGCGACGCGTCTTGCAGGACTGCGCTGGCTCGCTCGTCAGTGGCACCGCCCTGCGGAGCCGACAGCGGAACGGCGATCTGACCTGCTTCCAGGGCGCCCAGGAACGCGACGATGTAGTGGAGTCCTTGGGGCGCAAGCACCACAGCGCGGTCACCGGCAGACCCGTGAGCCCGTAGTTCCCGTGCCACGTTCAGCGTCCGCCGATACACCTGCGACCACGTCAGGCTTTCGGAAACGCCCGCCGGGTCCTGCTGGTAGTCAATGAAGGTGAATGCTGTTTCATTGGGCCGCAGACGGGCATGTCTACGCAGCACAGCAGGGATAAAAGGCTCAAGCACGGCTCGACATTACCGCGACGGCTACACCGGCGTGCCCAAAGCCGGATCTGAATTCTGACCGCTCACGGCGTCGCCAGGTCGCCCCTCGCAAAGGGTCGCTGCGACCCATCACGCGCCATCTGCCCAGCTCACGGGGTGGGGCGGCACCGAACCCGCCAAGGTTAGGTGCCGCCCTGCCGACTCCTAGATGAACGGGTTGAGGACCGGCGGGATGATCTGGTTGCCGGTCACGCCGGTCAACCGGACAAACATCTGAGCGGGGATATTCAGCGTCTGGTAGACGCCGGCGCCGAGCCATGACACCGGTAGCTTCAGAAGGTCGGGCACCGAATTGACGATGCCCTGTATCGGGTCGAAGACCAGGTAGGGAATCGTCGCTGCGACGGTGCGCGAGTCCAGAATCAAGTTGGTCGGCACATCGGGATATCCCTGGGCAGCGAAATCGGCGCTGAGCACGTTGTACAGGTTGGTGTCTAGAGCTGGGGGCATGGGGGGCGGGACAATCGCAGGATTTACGTAGGTCCCGTTGAAGCTGGCGTCCGTCAGGGGTGCGCCCTCCATATATGACGGCGGCGCGATGTTGAACGTGTCCATGATGGTTGGCGTGGTACTGACGATTTGCCAGGAGTTGTTGATCCACCCGTCGTGAATGTCGTTGCCCGCCTGGTCCCACATCAGGAATGTCGCTGTCTCCAAGGGAGATTGGAAGCCGTGACCGCGGCCGAACTGGTTGGGATCTATGTGCCCGTGGTCGGTAACCATCAGCACGTTCCATTCCTCGCCGTGGGCCAATTCCCAGTCGCTGACTGCTCCTAGCACGCCAGTACCTGTCCCCGGAGTGCCAGTGCCGTAGTGACCGAGATTGGCGTCCATATTCCGAAGGGCCGCGGCGTACTCCGGCGAGGCGCCGCCGTATTGATGCCCCATTTCGTCGACGCCTACGAAGTAGGAAAAGATCAGATTGCCCTTGTTCGACGGGGCGTTCGTGATCGCGGTTTGAGTAGCTGAGCCGACCTGGTTCTGCGACGTTACCCAGTACGGGTCAGTTGCCGCGTTGTGCCCGACGAAGATGATGTTGTCCGCGGGGTGGGAGCCGGCCCCGGCGATGTCGGTTATGACGGGCCAGTTGCCGATGACCGTGGTGTTGATGTCATTTCCATAGGTGCCTTCGAGTTGATTGAACACCGTCGGCCAGTTGTCGTATGTCCACCCGGTGAAGACGTTGTTGGTCACGCCGGCGGTCTCGCTCCACACACCGGTCTGAATGGTCGTCCACGACGGGTTGGAAATGCTGGTGTGCCCGATGATCGTCGACGCGGAGGTGGTGCTTTCCAGCATGAAGGCGTGGAAGTTCGGGGTGCCAGCGGGGTCGGCCAGGATTCTGCTGAGGTTCGTGCCGTCCGTGCCGATCAACAGGAAATTCGCGTCCGGTGTGGCCATGGCGAACGCGGCGGCCTCTTCAGCAGTCGCGAACATCACCGGTGAGGTTTGCCCAGCTTGGCCGGTCGCGCCCGGGGTGCCGAAGAACAACGATCCGCTGCCGCCGAGTCCGCCGGGCCCGCCGGGGATGACTCCGCCGCCAGACGGGGTGCCGTCAAATATGATGCCGCCGAGACCTCCGGTGCCGCCGGCCCCGCCGTTGCCGTAGAACAAGCCGCCCGTGCCGCCGACACCGCCGGCCCCGCCGCGCAGACCACCGGTGCCACCGATCCCACCGTTGCCGAAGAACCCGGCGTTGCCGCCGCGGCCTCCGGCCTGGCCCGGCGTACCCGACCCGCCCCTGCCGCCGTTGCCCCACAGGATCCCGCCGTCGCCACCGGCTTGCCCGGTGCCGTTCACTCCGTCGAACCCGTCGCCGATCAACGGCCGTCCCAGCAGGAAGTTTGTGGGCGCGTTGATCGCACCCAGAACACCGTCAACGACGGGTTGCAGCGGTCCGGCGTTGATCGCTTCGGCGGTCGCATACGCCGCGCTGGCGTTACCCAGCGCGTGAAGGAATTGCTCATAGGACGCCGCTACCCGGATGCTGGCCGCCTCGTATGCCTCGGCGTGGCCGGAGAACAGCGTGGCAATCGCCACCGATACTTCGTCACTGGCAGCGGCGACCAGAGTGCTGGTCCGGGCCAGCGCCGCAAGGTTCGCGGACCTGATCGAGGAGCGGATGCCGGCCGCGTCTGCCGCTGCTTTGATCAACAGGTCCGGCGTTGCGATTACGTACGACATCGTTGTCTCCCTCACCCGGAAAGTTCTTGATCCTGGGAATGTTTGCACGATTCGGCGCCGTTTTCGAGCAAATCAACAAGGTGGGTCTCGCGGCCCCGCGAACGAGCGGTGCGTGCGAGCGTCACCCGAGCCCCACCGTGCACACGAGCCCCGCAGAGAAAGTTCAAAGGGCTGTCATAACTTCATCTTCGGTGCCCGGCGACACAACCTCGCGGGAGCGCGTGTCAGGGTGACAGGAAGAGCCGGATGGGATCTCCGTCCTTGGCCTCGAGTTGGCGTACCGCCTCCTGGGCTTGTTCCAGCGGCAGGACGGCAGAGACGGATTGGCTCAGATCAAGACGGCCCCACTGCAGCAACCGGACGATCTGCTCGACGTGTGGTGGCTGATATCCGTAGTGCCCGAGTATTCGTTGCTGATGCGCCACCAGGGCAACACTGTTCTGGACGGTCAGTGGTCGCCCGCTGAGGCCGATAATCGTCAGGCGCCCAGCGGGATTGAGAAGTGGGAGGATCTGTTCGTCGATGCCCGGAAACCCCGCGAAGTTGAACGCGGCGTCAAGTCCACGTCCACCGTTGATCTCACGCAGCGCCTCGGCAAAGCCCGGGTCGGTCGGGTCGAGGGCCGCGTCGGCACCGCGCAGGACCGCATTCTGCCGCGGTCCAGGCAAGGGGTCGACCGCGATGATCGGTGCGGCCCCGATCATCTTCAACAGTTGAACGGCGTGTACGCCGAGGCCACCTATACCCCACACCCCCACGGCCTCACCGGCTTGGACATCCGCGGTGTGGCAGATGGCAGCCCACGGAGTCGACACAGCGTCGGGGACAATGCACGCTTGCTCAAATGGCAGCGACTCCGGAATCGCCACGAGGACTTCCTGCGGCACGACGACGTATTCCGCCCACCCACCGTCATAGTCGACACCCATCGTGTCGACGCCCCATGGCTTTGCGATGAGCGCCTGCAACGCGACCCGGTCGCCCTCGGTCCATCCGACAACTCCGGAGCCCAGGACGTCGATCGTCCCCGCAACCTCATGACCCAGAGTGCGTTCGGCGTCGGCGTTGCGCAGCGGAGCGACCAGTCCATCGATCAGGTGGACATCCGATAGACAGACTCCGGCCGCCCGCACGTTGACTCGAACGTGGCCCGGACCGGCACTGGGTATCGGAACCTCCTTCACCCGAAATTCTTTGGTGCCGAAGTCGATTCGTCCTGCCTTCATCGTGCCCATGCGTAGTCCTCGCACTTGATCGGAAGAGATTCCACCCAGCCTCTCAGCTGCGAACTGCGCCGGCTGGGACCGCAGCCCTCCCCCATGATCATAGCAATAAAATGACACTATGTCAATAATTAATGACAGGTCGTATAGTATGAAGACACCCGGCCGGCTTCACTCGCTTGGTGACTCGGCTCGGAGCCTGAAACCGGGACCCGCGGCACTCGAACGTTAAGGTAAAAGTCTTATGCCGAAATCAGCGTCCAAAGCGGGTGGTGACGACGCCGTCGTGCTTGGCGACCGACGACTGCCGAGCAAGGGCGAGCGCCAACGACGTGCCATCCTCGACTGCCTGCCCAAGTTGCTGGTGACTCGACCTGTTGGCGAACTCACCGTCGGCGAGATTGCCGACGCGGCCGGAGTTCAACGCTCGGGCTTCTACTTCTACTTCGAGTCGAAGTACGCGGCGCTGGCCGTCATCACCTCCGAAATCTGGTCGGAGCTCATGGACCGGGCGCAGGTATTCACCCGCTCCGGTGACGAGTCCGTGGCCGACTTCACCGCAAGATGCGCGGACATCGCCCTCGACTTGTGGCATGAGCATGAAGGCGTCCTGATGGCTTCAGTGGAAGCGATCCCACTCGACGAGCAACTGGCGGCGCTCTGGCAGGAATGGATCCTGCGGCTGAGCGCGCTCATCACCGAGCAAGTGCTGACGGATCAGAAGCGAGGCTTGGCACATCCCGCGTCATCCGACGTGCCGGCGCTCATCTCGACGTTATTGGAAATGACCATGCACGTCTTCTATCTCGATCGACTGCGGCGACATAAGCGGACCCAGACGCGTAAGACACGTGAGATGGTGCTGTCGATCTGGCTCGCTTCGATCACGGGTGACCCGACTGCGGCGGCGGACAAACCAGCCAGGTCCTCGTCGCGCCGCCGCTGAGGCTTTACCCGGGTCGTCATCAGAATCTGATGAGACCGCGCAGATTTTCACCGTTCTTCAAGTCTTCGTAGCCTTGGTTGATGTCTTCCAGCGCATACTCACGCGTGACGAGTTCATCGAGCTTGAGTCGCCCGGACTGATAGAGATCGAGCATCCGGAAAATGTCTTCGCGCGGGTTGGACGAGCCGAAAAGGCAACCCCGGACCTGCTTCTCGTACAGCGTCAGGTCGAACAACGACATGTCTACAGTCGTGTCGGTCGGGTGTGGGATCGCGGTCATGATCACCCTCCCCCGCTTACCGACCAAACTCAGCCCCTGGCCGACGTAAGCCCCTTCAGCGCTGTCGGTGGTCACCACGCACACCTGCGCCATCCGGCCGCGAGTCAGTTCGGTGACCATGCGGTGGGCTTCCCCGACATCGGCGGCAGTGTGTGTGGCGCCGAATTCCGTTGAACGCGCGCGTTTATAGGCCACCGGGTCGAGCGCCACGATGTGCCGTGCCCCGGCGATGCGGGCGCCCTGGATGGCATTCATGCCGAGGCCGCCGGCACCCATGACCACGACCGTGTCGCCGTCGCACACCTCACCGGTACGCACCGCAGCACCATAGCCAGTGGTGACGCCGCAACCCACCAGAGCCGCCTTGTCGAGGGCAATGTCCCTGTCCACCTTGACTACTGAGGCGATCGGCACGACGGTGTACTCAGAGAACGTGCCCAGCACGCACATCTGGCCAAGGCCCTGGCCGCGGGCATGGAATCTGTGTGTGCCGTCGAGTTGCGGGCCGAGCACGATCGCCGCACCCAACTCGCACAAGTTGCTCATCCCTCGCGCACACTCCCGACACCGTCCGCATGCCGGAATGAAGCTCAGCACAACGTGATCACCGACCTCGACCTCGGCAACTCCCGGACCGACCTCAACCACCACGCCGGCGCCTTCGTGTCCACCCACCGCCGGCAGTTGCATTGGCATGTCACCGGTCACGAGGTGATCGTCGGAATGACATAGGCCGCTGGCCGTCAGTTTTACCAGGACCTCACGTTCCCTTGGCCCATCGAGGTCTACCTCCTCGACTTCCCACTTCTGGTTAAGTCCCCACAGCACAGCTGCTTTAGTCTTCATCAGCGTTCCTCTCGTCGTGGACGGCCTGCCGCTACGGCGTCCACGGCGTTGGTCACTTCCAGCACCGTTTTCGCCACCAGGTGTGGGTCGTCGTACATGGGTACGTGTCCGACGTCGGGCAGTGTGGTGAACTCAGCATTCGGGACCAAGTCCGAAAACCGTAGGCCGTAAGGGTCATACGGGATCAGGGCGTCGCGTTCCGACCAAACGATGTGCACCGGGCATTCGACGGCGCCCAACTGGTGCTGGGTTCCCACGACATCATCGACGAGATCGAAGTAGACCTCACAGCGCAGGTTGTCAGATACGAAGGCGCCGGCTTCGGCGGGTGCCATCGTATCGGTGTTCGCTACCGCCGCGCCCAGGGCCACCCGCCGCACCAGCGCCGACCGAAGGACTTGCGGCGCAACCGGACCCAACACGGTGAACAGCCGGCGCGCCATCACCAGTTTCAGTTTGACCATTCGAACGTGTCTGCCCGGGTTCCACCCGAGCGCCGGTGACAGCGCCACCACGGACAATGCGCGCCCGCGCGTTGCCATCTCAAGCGCCAGCCAACCGCCCAGTGAATTGCCGACCAGGTGCGCCTTTTCGATACCGCGATCGTCGAGATCACGTTCCAGATGATCGGCCAACGTTGCGACAGTGGCTGTTTCGTTGTCAGCCAGCGACGGTCCGTCGGCGTGCCCGGCCAGCGACACCACGTGGACGTCGTGGTGTTCCGTCAGCATCGGCAGAACCGGCTGCCAGTGCCGCCGACTGCCACTGAAGCCGTGGATGCACACCATCGGGGATCGGGTGGTCATCTCACTCACCCCTGCAGCTCTAGTTCGGCTGAGCTCAGCTGCAGGCCTTCGAAGGCGCCAGCCTCCCACCACTTTTCGATCATCTCCCAGTACTCGATTTCGCTGCGCTGGTAGACGTCACCGAAGAAGCCGTGCTGCAGATCGCCCTGGCCGCTGTAGTAGCCCGGGGTGCAGGTCGCCAGATAGAACAGCCGCGCCAGACCAGATTCACGGGTGCGCTGGACCCACTCCGCTTGGGCGCCGTCCTCGGGTTCGATCCTGGCGATGTCGCGGCTGAGTGCATGGCCGATGACCCGAGCGGCGTGCCGCGCCTTGCGGTCGAGCATGTAGGTGAAGTTGACGACGTAGGCGTTCTGACTCAGGCCGAGTTCGACGAAGTTCGGGAACCCGGCCGAGAAGAATCCGTGCAGTGTCTTGGCGCCGGCGGCGAACTCCTCCCGCATGGACAAGCCGTTGCGGCCGACGATGTCGTAGCCGTACCGGTCGGCGGTGGAGGAGCCGGTTTCGAAGCCGGTTGCGAAAACGATGCAGTCGACCTCGTAATGCTCGCCGTCGACCACCAATCCGGTCTCGGTGAACTTCTCGACGCCGTTCGCGGAGGCGATCAGGTGTACCGAGGGGCGGTTGAAGGACTGCAGATATTCGTCGTTGAAAGTCGGGCGTTTACAGATTGCGCCGAACCACGGTTTGAGCTTTTCGGCGGTCGCCGGGTTCGCCACGATGCCCTCGATGCGATCGTGCACCGTTCGCATGAGTTGCATATCGGCGACTTCGGCGAGCACGACCTGATCGTCCAACGCAAAGGATTCCAGCGGCGCCTCGACCAGGTGGCGGCCGGTGACGGCGGTCAAGATCGTGGTCCAGATGTCGCCGACGAGGTTCTCGTCCTGCGGATGACCGTTGACCAGCGAGTTGAAGTTGTGGTGGCGACGCTGCTGCCACCCCGGCGTCAGACTGGCTGCCCAGGCCGGGTCGGTCGGCCTGTTGTCACGCGGACCGACAAGGCTCGGCGTGCGCTGGATGACGAACAACTCGGCGGCGTCCTCGGCCAGGAACGGGACGGCCTGAATCCCCGTGGCGCCGGTACCGATGATGGCCACCCGCTTGTCGCGGAGATTCGTCATCCCGCCGTGTTGGTCACCGCCGGTGTAGCCGTAGTCCCAGCGGCTGGTGTGGAACATCGCGCCCTTGAAGTCCGCGATGCCCGGTACCCGCGGGAACTGCGGTTTGTTGAGCGGCCCGTTGGCGCGGACCACGAACCTGGCGGTCAGGACGTCATCGCGGTCGGTGCGAATCTCCCAGCGCTGCAAGGTATCCGACCACCGCACGGACGTGGCCGAGGTCTGAAACAACGCCGCACGGTAGAGATCGAAGTGCCGGCCGATGCGCTGCGCATGGCCGAGTATCTCGTCGCCGTCGGCGTAGCGCTGGGTGGGCAGGTAACCCGTCTCTTCCAGCAGCGGCAGATAGATGTAGGACTCGACGTCACACTGCACCCCCGGATACCGGTTCCAGTACCAGGTCCCGCCGAAGTCGCCGGCCTGCTCGACGATCCGGAAGTCGGTCACGCCCTGCTGAGTCAGATACGCACCGGCCAGCAGTCCGCCGAACCCGCCGCCGAGGATGACGACATCGTGCTCGGCCGCGATGGCACCGCGTTCGATCGGCGCGCTGAATTGGTCGGTGTCATCGATAGCGCGCACGTCGGCGAACCCTTGGAACTGTCCAAAATTGTCCTCGCGCAGCCGTCTCGCCCGCTCTTCGGCGTAACGCTGCCGGATCGGCGCCGGGTCGAAGTCGACATCGATCTCGGTACCGCAGATCGGCAGAGTGATGGTCATGGCGGTCCTTCCAGGGCTGGCCGGAGCATTTTTGACATGTCGTCAATTTTTAGTGACAGTTTGTCATATTGTAGGGCGGATCACAAGCAAACCGGGTTAGGTGCTGCAGCGCTTGACGCTGGCGGCACGAGCATGCGATCGGTGTGGTCGCTGAACGCCTCATGGGCCGACAGACTTGCGGATCGGGAATAGGTGGGGCACCGTTGGCCGTAACGAAGCTGACGTCGCGAGTCGGTCGGAACCGTCTTCGAATCGGGCCGGTTAACCACACAGACCGATTTGGTATCAGCTACGACACACCACTTCTTTTAACTGAAATCACATAGTTAACATCGCGCGATGCAGGATTTGTCGTGGGGTCCACGCCTCCGGCGATCGCGACCTATTACGCGGCGTGACGTATTGCGCCACGCTGTCGCGATATCTGCGCTGCCAGCGTTGTATGCGGCGTCGGCCAACGCCGCCGCACCAGCGGGCGCTGCCGCCACGCCCAAACTGATCGACTTCGCCATGCATCAAATTCCCGCGGAGCACATTCGCGCCGCCGGCTACCACGGCGTCATCAACTACGTCTCGCTCTCGCGACCCGGCTCCTCTTTCGGTGCCAAACCGATCACCAGGCCCTACGCCGAGCAGCTCACTGCCGCTGGGCTGGTGATCGTCAGCAACTACCAGTACGGCAAACCAGGCGGGACCGCTCCATCAGACTTCAAGCGCGGCTTTCCCGGCGGGGTCGCCGATGCTCGCACCGCCTGGAAGTTGCATACCGCCGCAGGCGGCGGACAAAGTGCCCCAATCTTCTTCACCATCGACGAAGACATCAACCACGACACCTGGAAGACCGTGGCACTGCCGTGGTTTCGCGGCATCAACTCGGTGCTGGGGGTGCAGCGCACCGGCGTCTACGGCGGTATAGATGTGTGCCAATGGGCCGCCGCCGACGGAGTGATCGGCAGCTCACGAACCCCGGGGCGCCGGTGGGCCTGGCAGACCAAAGCCTGGTCGGGCGATCGAATCGATCCCGCCGCAGTTCTCTACCAACGCGTGGTCAGCACCGCGTCAAATCCGGGCCCCAAAGTCGGCGGACAGGAAGTCGACGTCAACGACGTGCTCGCGCAGGATTGCGGCCAGTGGAACCTGCACCCTTGAGCCCGAAAATCCCGTCGCCCGAGAGGAATTCCGGGCACCGCGATCCGAGCCTTCCCCTTTTCGCGAGTCGAACTTGGCTGCGACTTCCGGCCGGATTTCTCGCTGTGTGGTTCGGCTCGCGAGAAAAGGATGGACGAGGTCGCCGCCGAATTGTCTGCAGCGCTGGGTTTCTACGTACGCTATACCAACCCAAGTTTGATGCGCTTCGCCGCGCGGCTGCGCCGACGCGGAATCGGTTGGGACACTATCGGATTCATGTCAGCGGTCTATACCTTGACCAGATTCGGACGAAATCAGCCGCTCACTGACGAGGTGCAGCGACTGCTGAACCGCCCTCCACACACCCTGGAACGTTTTCTGCACGACAACGCCTGGCGCTGGCACGAGCGAAGGTGGACGTGATGGCCTTAATGGCAACCGCCACCTAGGCATCGAAAGATCCGTAAGTGTGAGCGGGATTGCCTTCACGGGCTGTCGTCTTTAGAGACCGGTAGCGGCCACTCCGTACTGCGCCTGGGCGGGCGTGAAGCCTTCGTACGCGAGCTGGTCGAGAAGGCCGCTCCGGGAGAAGGCGGACATGCTGAGATACTCCTTCGCCTTCTTCGCAGCCTGCTGGTTCCAGTCGACGGCGATGGTGTTGACGGCGTATGTCGCGTCCTCGGTCGAGAACCCCTCGTACTCGAGTTGGTCGATGAGTCCGGTACGGGAGAAGGCGGACATGCTCAGATACTCCTTCGCTTTTGCCACAGCGTTTTGTTGACTCATCGGGCTGAGCGGTTGCTGGTCCGCCGGACTGAGCGGTCGGAGTTCAACGGGGGCCGCGTGTGCCCCGCCCGCAGCGACGCCGCTGATCGCAAGCAACGCGGCCGCAGCAAGGGTGGTGAGGTGTTTTTTATTCATGACGGAACGATTGCCCTGCCGGTAGTGGCCGCTAAACGTTACCGGGAAGTAGCCGATCAGAGCCACGGGCGGACGTCCCCTACACCCCGAACGCCTGCCCTTCAGAATCGTGGCGAATGCTCGACATGCCAGCGGGCCTGACACATCCAAACGGTGGCGCCATGCGATCATGTCTTTTTGTCAAACCGTTTGTCGCACTGCCGGATTGCACGAAACAGTTCAGCCCTCTTGGTAGCACCAAGCGCGCAATTGCGCTGCAATGTCGTCAAGTTCGGGTATCGCAGCGGTGGCGACCGCAATCACAAAGTCAAAGCGCTCGTCCTCCGTTGCGCTAATCCACTGAGCGTTGATGGCCAGAAACGTCCGGCAGGCTGTCCACGCAAGTCGCTTGTTGCCGTCCACCAGCGCGTGATTCCGTGCCAGCGAATGCAGCATCGCGGCGGCCTTCAAGTGTAGATCTGGATAAGCATCCTGGCCGAACACTGAGGCGCGCGGGCGCGCCAGAGCCGATTCAAGCAAGCCGTAGTCCCTGACGATTACATCGCTACCTAAGACGACTCGCGCGATATCCAGCAGATCGTCGAGATCCAGGTAGTCAGTCATGCCTCCTTAAGGCGCTCCAAAACCCCGGCCTCCTCACGCACGACCCGCTGCAGGGCGGCGGCGACCTTTTCTTTGTGCGCCCGCCGCGCGATGTACTCATCGATGGCCGAAAGCGCAACAGCTTGCATCGATCGGCCCTCGGTGGCAGCTTGCTTGCGCAGCGCTTCGGCCTGCTGCTCGCTGGGTCGCAGAGTCATTCCCATGACGACGGATGATACCTGATTGATACCACCCCCAGGGGGTCCGCACCGAGGGGCGTGCTGAGATTCCAGTCTTCGCGGGTGGTCCTTCGTCAAGCGTTTTCGAAACAAAACACGCCATTTGTCAAGCTGCCGATAACCCCTGTTGATACGACACGCCGACCATCACCGCCGGTCAGCGACATACCGCCACGGCGCTATCGTATGATCCGTCGCCTCACCGCTGATGAACTAGACCAAGTCCTCGAGCTCTACCGCCTCGGACTGTCCACCTACAAGCTGGCCCAACGGTTCGGCACCGATCGTCACACAATCACCAGCCATCTCCGTCGGGGCGGCGTCGAGATCCGCTCCAGCCGAAAGCTGACGCCCCAGCTAATCGAGCAGGCGACACAGCTCTACAGCGGAGGTCAGTCCCTCGCCGCCATCGGCAAGAAGTTTGATGTCAGCCCCACGACTATTGGAACGGCACTCCGAAAAGCTGGGGTGAAGCTTCGTGACTCTCACGGCCGCCCAACTTAGGCGGCTCCATCCTCGCTCGCGCCGTTCCGGTATATCGCGAACATGAGAGAGGTACCTGGCCGTGGTTCCAAACCCAAGCGCACTGTCCCCCAACCCCTTTTCGGGTCGAAGTAGCTAGGGGCAGGACGAAACGACGGTGATCGATCTTGGTTCGGTGAGGCGCATGCCGTCGACAGTGAGTGAGTTGTCCTCGGCCTTCTGCAGTACGCCGCAGATTAAAGATCCTTTGAAAGTAGTGATGACATGGAGCGGCGTAGGCGCTTTGTCCGAGAACAGTACGGTCACCGTTGCGACAAGTATCGTCAAACCCGCTAACGCGCCAAAGAAGACAGCCCATCGGAGCCTGCATAATGCTGTTCTGGCTCGTTGTATCGTCAGGTCCCGGATGTGCTCGGTTGTCTGGTTTTTAAGAATTTCTGGAAATCCAATGGAGCCCGAAAAGCCGGTGGCGAGCAAGGCACAGACCAGCGCCGTGGCGATCGCCCACCGAATAAACGACTGCTTACCTGAGCTGACCTCGTCGAGTCCCGCCAGCCCGCCAACAAACACCACCGTACCGAAGAGGCCAAGCACTGCAGAAAATACAGCCGACCAGGCCGCACCTGCTTTTCGAACGGTGTCCAATTGGTTGCGCGAGAGGTCGCGGAGCCTTTCCTGCCAGTAATCGTCATCGTCCTGCAACATAGTCATGCCTCCCGCTACACGCTGAGGCCCACGATGTTTGGACCGCCCCAGCCGCAACCGCGACGCCCATTGTCACGGCCTTCATGAGGCTCAACACAATTGCATCGAATGTTGAAGACTCCCGACTCCTTCTGCCCAAAAGCGCCGATGACGCCCTTGAAATGCAGGGCCTGTTTCATCTTGTGACCGCATCGCGGGCAATCTCCCACCAGGTCGTGGACGAACTTGCCGTTCTTCTCCAATCGGAGCGTCCCCGACGATCTGGCTGAGTCGATTGCCCGCTTCCATAGGGTTCCGTTCTCGGCCGTCGTTTCCGGAAACTCGTAGCGCACAGCACCATTTGGCCATTCTTCGCGCACATTCTGCGGTTCCATGATTCAGTCCCACTGGACTTCGGCGGGCGTTAGCCCGAGATGAATCGCCTTGTAGCGCGCTCCAACTGCTCGCTCTAACGTCGACATAGGCTCCCTCGATACGATGTCAGTGAATGGCACTCCACTTTCCCGGCTGATAGTTGATTCGGCATGTCCGGGAAAGGCCTCGCGCAGCTGCCGCCGCACGTTTGTCAACTCCTGTCGGCGTTGCTCTGCGGTTGTACCGATAAACAGCGACCGCCCAGTGCGCTCTTCGGCGAGCTTTACCAACAGGTCGTACGTAGGCATGTGAAAAAGCTCATCAAGCGTCTCCAGGTCGCGCATCTTCTCGATTGCGTTCTCAGACGGGTGGGTTGCAACGTCGGCAACGCGAGCGAAAAGCGTCTCGAGGCTGTCCCAGTCAGCCTTCCTGTTGTGCCGTTGAGCACGTGTTACTGCATCGTGGAGGATGGTTAGCGGCGACGATGGTTGTGGGCCGGGCGCGTCGTCACGGCGTCGAGAGCGCATCTCATCCCTTCTAACAAACCAACGGAGGTGCGAGACAGGCGGTTCTACGTAAAACGACTCTTCGTGGCGACGCATGATGAACGCAGCCAGCTCCACCGCTATATTACGGAAATCGGCAATTCCCATCGCGCCGAGATTCACCAAGGCTTCATCGGCTGCGGGGTTGCCGGTATCAACTTCTTCGCCACAGTGCCTTAGGCCAATATCTGTAAGCATCAGCGCAGCAGCCTGATCTGCATGGTGTTCCAGCTCTGTTCTGGCGAACTCGTCAAAAAGACCCTCACGCCTATGTACGAGGTGGGTTATCTCGTGCAATAAGAAGAAGGCGAGCGCGCCCGTGGGTGCGCTCATTAACGGCGAAGCCACAACGATTTTGAAGGTCTGAGGAATCTGAAACTCCACAGCAAACATTCCATGCCAGCGCAGAACTTGCCAGTAGAGTTTGTCTAGGCGGCCGATATCAATCAATCGCTGGTCGGTCAGCTCTGGCGCCCGGGCAATTATGTCCGCGAGTTTTGCCGCTCTACTAAGCGCTCCCCAAAGGCCTATGTCAACCGTGACAACATCCCTACTGGCGTCTAGGTGGCAAGTCGGGGTGTCGGTATAGGTCACGGCCAGTCTCAACTGTTCGAAGGCCTCCGCGTGTGCAGGATATGCACGCTGAGCAGCTCGGATGCAATACGGCCATATCGTTCGAATCGGGTCGTGCTCAAGAATCAAGGCCGCAATGTCGCGGGGCGTGTAATGATTTCTGATCTTATCGGGAAATCGAAGCCATGCATCCTCAACATTGTTTGTCACAGATTCGAGTGTGATTTGATAACGAGGGTCATTGCCGCGAATGTTGCGTTCGATCGCTGCTATGACATCGCCAATCGAAATGACATCATCGGGTTCGGCGGCGGCGGGCAGATCACTACCAGACTCCTGGTCATCTTCCCCATCTCGCATGACGGCTCCCCATCGCCAGGCGTGTGCAGTTCCGGGTAGCCCTATCCTGTCATCGCGGTGGCGGTTTATTTCGGGTTTCGCCCCGCATCCATGTCACGGCGCGTGTTGGTATAGAGGCTCGGCGGACCCAGCAGGAGATCTTGCGCATCTCCGCTCGGCGTCGATTGTTTCGCTCATGTCATGCTGTCTTCTCAACTAACCCGCCGGACTCTCAGTCCGGAGGCTCTTCGGGCGTTACCACTGGCGTGTGGCCGCCGAACACGGTGGCGATCATGGGGCCGATGTCGTTGGCGACGGCTGCGACCGACTGACCCGCCTGCGCGAGAGACCGACGATCAACGGTATGTGCAAGCATCGACTGCTCAACCATGACCGATCCGCCATACCAGTAGACGCGCGTCGTCCGACAGCGAGCGTTCAGTTCGTTCAGCTCCGTGAGGAGCTTCCCCGACTTCTTAACCTCGACGGCGGCGCATGCCGTCGCGCGTACGAGCGGCGGGTCGCCGGGATCGATGCCAATCCAGCAGCTGGCGCTGCCGGACTTGTAGGGGTAGTCACCATCGCTGTCGGGGCAGACGTCAGGCTTATCCCAGAGATCCTGGAGACAGCGTTCAACGTGCGAGCGGGCGAGGTCGATATCAGACACCGTGTGATCCCTTCTCTGGATGCGGCTCCCATGCGGTGAGGCGCGACCGAAGCCGAGCTAATTTGCCCGGTACCAGTAAAGGGGGTGTGGGACTGACGAAAGTTGCAGCGGACTTCACTACTGGCAGCTCATGGCGACAAGTGGGACAAACGGCAACGAGATTGGAGCGCTCGACGCGCCCGTGTCTCCGCATTCGCCAAAGCATCTCCCGCTTTGTCGTCGTGCGCTGCTATACAGGGTGGCGCAACACCTGAAGGGGGCCTCAGCACCGCCATGACCAGTGATTTGACGTCCGACGAAGTAAGCCCGCGGACCTGGGCCGATGCTTTCCCATGGCTCGAAGGAGCCTCAGGCATCGGTGCCGTCGATTGGTGGAATGAACCGATCGAGAGTACGGACCCAAGTACCCGGCGTTCACGGCTCTCCACCATCTCAACCCTGGCAATGGAGCGGTTGACGCGTTGGACCATCGGTGAGATTTTTCCGGGTTTGCCGACTGATGTTGACGTAACTGGTCTCGACCTGCCGGTACGGGCACGCAACGTGCTCGGGAAGTACGGGCGTTCGAAACCAGGTCGCCTGCAGGCGACGACTCTCGCCGAGATGCTCGACTGGTATCAGATGGGAGCCGGCACCGCCGACGCCATATTGCAAACTCTGGCGGACGTATCGACGTCCACAGCGACACCGACAATCAGAGCCTTTGCTCCTTCGCCACGGTACGCCGAAGAGTCGGCGGTCATCGGGTTGGATCCACCTGGCTGGGTCGGGTCACTGGTCGAGGACCTCACAAGTATTGCCACTTGGTACAGCACCATCGGGTCTGTTGACCAACCATTGTTCGGCGGAAACGTTGGGCGCGGCACTCCCGATGAGGTCGTCAAAGCACAGCAGCGCGTCAAGGCGCTGTGCGTCAGCGACATTCTCACCGAGCAAGAGATCGAACGCGACATCGCAGCCCTGTTCGACGACGCCCTGAGCGTGCTCGATCCACGGGCGACGGAGGTTCTTGGGGCGCGTCTTTTCGCAGACGATCCTCCGACCCTTGACCAGCTTGGGCAGAAATATGACGTCACCCGCGAGCGGATTCGCCAGATCGAGGGCAAAGCTCGCGGCACGATGATGACAGTGATCTCGGAGGAAGGCCCGCTGGCGATGGCCGCGCAGAGCGCGCGCGACCTCATCGGAACCATTCGTCCACTCGACGATCTCTTAGAGATGATTCCGGCGCTCGGCAAGACAGTCGAACGCGTCGGTCAACCTGCCTGGCGAGTGCTCGACCGACTCGATGACGCCTACGAAATCGAAGACGGCTGGTGTGTCGTACCTACGATGAGCGCGGCAACAGAGTTCACGCGTACTCAACTTGCAGAGCGAGCGAATCAGTATGGCGTAATCCGGCTCGACGAGTTGGAACTGGTTGAGTCAGGGCAACCCGACAGGAAGGCTGCCATCACCGCGGCGTGGCTGACTCACTGCGGCTTCGTCATAAGCGGGGAGTACGTGCTGACAAGGACGTCATCAGTTGGCGACTATGCAGCGGCCGTTCTGTTCTTGGAGGGCTCGCCGCTGAGTTCCCAGGAGATTGTCGACCGATTCGTCTTCGATCGAAGCGCGCGTTCGCTGGGAAACTCACTTGGCGCCGACGACCGTTTCGATCGCGTTGACCGTGACCGCTGGGCTCTGAAGGAATGGGGCCTGGAGGCATACACGGGAATTCGTTCGATGATCCGTGAACTCGTGGCCCGTGGCGGCGGACGGGCACGCCTGGAAGACGTCGTCGAGTACATCACTGGCCGGTATAGCGTGAGCGCTAGTAGCGTCATCGCGTATTCGGCCGCGGCACCATTTACGACGAAGGATGGAATCGTTCAGTTGGGCGGCGAGCGGACCGCCCGCAAATCTCCGCGGCAGACGCGGCGACTATTCCGGCGTCCCGACGCATGGGCATACCGCGTTCGCATAACCACCGACCACCTCCGCGGCAGCGGTTCCGTTGCGCCGATGGCGATTACGACGATTCTCGACCTCAATGAGGGACAGACGAAACAACTAGACTCTCCGCTCGGACCGCAGTCGATCGCCTGGACCGGCATCCAGCCGCAGTTCGGCACGATTCGTCGGTTTCTCATGAACGAGGACGTTGCAGCCGGCACCGAGGCGTTCCTTGTCATTCATGACGACCACAGCTTTAGCTTTGAGCAGGCGCGTGACATCGTCGACGAACCGCTCACGGACGCCCTAACTCTTATCGGAGCGCGCCCGACCGCCGATCCCGCCGAAGCACGCGTCGCTCTGGCGTCTGCAATCGAGCTGCCCGAGAATTCTCCAGTGTCCAGCATCATCGGGGACTACCGTGCGCGCGGCGACGATGACATTGCCGACCTGCTCCTAGCGGTTCGAGAGCAGCTTGAGACGGGCCATTCGTCCGCGGGACGTACCCATAACGCCGACGTAGACGAGATTCTGGATCTTTTGTGACCGATACACCACGAGGACTCCGCTCCCTAACTCTGAACGACCGGTATCGGAGCGACCGAGAAGACGTGGTCCGCAACTTCTTCGTCCCAGCGTTCACCGTTGCAACGAGCTACAGCAGGGCGGTCGGCTACTTCACCTCCACCAGCCTTGCGCTGTACGCACGCGGCATCGAGATCTTTGCTGAACGCGGCGGATCGATGCGGCTCATCGCGTCTCCTCATCTCAACGAAGATGACATCGTTGATATCGAGCGTGGCTACGACGTTCGCGCAGTACTAGAACGAGCGACCCTGCGCGAATTGGACGACGAGGATCAGCCGGACACGGTTCTCGACGGACTTGGTCTGCTGGGGCGACTCATTGCCGACGGACGCCTCGACATCAAACTCGCGTTCGTCGAGCAAGAGGGCCGGGTCGGCATCTACCACGAGAAAATCGGCGTCTTCAGGGACGGGCTCGGTGACCTGGTCGGGTTCACCGGCAGTAGCAACGAGACCTATGGCGGCCTGATGGCCAATTTCGAATCGCTCGAGGTTTACCGAGGATGGGTGTCCGGAGATGGCACCCGCGCCCTCCGACTGGAAGCCGATTTCCAATCCCTTTGGTCTAACCAGACACCGAATCTCAGCGTCGAACGGTTCCCGGATATCGCACGAGAACGGCTCATCAAACTTGGCAGCGACCGGCCATCGCGCCCATTGCCCGCCACCGACAACGCGTTAACGCCAAACCCGGCAGAAGTGAATGAACCCACGCGACTGAGCATCCCGTCGAACCTTGAGGTCCGTGATTACCAACGGAAGGCGGTCATGGCATGGCTTGGACAGCAAGGTCGCGGCATCCTCAAGATGGCGACCGGCACCGGTAAGACCAAGACCTCCCTGATAGCCGCCACTAAGCTTGGCGATCTGCTGCGTGAGCGCGAAGAGCCCCTGATCCTCTTAGTTCTGGCGCCGCTGACGCATCTGGTTGACCAATGGATTACCGAAGTCGAAGACTTCGGTGTACGACCGATCGCCGTGTACGAATCGAGTGAGAAGTGGCTCCCGATCGTCGAAGAGCAACTGGCAGCAGCGCGCATGGGTCAACGCCCCGTCGTAGCGATGATCGCAACGAACGACTCCTTCTCCGGTCAGCGCTTCCAATCGATCCTGTCGCGGATTACACAACCACTGCTAGTCATCGCTGACGAAGCACATAACCTCGGTTCCGCAACATACCGTTCGGCCCTGCCGCAGAACGCAACCTACCGTCTCGGACTCTCAGCGACACCCGAGCGGTGGTTCGACGATGAAGGGACCGATGCCCTCACTGATTACTTCGGACCAGTGTGCTTCGAACTCGGTCTCGGCGAGGCAATCGAGATGGGTGCGCTGACGCGTTACCTCTACGTTCCTCGTCTGATAGAGCTCAATGCCGCCGAGACCAATCTCTATTTGGACCTTTCGGCTCAGATTGCCAAGCGCATCGCCTCCGGCGACAACCTGAAGGATTCGGACCCGAACTCGCCACTCGGCTTCTTGCTCCGTCAGCGGGCCGGGGTCCTCGGACATGCCGAAGGCAAAATCGCCGCACTGCGAGCCGATTTGGATGCGCGGCGCGATGAGTGGTTCCAACTCATCTACTGCGCCGAAGGGCGGCGGCCGACTGAGCCTGGAGAGCCGCCAGGACCGAGACAGGTCGACGAGGTTATGCACCTTGTGGGCAACGAACTTCGTCTGTCGGGACATACCTATGTTTCGGAGACGCCGCGCGGCGAACGCAAGGTTCTGCTACGACGATTCGGCAGCGGCAGCGACCTTCGCACATTGATCGCGATGCGCTGCCTGGACGAGGGAGTAGATATACCCGACGCCCGAGTGGGTTATCTCCTTGCCAGTAGCAGTAATCCACGCCAGTTCATCCAACGGCGCGGCCGTCTGCTTCGCCGCGCACCTGGGAAGGAACGCGCCGAGATCCTCGATTATTTGGCTGTTCCTCCGGCGGGAGCTCCGGTCAATTTCACCGTAGAGCGGGCTCTTCTCATACGAGAATTAGAGAGGGCCAACGAATTTGGGAAGCTGTCGGAAAACTATGAAACGACTTTACGGGCCTTGCGTCCCCTTAAGGAGCGCTATCAACTCATGGATATGTAGTAGACGAATAACCAACGGGCAGGACCCAACGATGAAGGAAACGGTGTGACGGATAAGCGGACAGAGCGGCAGGTGCTGGAGGAGCTGACGCCGGAGCAGCTCGCACTGTTGAAGCGGGTGTTGGAGATTGAGCGCGCGAAACTTCATATCACGGCGTACGACGCAACCGAGGATTTACTCGCGGCCGTGAAGGAGATAATTCCGTGAAGCTGCAATCCATCACGCTGACGAACTTCCGGCAGTTCAAGGGAACACAGACCCTCGACCTCACATCGGATGCCATCAAGCCGGTGACGCTGGTCTTCGGTGCCAACGGCGCCGGCAAGACGACACTCCTCAACGCCTTCACATGGGGCCTGTACGGCAACATGTCCGAAGACGTTGAACAGCAACACCGAATGATCACTGACAGCGTCTGGCGAGCGCTCCCCATCGGCGATTCAGTTGAGGTCGCCGTGGAGATCCGGTTCGACCACGAAGGTCAGGACTACCGCCTGCGTAGGAGCGCGCACCTTCGTAAGGAGTCTGACGACCAAGGCCCGCTGTCCCCCACCTTGCAACTATGGACGACCAGAGCGGATGGATCATCCGAAGTGGTCGAGGTCCCGCAGGAGAAGATCCACACGATCCTGCCCGTCGGCGTCAGCCGGTTCTTCTTCTTCAACGGTGAGCGGATCGAGAACCTGGTGAAGAAGGGCGCCTACGCCGAAGTGCAGAAGGACATCAAGGTACTGCTCGACTTGGAGCAGGTCGAGCGGGCCATCACCCACCTGCCAAAAGTGAATCGCAAGCTCACCGACGAACTCAAGAAACATGGTGGCGAAACAGCAAGTGCGATACAGGATGCAATCGATTCACTCACGGACCGGCAGACCAAAGCGAAGGACGATCTCAAGCTGATCGAGGGCGACATCGCCAGCCTGACCGAGGAGCGCGACGCAACCTTGGAACTCCTGCGGCAACACAATGAAGCCGCGCCCATCCAAGCCGAACGCGACGCGGTCTCAACCGAACTGAATGAGGCGCGTACGGCCCACACCGCGGCACGCACCGAGCGCTCGTTGCTAATCGGGACTAAAGGATTCTTGGCGTTTACCGAGGAGCTAGGTGAGAAGACGAAGGCGATGGCCGACAACCTGTACCAAAAGGGAGCGTTGCCAGCGCCGCTAAAGCGCGAGTTCGTTGACCAGTTGCTCGAAGAAGGGGCGTGCATCTGTGGGACACCGCTGACAGAACATAGCGCTCCATGGGACCACGTCAAGGAATGGCGCCAACGTGCAGGGCTGCAGGCGGTAGAGACCGCTTGGCAGCGCCTCAGCGGCCAGATTGATCCGCTGGCGGACGCCCGAGTGAGCCTTCGGGATACGCTGAGCAGCTTGCTTGATCGGATTCAGACTGAGCGAGAACGAGTTTCGCGCCTTGAGGCGCGTAAGTCGGAGCTAGACCTCAAGCTCAAAGACAGCCGACTGGAGGACGTACAGCAGCTGGAAGCAAAACGAATCGATCTGGACGGCCGCATCGCAGTCAAGAATCAGCGTAAGGGATCGTTGCTTGCAGAGCTTGAATCCATTGAGAAAGAGATCGATCAGAAATCGCGAGAGCGTTCGCGGGCGGAGGTAACTGACGAGCTGGCCCAAAAGGCCCGTTCGCGATCAGAGTTGGTCCTTGCAGTGAAGAAGGCGCTGGAGGAGATTCTTGCCTTCCGCGAGGAAGACATGCGACAGCGACTCGACGCCGAGGTTAAGGAGGTGTTCAAGGGCATCACCTTCAAGCCGTATGTCCCGACCCTCAACGAGGGTTTCGAGCTGACGCTGCATCAGAACGTCAATGGTGTGGAACTGCCTGTTCCGAAATCGACTGGCGAGAACCAAATTCTGAGTCTCAGTTTTGTGGCCGCAGTTTCCAAGCTGGCGCGTGAAATCCGCAAAGGCGGACGGGCTGAAGGCGAAGCTGCGGTCGATGCAGGCACCTTCCCGATCGTCATGGACGCGGCATTTGGCTCACTTGATCAGGACTACCAGGAAGCGGTGTCGCGAGCGCTCGCGCAGATGGCGCCACAGTTGGTGGTTCTCGTGAGCAAGAGCCAAGGACTCGGCAAGGTGGTCACGGAGTTGCTTCCTTATGTAAGCCATCTCGGCGTCATCGAGGCCCACACCACCGCGACAGGCGGTATCGCCGAGGACATCGAGCTTGAAGGTTCGTCGTATCCCTACATACGATCCGACGATTCCGACCACTCCGAACTGAAGGAGATCAAGTGACAGCCGCGCAGGGCGAGGTCCGGGTTCGTCGGCCGCAACAGCACGAGGTGCTGATCCAGGAGATGCAGAATGAGGCCAAGTTTCCGACCTACCGCGACATTCTCTTGTTTGCGGCCGCGGTCGGATTTCACCAGCAGCGCCGCGTTCCGTTCACCGCCAGCTCCGGTGATCCGATTCGATACGGGGTGCTGACCGATCCGGGCTTCAGCGAGGCGCTCATCAACATGATCGCCGCGAACGTTGTCTCGGACGACCCGGAGATCATGGACGGCTCGCGACTGGAGGAACGGATCAAGATCTTCGAGGAGTTCGCCAATGGCGGTCTCGAATACATCCAGGAGCAGATTAACGTCCGCCACCAGCCGGTCGACCTCGTCGTTATCGACCTCGTGACCGATATCTTGGCCGAAAGCGGTGGAGCAAAGCCACTTTCAGTCCAGGAGCTGCTCGGCGGAGTGTCTTGGGGCTAAACCGCCCCCATTCGGAACATCCCCGTTGGCTGAGTCATTAACTCGGCCAACGGGGATGTGTCCAAATAGATTTGCCTAGTCTTTCTTGATCACCTCGCCCAGATATGCCTTCGCAAATGTGCCCCAGTACGTGCGCAGTTGTTCGAATTGCGTATCTGGATCCACGTGGAGGTTCTCGGCTTTCGCATACGCAAGCACCAGCACCTCGATCGCCGCGCTCGCTTTACGGATCAGCGCGACCAACTCCTGCTCGGTGCTCCCGGCACCACCGTCATCTGCAACCTTCTTGAGGGGGTCGAATACATCTCGCCATACTGGATGTCGATGGTTGATCTCCACGATGGCACGACCGTTGAGATGGCGAATCCTAAATAAGTCCGAACCCGGCCATTGCGCATCGACCAGGTTGATCGGCTTCTCGTCGAGACGCTTTCGGACACTATCGATGGATTCTTGATCCTCCGAGCCGGCAACTTTGAGATCCTCGAGAATCTCATCGATGATTCTGGTCGTCTCCTCATCGCTGACATCCCTTCCGGCTTGACCGCGGGGGCTGGTTTTCTCGACATGCGCCACGGCGTCGGTGACCTTTTCGTACGAGTCGGTGTTCGCACGCTCCCTCGTCTCCACCTCACCCCAGTGCTCGCGGATTTCGCGCCGTGCCTGCCGAACCGGCCGCTCCAGCCATCCCCTGAGTTCCTCTCGGAGCTTCCTTACCGGGACAGCGCCGCGCTTGACGTTTCGCACCTGGAAGAACTCGTCCAGCTCAGCAGGGAACTTCACTTCGATACCGATGTAACGATCAACTTTGTCGATGCCAGCCGGCAACAGACGGGGCACGATGTCGTAATTGATCTCGCGGCCATTGCGAACCATGCTAATCTTTCCAGCGCTCTCAGCGATCTGAAACTCCCTGATGTCACGGCCGAGGTGGTCGGTATTACCGCCATCACCAGAACGGTGACGAAACTCTGGAGGCGCAAGGGTCACTGTGACGTAGATGCTCTGCTTGTTTGCGATCTCGATCTCGCCTTCGTCAATGACGACGCCTCGAACATCAGCCGGCTTGTACCGCTTGATGATCCGCGGATTGTCCAGACGGAACAGCGGGTCGAGCAGCGTGACCGGCTTCCCGTCTAATTCGATGTGCAGTCCCTTATCGAGAAAGAAGCGGTACGTACGGGCAATGAAGGTCCGCAGCTCGCTCAGCTTCTCGTCGAGTGCGGTGCCGTAGTGGCCTCCGCTCGTCAGGCGATCGATCTTGCCGAACACGACCAACGTCCCGGACTCGAAGGGCTGGCCATCGGATCCCGCCATTAGCTGGGCATGGTCCTCAGGCCATGCGGTCACAACCCGTGACTCAATGTGGGTCTGCTTCCCGTCCCTGATCTCGTTCAGGTCTATGTAGGCGTGCCAGATGTCCTCGCTGTCGCGCCGCTTTGTAAAGACATCGATGCGTCGGCCAAGGCTTAGGCCGGCCAGCTTCATGCCGACGCCGAACCGACCGAGCCCGGCGCGTTGCCCGTACCGAGAGCTAAACCCCATCGAAAGCGAGCGCGCCATGATGTTGGGGCTAATCCCCATGCCGTTATCGGCGAAGGCGATCTCATTAATCGCACGCTTGCCTTCGCCGTAAGCGGTCTGCACCCGGATCAACGACGCATCCGCCTCGATGCTGTTATCAATGGGCTCACCAGCTGCCGCCGTCAAATCGAATCCTGAGTCGCGCATGGACTCCAGCGCAGTGTCGATCTGAATGATGTCAGCGTGTGTACCGTCTGACGTGTTGGCGGCACCTCGTGGTGTCTTCCCTGAACTATCGGGTGCGATGAAAACTGGGTTGTCAGTCATTTTGATCTTCCTTTCTTAAGGAGCGAGGCACGGTGTCGCCTGTTACGCCGCATGGCTTGGGTAATTTCGGAAGTTGATTCGTTCCGAGAGCGCAGCGACTGCGACAACTCGACAGAACGGACAGATTGCGCCGGAGTGCGCGGGCGCCGCAGGGTGGATCTGGTTGGTGACCTCCCCTGCCAGGATGTGAAACAGCGCGCTCTCCACTTCGTAAGCCTGCACAGATGTCCTGTGCAGGTCATAGGTGAAAAAGTCGGCCCGATCTGACGCCGCGTGGACGATCAACCGTCGTCGAAGGTCGTCACTGCGCCCGATGTAGGTAACGCCACCGCCGCGACGGAGTGCGTACGTTCCAATATGGCCAGCCGGAATCACGGCTCGAACCATCCATGGCACCAGCCGCAACGGGCGCATGGAGAGATGCAGGGCGGTCATGCGGCCACCACCGACGACTGGTAGTCGGCGTGCCCGACACGTCGGGCGCGTGAGATGCGCTCACGGAGCCGCTGCACCGGCACCCCCGCATCGTCGGCGAGCGCTTCGGCATCGGCACCACCGGCAAGACTGCGCAGAACATTCCGATCCGACGCGGACACCGCCGCGTGGTCCAGCCAGTCGAGAATGTCGACGGTGTCATAGGCTCCATCAGCCTCGGCGACCTGGAGACCGGGTGTATCGAGGGACAGCTGGGGCACGATCCGGCGCCGGTTATCGAGCACCTTTCCGGCGTTTGCCCACGCGCTGCGGACCTGGTGACCTGCAGGTTTGGCGTTCCCGGGATTCCGGAGGATCTCATCGAGAGCACGCTCGGCCCGATTGAGGGTGTAGTTGTCCTTGGCCGACATGGCCATGGACTGGAGGGTGAGGTAGGCAGACTGCGCCTGTGAACTAAACATGCTGTATTCCTGTCCTGACTACGGCCCCCATTCGGTGGGACGCGGTCGCTACGGAGTTGTAGGTATTTAGTTGTCGGGTGAGAGCCATTCTACCGCCGACCTCCGACACCCAAGCCAGATTGCTGGCGTTGTCGTGCGGTGAGCCTCAGCGGTAGCTGCTCTCACATACCTAGGGGGTCTGAGAAGGCCGATTGTTGCAGCGCTCCACCAAATGAGTTGATCGCTGCGACGCGCACCGGCAACTCTTGGACCTTCGCGCGGACCGCCGTCAGCTGCTCTCTGGCTGAACCGCGTCGGAGTCCGTGGCCTCTATTGTCACCATGGCCATCAGCTCAGATGGCTCATAGCCGAGATTGGCGCCGTGTTCTAGCACGTCCCGAATGGTCTCGGCGAGCCGCTCACGGGTCGGGCGAAAGTCGAATGTCGAAGCGTCACGCTTTCCCCGATTGCATCGGGAGCACAGGGCCTGAAGGTTGCGCAGGTCGTCGACCGGAACACGACAGCCGTCCCTCAGCGTCACGAACCCTTTGACCGAGTGACTACGGGGCACGATGTGATCGACATCGATCGGTCGTACGGAACCGGGCACACCGCACGCCTGGCAGCGTCCGCCAGCCGCTTCGATCACGCTGAAGAATCGTGATGCTGCCCTGGGTGATTCCTTTTGCTGCCAGCCGCGGATCGCCAAATCACACTCAGTAACGATCTGTTCCCGAACCGTACTGTCCTCGAGGTCAACGAGTAACTGGAATGTGCGACTCTTTCGATCGTACGCAATAATTCCATGCTTCTCCAAAGTGCTTTTCGGCCAACGCATTAACGTCCGGACTGCCTTCTCGACCGCAAACCGGTCTTCGAGGAGAAGCTCCTTCGCGAGCTCCTCCTGCGAAAGACTGCCGCCGGCAGTTATGAGTGCACGGATCACAAGTGGTTGGTAGTAGGACGACTGTCGCATCCGCCTGCGGACGAAATCGAGTATCTCAGCAGCAGTCATCGCACCATGCCCGCTTGCCCGAGCATTTGTTGAACGAAGACAACCGGCTGCTCAACGACGTGCCAATCGATGCCCCCGAAGCGACATACCGGCCGCGTCCAGGGTGGCCAGCCAACCCTTGAGTGTGCCGATGTGCTCGGGGTGCTCGTAGAGCCCGGCCTTCGTCTCTGCCCGCGTCAGGCGTTCGTACAGTGAGCGTTTCGGATGATCTGGTCCGACAAACTCCTCCTTGCGGTGAAGCAATGGGGGATTTTGCGAGCGGCTGTAGTCACGCCAATCGACACTGAGCCTCCGGAGATTCACGGTTATAGCCGATCGCAGGGTGGGGTGCGGGTCGCGGTCGAAGTCGGGGTAGGTGAGGTAGGACACTTGCGGCTCGGTGACCGACAGCTTCACGAGGTTAGCGTGTTCCACGGTGCCCGCAAGGACACGACCGCAACCCTCATACACGCGCAGGACCGGCGGCAGTAGCCCGAGTGCAGATCGGTGTACGTACAGCGCGGACGGTGTCTGCTTACCGACGCCGCTGCTTCGGGCTGAGACGAGCACTATCGCGGGGTCACCGGTCGCGAGCAGCAGCCGGTCAGCTTGGAGGCACGCGTCGCTATACTTGCCGAAGTGAGCTTTGATATCTGCCGCAAGGGTTTTCGCTAGTTCACTGTATCGCGGGCGCCGACCAAATCGTGACATCGCGATGTAAACGAGTAGCTCCTGGCGCCGCTGCAGCGCGACCTGTTCCCAATATCCGTCATCGGTAACCTGCCGAATAAGGTTGGTAGCACGGGCAATACTCGTGAACTGCTCCCGAATGTGAGCCGCGGCCTCCCCCAGTTCGTCGGCACGGGGCGGTCGAGCGTGGACGCGAAGGAAGTCAAGCAACGGTGCCAAAGTCTCTTGATGGGCTTCGTACACCGCGTGCGGATCGACGTGCACACGAGGCCGGTAGGTGTATGCCCGTGTCGCGAGGAACTCGTGAGCGAGGGTGGTGTCGCGGAAGACGTAGAAGATGCCTGGTGAAGCGGCGATGGGTTTGACCCCGAGCGTCTCTTCGATCCATGTTGCCAATTCGGCTTGCTCATAGAACTTTTGGAAGGTGCCGGTCCTCGTCACGACCCCATCGGCGTGGGGCCGACCTTCAAGGTCTCTCGCTTCCCATACCAGCCTGGCAGAAACGATCAGCACCTGCGCAGCGAGATTCCAAGCGCGCTGCAATGTCTCGCGGCGCTCGACCCGGTCCTCAATGACGTTCACGACGTAGCCCAGGTTTACGACATCGGCGGAGCGGAGGGCAGTCCCCGGTCGGTGGCCCGGGTCCCACCCATCACTCCGATATCCGAGCGCGCTGAGGTTCCGCAGATCATCGCCCCGCCCGCAGCCGTAATCGAACACGGACAAAGAGGTATTCAGAACACCGTCGGCCACGGCCAGCGCAATCGGACGGGACAACGCCGCGCGCGTCATCGCTGTCCGGTGACGCGCGACCTGCTGCGTCATGCGGCTGGCGGCTGGTCCAGTGCGACAGTCGCGAGCCCGGCGATGTTGGTGACACGGGGATCTCCGACGAGGTAGCCGATGCCTCGATGAAGGTGCAGGCGCAGCTGTTGGCTCACGGTGTCCTCATCGGTCGGGAGACCATCGACGTGGCACCGGTAGCGCACGAGCGCGAGTAGCTCGTCGCCATACTCACCGGCGAATACCCGCCACGTCATTTCGACATTGCTGTCGAAGACAAGCTTCGCTGATGGGGGCGGTGCTGCCTCGGCTAACGAACGGCACAACGCCCACCGGCACAACACATTCCATTGCGTGATGCCTGTACGACGCTTCAGAGTGACCAGCTGGTCGCGTCCCGTCGTTGTCAGCCTGATGTGTTCGATACCCATACTTACTCCCAGAAATAGCCGGGTCGGATCGTGGTGGCGTTGGTGGTGCCATCGAAATCCAGCTGATACATCCGCCCTACAAACGGCCGCAACGTCTTCAACGCCGCTTCATCGACCTCGGTATCGGTCGAAAGCAGTACTACCTGGTGCGCAGCATGAGGGAAGTACCGTTCAACGAGTCGACCACGGTGTTCTCCGTCGAGGCGGCCGAGCGGCGTATCAATGACCATCGGTAGCGGCTGCCCAGCGGCTTGCGCAAGGCCCCAGAGCAGCGCGACCGCGAGTAATTGACGTTCACCCGCCGACAACTCCGTGGCCGCAAGACTCTGACCGTCCGACCCGACAAGCTCCACCGCGTACGTGGTGGGATCGATCCGAACGTCAGTGACTAGACGATCCTTTCGTAGCAGCCGCCCGAGGGCTTCAAGCACCAGCCTCGATATCTGACCGACATGGCGTTCAGCCGCTTTGATCTTCAAGGCGTCCAGGGTTTTTCGTGCGCGTTCGGCGTGCTCCACGAGGCGACGGTCATCGTCGGCGTCGAGTGTGGCCCGCGCCGCCTGGTCCATGGCGGCCTCGTACGTGGTGTCAGCGCGAGCACGCTCCTGCCGTGCCGCCTCCAACCGGTCTTCAGCCTGAATGAGCAAGGCATGGCAGCGCACCGCGTGCTGCGAGGCCTCGTCGAGTTCTTGCTTGATCGTCGCCAGCGCCTCCGGGTCTGGAATGGCGACGAGAGTCCGCTCGGCCTGCTCCAGCTCTCCCGTGAGCTTGTCCCGCCGGTCCACGAGCGATAACAGTCGCTTGCGCGATGATGGCAGGATGCTCGACTGCAATGCGTCAACCGTGCGGCCGTCAGTAAGCCCGCTGATCATCGGCACTCGCGCCGACGCCTCCTGGCGCTCGGCGACGTCAGTCGACATAAATGATTTCAGTGCTGTCAGCGCCGCCCCGCGTACTTTCGCTTTCTGCAATTGGTCTAGCAGTACCTGATCTCGTGCCGCAACGACATCGATCACGAGTGACTCACGGTGTGCATCCTGTTCCAACGCAACCTGATTCGCGAGTGAAGCCAGCAGGTGGGTCGCCTGCAGAAGAGGAGCCGCTTCGGCCGCCTCGGCGCGTAGCTCTTCGTCAACATCAGTAATCTGCTGACGAACCAGCATCAGACGCGCCTCTGCCGCCTCACGTTGCTCGAGTAACCCACCGCCAGCGGCTCGATATTGCTCGGTGACTGCATTCAGGCGCTTATCGGCCCGCTCCGCCTCCACCTTCGCAGTGCCGACCTGCTCTTGGGCGAGTTCCGCGGCTTGGCGCGCGTAGGTGACGGCGGTCCGGTTTGCCTCGACAAGTTGGCGCAGCTCCTCAGGCACCTCGGCGCCACGGTGGCGACGACGGATCACGGCCAAATCCGTTGCCAGGCGGTCGATCAGATCAAGCCCAAGCAGAGCGGCAAGCGCGGATTGCAGCACACGTTGTGACTGTTCCAGATCAGCCAGCGCTTCAATTTGCTCGCCATCGAAGAAGAACAGGCCAGCGATACCGCGTGGGATAAAGCTCTCGACATACTCGCTCCAGGCCGATGCAAGGGCTTCATCGAACTTCCCATCGACCCATACCAGAACGAATTCGCGGAGAGCAGCACCGCCGCCTTGCCACCGACGCCTGATCCGATAACTGTGCTTCACTCCCTGCTGGAAGACGTGGAAGGTCAGCTCGACGGCGGCGCCTTCGGAAGCAGGAATGCCGTGGTGGATAAGGCTTCTGAGGTAGCTGTCGTAGCTACCGGTGCGCCGGCGACGCGCTTGGGACAGCACCCCGTAGAGGGCCAGATGGATGGCTTCGAGGATCGTCGTCTTACCAGCACCGTTCAAACCGCCGATGAGAACAACGGGCTTCTTCGAAGATGGTGGTGTCAGCCGGATTTCGTTCTTTCCTCGATACGTGCCGACGTTCTCCAAGATGAGCGAATCAAGAATCACTGAACGACCTCCTCCCCTGACTTCTGCCGCACGTATCCATCGATGATGTCGAGAGGGTCAGGTTCGTCCGTCGGATCGCCGTTTCGCTCCATGGCGGCTTTGCGTCGGTGCGCACGGAGGGTGGCGTCAGTCTCGTCGTCGTAGAAATTCCGTCGAATCGCACCTTCGAGCGAATCGAACAGTCCGGCACGACGAGCCTGAGACTGGTATCGCTGTTCGATATCGAGTAGTTCGCGGACGAGTTCAAAGTGCAATCGATCACCATCGGCTACTTCCCGCAGCGTCTCAATCAGTTCCGGGCCCAAAGGCAGATGCTCGTCGAGCGGTCCGCCGGGGTAGGGCCTGCCCATGGCTTGTTCGTAGATGCCTGGAAGGTGGTCCTCGAACTCGTGCTTCTCCACAACCCAGATCCGGCGGATCTCCTCGAGCTCAGCTTGTGTAATCAGGTCAAGGGACCGGACGTACTCGGGTCCCTCTTCCCGGATGTACGCCTGTGCCTCAAGCAATCTGCGCAGCCAGTCCTCACGTGAGGCTTGGGTGTACGGTCCGGGAATCGGCTTGCCGTGGAAGAGCTGGACCGCCCCGTTCATCCGCCGGAAGTCACGGAGGTGCCGGTCGTCGGCGACATCGAGTGCGTTTCGGAGATCAAGCAGCGGCAGCATCCACTCCTTCTCCTCGTCGTTCTGAATCATCGCCGACATCGACTTGTCTTTATCGACGAGTGTGCACGTCCAGCAACCGAATCGACTGTCGCCGCAACTCGGCGTGCTGGAGTCGACAACCAGCGGGCATTCGCCGTCCGGCGAGGCGCCCTGGTACATGGTGAGTAGCTCTTTGTTGGAATAGCCCCACGGATTCGCTTCTTGCATCAGGAAGGTCCACACGTCATCGTTGGACCAGTCCTCAATCGGCGAATAGACGAGGCAGTTCGGCAGGGAATTGTTCGGGCTCAGGAGATCTCGCACCCGGCGCGCTTGCAGTTCGGTCATTCGATGGGACCGCCCCGAACTCTCGGCCTTGCGCGTTCCTAGTACGAGGATGGCCTCCCCGTGTGCTTTCACCATCTCGCGGATGAATGAGTTCGACGGCTTGATCTTCAGGCGTTCGGTGCACCACCGAAACTTCGGCCGAGGTGCGGGGTAGCCCCGACCGATCAGGTTGACCCAGAATGTATCCGCCACCGCCGGAGTCAAACGATGGGGTGCGATGGGAAGTCCACCCTCACGCGCCGCACTCTCCATTACCTCCAACGAATGCGTCACCCACGCGGCGACAACCGGGTTCTCGACCAACGTGTCGGTACTAATCACATGGACGGGCTTGTGGCGCTGCTTCTCCGAAAGTCCTTTCAGCGCAAGCCATACGATCTGCAGAACGGCAGTCGAGTCCTTGCCACCCGAGTAGCCGACCACCCATGGCACGTCGTCAGCCGCATAAAGTTCCTGCGTCTTGTTGACGACCGTTTCGATGGTCGCCGCGAATCCCAGTTCGTCGAACGCCGATCGCCGCTTCGGCGAGATAGGCAGACTCCGCTTCATCTAACCCCTCCTTGAAATGCGTCTTCTGCCCGTTGTTCGTCTGGTGGCAACGGCAGCCCCATTACAGCGCGCATCGCCGCCGTAGTGAGGAGGACGTTGGCGGCGCTCTTCGATACGCGCCCGCCGATGACGGCGCGGCCCTCCCACATGCTGCTTGACCGGTGCCAGTCCAGTTCGCGCAGCTTCTTGAGGGCTGTCGACCATGCCCGGACACCCTTGCTTTGGCTTAAGAGACTGTTGCCGACCTTGCCTAATGCGTGCAGGACGATGCCATGTGTGTGAATGAAGTCCTGCCTCACTTCGCCGGCCGTGATCTCCCGGTTGAATACCTGCTCCCACTCCGGGAACTGATCAGCCACCAACTCCCAGTACTTTGCCGTGAGGTCAACCTGGCGCTCGAAGTCTTCCTCGATCCCATCGAGCAGCGCTTTCGTCGCTGTGTAGAACGCCGACAGCGTGAACAGCTTTCGTGACCGCTGCGCAAGGTTTGACGTCTCCATCTCGGTGAGATCGCGCAGAAATGGCGAGCGCATGACGACAAGCCTTGTTAGCGCTGATATCTCGTCCCGATGGTCGTAGAGCACGCCTATCGATTTGGCGGGCCGTACCGCGTACCGGTTGAGATCGGCGAACATTTGTTGGCAGCGCTCTAAGCCAACGTCGAGGAACATGACAATCGCAATGCTCTCGTCGCCTAGAGCGGGGTTCTCGGCCAACGCCTGCTGAATGCCTGCACGTCGGTGCTGACCGTCGTTGATGACGAAGCGGGCCGACATCGGGATGGTGAGCGTGCCGACCCGCTCACTGGGCCCATCGCTCGCAATCGGCTCGAAATGAACATCGGCATCCACGGAAGCGGTCAGGGCAGAGAAGACGTAGCTGTCACTGTTCTCCACGATGTATCGCGCGATCTCCGGCACCCGCCCTTTGTTGAGGGTGCGTTGCGCGCGCAGCTCCGGCGTCAGCTCTTCCTCATCGAACAGAAACATCCGAGGGATGAGCCGCAACGGGCACATCGTTACGTAGTACTCGCGACCGGCCTGAACCCCTCTGATAGCTGGGAAGACGTACTCAAATCCGGCAGCACGGGGTCGACCTGCGGTTTCGGGCGAATGATGCGGGGCAGCGGTGGTTTGCGTCACCTCTCATCCTCCTACCGTATTTGTTCGGAAAACGCAATCCGTACACGTGGCCGCGTTTCTCCGAACGCATGTCAGAACCTACGCGTACCGTCTTGGATCATGACGGTAGACACGCCCACCGACAGATCCGCCGCACCGGGTTCTCCGGTCTCAGAAACCGCTGGCCGCCCCATCTATCTGGATTGCAATGCCACGACACCGGTGGACCCACGGGTATCGGCGGAGGTGATGACCTACATGGCGCACGAGTTCGGCAATTCGGGCAGCCGTACGCACGGATATGGGCAGATCGCCAAAGAACGCGTGGCCCTCTCCCGAGAGCAGGTAGCCGCAGTAGTCACCGCCCGTCCCGATGAGGTGACATTTACGAGCGGCGCAACGGAGAGTAACAACCTGGCGATCCTCGGCTTGGCGCCCTCAGGTGAGGCGGCTGGCAGGCGCCACATCGTGTCGACCCAGATCGAACACAAAGCGGTGTTGGAACCGCTCGCTGCGCTCGTGGATCGTGGTTTCGACGTCACGCTGGTGCCGCCAACTCGCGGCGGATGGGTCGATCCGACCGCTATTGCCGACGCCATCCGCCCGGACACGCTCCTCGTATCGGTCATGGCCGTCAACAACGAGACCGGCGTCATTCAACCAATCGCCGACATCGCCGCGGCGCTGGACCAGCATGACGCCTACTTCCACGTGGACGCGGCCCAAGCATTCGGCAAGCTCATCGAGCCCCTGCGGTCTCCACGGATCGACATGCTCAGCGTCTCCGGACACAAAGTCTTTGCGCCCAAAGGCATTGGCGCGCTTGTGACCCGGCGCCGCGGTTTCCGGCGCATCCCATTAGCACCACTGATGTTCGGTGGCGGGCAGGAGCGAGGACTCAGGCCCGGCACGCTTCCGGTTGCGCTGATTGCCGGCCTTGGCCTTGCCGCCGAGCTGGCGCTTCGTGAATACGACGCCCGATCCGAGCGCGTTGCGGCGATCAAACGGGAAGCACTGGCCGCATTGTCGCCGCTCGAAATTCAACTCAACGGTGACGAAGCGCGCACGGTGCCGCACACTCTCAACTTCTCAGTGCCGGGCGTCGACGCCGAAGCCGCCATCGTCGCCCTCAAGGACGTCGTTGCGGTGTCGAACGGATCGGCATGCACCTCTCAGAAGTACGAACCGAGTCATGTTCTCGTCGCCGCAGAACTTCCGAAGGAGCGTATCGACGGTGCGCTCCGATTCTCTTGGAGCCATCTCAATAATGACGTGCCGTGGAGCACTGTCGCACAACGACTCTCACGATTAAGAGGGTGAGAAACCGAGGCGACACTACCCAGCCGTGTCTACCTTGATCGTCCGCACAACGTAATCGATCGCAGCGTTGACATCGTCTAAGTCGTTCTGCTCATGCGTGATTTGGTCGGTGGAGCGGTCTGAAATCTGCACGGCGACACCATGGTAGGTGACGTTGATCAGTATGTCGTACTCATCCGGAAGCATGATGACGCTGTTCCTTTTCTGTTCCGTAGTGACGCTTTCCAGTTCCATAGAGACATTTATGGCTTCCTATCCCTCATGCTCGATCGACAGCCAGTCGTCGAGGCTGATGCCGAACGCGTGCGCTTGGCAGAGTTCGGCGTCGCGTAATTGGGCAACCTGCGGATCCACCCACTCGACGAACTCACGCTCGGGGTGGCTGGCGTCGCGCATGTGAATGAAGTAGTCGTACTTGCCATACCCCCGCTTACGGTCGCGGGCCATGCGCGGCGGCAGTTCCAAGCGGTACAGGGAGGTGCCGCGGACGCCGCGGTCGATGAGCGTTGCATCAGAATCAATCACCAGCTGTTCAAAGGTGAGGTACTGCAAGGCAACCGCCCGTTGATCGGCGTCGGCGAGCGCGGCGATGTCCTGGATGAGCAGCTCGTGGTTGATCACTTGGAAGTACAACCGCCTGTCGAAGTGGACGCCGCGGAGGAAGTGGTAGCCGTGGCCATCGGGCCAGACGATCGCCATGCGGCCGCTGTCGTCGTGAAGGACATCTGTTCGCCCCTCGGCGAGCCGCACGACTGGTGTTGGCACAATGATCGCCATCCGATCGGCGGCGATCAGCCAGCCCAAGCCACTACAGCTTGCTTCACCGATCGCGTTCTTCAAACCGACAGCATTGTCGGCGGAGATGACGACGAGGTCACTCAGCCAGAAGATGCGGCGGCTCGCGACGTATCGCCGTGCCACATGTCCAAAGACCAGCCGCTGGATGCCGCCCAGGCGTCGGCGGTCCTCGTCCAAATCCTCGAGTGTGCGTGCACTCTGCCGAAGCGGATGGTCCGCCAGCCGCGCGTCGACCCGGTGCGCCGCCGCCAATCGCAGCGCTTCATCGAGATTGGCCACCACGACGTACTTGGTGCCGGTGTGCGCGCCGAGGGATCGATAGAACTCGGCGACGAGCTCAACGACTCGGGTCCGGCTGAAGGCCATGGTCAGTCGGCGACGACACGCCGCGGCGCGACTGACGATCGGACGTCGAACTCGGTTTTGCGAATGACCTTCCATGCGCCCGCCGGAACAACAATCTCTCGGTGCTGCTGGTGGGTCTTGTGGTGGCGGAGCGGGGTAGGCCGGTCGAGGTCGACGAACAGGTCACCGTTCGCCGCGACGATCTGCTCGAAGACGTCATCGCTCTCGAGTACGTGGTGATGACCCGATTCACTATGCCCGACAATGCAACTCGTCACCTGTGCACTGGTGCCGTTCGGCGTGGCATCGATCGGCAGCAGCAGAATCTCGCCGTGGCGGATAGGAGTGCGGTGAGCCATCGGTGACACCTTTCGATGGGAGTTCGGCGGGACAGCCGCGCGGCACGCGATCAGAAATCACCCACGCGACATGGCCACTGATCGTACAATTGTTCGAACATCGGCGCAAGGTGTGGGCAACGCCACATCTACTAGATGTGCTACGTATTTTGTTTAGCTGCAAGCTATTTCGCAGCGGCGATCTCAGCCAGCAAATACTAAGGGCTAGGCCACACCACCTTGGCCCGGTAGCGATCCGGGTACAGGCCAACGACTGCTTTCTTCTTCAGGAGTTGCGGTGTCTCATTCTTCGACCACTCAAGCCAGTCCCGGACAGCCTCAATTGGATCGGCGTCAGGGCCGACCGGCAGGGCTCCACGAGCAGGTCGACGGCCCGGCCGACGAGCTGCTTGCCTCGAATCTCTAAATCCGCTGGACGGTACCCGAATTCAGACGGTCCGAAGTCCGCTTCCGTATGGCGGAATGGGTGCATGCGCACGGCCGGATGCCTGGCATAGAAGCTATACACGTCAATGTCTTTGACCCCGTTCTTGCCGTCAAGGTAGTGAAGCGCACCACCTTGGCAGAGTGCGATCAGTAGCAAACGGTCGCGATACACCGACAGATTAGGACTGCGAGCGAACATGGCGGCCTGGTCATTTAGCGCAATCTTGACCAGCCGGTCGAGGTGTTCGTCGGTGAACGGCTCATAGCTTCGCTCGGATGGCCGGCCCACTGACATTGCGCTGAGCTTACGGACCATATCGCAACTCATCGTTGCTTCGATCGCGGGTTGTCGGTGCCAGCTGGAAGCATCGAAGGTGTGGAAGACGAGCGTGAACAACCCGACGGCCGGAAGGAACGGATCACCCAGCGCACGGTGGACAACGTCGACGACCACAACGAGTGTCCGTTCTGTCTGGGTCGCGCCGCCGCACATCGTGGTGACGGTGACAACTGCAACCCGTTCCCGAAGGTTGATTTTTCCGAAGGTTCGCCAGATCGGTACGAAGACGATCACTGGCTGTGGGCGATGGGTCACGCGGTCGGGTCCGAGGAGCCGGGCGGACTGCTGTGGTTTGAACAACCCAATCGCGGTCATGACGCATGAGTAGTTCGCTTTTCCGATTTGCTGTCGCTGATACGTTGGTGGAATGAGCACGGTATACCGCAGGGCGCGGGACTCGGTGGAGACACCGCAGCCCCTGTCCGTCCTCATCCGGGGGTAGCGGGCAGGGGCCAGTAGTCCCCTGGAGGCACTGCCTTGTCCCGCACCGACGCCCACGATCCGTTATGGGTTCGACTTGCCCGCGGCGATCTCACCGCCGACGCGCAGCACGCATCCGATCACGCCGTCTGCGATCTTCCCGAACGCCCTCCCACCAATTGGGATGGGTGGTTGCCAATGACTCACTGTCACTGGACTTTCCGCTACACCGGGATCAATGTCTGCTCGTGCTGGATGTGCCATGGGGGTCCGCAGCATCGACAGGAGAATCGCAATCAGCGACATCGCGATCGCATGGCACTGCGCTCCGCGCTTCGCCGGTGGCGTCTCGGTGATGAGTCAGCGTTCGACGATCTCGCTCCGCCATCACGCGTGTACTACTGGTAGCCGGCCGAGGCCTGGCGTGTGGGTGATCACCAATAGCCAGAACCAAACCCCAGCCGCGTCCTGAACTCCTGCACCTCGGCGTACCCCGGCGGCTTGATCTTCGGCTGATGGATCGGCTTCGACAATGGGTCGCGCTTGGCCGTGTACTGCTTGCACCACTGCAGCCATTCGACCGCTGCCACGCGTTCATCATCGTCGGTGAGGTGCTCAATGCGGTCAGCCATGTCCGCGAGGTAGTGACGCAGCCTACCGACCAGCTCCCAATCGTTGAGGTCGGCAATCAGCCGTTCGCTGAGCGCGTGCTGCACGTATGCCTGGCGGGTGAGCTCATTTTCACGCTCGATCCGCTTCTGCTTCTCGACCTCGGCGAGGCGTTCGGCTTCGGTACGTTCGGTGTGGATGAGCGCCCATCGCTCGAACAAGGTCATGACGTCCGGCAGCCGCGACTCCAGTGAAATTGTCTTGGTATCCGACCACGACACCTCTGACGAGTAGCGACTGTCGGTGTTCAGCGTGATCGACAGGCGCCCTGACGGTACATAGTCGTGGGTCGGGATCCGGTACCACGATTCGCGATTGGCGCGTTCGAGTTCCTTGCTCGTCGCTTCGTGCGGCACTTTGTCTTTCAGCTGAGCGATCCCGACCGAGCACTTGATCGGCGTCACGCCGACTATCACGCAGCCGGACAGCCGGTCACGGTCGTGGTAGCCGTACCCGCGAGGCTCCCGTCTCGGCCGCTCCTGCACGGTGTAACCGCGAGCTTCGGCCTCTCGTGCCAGGGCGTGCAACAAGCGCAGCGCTCGCTGGCGCTGCGGTGATCCAATCGAACTCAGCCGATTCTCACTGCGCAGCGCTGCCACCGCGGGGTGCCAGCGCCCGATGCGTTCGGCAGCTACGACCTCGGCTGGCGGTTGCGTCTTCCACTCCGCTACCGACGACAGCCGCAGCACCTTGTGGTAGTAGTCGACGCCATCCATCAGGATCACTTGCTGGCCGTCTGGTGCCATCTGCCGCCGGTTGATAATCGCGACCAGGCTCCCGTAGTTGGTGTCATCGTCACGGGTGTTGCGCTCCAGGACGCCACCCGCCTCGATGATGTCCTGCAGCAGTTTTCGGGTTGGGGTCGGTTCATCGGGCGCTGGCTTGGTGAGCGGTCGTTGCGGCCTACCTTGCTCCGAATGCGCCAACCGCATAATCCGGCTATACGATCGCCGCTTATTTGGGAAGTGATCAGTCGGATAGTCGCCGTGCTTCAGATAGTAGGCACCCGCAGGCTCGATCGTCGCCTTCCAGCCGCCTTTCTTGGTGACACTGACAAGCCGCCGATTCTGCAAGGCCGCGGCAGTTGCTTTGTACGAAGAGCTTGTCCACCGGCCATCTGGACAACCTTCGTTGATCCAACTGAGTACATCGAGCTGGCGGGTGTTGAGTGGAGTATCAAGGGCCACAGGGTATTTCATCACTCCCCGGGCCAGCGTGCTCGTTTCGGTGGACACCGATCAATAAGACTGATCGGCACTCACCTCGAGCTGGCCGAGAACGACGACCACTCCTGAGTCGAAGTGCCGATGCGTTCCGCCGAGCACGCCGGGGCGACACGCGACACGCCGGACAACGCCGACATCCCGAGGCTTTGTCCACAGCAAACTACACTGTTGTGATTCGGGATCGGCTGGCCTGACCTGCGGATATCGTACGTTCTCCACAGACGCAGCCCGTCTGAACGGACCGTATCCCCAACGCCGCCGATTTGTTGCGACATCGAGATACCGGGTGTCGTCTGCGGCGCGGCCTATGATCCAAGAAGCCCAGACCAAAGCCGGTTTGGGCCCGGAGTCCTTGGTCTGGAACCTCTTGGCTGCTTGGTCGGCAGGCCTTGACGGTAACACCGGCGTTCGCCGGGGGCAGCGGTAACCCGCCGATTGTCCGACCTGGACTTCGCCACGCACGGCAATAACCGTGCCTGAACAGTGCAAGGAGCACAGAGTGGCGAAGAGCCAGAAGCCCAACAGCCGGCATGTCGTTCCGAACCCGAGCGGTGGGTGGGACGTCAAGAAGCCGGGCGCAAGCCGTTCCAGCGCCCATACCGATACCCAGCAGGAAGCGACCCAGCGGGCCACCGAGATCGTACGAAACAGCGGTGGCGGCGAGGTCCGGATCCACGGCCGCGACGGCCAGATTCGCGATTCCAACACCGTCGCGCCGGGCAACGATCCTTATCCGCCCAAGGGCTGAACCGTGGCCGAGCCGACCATTCCAAGTATCAGCCTGGGGGGTTTCGTCGAGTTCGCTTCGGCGATGTCGAGCGGTCGAATTACAGCCGTACAGAACGTGATTGCGAACGAGTTCAGCAGGTATGAACCCAGCCACGACTTCTACCGCCAGTTTCGGGTCGCCATTGCGGAAGGCATTGCCAACGGCGATGACGCCTTGCGGATCCGCCTGGCCGTCGATGAATGCATCCCGAAACGCCGCAGCCACTACGAAACGCTCGAGATCGGGTGGAACCGCTGGCGCCGCGGCAAGAACCTAGAGGTGTTCTCGCAGCCGCTTCCCTGGCACGCCAGCGGCCTCGAAGTGCGGGTATCGCCGCAATTCATCTATCGGGCGAAATCCGAGCCGCTGCTGGTCTGGCCGTACTTCAAGGATGCCGAATTGTCCCGCGACGGCATCCAGGCAGCCATCCGGCTAACCGAGATGACCCATCCCGATCGGAAGCGACGCCCCGCCGTGCTCGACGTGCGCCGTGGAACCCTCTACCAGGCCGCGAAGCGGCGCCGTAAAGGATTCGACGCGTGGCTGACAAGCGAGGCCGCGGCTTTCGTCTCATTGCTTGAATCAATCAGAAATGTGGCGTGACAATCGACATCCCAGGCGCTCACGGCGACGATGGCCACAAAAAAGCGAGTCATGCTCGACACCAACCTATGGTCCCGGATCGGTGAGGAGGGCACGGCAACAACGTTTGTCGCAGCCCTGCGCGATATGGGTTACGCGTTCGTCTTGCCGCCGAGCATGCTTCTCGAAGTCATGCAAACACCCAACGCCGACACGCGGCGCCAGATCGTGGCGGCAATGTCGTCGGCTCAAGGACTGCGCCTCCGCACCGAGGTTGACCTCTGTACCAACGAGTTTCGCACCGCGCTCCAGCGCAAGCGCCCGGCATGGCTGCGATCAATACCTGACGCCGCTGCCGTCTCAGGCTGGCGCACCCACTGGACGAAGCAAGTGTGGCGTGACGCCCGCAACGACTCTGAGAAATTTCACCAGGACGTGGTGCGCCGACCGTCGCTCGCAGCAGTCGACGACTGGTACGAAACGCAACTCAAGAACAAACAGCGCATGAGGGAAGACGGGTTCTCCAGTGATTTCATCGACCTCGAATTGCGCTGCACGCCCGACGAAGCCAACACCGTCATGCCCGGCTGGGATGGATCTTCGACCGCCGGATGGCGGGTGCTGATCGGCGAATACTACTGGTATGTCCTGTCACAACGTCACTCGTCAAACGAGACCCAACGGCAGTGGTTCGCCGCCTACCTCGACATCGATCGCATTGTCTCTGATGCTGACGAGTTCGCACAGTTCTTTCTCGCAGAGCTGGAGCCACACGACATCCGTCGTGAGTGGCTGCGATATGCCGTGGGCCACACACAACTTGAGCGGAAAGTGAAAAAGAGCAACGCACTCGACGCGCAGCACAGCATGTATCTCGTCGATGCAGATCTCTTCCTGTCGGGCGACCAAGCCTTCGTAGCCGTCCTTCGGGATGTACGGCGTCAAGCACCGTTTCGAATAGCCGATCCGCGCCGCGTCGAGCTCACGAACTCTTGGACTGATGGCATTATCGCTGCCCTCGCTAGTGTCGCGTGAGATCCGCTCGCTCCGACAAGAGCATTACCTGAACTCATCACGGTCTAGGCAACATTAGATCCGATCCGAGCGGCGAAACCAGTATGGGCTTCGGTCAAAGTTTTCATTAGAAGTACGTAGTGACAACACAAAGTCCGTCCGCACCGTTGCCGCCAGCGCCAGAAACATTGCCGTTCAACGACGCTCCGCCGCCACCACCCCCAGCACCGTAGGTTCCGCCGTTGCCTCCCGCGTAGCCTGCACCGGTAGTGGACGCGCCGGCGCCACCTGCACCGGCACCGACTCCGTGGAATGTTGAGGAGGCACCGTCACCGCCGACCGCCCCGCTGCCAGCCGTTCCGGCACTAAGACTATTTGAGGCCACCGTTCCGCCGCCGCCACCAGCATTCGCGACCGCGCCTGTGGTGATGCCGCCACCCGCTCCGCCTCCAGCTGGCGGCACAGGAGGAATTGCGGGACGTACTCAGTCGTCGAAGACCGCACCGAATCACTCGCGCGGTTGCAGAAAGGCCTGCGCACCAGGCGATTTGAGCCCCCGGGAACGTTCCGTTCCCATCGCATGCCACATTCGCGCCTACTGTTCGAGTGAGACCGTAGACGCCGGTAGCGGGGGCTCGTTGATCGTCGACAGCAGGTCGCCAACTGCAGAACGGACGTCGGCGACGAGGGCACCACGCTCGTCGAGTCCGACCGCCTCGGCCCACGGCCAGGACCGCGTGACCTCCAGACTGGGACGTAGATGGACATCGCGACGACCAAGACGATCGAGGAACCCGTCAACCTGCTCATCGTCCTCTGGCCCGGCGTACTGACGACTCCGCAGCCATGGCCACAAGGTCGACTTGAGATCCTCGCGTGGATGCCCGCCCACCCGAGTGAAGTCATCCCCCGACCAGCGCACGATGTACTCGATCGGGTCCAGGTTGCAGTGCGGGTATAGGCGCAGCGGAGCCCCAGCGTTACGAAACGCGAGGTACACGTTGGGACGGGCATGCCAGATCGCGTCCGGCTCTGAAAGCAGTTTGATGAGTCTGGGTGCCCGCTCGGTCCGGTACAGGGCTTTGGCTTGGGGTTTAAGCTCCGCCAACCAAGTGCGCAAAATCAGGGTGTCGCCGTGCTGCTCCAAGCAGAGCCGCTGAGTCGATACCGTGCCGATCGCGTCATCGAGCATCGTGACGCCTCCGATCGCGGGAGGCATCACGGGGCGCACGTCATGAACACCGAGAGATTGCCGCAGGACCCCGATTAGTCGACGCTCGCGGAGATCGTGGTCGTTGCCGGCCTTGCCGAGCGTTCGTGATCGGATTCCGTCATCACCACGGGCGTTGGAGACTGCATCGAAGTTGTCGTTGGTCACCTCATCAATCATTACGGCGTTGTCGGGTGATGCGCACTCGCTTCATCAAAGTCGAATAGGAGGTCGCCGGTCTTGCCCTCGCGGACGCGTTCCTTCACCTGTCTGCCTGGCTCGATACGATCGGCCTATGCCCGATGAGCCCAGCGACGACTCTGGCGACCGCGCAAGCGATCCAGGAGAAGAGCGGTCCATGGGCGATGGAGCATCCGCTCTCGGCGCGCTATTCGCCGAGCAATTGCCGAACGTTCAGCGCCTGCTCGACGAACTGGCGAACGAACACCCCGATCTCGACGATCAGGCGAAGATTCGACGCGTCAAAGCACGCGCCGCGCGAAAAATCGCGAGCGCACTAAGAAACGACGACACCGAGCAGCTCCGAGAGGCTGTGGCCGAATTAGCGGTGGCAATCGCGCTCATACGCCGCTTAAAACCACGGACAGAAGCAGAGTTCGCAGAACTTGGCGCGCGGCTCATGGAGTCAGCCGAGAAGACCGCGAATCGCCATCAACGCGTCGGTGTTGCAGTGCCGCACGCTGTTTCGGGGATCGAGCGGGTGGCACGACAAATACAACCGATAGTGGCGGAGCAACTGTTCCGAGCTTTGGGCGGCGCCAAGCCGAAGCAGCCGGGTGCGGCGCGCGATGCATACAAGAGCATGCGGTCGACCGTTTGGCGTGCACGTCATAACCGGGAAGTTACGGCTGCGACTGCGACCGCTGCCGCGGCAGCGGTTTCGCGCGCTGTGGATGCTGCGGCCCCGAGGCTCATCGTGCGTATGGTCGATCGGTCCATGAAGCCCAAACGCACGCATCCCAAATAGAGCTAGCTACCTAACTCCTCTTATTGTTAGTCGCTTTCGTCCTTTTGGACTCGTCAGCACAGACACACATCTGTGGAGCGAATATGACAAGCAGACGACGTATCGGAAATTTCCGAGCAGACCGCGCAGTCCCCCGGACTGTCGAACTGCACGTCATGTTCGCTCCCACGGCATCAACGGGTTCTGACGATGACATTGAAATCGTCGAAGAAGCGGCCGACTGTACCGTCCCGTAGAGCGACGATCCTGGCTCCACCGAGCCTCCAGCGCTGCAGCCGTTGGTCGTAGTCATCCAAAATGGCGTTGGCCCGCTCAACTCCCAACACGCGCACCGCAATGTTGTATACCCAGCGCTGATGATCATGCTCCGCACGATCGAGCTCATCGATAATCTGGACGCGGGCAGTCTCGTCAGTCACGAAGTGTGCGTCGATCAGGTATTGGGTGTGGAATGCGTCCGGAAGGATTGATCCGCTTGGATCACTGCCGGACGACTCCTGATCGTCCTCGGAGCTGTAATAGAACGAGGTCGCTTCGCCTGGCGCATTCTTTGCATGGCGCTGCGGATCCTGGCCGTCGACTTCGATATCCGACCGGAATCTCACTCCGCTGTACCAAATATGGGACATATTCACACTTTCTCCCCATCGCGGCATGCGTTGCCATTCACCGATAGGTGAAGCGTGTATTTCCGATACACAAGATGAGGCTTCCGCCCTAGGGGACTAGGGCAGGGGCCTCATCTCGTATGTCTGCTGTCAATATGTCGGCAATGCCAGACACAGTACAAGTTGGAATCTGTCAGATAGACAACTCAAGATTAATTAAACATATTATGGCCAATAACGCAATGGATCATTGAAGAACAACGCCGCAACGAACCACATGCCAAAGCGGGTGAGCGTTCATCGGAGATTTGTTATCTCCCGTCGAGCGCTAATCACCGATTGCCGTCTTCCTTCGCACTGGGATCCTGCTTTGGGTCAGGGGCTGCTGAAGGGTCACTCGTTGTCGGGTGATGCGGGGTGCCGGCGTTGTCGCCCTGCAAATCGACGGTGCGTGTCTTGGCATCAGGATTCTCGTCATCTGCTGGCGGTGTAAGTAGCGCTTCAATGCCCGGTCGCTTCTCGTCGTGAACGAGCGTGATGACAACAAAATTGCCGTTTGTATCGGCGACGTCCCACAGGCGCAGCGAGTCAACGCGCTGCGTAAGCAATGCCAAGAGATGAAGTGACTCCTCGAAGGCACGCATGAACAGCTGCGTAGTACGACCTTCGTCTGAATCGAAGAACACCTCGTTGCGTCCATCGAGGAGTTTTTGGAGGTCATACGGCAGCCATTGCGGCCAGTTACTCACGTCGCTATGCAGCTCCGATTGGCACCGCTTGGCCACAAACGCATAGTCGCCATCCGTCAGCCACTGACTTGTGAAGACGAGATGCTTGAACAACTCCCACGGCAGCACGAGGCGGTCATCGGTCTTCATGTACTCACGGGCAGCCGTGTTGTATAGAGCGGAACCAACAGCGCTGATGGCCGCGAAGAACAGATGAGTCGCGTCGTTGCGTTGTTTAGCGGGAAACTCCTGAACCGCTGCCAAGAGTTCAGGAAGAGCCACCCCGACCGTCCGGCTGCTGGCAGCAGGGTCTTGGTGTAGGGCAGCAGCGATCATCAGCGCATCGAAGATGGCACTAACACGAGCTGGCTCGGGAAGTCTGGCTATGCGCGCCGCCTCCTTGGCTTCCCATTCGCCTGGCGCCCAGCAGAGCGACTTCTGAAGCGTAAGGACGTGCACGGCGAAGCTGCCAATGACAGCCTGCGCCCGCGAATAGTATTGCTTTTCACCTAATCTCGGTACATCTTCCCCCGGTTCAACCGCAGGAGCGTACAAAAGTTTTTGCCGCTCGCCGAGATTGAGCATGAACGCGCCGTCGAGATTCAGTTCATGGTTCAGGATTACCCATCGCTGATCCGCAATCCCACTGCCGGTCACCGACGACCGCCGGTAGCTGTGCACAACACACTTCAGCGCTTCAACAGTCGCCATAGCTAGATCGACGCCCTGGCTGCGCCGACGCTCGTGCTCATCCTCGCTGATGCGCAATCGCTGCAGCATGGCTCCGCCGCTACGCACCTTCGGCGCCGTGATGCCCTCACGCTTTTTGAGTTCGTGCAGCTCTCGCACTACGTCGTCGACTGTCGGGGGTCTGGTGCCTGGCGCGTCCCCAAGGGTGGTCGTCACGCGCCCATTACACCATCCAGCTTGGGCAAACCACCTCGATTGAACCCCATGTTTGCCCGCGGCGTGCGCGCCAAAAGTGACCGGTCAATCCACATATCGACCGGAAGCCGAAATGTGGCGCCATTAGAAGGCACGCAATCCGACCGAAGGGCGCATCAGATGACCTGCAACTTGGACTCGACCATCCGTGGTCTTGACGCAGCGATCACCGAGTACGGCTCCGCCACCGTCTCGGCCGCCGAGGTCGTCAGTGACCTGCTCGGTGTCAGCGCATTCGGCGGTGGGCAGCTAGCCACGACGCTCGTGGAGCTACGGCAGCAGGTGAGCGGGCACCAGTCGATGACGAATCGGCGCGCGGCGGCGCTGGTCGCTGCGCCCCGCGATCCTGCCGCGCTCTTCGACAATCCGCAGGCAGCTGCCGCACGAGTTCTTCTGCGCTCAGCACTCCGCCTCGTCCACGACGTCGGCTTCACGCTGCTCGACGAGGTCGCAGTTGGCGAGCGTGCATTCGCGGCCGTCCGGTCGTACGGCGAACTGTCCCCGTTGGCCGACCAGCTGGCACGGGCCGATCACATCACTGCCTTCGACGCGGCGCGAACGCTCGGGCGCCCGGTCGGCAATCACCGTGACTTCGTCGTGCGTTGCACCGTCATCGGCCTCGGCGAAGCGCTCAACGCAGAGGAAGAACCCGACCTTCCGTTATCGGTCTCAGTCGAAACCTGGCTGAGCCGTGCCCGCTTCCGTCAGCAGCGTCGCTGATCTCTATCGACAACACCATCCTGAAAGGAGATCAGTACTCATGCTGACCACCAATGCTCTTCATCCGACCGCGGTCTTGGCTGTCGCGACAACGCTGCTCCTGACCGCTGGCTGCGGCATTCAGCCGCCCGCAGGAAGCATTGGCCACGCCGAACAAGTGGCCACGTCGTGCCCGACTGACGGAAGCAAGATCGCTGCATTAGTCGCCAGTGACGAATCTGGCAGCCGCCGGGGTCTGACGGCCCAGCCCGCTCAGCAGCAGATCATCCGGGACGTCGCCGAGCGCACTGCGGTCTGTGGTGGCCATCTTCGGGTGGACATTTTCGCGGGCTCGACAGTCGGCGTGCCCATCTTCGACGGTGACCTGAAGCTGGATGGTGCGACCGAAAACGCCCGACTCCGCAAGGTTCCCAGCGTCGTCGACGACGTCATGAAACAGCTCAACGACGCGCTGCCGGAGGCTCAAAGTCAGCTTCCGGATGGCGCCACCGATGTGGTCGGCCAACTTCAACCAGGTGCCGAGTACCTGGCACAACTCTCCGCCGCGGGCAAGTTCCACCTTGAGGAAACGATCCTTACCGACGGCATCCAAACCGCCGGACAAGAACTTGAGGACCCGTCGCTGACCGAGCAGCAGGCCACCGACTTGGCCGGCGCCATCGCCGTACCCGACCTGTCTGAAGCCCAGGTACGGCTGATCGGCATCGGCCGGCAGGCCGACGGCTCGCTGCTACCGACACCGTATGTAAACGCACTCAAGGCGTTTCACGCCGCCGTCTGCCAGCGCACACAGGCGACGTGCACCGTCGTCACAGATGCGGCAGGAGCCTGACCATGGCCCGCATCCCCACCATCGGCCGCCAGGTCACCGACCACCAGCCGCCGCGCAGCGCACCGGGGCGGTCGGAAGGTCTCCGCTTGATCCCGGTCGAGCAGGCGTCGGCCACCGCCCGCCCGGACACCATCGCCGAAACCTACCTCGAACTCGAACACGACGCTCGCGGCCTCGAACAGCAGCACCTCTTTGCCGCCGAAGGCGAACTGCATGCACGCCACCAGGCTGCTACGGCGAAGTCGCTCGACTACGCAGTCACGCACCTGAAGTCATCGGTCGAACGGGCGAAGCGGGTCGCAGACCAGGCAGCGGCGCGTCACGCACAGATCCGCGACACTCTCAGCCCTTACGTCGGGCGCAAGGCGACCTCCTCGATCGGCTATCTCGCCCGCACCGGCGCCCTGCTGATCGGCGACATCGCCGGACTGTCCGGTGCGGCAATTGCGCTCGGCGAAATCCCCGCCTTGGCGATCACCCAGGCCATCTCCGCCGGAACCGCCACGATCACCGCCGGATTGGCCGCCACCCAACTGCGTCACCTCCAGCAAGCGGCCGAGCGCAAGCTCGACGACATACCGAAGACGCTGGAACCGTACCGGCACCTGTTTAACGGGCCGTCAGGTTCCAACCGACTGCGCGCTGCCATGCTGGTCATCGCAGCGCTCATTGCACTGTTCGTCTCCGTCGGGATATTCGCACTGCGCACCGCCATCGAAGGATCGCTGTCCGGGCTGACCTTCGGCGCACTAGCCGCAGCTATTGCCATGGCCAGCTTCATCAACAGCTGGTACCACGCCGACGCGGTTGCCGACATCGTCGAGTCCGCTCAGCACGACGCCTACGCCGCCGACCGTCGCCACCGGCGCCTCAGCACTCTGCGGCGCATCAATAAGGCGAATAAGGCCGACTTCCATGGCAATTCGGTGATCACCGAGCACACCCACCGCGGCCTGGCAGCCGCCGCCCACCTCGATGCAGAGAAGTACCGCGCCCTGCAAGCCAGTCCCGACGTTGTCGGGCACGGCCCGGCGACGGTGCAGCCGGAGTCGCCGCTGCGGCGGGCGAGGTCGGCATGACTACCGGACTGCGCGAGACGCTCACACCATTACCTGTCGCCGTCGGGCGATCCCGATTACTCGTGCCACGCGGCCTCGGAGGCGACGAAGCACACGGACCGAGGCGGACATCCGTTCGCCGTGAAGCGGCGACCCTGGCGATCACCCTGGAACAGCCAGGACCGTGCCCGCCAGGAGGCGTGACCGTCTTCATCGTCCTCGACGAATCGGCCAGCGTGGCCGCCAGTGGCGGCAACGACCCGCTGTCGCAACGGCACGCTGAGACGGCGCTGGCAATCCGCCACGTCGCCAACACCTGCCGCTGTCGAGCTGACCGCGTAGGGCTCGTCCCGTTCGATCACGCCTCACCCGGTTTCGTTGCACCGCAACCCCTCAGCACGGCAGGCGTGCGCCGCCTCACTCGCGGCCTGGAGCGCCTGTCGAATGGCTTAGGCATGTCGAGCGAGCTTGAACCGCCGCTCAGGTTTGTCGAGACAGAGGCCGGTCATCAGCGCGCCTCTGTCGCGCTGGTGGTGTTCTCCGACTTCCTGATCACTGACGCCAACCCCAGCCGCGTTATCACACGGCTGCGGACCTTCCCCGGGTACCTACACGCCGTCGTGCTGGGGGCGCTGCCGCCCAGCGTGCTGGAGGCGGATCCAAACGTCGCCGTCACCCGGCTCACTCCGTCATCACCACCGGGCGACGCAGCCCGCGCCGTCTTCGACGGACTCAACTACTACCGCCGTCATGGACACGTGGCGCCGGGCAGCGCCGCCCACCAAGGCACCAACCGCAGAAAGGAGCACTCCGTATGACCATCATCGGCGATGTCCGCCGTGAGCTTGGCGACGAAATCATCGACGCCGCAGCCATTCTCAGCGACTTTATCGAAGCCGCTGCGGCTCGGACGGCGCAGGAGGTAGGCTTCGGCTACGTTCTGCGTCCAGACGCGCCGAATACCTACCCGGCGCTCGTCGCTGCATTCAGAAACAGCCTGACAACCGGCGCTCGCCTGCCAATCTCGTCAGAGAACAGCGACGCCGTCGTTTATCAGCCGGCCAGCACCAACTTCGCGCTGCGCTTCTGGCACGACGTCAATCATGTCCGCCGGCAGCTCGACTTCGGTCTGGTCGATGAACTGGAACTGTCCTTATGGCACCTCTCCGAGCTCGAGAGGGCCGGGCACCGGCCTGGGTCGCTGGTGTGGCGACTACTGCATGCCGATCTGACTGGGCAGGCCTACGTTCAGGCCTTCGCGCAGCGGTTCCCGTTCGATCAGCGCCGCTTCGTGGCCGGTTGCGTCACAACCGGTTTCGACCATGGTCTGCTGGCCGAGCTCCGCGCCAAGGAGGGCAGGTGAGTCAGGAACCGGGCAAGTGGATGGACAAGATTATCGGCTGGTGCTTCGGCATCTTGCTCGGCGTCATTGCCCTCTACTGCGCCGTCCAGCTCATCCAATCCATCCTGCCGACGCTCATCGTCATCATCGGCGTCTTGGCGCTCGTCGCAGTCGTCATCGGCGTCTTCGTTGTAATTTCTACATGGCGAAATCGATGGTGAAATATGGCCATCTGACCTCTATTGACAGATAGTCAAACATGTTGTGCCGCAATCGAAATGTATTGACTATTGATTCAATTCAATAGATAATACGGCTCAGGCATTGACCGAATTCAATAGCCGAAATCAATTAGCAACTAATTCTTAATGGAGGACACCTATGTCTAAAACAGGAAGAACCAACCATCGCCGCGGTTCACGCGGCACTCCAAAACCCGAGCGGCACATCGTCCGTTCGCAGCATCTGCAAGGAACCAGCCGACCTTCGAAAATTGAGCCGCGCGGTCATCGCCATGGCCCTGCGTGATGCCGAAGCACAAGCCGAAGCCCTGGAGGCCTTGACAGCACACGCCACCGAGCCGGACAACCGCCCGGACCCCGAGGAGGCCGCTAATGCCTAACGCCGGTGATGCCACCGTGTCGGCGGGTTCGCTGGTCTGGCAGCAGTTGTTCTGGCCGCAGCCTCTTTCTGAGGCAACTGCGTTCGGGCTGCTGCGCTACTGGGCCGCGCAATCCCACGCACCGCAACTCATCTTGGAAGCGCGCGCCGACGTGACCGGCGTGGAATACCTGATCGGCAGTCAGCTCCGGCACCAGGCGGCCGTCCGCCGTGCCGTCGAGCAACTGGTTAACGGATCCATCGTTACCAGTACTCCGGCTGACGATCGCGAGCACGTTGATACTGCGCGCCGAATCCAGTTGAGCACCAACGCCCGCCAGCTTGAGCCTGTCGACGCGGTGGCATCACATCGATCAATCCTGCACGCCCTGACCGCAGTCGGGAAGGGCGAGCGCCTCACCATCCAGGTCGTACTCGGTCCCCGCCAGCACCCCAAAACCCCACCGCCCGAACCGAAACGCGACAACCAACTCGTCGTATCTAAGCTGCTGCACGGCATCCAGACTGACGGCCGCCCCGGCGCCCGGCAGGCCTTAGCACATAAACTCGGCCAGCACGCCTTTACCGCCGCCATCCGCCTCGGCGTGCACGCGCCAACCGCCGAACGCCGCAAGAGCCTGCTGCTCGGCCTGGCGTCGGCCATCGGCACCACCGAATCGCCGGACGTCCGGATTACCTTGCGACCCGAAAAGGCCCATCGAATCAACACCCCGCGCGCGTCGTGGTCGATGTTCACCCCAGCGCAGCGCCTGACCGTCGCCGAGATCGCCCGTCTCACGGGCTGGCCGATCGCCGATCAAGATGAGCACTATCCCGGTCAGCCGCCGCTGCATCCGCGCCCCGTCCGCCCCAGCGGCGCACTGCAATCCGGCAACCGGGTCGTGGCCGAGGCCTCTGCTCCAGGCGCGGGCGGCACCATCGGCTACAACCCAACCGACGCCATGCGCCACACCTGGGTTATCGGCCCCAACGGGGTAGGTAAGTCGACGCTGCTGCTCAACCTGATCCTGCAGGACCTCGAAGCCGATCGCCCGATCGTGGTCATCGAGCCAAAGGACCTGATCACTGATCTGCTGGCCCGTATCCCGGAGAAGCGGCGAGGCGACATTGTCGTGCTCGATCCATTTGATTCAGCACCGGTCGGCATCAATCCGCTCGACGCGGCACACCGGCATGGCCGCTCACCAGAAGTCGTCGCCGACAGCCTGTTCGGTACCTTCAAAGCGATCTGGGGTGACAGCCTCGGCCCCCGATCCGCCGACATCCTGCGCAACTGCCTGGACCTGCTTGCGCGCCGCGATGACGCCTCGCTCGTCATGCTGCCCCTGCTGTTGACCAATCCGGGCTTTCGCCGCCGCCTCACGCGTGGCGTCATGCAAGCAGACCCGTTCGCTTCCGGACCGTTCTGGCAGTGGTTCGACAGCCTGTCCCCCGAAGCCACCGCCACCACGATCGCGCCGCTCTCGAACAAGCTGCGCCCGCTGCTGAGCAAGCCGCTCAGAGACGTTCTGGCCCAGCAGAACCCGAAGTTCAATGTCCGCCAAGTGCTGCGCGAGAAGAAGGTGCTCCTGGTGCCACTGCAAAAGGGCGTCATCGGCCCGGAGAACGCACAGCTGCTCGGCGCGCTGGTGGTGGCCGAACTCTGGCAAGCGATCCGCGAACGCGCCGGAACACCCGAAAACAGCCGTGACCCAGTCATGGTCTACATCGACGAGGTCCAGGACTACCTGCGGCTGCCAACCGATCTCGGTGACGCCCTGGCGACCGCCCGCAGCCTTGGTGCTGGTTTCCACCTGGCGCACCAATACGAGAAACAACTGCCGCCCGCGATGCTCGACGCCTTTCGCAACAACGCCCGCTCGCGCGTCTGCTTCCAACTCCAAGCCGGAGACGCCAAAGAGATGACCGCCGGCCAATCAGTGCTCACGATCGAGGACTTCACGAAGCTGCCCGCCCATCACGTCTACGCCAGCCTCGTCCGCGACAACGCGGTACAGCCCTGGGCCTCCGGTGTCACCAAACCCGCACCGGCGCCGTCGAGCAGTCCCGCGGCGATCCGCAAGCTCAGCCGGGAACGTTACGGCCAACCGATCGCCGACATCGAGGCAAGCTTCGCCGCGCTCATCGAGGACGCTGGCGCAGGCGAGGACATTGGCGACATCGGCGCGCCCCGCCGCCGGAGACAGCCATGAACCATCAACGGCAACAGCTGAATCCGGCGGAGCAGGATGGTCCGATCGCTGGTCCTATCGCGTCGACCACCCCGGCCGCATCCGCACCTGTCAACGGGCAATCCCGGCCGTTACCGTCAGGGAATAGTGGTGCCCCATGTGGCACCACAGGATCCGCCAAACGCTCGGTAGGCCAACGCATCTCCGCATCTGCTATCGACGTCATTAGTAGTCGTCTGTCGGATCGTGACCGGGCCATCCTGCGCTCGGTTGACCAGCATCAATTTCTGACCGTCCATCACATCGCAGCGCTGCACTTCGACACCATCGCGCCAGCGGCCCGGAGCCGCCTTACCCGGCGAACGCTGGCGCGGCTCCGCGACCTACGAATCCTCGGCACACTCGACCGCCGCATCGGCGGCGTCCGGGCCGGCTCACACGGACTGATCTATCACGTAGACGTTGTGGGTGATCGCCTGCGTGAAAGCCGCCACCGCCAAGGCCGCCTCCGCTACGAACCGACGACCCGCTTCGTGTCACATCGTCTCGCTGTGGCCGACGCGCATGTCGCCCTCATCCGGGCCGATCGAGACGGTCAGCTGGAGCTCGTCGACAGCGCGGTCGAGCCGGCGACCTGGCGGCGCTTCACCGGCATCGGCGCGGCGAGGCGCACACTCAAGCCCGATCTCTACGCCGAAACCGCGACAACCGACGACTTGGTACGCGCCTGGTTCATTGAAATCGACCTCGGCACAGAGCACCTGCCGACGCTGCTCACCAAGTGCCGCGAGTACGAGGCCTATCGCCACACCGGCATCGAGCAAGATCGCGACGGCGCTTTTCCGCTCGTCGTCTGGTCGCTCACACACCCGGACCCCGCGACGGCCGACCGACGCCGCCAGGCACTTACCGCCGCCATTGCCGCCGACCCGCACTTGACCCCTGCGCTGTTCCGCGTGATCGCTCCTAACGAGTTGGTGTCGCTTATCCACGACGGAGGAGTGCGATGAGAGCGGCCCAAGCGATCCCGCGCAACAGGCTGCTGATCGGCGACGCACTCGATCGCCTGCGGACACTGCCGGACGCATCGGTCGACTGCGTCATCACCAGCCCGCCGTATTTCCGACTGCGCGACTACGCCGCCGAAGGCCAGCTGGGATTGGAAGCACACGTCGACGCCTGGGTCGAGCAGCTCGCGGCGATCAGCGAGCAGGTCGCCCGCGTGCTCGTGCCCACCGGCACCTACTGGCTGAACCTCGGCGACACCTACGCCACTCACCCAAACGAGGGTGCCGAACGCAAGAGTCTGCTGATGGCACCCGAACGTCTCGCGCTACGACTGCAACGTGACGGCTGGATCATCCGCAACAAGATCGTCTGGGCCAAACCCAACCCGATGCCCACCAGCATTCCCGACCGACTCAACACCACCCACGAAGTCATCTACGTCCTCGCGCGGCAACAGCAGTACTACTTCGATCTGGACGCGATCCGCGTGCCGCACGTATCGGCCCGCGCTGCCGCCGCGAAGCTCAGTCGTCAAAAAACAGTCCGCAAGGAGACCTGGCGCGGTCCCAACAGTGACACGGTGACCGGTCTGGCAGCACTCAAAGCCGTTGGACGCGTCGGGCATCCGCTCGGGAAGAACCCCGGTGACGTCTGGACGATCGCGCCGGGCGGCTACCGCTCTGGCCACCACGCCGTGTATCCGCTGGCACTGGCCGAACGCATGATCGCCGCCGGTTGCCCAGAATCGCGCTGCGTCCGTTGCCGACGGCCCTGGCGGCGCGGCGTCATCCGCTCCCTCGGCCGAACCGCCCTTCGTCCCGCACTCAAACCGCCATGCAACTGTCGAGCGAAGCGCGAGCCGGGCATCGTGTGTGATCCGTTCATGGGCAGCGGCACCACTGCCGTCGCCGCCGAGCACCTCGGCCGAGACTGGCTCGGCATCGAACTAAATCCCGGCTTCGCTGCTGCGGCAACGGACCGCATCGCCAGCGCACGAACCGCACCTTCCACACCAATCCCCGCAACGGCAGCCGCATGAGCGCGCGGCTGCCTCGTCGGTGTCATGCGGCCGTTCCCGTAAGCACAGCAAGTGTTTACCGGCCGCAGCGCACCGAGGAGGTCGCTATGTCCACACCCGATGAGTTAACCCGAGGCGTCAAAACCCTTGGTATCAAACTCAAGCCGGATGTCCACGCGCAGCTGAGCTTCATCGCCCAGCTGCGCGACGGCACCATCACCGATGAAATCCAGATCGCCGTTGCCGAGCACATCGCTCGCGCGAAAGACGATCCGGAACTCGCGAGCAAGGCAGCCGAAGCCCGCGCCGAAATCGAGCGTGAAGCTGCGGCCCGCCAGCAGGCCATCGCCACCCTGTTCGCCGACGGCGGCGAACCGACGGGAGCCCGGCCACGCCGGACCCCGAAGGGAGGTGAGAACCCATCGGCCTGAGGGACATAACGCGCCCGTGACCCTTACGGCGCAACCGGGGCCGGCGGGAAGCAGATCGAGCCATTCAGGCTCTCTGCTTCCCGACCGGCCCCACACAACCCACCAAGAACAGAAGGGAGGTGAGAATGAATGAAACCCACCACGAACCAACCGAACCCGAGCCTCAGGCAGAGGCTGAACAGCGCCATGAGATGGAGCCGAAACCATCACCGGCCATCTACGTCGCCAGCCTTGCCGACTACAACAACGGCGTCCTGCACGGCAAATGGATCGACGCCGCCCGCGAGGACTGGGAGATCCAGGCCGACATCAATGACATTCTGGACAGCTCCCGCGAACCAAACGCCGAAGAGTGGGCTATCCACGATTACGAACAATTCGGCAGCTGGCGCGTCCACGAATACGACTCGATCGAGATGGTCTCCCGCATCGCCAAAGCCGTTCGTGAGCACGGCTACGGCTTTTCGGCATGGCTCAGCATCTTCGACCGCCCACCCGACAACTTCGACAGCTTCCGCGAGGACTACCTCGGCCACTACGACTCAGTCGAGGACTACGTCGAGCAGATGGCCGACGAACTCGGCTACGAGGACGAGATCGACAAACTCCCTGCACATATCCGTGATTACGTCCGCATCGACTACGCCGCGATCGCTCGCGACCTGGAGCTATCCGGCGACATCGCCACCGTCGAGGATCCCATGGGCGGCGCGTGGGTCTTCCGCGCCAACCAATGAGTGCTGGGGCCATTTAAGGCCGCTACACAGATAATCCAAAAATGCAATCCGTCATATTGATTTAACGAAATTTTCCGTTGTGGAATTGTCCATTTTTATTGAATTCGTTCAACGCCCCATTGTACAATTATTGATACAAGGGGAGACAATTCTAATGACACCAGAACAGACAGTAGAACTAATAAATTTTCTCAAAAAGAAGCGCAATGAGCTGCATCTCAGCGTAAACGAAGTCGCGCGTCGCGCCAATGTTGACGTCGGAACAGTGTGGAGAATTGAGCAAGGCAAGATCGCTAAGCCGCATGCGGAGAGTTTGATCGCGATCGGCAATGTACTGGGCATCAACGCCATGCAGCTGTTCACCACGGTCGGTTGGTTGACCGCCGACGACCTGCCATCCTTCGGCACCTATTTGCACGCCAAGTACGCGCACCTGCCCGATGCGGTGATCCGCCATGTCGAGCACCATTTCACCGAGATCATGCACGCGTATAGCCACAGCACAGGTGATCGTCACAGCGCAGCCGAGCCCGAGCACTGCCCCTGGTGCGCGAATCATTATGGACACGTAGCCAATTCGACAATGGAGAGCCCGCATGAGCCCTGAGACAGCGACACCGGCCCGAGCGGATTCTGCTTTCGCTGCGACACAGAAGGTTGCCGTCTCTTACGCCCGCGTCTCGACGAAGGAACAGGCACAACGTGACGGCGACCCTGAGGGCTACTCACTGCCCGCACAGCTTGAAGCAAACCGTCGCAAGGCAGAATCCCTGGATTCCTTGGTCGCCGAGGAATTCGTTGAACGGGGCGAGTCGGCAAAGTCAGCCGACACCAGGCCTGAGCTACAACGAATGCTTGCGTACATCAAAAACCACCCTGTCGACTACGTGATCGTTCACAAGGTCGACCGCCTGGCCCGTAATCGCCTTGATGATGCACAAATTCACGTGCTGATCCAGAACGCCGGAGCGAAGCTTGTGTCGGCCACCGAGAGCATTGACGAGACGCCATCGGGGATGTTGCTCCACGGCATCATGAGCTCAATTGCCGAGTTCTACAGTCGCAACCTCGCCAACGAAGTCGTCAAGGGCATGGAGCAGAAGGCCAAGACTGGCGGCACACCGGGCAAGGTGCCGCTCGGCTATCGGAATGTCCGCATAGTGAATGAAGAGGGCAGAGAGGTCCGGACCGTCGATGTCGACCCTGAACGCGCGGAACTAATCACCTGGGCCTTCACGGCGTATGCGACGGGCGACTGGACGCTGAAACAAATGACCGCCGAACTCGAGCGCCGCGGACTGAGAACCCGCGCGACACCACGGTCGCCAGCTCGGCCTATCAGGTGGAACTCTCTCCACAAAATACTGACCACCCCGTACTACAAAGGTGAAGTCACGTACCGTGGCGTTCGCTATCCCGGTCGCCACCGCCCCCTCATCGATGAAGTCACCTGGGAGCGTGTCCAAGACGTCCTCACATCGCACGCGACCGGCGAGAAACAACGTGAACACCCGCACTACCTCAAATCCAGTATTTTTTGCGGGAAGTGCGGTAGTCGGCTGACCATCACCAATCCTAAGAACCGGCACGGTGCGGTGTATCCGTACTTCATTTGCATTGGGCGCCACCAGAAGCGAACTGACTGCACCCAGCGAGCCATGCTGATCTCGATCGTTGAAGAGCGGATCGAGGAGCACTACCGCGGACACCAGCTTGATCCAAAGCTCCGTGACGAGATCGAAGCCACACTGCTAGACGAGTTTTCGTCGCTACGCCAACAGCTGCAGAGGGAAAGCCATCATCTGACAACGCAGAAAGAGCGATTGACCAACGAACGGGCCCGACTCTTGCAAGCGCACTACGCCAGTGCCGTGCCGCTCGATCTTCTCAAGGCTGAGCAAGACCGGATCGCGCGCCAGTTAGCAGACATCGATGGCCGCCTTGGTGCGACCGATATTGAGTTCGACAAGCTCGAAACGTGTCTTCGAAAGGCCCTCGATTACGCAACCCATTCCTATGAGGCCTATATGCAGGCGGCTCCACAGGAGCGCCGGCTGCTCAATCAGGCGTTATTTTCGCGTATAGAGGTGTCCGAGGAAGACATCACCTTCAACCTCGCTGAGCCGTTCAAGACCCTGTTCAGCCATGAAATGGCTGCCGCTGCCCAGCAGCACGGCGCCGCACGATGCGCAACTGCCCACAAGCAGCAGAGCAGTCAACCAAACCTGACCAGCAGTATTCTTACGCAGGAGAACACAAAGCCCGCGCACTCGGGCGCGGGCCTAGCGAGTACAACGTCGACTGATTCTTCTATTTCTCTGGTCAAGGGTTTGAAAGAACCCGTTTTGGTGGAGCTAAGGGGACTCGAACCCCTGACCCCCACACTGCCAGTGTGGTGCGCTACCAGCTGCGCCATAGCCCCGAGAAGTCGTGCTCATCGAAGCTACACCAACGGCAACACGCGTTCAAAGCCACTGGTCAGAGCAGTGCTCCACCCGCAATATCGCGTTCAAGCCACGAGTGGCACCTGCTGCGGTGAAAACCCAAAGCCACCTACCCGATGACGGAGTTGACCACCTCACGTGCCGTCTCCTGCACTTGCGCCAAGTGCGACGCCCCCAAAAACGACTCGGCGTAGATCTTGTAGACGTCCTCGGTGCCCGACGGCCGCGCCGCGAACCAGGCGTTCTCCGTGACAACCTTCAGACCGCCCAACGAAGCGCCATTGCCCGGCGCCTCGGTCAGCTTTGCCACGATCGGCTCCCCTGCCAGCTCGGTGGCAGAAACTTCCGACGCCGACAGCCGCGACAATCGTGCCTTCTGTTCCCGGTCAGCTGGCGCGTCCACCCGTGCGTAGACCGGCGCACCGTATTCGGCGGTCAACTCCGAGTACCGCTGCGACGGCGTCCGCCCGGTCACAGCCAGGATTTCCGAGGCCAGTAACGCCAGGATGATCCCGTCCTTGTCGGTGGTCCACACCGAGCCGTCCCGGCGCAGGAATGACGCCCCCGCCGACTCCTCCCCGCCGAACCCGATGGTGCCGCCGATCAGCCCGTCGACAAACCATTTGAACCCGACCGGCACCTCCAGCAGCTCCCGGCCAATGCCTGCCACCACCCGATCGATGATCGAGGAGCTCACGGCCGTCTTGCCTACGGCGATGCCCTCCGGCCATGACCCCCGGTGTGTGTAGAGATAGTCGATGGCCACGGCCAGGTAATGATTCGGGTTCAGCAGCCCGTCATCGGGTGTGACGATGCCGTGCCGGTCGGAGTCTGCGTCATTGCCGGTGGAGATCTGATAGCGATCCCGATGCGAGATCAGCGACGCCATCGCATCCGGGGAACTGCAGTCCATTCGGATCTTGCCGTCGTGGTCCAACGTCATGAACCGCCACGTCGCGTCGACGAGCGGATTGACCACAGTGAGGTCCAGACGGTGCCGCTCGGCAATCGCCGCCCAGTAGTCCACGCTTGCGCCCCCGAGCGGGTCGGCACCGATGCGGATCCCGGTCGTGCGGATGGCATCGATGTCAACGACATTCGGTAGATCGTCGACATAGGCGCCCAGATAGTCATGTCGCCGCACCGAGTCCAGCGCACGCGCCAACGGCACCCGCTTCACAGATCGAATGTCACGCAGGATTTCGTTGGCGCGCTTGGCAATTGCGCCGGTTGCGTCGCTGTCTGCCGGACCCCCGTGCGGCGGGTTGTACTTGAAACCCCCGTCCATGGGTGGGTTGTGCGACGGTGTCACCACGATCCCGTCGGCCAGCCCCTCGGCGCGTCCGCGGTTGTAGGTCAAGATGGCGTGGCTAACAGCGGGTGTCGGCGTGTAGCGGTCGCGGGAGTCAACGGCCACCGAAACATCGTGGGCAGCAAGTACTTCCAGCGCCGACACCCAGGCCGGCTCCGAAAGTCCGTGCGTGTCACGGCCAATGAACAGCGGCCCGGTGATTCCCTGCGCGGCGCGGTACTCGACGATCGCCTGCGTCGTCGCCAGAATGTGCGCCTCATTGAAGGCGCCGTTCAACGACGAGCCACGATGACCCGACGTGCCGAACACCACCTGCTGGGCGACATCGTCGGGATCGGGTTGAATCGAGTAGTACGCCGTCACCAGGTGGGGCAGGTCGACAAGGTCTTCGGGCTGCGCCGGCTGACCGGCTCGCGAGTTGGCCATGGTCACCAATTCTGCCCGTACGTCCCGGTGCGGCCCTAGGCTGCGTAGGCGCACAGTTGAAGCACCGGAGGGAAACAGCCAGTGGCACGCCCTGACTATCGGGAGTTGGCAGCGATTTTCGCCGGCGGCGCGCTGGGTTCGCTGGCCCGGGCAGCATTGGCCACCCTGGCGGTGCCGGATCCGGCGCGCTGGCCGTGGCCCACGTTCGTGGTCAACATCGCGGGCGCATTCCTGGTGGGCTATTTCACCACCCGACTGCTGGAACGCTTGCCGTTGTCGAGCTACCGACGCCCCCTGCTCGGCACCGGATTATGCGGCGGATTAACCACTTTCTCGACGATGCAAGTCGAGACGGTCAGGATGATCGAGCACGGCCACTGGGCACTGGCGGGGACCTACACCGTCGTCAGCATCGCGCTCGGACTAGTTGCGGTGTACCTTGCCACCGCCCTGGTACGCCGGGTGCGCATTCGATGACGACGGTTCTGGTCTGGCTGGGTGTGATGGTCATCGGCGGCATCGGATCGGTCTCGCGGTTCCTGGTGGACCGCACGGTGGCGCGGCGACTCGCGCGGCCGTTCCCCTATGGCACCTTGACGGTCAACGTCACCGGCGCGGCACTGCTTGGGTTCCTGGCAAGTCTGGCGTTGCCCAAGGATGCTGCGCTGTTGGCCGGCACCGCGTTCGTCGGCGCCTACACGACCTTCTCCACCTGGATGCTGGAAACCCAACGGCTCAGCGAGGAGCGCCAACTGGTGGCGGCTTTCGCCAATCTCGCCGTCAGCGTGGTCCTCGGGTTGGCCGCGGTAGTACTCGGCCAGAAGATCGCGGGGCTGCTATGAGCGAGCAGAGCCTGAAGCTGACCGCCTATTTCGGTGAGCGGCAACGTGCCGTAGGTGCGCCGCGACGATTCCTGGCCGACTCGATGCTGGATCTGTTCGGTGCCCGCGGCGTGGCAAGCAGTGTGATGATGCGCGGCGTCGCCAGCTTCGGACCCAAGGGCGACTTGCGCAGCGACCGATCACTGAGCCTGTCCGAGGACCCGCCGGTGGCAATCGTGGCCGTGGACGTCGAATCCAAGATCCGCCCCGTAATAGACGAAGTCACCGCGATGACCGGCCGCGGGCTGGTGACATTGGAACGTGCCCGACTGATCACCCGCGACAGCGGCACCGACTCGCTCAGCGACATCGACAGCCGCACCGGCGACGCCGCCAAGCTCACGATATATGTCGGGCGCCAGGTACAGATGACCGGAAAGCCTGCCCACTACGCCGTCTGCGAACTGCTGCACCGGCACGGATTTGCCGGTGCCACAGTGCTTCTCGGCGTCGACGGCACGGCCTACGGTCAGCGCCAACGGGCCAAGTTCTTCGGACGCAACGTCAATGTGCCGCAGATGATCATCGCCGTCGGTTTGCCGCTGCAGGTATCGGCCGCGGCGGCCGAGCTGGCCACGCTGTTGCCCAACCCGCTGCTGACGATCGAACGGGTGCGGCTGTGCAAACGCGACGGCGAGCTGTTCGCCCGTCCCCAGGAGCTACCGCCGGCCGACAGCCAGGGACGCAACCTGTGGCAGAAAATCATGGTGCACACCGCCGAGACCGGGCGTGCGGAGACACAGCCCATCCACCGCGCGATCGTGCAGCGACTGATGCAGTCCGAGACGGCTCGCGGCGCGACCGTGCTACGCGGCATCTGGGGCTTCCACGGCGACCATAAACCGCACGGCGACAAGCTTTTCCAACTCGCCCGCCGTGTCCCGCTGACCACGATCGTGGTGGACACCCCCGAAGCCGTCGCGCGCAGTTTCAACATCATCGACGAGCTGACCGTCCGTCACGGGCTGGTCACCAGCGAGATGGTGCCGGCGGCCATCTCGCTCAGCGAGTCCCATCGCAGCACCGAAACACCGCTCGCCGAATACGACTACTGAACAGCGAACACGACGGAAGGACTCGCGGTGACCTTGTCGGTACCCAAGACCTGGGATGACATCACGCCGGAGTGGATGACGGCGGTGCTGGCTGTGCGGCATCCCGGCTGCACGGTCGCGGCGGTCAAGGTGACAACGCGCGACGACGGGACCAACCGCCGCGCCCGCCTGCAGATGACTTATAGCGCCGGCAACGGACCGGCGACGGTCTTCGCAAAGGCCGCCGACCCTGCCCACAAAGAGATGATCCGCATGACCAGCGGCATGTTTCACGAGCCGCGACTGTTCACCAGCGACGTCGAGCTACCGCTCGAGCACCCCCTCGTCTACACCGCACTGATCGACGAGGACGACTACGACTTCGTGATGATCATGGAAGACCTCACCGCGCGCGGGGCCGACCCGCGCGATGCCACCAGGCCGATGACAGTCGAGCAGGTCGCCACCGGGGTTCGGGGTCTGGCCCGAATGCATGGCAAGTACTGGGGTGAGCGGGCGCTGCGTGAGCCGGGACTGCATTGGCTGGAACCGTTCCTGCCCTGGGACGGCATGCAATACGCACCGCTGCACCAAGCCCAGCAAAACCTGGGAGACGACGCACCGCCACAAGTGTTGGCGTTGACGATCGACCAGCTCATCGGATCGATTTGGAAGCCCTACATCGAGACGCTGACCAACTCGCCCCAGACGTTGCTGCATGGCGACCCGCATATCGGCAACACCTATGTCCTCCCCAGCGGGGAGGTCGGCTTCTTGGATTGGCAGGTTGCACGGCGCGGCAACTGGTCGCTGGACTTGGGTTACTTCCTGCAAGGCGCCCTGACGACCGAGGATCGTCGCAGCAGCGAACGCGGCCTGCTTGAGGAATACCGCGCCGCGCTCGGGTTGCCATCGGCCGAGTTGCCCAGCCTGCAGGAGATCTGGCTGCGCTACCGGGCTTCGGTGGCGCACGGGCTGGCGATCTGGCTGTGCACCGCGAGTGCCGGTGAGCTCTGGCAGCGTCCGGACATCGCTATCGCACTGGCACAACGGTATTCGGCGGCATACGCCGACCTGGACACATCGGCCGCGCTGGACGAGAGCGAGCCGTACGACTTGGGCATACACCCAGCCATCGCCGACCCCGAAATCGTGCACGACGGAATCGCACAGTTCTTGTTGCCACACGTGGTGGCCAGCGTGCTCAACGCCGAGACACAATGTCGCCGAATCATTTTCGACCCGGACCGCCGCAACAAGCCGGCGCGGCTGTTCTGTGAGAGTGGCGGTTGCGTGTTTCTGGGCGAGCACGATGTGAAGGATCGTCGCTTGGCGCTTTACGTGTTGCCCCGCACCCTCGACGACGTACCTCGGCTGCGCGACGTTTGATCAGCCGGTGATCTCGTCCAGCGCGGCCGATGTGTCCAGGTCGGCGTATGCCGCCGAATACCGTTGTGCCAGTGCGATAGCGAGGGC
>NZ_LZLS01000066.1 GCF_001673365.1 Mycobacterium asiaticum
CCCAGGCACGCCACCACAAGCGCCGCCGAACGGCGGCCGGGGTAAGCGTCGAGCACCCTCCGGGCCGATTCCGGTGCCGCCGCCCTCGGCATCCACGCCCGCCACGCCAGCCCCACCCACGCGGTCTCCAGCACCACCGCCACCAGCAACCGCACCACCACCTGCCCCGATGCGTCCGCCGCCACCCGACGCCGCGCAAGCACCGGAACCGGCGCCACCGCCAGCCACGCCCAAGCCCAAGAAGGCCCGCAGGCCCGTGCCGCAGCGCGGCTGGCGACGTGGGATCTACAAACTCACCCGCATCAACTTCGGCTTGTCCCGCGACGAGAAACACGAACTCGAACTGCGTAACCGGGTCGCCCGCAAGCCGCGCGGCTCCTATCAGATCGGGATGCTCGGCCTCAAAGGCGGCGTCGGCAAGACGACCACCACGGTCACGTTGGGCACGATGCTGGCCCAGGTGCGAGGCGACCGAATTCTGGTGCTCGACGCCGACCCCGGCTGCGGAAACCT
>NZ_LZLS01000067.1 GCF_001673365.1 Mycobacterium asiaticum
TGGGATGGCCTGGCTGCTGAGCTCGGTTCGGCGTCGTCGTTCTTTGAGGGGGTCACCTCGGGGCTGATCAACGACGCGTGGCAGGGCCCGGCTGCGGCGGCGATGTCGGCGGCGGCTTCGCCGTATACGGCGTGGTTGAGTGCTGCGGGTGTGGTGGCTGAGCAGGCGGCGGCTCAGGCGCGGGTGGTGGTGTCGGCTTTTGAGTCGGCGCGGTCGATGATTGTGCACCCGGCGCTGATCGCGGGTAATCGCAATGCGCTGGTGAGGCTTGCGATTTCGAACCTGTTTGGTCAGAACTGGCCGGCGATCGCGGCGGCGGAGGCGGTCTACGAGGAGTTCTGGGCGCAAGACATCGTGGCGATGTTGAGTTATCACGGTGGTGCTTCGGCGGCTGCGGCGGCGTTGACGCCGTTTACCAAGTTGCCGGTGGGTCGGTTGGCTGGTGCGGGTGGCTTGGTCAATGCCGCGGCGTCTGAACTTGCCGGGTTGGCGGGCGCGTTCAACAAGGGTGGCGCGCGGGCGGTGCTGGGTGCGGTGGAGGTGCGGCTGGGTGGCCTGTTGGGGGGTTTCAACCTCAGTGGGTTGCTGAGCAGTCTGCGTCTGGGGACTGGGAACCTGGCCAATTTGAATCTGCACAGCTTGGGGTTGGGTGAGGCTGGTACTGGTGCGGCGGCGGCTGGGCGCTGGGGGTCTTACGGGCGCCACTTCTTGGCGGGTTCGTGGGGGCAGTGGGGTGGTTCGGGCTTTCAGGGGTTGGTTCCGGCTGTGTCCGGTGGGGGCTTGGGCAGCGTGTTGAGCAGTGGCGCGTTGAGCGCTGTGCTGAGCAGTGGCAGTCTGACCAATTTGCTGAGCAGCCCCGCGGTCAGCAA
>NZ_LZLS01000068.1 GCF_001673365.1 Mycobacterium asiaticum
CGACGCCACCGTCGCCGCCGTCGCCGCCGTCGCCGTAGAACAGGCCTCCGTTGCCGCCGTCGCCGCCCGCCCCGCCGTTGCCGAACAACAACCCCCCGGCTCCGCCGTCGGCCCCAGTTCCCGCCGCGCCGTTGGCGCCGTTGCCGATCAGCGGACGACCCAACAGCAGCTGGGTCGGCAGGTTGATCAGGTTCAGCAGGTCGGTAAATGGCCCGGGCAACGCCGCCGCCGCGGCAACCTCGGCGCCGGCGTAGGCGGTCGCGCCGGCGGCGAGGGTCTGCACGAATTCGGCGTGCAAGGCGGCGGCTTGCGCGCCGAGCACTTGATATCGCTGCGCGTATCCGCCGAACAAAGCGGCGACGGCCGCGGACACCTCATCGGTGCCGGCGGCCAGAATCTCGATCGTCGGGCCTGCGGCAATTGCGCTGGCCGCGTGCACTGTTGATCCGATGCCCGCCAATTCCGATGTCGCCGCCGTCATTAGCTCCGGCGCTGCATAAACGAACGACACTGCACACCCTCCCCGGCTCGCCGGATGTGCAGCAAAGGGTATCCCTACTGAGTGCCTATATCGGGGATTTCGCGGGGTCGAGCACCCGGATCTCTCCGGTGGCGCCGTCGACCTCAACGAGCGCACCCTGCGGCAGCGAACGCGTGGCGCCCGCAACGTCGACCACGCAAGGGAATCCGAATTCCCGGGCCACCACGGCGGCGTGCGACATCGGGCCGCCGAGTTCGGTGACCACCGCCGCGGCGTAACAGAATGCCGCGGTGTAGCCGACGTCGGTGACCTCGGCAACCAGAATTTCCCCGGGTAGCAGGTCGTCGATGGTGTCGGGACGCACAATGCGCACCCGGCCCTGCACCCGACCGCCGCAGACCCCCACCCCGCGCAGCGTGTCGCCGCCGGTCAGGACCGGCGCGCTAGACGTGGTCGGTTCCCAGCTCCCGCTGAACACAGTGGGCGGAACGACGGCGATCAGTCGGCGCTGTTCGGCGCGGCGCTTGGCGATGAGTTCGGAAACGTTGGCGGGCAGCGCGTCCAGTTCGTCGACCAGCAGGTAGAAGACATCGTCGGCCGATCCGAACAGGCCGGACTCGGTCAGCCGGCGGCCGTACTCGCGTAGCAGTCCGCGCAGCACCCAGATGGCTCGCACCATCCTGTCCCGGCGTACTTCGCGGTCGCGCAGTTGTCGCGCGGCGAGCAGCGCAACGGGCTTGGCCCGCAATGGAATTCGTGCGTGTTGAGGAGTTGGGGGTGGCGGCGCACCAAGCGCTTTGGTCACCATGCGCACGAGCAACTCGGGGTCATCTGCATAGCTGGTGGACAGCATCTCGACCTCGGCCGGGCCGCGGTGCCCCATCAACGCGAGTTCGGCCTGCACCGCGGCGTGGAAGTCGGGTGCCTCCACGGCCAGCTTGTCCAGCCGCTCGCCGGGCTCGGCCAGCACCCTGAGGACAGTCGGATCGCGGCGGGCGGCGCTCACCAGCCGTTGCACCGCCTCCACCGATCGCGCACTGACCAGTTCCGGTCCGGCCGCGGGCGCCGTTTCGCGCCCGCACAGTCCGCGCAGCAAGACGTTGAACGCCGCGCACAACATGAACGAGCCGGACGCCAGCAGCCAGCCGTGCACCACGTGATCACGGGCCAGCAGGATCAGGCTGAGCAGCCGGCGGTCGTCCAACTGCTGAACATCTTCGCCGACGAGTTGCTCCAACCGGTCGACGTCGTCCAGATAGTCGCGGGTGTCCAGCGGCGAGCCGGCGCTCAAACCCACTAGGTTGACGCCGAACACACCGATATTGCGGATCGTGCGCAGCTGCCGGCGCACCGGGTTGGTTTCCGACGGCGGCCGTTGTTCGCCGAAGATCGGCAACGAGGCCATGCTGGGGCCGAAGAATCCGCTGTTGCTCACGATGGTTGCGGGTTTGGCGAACGGCACTGTTTCGGCCATGAAGTGAGCCGACGTGATGGCGCCGTAAAGCCGGTGCGCAAAGACCGCGACGGTGCGCATGGCGATCTCCTTTTGGACCACCCCGCCGGGCCGCAGCCGTTCGGCGATGCCCACCCCGCCGGCGCGCAGGCCCCGCACGGTCACCGACGCCGAGGACGGCGAGAACGGGCCAGGCAGCGCCTCGGACAGGTTGGTCGCCAGGAAGGTCGGGAATCGCGGGTCGATCGGAGTGTCGAACTCTCCGTTGTCCGACTCCGGGCCGGCCAGTTCGGGCACCACGCCGTCGTCGGCAGGGGTGTCGACCGCGGGCAGGTCCTGAATGGGCGCCAGCCGCCACGGCAGCGACAGGACCCGGTTGCCGACCGACACCCGGCCGCGAACGGCAAGGGCAAAGTCTTCGAAACACTCCTCGGCCGTCCAGGCGGGGACGAAACCCCAGTCGTCGCGGAGTCGGGCGGTATCCATCATCGGGCTGCTGGGCAACGTGGTCCGGCGACCCATCGCCGCCAGTCTGGGGCCCAGCGGCACGATCGGGCGGCGCAGCGCTCGGGCGAGCTGACGCAGCGTGGGTGCGTGTGGCGCGGCGAGATTTACTACGCCGGTTGCATTCTCGTCGCCGATAGCCTGGATCAACAACCGAAGCACATCGTCAGGGTGGACGACTTGGAGGCGGTCATCAGCCGACTGGACGAACAGCGCGGGGCGTGCAAGTGATGTGCGCAGTCTGTTGTTTACGCCACGGCCCAGCATGAGCGGGCAGCGGATCGCCACCCACCGCGCGCCGGACTGCGCCAGCATCTCCTCGACACGCGCCTTCTGCCGTCCATTCGCAGTCACCGGACGGACTGGGTCGTGCTCGGTTGCCGGACGTACCGTCGTGCCGTAGACCTCGGCAGAAGAAACGAAAACGATTCGCTTGCTGCCTGTTTCGGCCATCGCAGCCAAAACGTTCGCGGCGCCTTCCACATTGACCTGGTCGCCCGATGACGCCCAGGCGCAGTGAGCAACAACGTCCGCTCCGACGACGGCACCTCGCACCGCGGCCGCATCACGGATGTCGGCAGCAATGAATTCCGCTGAACCCGACCAACTTTCGGGCCGTTGACGGGCAATACCGGTGACCTCGTGACCCTGGCTGAGCAGCCGGGTGACCAGGCCGCGGCCGAGCACACCGCTGGCTCCGGTGACGGTGATTCTCACTCGTCGTCATCCATGAACGCCGCGCTGAGCAGGTCATCGAGATCCATGTCCGCGATGTCCTTCTTGGTGGACTCCGCGTGCAGCGAGGCGTCGCTGGCCTGCCCGTTGCTCTTGGGTGCACCGAGGTCTTCGTTGGCAAGGGCAAGCAGCAGGTCCAGCACTCCGGCCTGGCGTAGACGCTTGACCGGGATGGATGCCACGACCCGGCGCAACTCCTCTTCTCCGGGCGCTGCCTGCTGCTCCTCCTTGCGTTCGCCGCCCACCAACTCCTGGTGGAAGTAGCCGGCCAGCGCCGCCGAGTTCGGGTAGTCGAAGATGAGCGTCGGCGAAAGCGGCAGCCCGGTGGCGGCTTTGAGCCGATTGCGCATCTCGACCGCGGTCAGCGAGTCGAAACCCAACTCCTGGAAGGCCCGGTCGGGGTGGATGGCCTCGGGCGTGGTGTTGCCCAGCACGGTGGCGATGTGCGAGCGGACCAGATCCAACAGCATGGTGCGCTGCTCGTCCTCGGACAGGCCGTCGAGGCGTTGCAGCAGCGCCGACTTGGATTTCGCGGCGGCCAGCGAGTCGTCGACCTGACGGCGGGCCGGTGCGTTGATCAGGTCGACGAACATCGGCGGCAGTGTTCCGGCATCGAACTTGGCGCGCAAGGCAACCAAATCGATGTGGGCGGGCAACATGAACGGCTCGTCGACAATCAGTGCGGTATCGAGCAATTCGAGCGCCTCCTGCGACGACATCGCCACGATCCCGTCTCGCGCGAACCGGGCCAGATCGGCACTGGCCAACCCCTCGGTCATGTCGCTGGCCTGGTCCCACAGACCCCAGCCCAGCGAAGTGGCCGGCAGGCCGTGCGCGCGCCGGTGCGCGGCCAGGCCGTCCAGGAACGAGTTGCCAGCCGCATAGTTGGCCTGGCCCGAGGCGCCCGCAAGCCCGGCGATCGACGAAAACAGGACGAACGCAGACACATTCAGCTCACGCGTCAATTCGTGTAAGTTCCAGGCCGCATCAACCTTGGCGCGCATTGCCGCGTCGACGCGGTCGGGAGTCAACGACGTCACCACCGCGTCATCCAGCGTCCCCGCGGCGTGGATCACGGCTGACAGCGGATGCTGGACCGGGATATCGCCGATCACCTTGGCGAGCGCGGCGCGGTCCGCGGCGTCGCAGGCCACCACCCGCACCTGCGCACCCGCCTCGGTCAACTCCGCGATCAATTCCCGAGCGCCCGGGGCGTCAGGACCGCGACGGCTCAGCAAAAGCAGCTGACGCGCCTGATGCCGGGTAACGAGGTGACGGGCCAGTGCCGAGCCCGCCATGCCGGTGCCACCGGTGATCAGCACGGTACCGCCGCTGACTGCGTCCAGTCCGCCCTTCATGGTCATGACGACCTTGCCGACATGGCGCGCCTGGCCCAGGTAGCGCAGTGCCGCGGGGGCACGGCGTACGTCAAACGTGGTGGCCGGCAAGGGTTGCAGCCGGCCGGCATCGAACAGTCCCGCCAGTTCGGTGAGCATCCGCTGAATGTGGTCCGGTCCGGCTTCGAACAGGTCGAAGGCGCGATAGCGCACACCCGAGTGATCGTGGGCGACCGTATCGGCATCGCGGATGTCGGTCTTGCCCATCTCCAGGAACACCCCGCCGGGTGCCACCAAACGCAGTGAAGCGTCGACGAACTCCCCTGCCAGGGAGTCGAGCACGACGTCCATCCCAGCCACGCCGTCCCGGGCGGCCACGGCGCGGAATTTGTCCTCGAACTCGAGGCTGCGCGAGTCACCGATGTGTTCGTCGTCAAAGCCCATGGCGCGCAGGGTTGCCCATTTGGCCTTGCTCGCGGTCGCGAAAACCTCGACACCCCAGTGCCGGGCCAGTTGCACGGCCGCCATGCCCACACCACCGGCGGCCGCATGTACGAGCAGACGCTGTCCGGGTTGCACGTCGGCCAGCACCCGCAGCGCGTAATAGGCGGTCGCGAAAACGACCGGGGCGGTAGCCGCTTCGATGTCGGACCAGCCCGTCGGAATCTTGATCAGCAACCGCTCATCGGTAACGGCGACGGCGCCGGTGCCCTCCGGGAACAAACCGGTTACCCGATCACCGACCGCGAAACAACCTGCATCGGAGGCTGTTTCGATAACGATGCCGGATGCCTCGACACCCATCGCCGCATCCTCGTCGGGGTAGAGCCCCAGCGCGATCATCACGTCACGGAAGTTGGCGGCCATGGCGGTGGTCGCGATGCGCACCTGACGCGGCGCTAGCGGAAGATCCGCATCCGCAATGGGTTCCATGCGCAGGTTCTCGAACGTGCCGGCGGTGCTCACAGCCAACCGCCACGGGCCGTCGGTCGGAGGCACCAGCAGGTTCCGGACCGCACGGCTGCCGTGCACCCGCGCGATATGCGTCGTCCCGTTGCGTAACAGAACCTGCGGCTCACCGACCGCCAACACGGCCGCAACGTCCTCGTCGGTGACGGGAACATCGCTGTCCACCAATACGATTCGGCCAGGGTGCTCGGTCTGCGCCGAGCGAACCAGGCCCCACACCGCGGCGCCGGCCAAGTCCGTGACATCCTCACCGGCCGCCGCTACCGCGCCGCGGGTCGCCACCACCAGCACTCCGGCGTCATGGTCGTTCAGCCAGGCCTGGACCGCACCGAGTGCCCGATGGGTCACCGGGTAGACGCCGGCCAGGGTATCGCCGGCAACGGGCTCGGATTCGAAGATTTGGTACGGCGGAGTGCTCGCATTCGACGCCACCGGCGCCGGGGACCAAATCACCTCGAAGAGCCGGTCTGCACCCGAACCCGCCAGCGCAGCCTTGAGTTGCTGCTCGGTCACCGGCCGGGCCACCATCGACGCCACCGAGAGCACCGGCAGCCCAAGCGCGTCGGACAATTCCACCGACACCGACGAAGGTCCGGTCGGCACAATGCGGGCCCGCACCGCCGAAGCGCCCGCCGCGTGTAGCGACACCCCCTGCCAAGCGAAGGGCACCAACACTCCCTCGGCGCGATCCAGCTCGGTGCCGTCGCCGCCGACGATGAGCGCGTGCAACGCTGCATCCAGTACCACCGGGTGCACGCCGAAACCGTTGGGCGACAATCCCGGTACCGCCGGCAGTGCCACCTCCGCGAACAGTTCGTCGCCGCGGCGCCACATCGCGGTCAGGCCCTGGAACGCCGGTCCGTACCCGTAGCCGCGCTCGGCCAACCGCTCGTAGGTTCCGGCCACGTCGACTTGGCTCGCTCCCACCGGTGGCCACACCGACAGATCCGTACCGGGCTGTGTCCCCGCACTCACGCTTCCCTCGGCGTGCAGCAGCCACCCGCTCTCGCCCCGTGAAAACACCGACACGGCACGGGAACCGGACTCGTCGGCGGCATCGACGACCACCTGCACCGCAACCGAACCCGATTCCGGCAGGACCAGCGGCGCCGCCAGCGTGAGTTCGTCGACGACCGAGCAGCCGACCTCGTCGCCGGCGCGGATGGCGAGTTCCACAAAGCCTGCGCCCGGGAAGATTACGACGCCGCCGACGGCGTGGTCTTTGAGCCAACCGTGCGTCGCGGCCGAGAGTCGACCGGTCAGCACCACACCACCTGAGGATGGCAGGTCGACGACCGCACCCAACAGCGCGTGTTCGCTGGCCGCCAAGCCCAGACCGGCCGCGTCGACGGCCGCAGCCTCGTTGGACAGCCAGAACCTGCGCCTCTCAAAGGCATACGTCGGGAGCTCGACGAAGTTCGCCTGACCCACCATGGCCTGCCAGTCCACCGCCGCGCCCGCAACGAACGCCTGGGCAACCGCATTGGTCAGCGTCGTCGCCTCGGGCCGATCCTTGCGCAGCGCTGAGGCAGTGGTTACCTCGAATTCGGGCAGCGATTCTTCGATGGCGGCCGCCAGACCGCCGCTGGGGCCGACTTCGAAGAAGCGTGTGGCGCCGGCGGATTGGACGAAGCGGATGCTGTCGGCGAAGCGGACGGCTTCCCGGACGTGACGCTTCCAGTACGCCGCCGACCCGAAGTCGTCAGCGGCGAGCTCACCGGTCAGGTTCGAGATCACCGGAATGGTTGGCTGTCCAATCGGCAGTCCGGCTGCGACCCCGCCGAATTCGTCGATCATCGGATCCATCAGTGCCGAGTGGAATGCATGCGAAACGGCAAGCTGGTGGGTACGCCGACCCTCGGCGCGCAGCCGCTCGGCCACCGCCAACACCGCGTCCTCAGCACCCGAAATGACCACGGAGGCCGGACCGTTGACGGCGGCGATGTCTACCTCAGGGTCCAGCAGTGGGCCCAGTTCTTCCTCGGTGGCCTGCACCGCCACCATCGCCCCCCCGGGCGCCAGCCGCTGCATGAACCGTCCCCGGGCGGCCACCAGGACAGCGGCATTCTCCAGCGACAGCACACCGGCGACATGCGCGGCGGACAGCTCACCGACGGAATGTCCCATCACGAAATCAGGTCGCACACCCCAGGATTCCAGGAGCCGGAACAACGCGACCTCGACGGCGAACAACGCCGGCTGGGCGAACTCCGTACTGTTGAGCAGGGTTTCGTCGTGCCCCCACATCACCTCCCGCAACGGCCGCAGCAGGTGCCGGTCCAGTTCGCCGACCACGGTGTTGAAGGCCTCGGCGAACACCGGGTAGGTGGCGTGCAAGCCCATTCCCATGCCCAGCAATTGGGCGCCTTGGCCAGGAAAGACGAAGACGGTCTTGCCGCCGGGCTGGGCGACACCGCGAATGACGCTGCCCATATCGCCGGCCAATTCGGTTAACCCCGACAACAACTCGGCCCGGTCGGCCCCGATGACGACTGCACGATGCTCGAAGGCCGTCCGACCGGCTAGCGACCAGCCGATGTCGGCAACGTCGAGTTCCGCACGGGCACCGACATATTCGGCCAGTCGGGTCGCCTGGGCCCGCAACGCCGGCGCCGACTTGGCAGAGACGACCCACGGCAGCACGGCCGGTTTGGGCCCGACGCTCTCGGCCCGCGGCGCAGGCGATACCGGGGGAACCGATTCGATGATCACATGCGCGTTGGTGCCACTGATCCCGAACGACGACACACCCGCGCGACGGGCTCGGCCTTGTGCCGGCCACGGTTTGGCTTCGCTGAGCAACGCCACCGATCCGGTGGACCAGTCCACGTGCGGGCTCGGCTGGTCGACGTGCAGCGTGGCCGGCAACAGCTCGTGGCGCATCGCCTGGACCACCTTGATCACGCCTGCGACACCGGCCGCGGCCTGCGTGTGACCCATGTTCGACTTGATCGACCCCAACCACAACGGTTCGGTGCGCCCCTGACCGTAAGTCGCCAACAACGCTTGAGCCTCAATCGGATCACCCAGCGTGGTCCCGGTGCCGTGGCCTTCGACGGCATCCACCTCGCCCGGTGACAAGTCGGCGTTTGCCAACGCGCTGCGCACCACCCGCTGCTGGGAGGGACCGTTGGGGGCAGTCAAACCGTTGGATGCACCGTCCTGGTTGATAGCCGAGCCGCGCACTACCGCCAACACCGGATGTCCCAACCGTTGCGCGTCCGAAAGCCGTTCCACGACCAGCATTCCGCCGCCCTCGGAGAACCCGGTGCCGTCGGCGGCCCCGGCGAACGCCTTGCAACGACCATCCGCTGACAGCCCGCGCATCCGACTGAATTCGACGAAGATGTCGGGTGTTGCGTTGACGGTCACGCCGCCGGCCAGCGCCAGGTCGCACTCCCCCGACCGCAGTGATTGCACGGCCATGTGCAGCGCCACCAAGGACGACGAGCACGCGGTATCCACCGACACCGCGGGCCCTTCCAAACCGAGGACATACGCCACGCGGCCCGAGGTCACGCTGCAGGACTGGCCGGTCAACCGGAAGCCCTCGACGGCATCGGTGGCAGAGAATCCGTAGCCCTGGGTCATCACGCCCGCAAACACACCGGTCGCGCTGCCGCGCAGCGTGCTGGGCTCAATCCCCGCCCGCTCCAAGGCTTCCCACGACAATTCGAGGTACATGCGCTGCTGGGGGTCCATTGCCAGCGCTTCGCTGGGTGCAATTCCGAAGAACGCCGGGTCGAAATCGGCAACCCCGTCCACGAAGCCGCCAGTGCGCGTGTAGCACGTGCCGGCGACATCGGGGTCCCGGTTGTACAGCCCGGCCAGGTCCCAGCCGCGGTCGGTCGGAAAATCCGACAGCACGTCGCGGCCCTGGATCAGCATGTCCCACAGGTCTTCGGGGGAATTCACGCCGCCCGGGTAGCGGCACGACATGCCCACGATCGCGATCTGGTCGTCGCCAGTTGCGCGGGCGGCGGGTGCGTGCTTGATTTCCTGCGGTAGCCCTGCCAGCTCGGTGCGCATGTAGGACGCCAGGCCGTTGGGCGTCGGGTAGTCGAAGATCAGGGTCGGCGAAAGCGAAAGCCCTGTGGCCGATTTGAGCCGGTTGCGCATTTCGACGGCGGTCAGCGAGTCGAAGCCCAACTCCTGGAACGCTTTGTCGGCATCGATGGCCTCCGGCGCGACGTTGCCCAGGACGGTGGCAATATGCGACCGCACCAGGTTCAGCAGGATGGCCTGCTGCTCGGCTTCGGGCAACCCGTGCAATCGTTGCGCGAGAACAGATTTCGACTTTGCCGCGGCCAGCGAATCGTCAACTTGTCGCCGCGTCGGCGCGTTTACCAGATCACGGAACATCGGCGGCACCGCCACCGCGTGTGCCCGCAACGCAGACAGGTCGATGCGGGCTGGTGCGAGGAACGGCTCATCGACGATCAGCGCGGTGTCGAACAACTCCAGCGCCTCGGCCGACGACAGCGCCAGCACTCCTTCGCGGCCCAGGCGGGCGCGGTCGGCATCGTCGAGCCCGCCGGTCATGGCGCTGGCCTGCTCCCACAACCCCCAAGCCAGTGACATCGCCGGCAGGCCGTGCGCCCTGCGGTGTGCGGCCAGTCCATCCAAGAAACCGTTGGCCGCTGCGTAATTGGCCTGTCCCGACGAGCCCACCAACCCGGCCATCGACGAAAACATAACGAAGACAGACACATCCAGATCGCTGGTCAGCTCGTGCAGATTCCAGGCCGCATCCACTTTGGCCCGCAACACCGCGTCGACCCGGTCGGGCGTCAGCGACGTCACCACGGCGTCGTCGAGCACGCCGGCGGCATGGATCACCGCCGAAAGCGGTCGCTGCACACCGATGTCGGCGATCACCTTGGCCAGTGCCGGCCGGTCGGACGCGTCGCACGCCACCGCCTGCACCTGCGCACCGGCGGCTTCCAGTTCGGCCACCAATTCGGCGGCTTCCGGCGCGTCCGGTCCCCGCCGGCTGAGCAGCAACAGATTACGCACCCCGTGCCGGGTCACGACGTGCCGTGCCAGCGTCGAACCGGCCATGCCGGTGCCGCCGGTGATCAATACCGTCCCCTGTGCCCAGGCATCCGGCAAAGTCATGACTACCTTGCCGATGTGGCGGGCCTGGCTGAGGTACCGCAACGCCGCGGGTGCCCGCCGAATGTCGAATGTCGTCACCGGCAACGGCCGCAACACACCGGCGTCGAACAATTCGGCGAGGTCGAGCATGTACTGGTGCATCCGCGGGCGGCCTGGTTCGAACAAGTCGAAGGCCCGGTAACGCACCCCCGGGTATTCCTGGGCGATCACGCCGGGGTCGCGGATGTCGGTCTTGCCCATCTCCAAGAAGACGCCGCCGGGTTTGACCAACCGCAATGAGGCATCGACGAATTCGCCGGCCAGCGAGTCCAATACGATGTCCATTCCGACCGTTCCGCTGCGGGCGGTCACCGTCGCGAACTTCTCCTCGAAGTCCAGACTGCGCGAATCGGAGATGTGGTCGTCGTCAAAGCCCATGGCCCGCAAGGTGTCCCATTTGCCCTTGCTGGCCGTGCCGAATACCTCGAGACCCAGGTGCCGAGCCAACTGGGTGGCCGCCATGCCTACTCCGCCAGCGGCGGCATGGATCAACACCCGCTGCCCGGGCTTGGCGGCGGCCAGGTCGATGAACGCGAACCATGCGGTGGTGAAGACGGCCGAAATGGCGGCCGCTTCGGGGTACGACCAGTGCGAGGGCATCGGCAGTAACAGCCGGATATCGCCGGGGACAACCGTGCCGCTGGTGTCCGGGAAGAACCCGTAAACCGAGTCGCCGACCGCGAATTCGGTGACGCCCGGCCCGACTTCGGTGACCACGCCGGCTCCCTCGCCGCCGAGCAGGGCTTCGTGGGTGAACATACCCAGCGTGATCATGATGTCGCGGAAGTTGGCTGCGATGGCCCGCAGCGCGACCCGGACATGGCCGGGCTGCAAAGGTGCGTCCCCGTTGGGAACCGGTTCGAGACGCAGGTTTTCGAAGGTGCCGGCGCTGCTGAGCCCCAGCCGCCACGGTCCCTGAGCGGGCGGTTCCAGAATCCCGTCGACGGCTCGACTGCCGCGGACCCTGCCCACATAGGCTTGTCCGCCACGCAGCACGACTTGCGGCTCACCGACCGCGAGGGCTGCCGCCGCTGCCGTATTGTCAACGGGCACATCGGAATCGACCAATAGCAGTCGGCCGGGATGCTCGGTTTGGGCGGATCGCACCAGACCCCAGACGGCCGCCCCCGCCAAGTCGGTGACGTCTTCTCCCGGCACGGCCATGGCGCCCCGGGTGGCCACCACCAGTACGCCCGCTTCATGTTCGGTCAACCAGGCCTGTACGGCGGCCAGCGCCTGATGGGTGCGCTCGTAGCTGCCCGTCACCGGATCATCGTCAGTTACAACGGTTTCGAATATCTCGAACGCGGGCTGCCCAAGCCCGCTGGCCTCGGCGCGGGCTGCCGTGGCCGGCACCCAGGCCAGCTCGAACAACCGGTCGGGGCCCGCGCCGGAGACGGCGGCCCGCAGTCGCTGTTCATTCACCGGGCGCGCCACCATCGCAGCGACCGACAGCACCGGCAGGCCCAGCCCGTCGGCAAGTTCGACCGACACTGAGCTTGAATCCGGGGACGAACCGGCAGGCGCGATCCGTACCCGCACCGCGGTTGCGCCCGCGGCATGCAGCGACACGCCCTGCCAGGAGAAGGGCAGCAGCAGTTCCGCGCCCGGGTTGGCCAGCACGGCAGCGTGCAATGCGGCGTCCAACAGTGCCGGGTGTACGCCGAAGCCGCTAGCACCACCGGCCGCCTCCGGAAGCGTTACCTCGGCGAACAATTCGGCACCGCGCGACCACAGTGCGGTCAACCCGCGGAAGGCCGGTCCATACCCGTAGCCCTGCTCGGCCAGTCGGTCATAGCCGCCGGCTACATCCACGGCCACGGCTCCCGCCGGCGGCCACACCGACAGGTCGGCGGCCGGTTCACCGCTGCCCGCGCTCAACGTGCCCTCGGCGTGACAGACCCACACCGAGCCGCCGTCTGATCCGGCGTGCGAGTAAACAGACACACTGCGGTGCCCGGACTCCGCGCTGGCCGCACCCACAACCACTTGCACGGCAACGGATCCCGATTGCGGGATCATCAGCGGTGACCGCAGCGTCAGTTCCTCGACCACCGAGCAACCGACCTCGTCGCCGGCGCGGATTGCCAATTCCACAAAACCCGTACCGGGGAACACCACCATCCCGGAGACCGCGTGGTCGCTCAGCCAGCCCTGAACACTCGGCGAAAGCCGACCGGTCAGCACAACACCACCGGAGGCAGGCAGGTCCACCACTGCGCGCATTAGCGGATGCTCGCTGGTAGCCAGTCCCAAGCCGGACGCGTCGACACCCATGCCCTCCCCGGAGAGCCAAAAGCGCCGTCTGTCAAAGGCATAGGTGGGCAACTCGACAAAACCCGCACCGTCCAGCGCCGCGCGCCAGTCCACCGCCAGCCCGGCGACGAACGCGGTGGCGGCAGAAGCCAGGAACCGGTGCAGCCCGCCGTCTTCCCGGCCGAGGGTGGGGACCACGACGGCGTGGGCATCGGGGGCATCGGGGCCGGCGAGGCAATCGTCGGCCGTGTCCTCGATGCCGGCGATCAGCGCCGGATGCGGGCTGGATTCAACAAAGACGCGGTAGCCGTGCTCGCAGGCAGTGCGGACCGCTTGGTCCAGTTGCACCGTCTGTCGGATATTGCGGTACCAGTATTCGGCGTCCAAATCCGCTGTGTTCAACCGGTTTCCGGTAACCGTGGAAAAGAATGCGGTCGATGAGGAAGCCGGTTCGATTCCCGTCAGCGTCTCGATGAGTTCGCTGCGGATCGCCTCGACCTCTACCGAGTGGGATGCGTAGTCGACGTCGATCCGGCGAACGCGCAACTCCTGCTCGGTGCAGTGCTTGATCAGCTCCTCGAGCGCGGCGCCCTCGCCGGATACCACGACCGCTGACCGGCCGTTGACGGCCGCGATGCCGATCCGATCTCCGAAGGGAGCCAACAACTCCCGCGCCTGGGCGACACCGCAGGCGATGGAGGCCATGCCGCCCGGACCGGCCAGCCCGGTCAACAGTTTGCTGCGCAGCGTGACCACCTTGGCGGCGTCGCGCAGCGACAAGGCTCCGGCAACATAAGCCGCGGCGATCTCGCCCTGAGAATGGCCGATGACGGCGTCCGGACGAACCCCGATCGACTTCCACAGCTGCGCCAGCGACACCATCACCGCAAACAGCACCGGCTGCACGACGTCGACGCGATCCAGTCCTGGCGCACCCGGCGCGCCACGAAGCACGTCGATCAGCGACCAGTCGACGAACTCCGCGAACACCTCGGCGCACGCCTCGATCTGTTGGGCGAATCCCGGTGCGGTGTCCAATAATTCGACGCCCATACCGATCCACTGCGAACCCTGGCCGGGAAAGACGAAGACGGTCTTACCGACGGGCTTGGCGACCCCGGTGATGAGCTCGCCGGGTAGGTCGGTGCCCAGCTCGCCCAGACCGGCCAGCAACCGATCCCGGTCGCCGCCGACGACGACGGCCCGATGCTCGAAGGACGTCCGTCCCGCCAACGACCAACCGATGTCGGCAATATCCAAATCAGGCCGGGCGCCAATGAAATCAGCCAAGCGTTTCGCCTGCGCCGTCAGCGCGGCGGCGGACTTGGCCGAAACCACCCACGGCACCGCCGGCCGCGCCGGCGCAGCCTGGCGCGCTTCGGCCGGCACCGATTCGACGATCACATGCGCGTTGGTGCCGCTGATCCCGAACGACGACACCGCCGCGCGACGGACCGGCGCCGCCTGGGCCGTCCAAGGCCGTGCCTCCGACAGCAACTCCACCGCACCCGCGGACCAATCCACGTGTGGCGAGGGCGCATCCACGTGCAACGTCGCGGGCAAGACCTCGTGCCGCAAGGCCTGAACCATCTTGATCACGCCCGCCACTCCGGCCGCGGCCTGGGTGTGACCCATATTCGACTTGATCGAGCCCAGCCACAGCGGCTCTTTACCGGCCTGTGCTCTGCCTTGCCCATAAGTGGCCAACAACGCCTGGGCCTCGATGGGGTCGCCCAACGTCGTGCCGGTGCCATGGCCCTCGACCACATCGACGTCGGTCGGCGCCAAACCCGCGTTGGCCAGCGCGGCGCGCACCACCCGCTGTTGGGAAGGACCGTTGGGCGCGGTCAGCCCGTTGGAGGCGCCATCCTGGTTGACCGCCGAGCCCCGAACCACCGCGAGCACCGGATGTCCCAGCCGCTGCGCGTCCGAAAGCCGCTCCACGACCAGCATTGCGCCACCCTCGGACCAGCCGACTCCGTCGGCCGCCCCCGCGTAGGCCTTGCACCGACCATCCGGGGCCAGCCCGCGATGCCGGCTGAATTCGACGAACACCGTGGGGGTGGCGTTGACCGTCGCACCGCCGGCCAGCGCCAGATCGCACTCCCCCGAGCGCAGCGACTGGACCGCCATATGCAGTGCCACCAGCGACGACGAGCAGGCGGTGTCCACCGAGACCGCCGGGCCTTCCAGGCCCAGCACGTAGGACACCCGGCCGGATGCCACGCTGGACGTCATGCCGGTAAGTCGGTAGCCCTCGATCTCCTCGGCAAACATGCCGTAACCCTGGGCGATAATGCCGGCAAACACACCCGTGGCACTGCCGCGCAAGCCGCCCGGGTCGATTCCGGCGCGTTCCAGAGCCTCCCAGGACAACTCCAACAGCATCCGATGCTGGGGGTCCATTGCCAACGCTTCGCTCGGCGCGATCCCGAAGAACGCGGCATCGAAGTCCGCGACGCCGTCCACGAACCCGCCGGTGTTTGCATAGCTTTTGTGGGCCGCGTCGGGGTCGGGATCGAATAGCGCACCCACATCCCAGCCACGGTCGGCGGGAAATGCCCCAATCACGTCGCGCCCGTCGGCCACCATCTGCCAAAGGCTTTCCGGGGAGTCGACTCCGCCCGGGAAACGGCACGACATTCCGACGATGGCGATCGGCTCGCTCGAGCGCTCCAGCAGCGCGCGGTTGGTGCGTTTCAGGCGTTCGACCTGGACCAGCGCTTTCCGCAATGCTTCAGTCGCATGCTGGAGCTGATCACTCATTAACTAACCCCTTGCCTAATTTGGTCGTCTCTGACCCGCCGTGTGCGGCTCTCGCCGAGTCATGCAAGGTGCTGCACGAAGCTACGGCTTCGGGCGGCGCTGCGACCCAAGAATCTTGCTGGTGAGTATCGCCAACTCCGGCAGGATTTCAAAAACGTCCGATACTCCCAGCTATGGCGCGACTGTACCGTTCCGCGAGGTATCGCGTCGCGAAGCCGGCTCAAACGCCGACGCGCCGCCAACCGTCGGCGGCCTGGGCCGCGCGCAGCAATTCATCGCACAAATCACGCAATTCGGCGGCGGCCGCGCCTTCCTCGAGCGCGGTTGCGACATCTTCTGCGGCGCATCGGACCTGGTAGACGCGATCAGAGAGATCGGCGGCCTCGTCGGCCGACAACACCACGGCATCGGCCGGCACGGCGGCCGCATCACCGCGGGAGATCATGGCCCGCTGCTCGTAGGCCCGCTGCCGACACGACTGGCGGCAGTACTGCCGACGGCGACCCATCCCGACGTCGGTCACATCACGACCGCACCAGCGGCACGGCTGAGGCCGAAGGCGACGACTCACGACTGCAGACTTTAGTCCGATCCGCGCCGAGATCCCGGTATCATCTATGTTCGCGGATCGTCGCGTCGTCGCGTCGCGCATAAACCAAGAACACCGGGAACTTGAGCAAATGGTCTTAACGTTTGCTTAGAGAGATTTCAGATACGGGAGCACCACAAGCTCACCGGACCCAAAGGAGCAGCACCAATGGCTGATCGTGTCCTGCGAGGCAGTCGCCTCGGCGCCGTGAGCTATGAGACCGACCGCAACCACGACCTCGCGCCGCGCCAAATCGCCCGCTACCGCACCGAAAACGGCGAGGAATTCGAAGTCCCGTTCGCCGACGACGCCGAAATCCCCGGCACCTGGCTGTGCCGCAACGGCATGGAAGGCACCCTGATCGAGGGCGATCTGCCGGAGCCGAAGAAGGTAAAGCCGCCGCGTACCCACTGGGACATGCTGCTGGAGCGCCGCTCGGTCGAAGAACTCGAAGAGTTGCTCAAGGAGCGCCTCGACCTGATTCGGTCGCGTCGCCGCGGCTAGGCGCGCGGCTAGGTGTGGGCGCGCGCGCCCGCGCTCTTGCCTTTGCGGCGCTCCAATCGGCCCCGCACGCCCCATCGGGTCACCTTGACCAGCGCCTCGCTGATGTTGGATCCACTCATCTTGGAGACACCGATCTCGCGCTCGGTGAAGGTGATCGGCACCTCGACCACGACGAACCCGGCGTTGACGCTGCGCCAGCTCATCTCGATCTGGAAGCAGTAACCCTTGGAGTCGACACTGTCCAGGTCGATCGTCTCGAGCACTTCGCGGCGGTAGGCGCGATACCCGGCGGTGATGTCGTGCACGCCGATACCAAGCGCCAGCCGGGAATAGGTGTTGGCCGTCTTGGACAGGGCGAGGCGCCGCCACGGCCAGTTCCGCACGGTCCCGCCGTGTACGTAGCGGGACCCGATCGCCAGGTCGGCTCCGGCGTCGACCGCTTCCAAGAGACGGTAGAGCTGTTCGGGCGCGTGGCTTCCGTCGGCATCCATCTCGACCAGGACCAGGTAACCGCGGCCCAGTCCCCAGGCAAAACCTTCCAGATACGCCGCACCAAGGCCGTTCTTGGCGGTGCGATGCAACACGTGCGTGCGACCCACGTCTGCGGCGGCCAGCTCGTCGGCGAGCTGCCCGGTGCCGTCCGGGCTGTTGTCGTCGACAACGAGGATATGAACGTGTGGGCAGGCGTCTGTCACCCGACGATGGATCAACGGCAGGTTCTCCCGCTCGTTGTAGGTCGGGATGATCACCAGAACCCGCTGGCTGGGGCTCTGCCCGGGTATGTCGCCCGGAACCTCGGGCACAGGCTGGCCGGTGGTCATGTAGCTCCTTCACTTGGCCCGCTCTGGGCCCCACTTTCAGCGTTTTTCGGGTTCGGGATCGCGCTTTCAGCTTCCGGGGCGTCCGATTCAGCTGACACCGACCGCCGAGGCCACATTGCACGACGGGAACGCAGAAACCAGCGCGAGAAACCATCATTGTGCCGTATCGCGGCCAAAATCAACGCTCCAGCCGCTCCGACCAGCACCCACTGCAGGATCTGAGCCCAGCGCGTTGCTGGTGTCAGCGTGGTTTTCAGGCGCACCTGGGTGTCGATGTAGTCCGGCTCGAAGAACTCGGTGCGCTTGAGTTCGCGGCCGTCCGGGGCGATGACGGCGCTGACCCCGGTGGTCCCGGCGACCAGGACGTAGCGGTCGTGCTCGACGGCCCGCACCTTGGCGAAGGCCAGCTGCTGCTCACTCATGGTCTTGGTGAAGGTGGCGTTGTTGCTGGGCACGGTCAGCAACTGGGCGCCGTTTCGGACCGAGTTCCGCGGTGCGCGGTCGAAGACCACTTCCCAACACGTGGCGACCCCGACCGTTACCCCCGCGATGCGCACGGTTCCGGTTCCGGCGACGGGCACGAAATGGCCGGCGCGGTCGGCGTACCCGGACAGGTGCCGAAAAAGCCACGGCATCGGCAAATATTCGCCGAACGGCTGGACGATCGCCTTGTCGTGCCGCTCGCCGGGCCCGCTGCCGGGGTTCCAGACGACCATCGTGTTGGTGTATTCCGGCGTGGCTTTCATGCGGCCAGGAACCGGCAGCAACGTTCCGACCAGGATCGGCGCCCCGATCGCGTCGGCCGCCTTGGAGATCTCCTGGTAGGCGTCGGCGTTGAGGAACGGGTCGATGTCCGACGAGTTCTCGGGCCAGATGACGAACCGGGGTTGCGGGGCCGTCCCGGCGCGCACTTCCTCGGCCAACCGCAGTGTCTGGCTGACGTGGTTATCCAATACCGCGCGGCGCTGTGCGTTGAAGTCGAAACCCAGCCGTGGCACATTGCCCTGCACGATGGCGACGTTGATGGCGGGTTCGCCGCCCGACCCGGCACCTGAGTGCCGCACCTGCGGCCAGACCAAGATGGCGGCCAATAACACCAGGCAGATGCTGAGGCCCGGCAACATCACCGCCGGGGGCCGGGCGTTGCGGGTCGGGGCCTTGACCCAACGCGCGATCTCCAGGGCGATCGCGGTCAGGCTGGCGCCGATCAGCACGACCGACGAGGACAGCAACGGAACACCGCCGAGCTGCGCCAACGGTAGTAGCGGGCCCTCTGCCTGACCGAACGCGAGCGATCCCCAGGGGAATCCGTCGAAGGGAAAAATCGATTTAAAGTACTCCTGGGCCCCCCAGAGCACAGCGAACCATATCGGCCAGCCCGGCAGTTGCCGCACCACCACCGCGCACAGGCCGAAAACGCCCGGGAAGCACGCCGACGCCGTAGCCAGCACCAGCCAGGGCATGTCGCCGACATATGTGCCGATCCACGGCAGCAGCGGCACGTAGAACGTCACACCGAAAAGGAATCCGTAGCCCAACCCGCCAGCGGCGGTGGTGGCCGGATGGATCAGCACCCAGGTCAACATCGCGATCGCGACGAACGCCGCCCACCACCAGTTCAGCGACGGGAAGCTGGCGAACATCAGCCCGCCTGCCACCAGCGAGACCGCCATTCTGGTCACCCGCGGCCGTAGCGCTGCCCAGAGCGTCGGCAGCCGCCGCGGCCGGGCTTCCGGCAAATCCGGGGGGTCTTCTGCCAGCAAATCCTCCGAGCTTTGCTCAGCGGCTGTCTCGTCAGCCATGGATGACCGCACCCCGATGAACGGTTTGGCGGCAGCGCGGCAACGGATCGTTCTCCCCCAGTCGGGGCAGCGCCGCTACCCGGGCCCGCGGATCAGTCGACCAACGCTGGACGGCGTCGCGGGGCGCGCTGACATCGAGCACGCCGGCATCCCACACCGCATACGATGCGGGCGCGCCCGGGACCAAAGTGCCGGCGATACCGTCGCGGACGCCGCTGGCCCGCCACCCGCCGCGGGTTGCGGCAGCGAACGCCGCGCGCGCCGAAACCCCGCTGCCCGGAGTGCGGTGGTTGATCGCCGCGCGCACGCTCGTCCACGGTTCGAAGTCGGTGACAGGCGCGTCGGAACCGAAGGCGAGGGGCACGCCTTGGGATGCTAACAGCGCCAACGGGTTGAGCCGGCAGGCTCGCTCCGGACCGAGCCGCTGGGCGTACATGCCGTCGTCGCCGCCCCACAGCGCATCGAAATTGGGCTGCACGCTGGCGATAACGCCCCACGAGCCCAGCTTGGCGGCCTGCTCGGGGCTGACCATCTCCAGATGCTCCAAACGGTGGCCGCAGCGAGCGACCGCGGCGATGCCAAGGTCGTCGACGACTCGCTCGAGGGCATCGACCACAGTCGAGACCGCGGCATCGCCGATGACGTGAAACCCGGCCGCCACTTCGGCCTGGCTGCAGGCCCGCAGGTGCGCTTCGACGGCGCCGGGGTCGACGTGGCGGGCGCCGGTGCAGCCGGGCGCGTCTGCGTACGGTTCGTGCAGCCACGCGGTGCGCGAGCCCAGTGACCCGTCGACGAACAGGTCACCGGCCAAGCCGCGGGCGCCGGTCTCGGCTATCAGCGTGCGGGCACGCGCCGGCGTGGTCACCGCCTCACCCCAGTAGCCGATCACCTCGACACCCTGGTCCAGGCCAGCCAGGTGCAGCCAGTCGTCCAGACCGCCGATCTCCGGGCCGGCGCATTCGTGCACGGCAACGATTCCGGCCGCGGCCAGCGCCTGCAGCGCGGCCACGCGAGCCTCAGTGAGTTGCGCTTCGGTCAGCAGGCTACGAGCCACTGCCCGGGCCCGGTGATGGGCATCCTCAGCTAGCGGCCGCTGTGCGTCGAACCCGGCGGCACCGGCGAGGTCGGGCACGAGCCGTCGTAAACCGGAGGACGCCAGGGCAGAGTGCACGTCGACCCGAGCCAGGTAAGCCGGACGATCGCCGAGCACCGCGTCCAGATCGGCAGTGCTGGGCGCGGTGTTCTCCGGCCACGCCGACTCGTCCCAACCGTGACCCCACACCGGCCGTCCCGGATGCGCGGCCGCGTAATCGGCGACCAGCCGCACACATTGGGCCCGCGAGGTGGCTGGACGCAAATCCAGGCCACTGATCGCCAATCCGGTTGCGCTCAGGTGGATGTGGCTGTCGACAAATCCCGGCGCTACGAATGCGCCGTCGAGATCCTGCATCACGGCGTCCGGAAATTGGTTGCGGCCCACGTCATCGCTGCCCAGCCATGCCACGACGTTCCCGCGGATCGCCATCGCGGTGGCGTCAGGGTGGCTGGGGCTGTGTATTCGCCCGTTGACCAGCAGCGTGGTGTGGGTCTGCGTCACAGGGAGAAACTAGATGGTGCCCGACGCCTTGCGGATGGGCGCCTCATAGGCGACCGGGGTGCCGTGCAGCACCGCCGGTTCGCCGTCGATGACGTCGATCACCTCGCCGTCGATGTAGTCCCGGCCGTCGATGTAGTCCCGGTCGTCGATGTGGTCCCTCGCGCCGCGCAGCGCGATGGCGGTGAGGCCGGGGCGCGCGACGGCCCGGATCGGTGGCACCAGCAGCAACAGGCCCAGCGCGGTGGTGACCAGACCGGGTATGACGACCATCCCGGTCGCCAGTGCGGTCAACGCACCGTCGCTCAATGCGGCGCGCGGTTCTTGCGCGCCGGACCGCAGCTGGGCGAATTGGCGGCTGAGCTGCAGCCCGCCCATGGGAGCTCCGAGGCCTACACCCAGCACGAACGTGCCCAGGAGCAACAATGCCGTCCAACCGACGCCGATCGCCGCCGCCAGCCCGACAGTCACCATGAGCTCGACGACGGCATAGATGAGAAAGAGCCGTCCAACCATGACAGGCCAACGATTGCGGTGCGTGCCGGAGTTCCACGCGCAGTCGCGGCGCGGCTGCAGTTAGATGACACTATGACCACGATTGAGATCGACACCCCCGCCGGAGCGATCGATGCGCTGCTGAACGTACCGGCTGGAGAAGGCCCCTGGCCAGGTGTGGTGATCGTGCACGACGCGATCGGTTATGGCCCGGACAACGAGTCGATGTCGCAGCGAATCGCCCGAGCGGGTTACGTCGCGCTCACGCCGAACATGTACGCGCGGGGTGGCCGGGCACGATGCATCACCCGGGTGATGCGCGACGTGCTGACCAAACACGGGCCGGCCATCGATGACGTGCTGGCCGCGCGGGATCATCTGCTGTCCATGCCCGAATGCTCCGGACGGGTCGGGATCGTCGGCTTCTGCATGGGCGGACAATTCGCACTCGTGCTGTCCCCCAAAGGTTTTGGTGCATCTGCACCGTTCTACGGCACCCCGCTGCCACGCAAGCTCGAGGAAACCCTCGACGGCGCGTGCCCCATCGTCGCGAGCTTCGGCAACCGCGATCCGCTAGGAGTGGGTGCGGCCAAGCGACTGCGCAAAGTGACCGAGGCCAAGGACATCACCGCAGACATCAAGTCCTACCCGGGCGCCGGGCACAGCTTCGCCAACAAACTGCCCGGTCAACCGTTGTTGCGCATCACCGGATTCGGCTACGACGAGACGGCAACCGAAGACGCATGGCAACGGGTGTTCGCCTTCTTCGGCGAGCACCTGGCGTCCTGACTTATCCAGCCACCCTGAGTTCGAGTCCGATGTTGTTTTCCATGCCGCCGCGCCGCTTGCTGAAGATGTTGAAGACCTTCCCGACAATGCCGTAGCGCTTGCCGATCGCGTCGTAGACCATGGCGTTTTGCGACTTGTCCAAGATGGCCGCGGTGCCTTCGACGGCTTCGCTCTTAGGGCGGCCACGCACGTCGCAGACGGCCAGCGTCACCCGCGGCGTATTGCGAATTCGCTTGACCTTCCACGACTTTCCTTCGGTGATGACCAGCAGGCGATCGCCGTCGGCCGCGGCCCAGATCGGCACGGGCTTGGGCCGCCCGTCTTTAGTGAAGGTGGTGAGCAAGAGGTATCTCGCTTTGGCCAGATCGGCGAACGTTGGTGTCACGGTTGTCAGGCTAACGCTCCGGAACTGTCGTTGACATTCCCGGCGACTTGCTGCGATAGTCAGGGCTGCATTAAGTGAAAACGATATTTTCATTTAAGGAGGCGCGGGTGGCCTGGCTGCCGTTCTCGATAGCCGAGGCCGCGCTGTCGGAATCCGACGAAACACCCAGCCTGGCGCAGGCATGGTCGCACCTCCTGCAGCGGCTCGGTGGCGCGGCTGACAGGGTGGAATCCGATCCGGCCAGCCGGAATCGGGCTGATCTCGCCGCAGGTATGCGTCACCTGCTGGTCCTGCTCGCCGCCGGCGTCGACGAGGTGTTGCGCTTCGACCCGGATCCGGTGTTGCGGGTGCAACCCACCAGCACCGATGACGTCTTGACCTGGGGCATGGAATGTCCGGATTGCATCTACACGCGGGCCGTGCTGCGCGGCGGCGAGAGTTATCGCCTGTCCGGAAGCCGCGGCACCGCGCGCTATGTCGGACTGCAAACCATGAACGGCATCGCGGCCACTTCGAACGTTCTGGTCGACGAACTCGACGTGGATGCCGACGGCAATTTCGAGGTAATCCTGTCCGCGGATGAGCGCTCCGGCAACTGGATGCGCATCGAGGGTGACCATCCCACTTTCACGGTGCGACACTTCTTCTACGACTGGGACACCGAAGTGGCGTCGTCGCTTCGTATCGAGCGGCTCGGTGATCCGGTCTCGGCAGGCGCCTCGGCCCGAGACGCCGGAACCGCTTTGTCGCGGCAACTCGTGGCGCTCGGCGACTTCGTACAGGAGAACCTGGCCTTCTTTCTGCAGTTCGGCGAGGCCGCACCTGTCAATGGCTTTCTGCCGCCGATCGATCGCAGCGACATGGGTGCGGCCGCGGAGAACAGACCGGTGATCGGGCGCTGGGAACTCGAACCCGGCGAGGCGTTGATCGTGGAAGTCGAACCGCCCGAAGGCATTTATTGGAGTTTTTCGATCGGCAACCCGTGGTGGGAGACCATTCACTATGGTCGCCACCAGTCCAGCCTGAATGCCCATCAGGCCGTGGTGGATTCGGACGGCAGAGTGCGGGTGGTGCTTTGCGCCGAAGACCCCGGAGTCGCTAACTGGCTCGATACCGCGGGGCACAGCAACGGCCCGATCATCCTGCGCTGTGTGCGCACCACGACAGCGCCGACACCGACCACGAGGGTGGTGCCGATCGGCGACGTCTCGGCCGAGTTACCCCCCGACACCGCGCGAGTCACCCCCGCCGAGCGGGCAGCCACCTTGGCGGCGCGGCGCACCGCCGTGCGCGAAAGGTTTGGTCGATGACGTTCAATGCCGATGAGCTAATGGAGGGAGCCTGCGCCGCAACGGGTCTCGACGATTTCGGGTCGTCCTACTATCGCGAGGGCCTGGAACGCATCGTTGATGCTTTGAACACCGCCGCCGACCTGAACGAACTGGGCCGCGTCATCCAGCACGCCACCATCAGCAACGCGTTGATCCAGCGTCTTAAGGTCGAGCACACCTATGCCCAACACCCCGAGATCGACGACGAGGTGGTCGGCGGGCCGGTGTTTGTGATCGGTCTACCACGAACCGGCACCACCGCGCTGAGTCAGCTGGTGGCGGCCGATCCCCAGTTCCGGTCGTTGCGGATGTGGGAATCCCAAGCCCCGGTGCCGCCACCGGAATCAGCCACCCAGCATGACGATCCGCGCATCGCACAGGCCGAGGCAGGCCTGAAAATGCTGGATGACATGTTCCCGTTGATGAAAACGCTCTACAACTCCGAGGCCACGGCGCCGACGGAATGCCAGGACCTGATGGGCATGAGCTTTCGAACGTTTCATTTCGACGGCGCCGTGCGCGCACCGGCGTATCTGGACTGGCTGATGAATTGCGATATGCGCGAGACGTACATCTATCACCGCCGGGTTCTCAAACTGCTCCAGTGGCATTGCCCGCCCAGTCTGTGGCATCTCAAGACCCCGGTGCATATCTTCGCGCTCGATGCCCTCGTCGAGGCCTACCCGAACGCTAAATTCCTATGGAGCCACCGTGATCCGGCCAAAGTAATGGGGTCGGTGTGCAGTCTGATCCGATACGTGCGCAGCTGGAGCAGTGACCGCGACGACCCGGTCGAGCTGGGCGCCGAACAAGTCGACAGCTGGACCGAAGGGGTGCGGCGGGCGATGGACTTTCGCAGGCGGATGGGTGACGACCGATTCGTTGACGTCTCGTTCGCCGACCTGCAGGCTGAGCCAGTTGCCACCCTGCAATCCAGTTACGACACACTCGGTTTGGCTTTCACCGACGCCACGCTGAATTCGGTGCGGAATTGGGCCGACCAGCACAAGCCAGGCTCACGCGGCGCACACGACTACGACCTGGCCGACTTCGGACTCACCCCCGAGGGCGTCCGCGAGCGGTTCGCCGACTACCTCGCGACCTACGATGCGACAGCCTGACCAAGAAGGCGTTTCTCGCACGCGGCGGCGCAACAAGTTGGCCCCGGATCCGGAGATTCGTCGCGAAATCCTCGCTGCCGCAGCCGCGGCGCTGCAGGAGCAGGGAGTGGCGGGGCTGAGCGTCGCCGCGGTCTTGGAACAAGCCGGACTGAGCACACGTGCGTTCTATCGGCATTTCGGTTCGAAGGACGAGCTGTTGGCCGCGGTCTTCCTGACGGCGGCGCGCGCCGAGACGCAACGGCTACGACGCCGGATGACCGCGGCGCCAACAGATGTGGAGGCCGTGGAGGCATGGATCGACGCCCGACTCGACTTGGCGTTCGACGACAGCGTCCGATCCGATCTGCGCCGGCTGTCACTGCAGGCGCAATCCCAAGCGTTGGCCGCCCCTAACTTGATTCAGCCCGCATACGCCGAAATGTTGTTGCCGCTGCGCGAGGCACTCGAGCGCGGCGTGGCGCACGGCGTATTCCGCGGCGTCGACCCAGAGCACGACGCGCGATTCATCCATGGCGTGGTGTGGGCCGGCATCGACCGGCACTGGACGACGGGTGACTCGGACCGCTCGGGTTTGCGTGAGCACATTCTGCGGTTTTGCTTGCAGGCGTTAGGCGTTGAACGGTAGAGGAGACTTCATGGATCTGGGATTTACCGAATCGACCGCGGTGGTCACCGGCGGCAGTAAGGGGATGGGGCTGGCCATCGCGCAGACCCTCGCGGCCGAGGGCGCCAGCGTCGCGGTGATGGCGCGTGGCCAAGCGGCGCTGGATGCCGCCGTGACGGGATTACGCGAAGCCGGCGCGCCGGATGCCGTGGGGATCAGCGTCGACATGGCCGATGCCGAGTCGATCGATGCCGGCTTTTCTGCGATAGCCGAGCGGTGGGGACGACTGAACTGCCTGGTGCACACCATCGGACCGGGCGACGGCTACTTCGAGCAGATGAACGACGCGGAGTGGGACGCGGCGTTCACGCTCGGCACCATGTCGGCGGTGCGATCGATCCGTGCCGCGCTGCCCCTGCTGCGCGCCGCGGATTGGGCCCGCATTGTGACCCTGTCGGCGCACTCCATTCAACGTCAGAATCCCCGGATCGTCGCCTACACGGCGTCCAAGGCGGCGTTGGCCAGCGTCACCAAAAACCTGTCCAAAAGCCTTGCCAAAGACGACATTCTGGTCAATTGTGTGTGTCCCGGCACCATCGTGACGGCCAGCTTCACCGAGGTGCTCAAAGACATCCTCGCCGCGGACGGTTTGGATGCCACCGACCCGCGCGACGTTATGAGCTGGATCGACAACAACTTTCACCAGCCGTGTGATCTCGGTCGCGCGGGACTGCCCGAGGAGGTCGCTTCCCTCACCGCCTACCTGGTATCCCGGCGCAACGGCTACGTCACTGGCGCGACGGTGAACGTCGACGGCGGCTCAGACTTCATCTGACACCGTCGCTCTCATCTTCCGAAGGTCGGCTCGGCCACTCCTCATTCGTACCGCCGCGTCGAATCGGCACGTAAGGTTGCCGGTATGAACAGGGGTTTCGTCGTCACTTTCGCGGTCGGGTTGATCATTGCGTTGTTCGGGTTGATTTGGGCACTGCAGGGATTTGGGGTCCTCGGCGGTAGCCCGATGAGCAACACCACGACCTGGTCGATCATCGGTCCGATCACATCCTTGATCGGAGTGGTGATTGCCGTGATCAGTTGGCGGAAACTAACTTCCAAATAGCGTCAAGCTTCTACGACAGTGAAGTTCACCGTGTGCCAGCCGGTAGCGCCATCGGGAACGGGATTAGCCTTCTCCTCCGTCTGCACAGCTCCGGTGTTGTCGATGGCACGGACGGTAATAGTTTGTCTCCCAGGGGTTTTCGCCTGCCAAGGCAAACTCCACAACCGCCACGTCTCATTGGAATAGCTGGCTCCCAGCTGAGCAGGCTGCCATTCGCCGTCGCCAATCCGAACATCCACGGCCCGCACGCCACGGTTCTGCGCCCACGCGACACCGCCGAACACCACGTGCCCCATCGGGACTTTTTGACCGCTTCTCGGCACGTCGATACGCGACTCGGTCTTGATCGGCGCCCGTGCCGCCCAGCCCTGACGCGTCCAGTACGCCTTGGCTTTGTCGAACCGGGTCAGCTCCAAGTCGACGACCCATTTGGTGGCCGACACGTAGCCGTAGAGTCCGGGCACCACCAATCGCGCCGGGTAGCCATGCTCGACCGGTAGGGGCTGGCCGTTGAGGCCGACCGCCAGCAGCGCTTGGCGACCATCCGTAAGAGTCTCAACCGGTGTGCCCGCGGTGAATCCGTCGATCGAGGTCGAGAGCACCATATCGGCGTCCTTGTGCACACCGGCCGCCGCGAGCAGATCAGACACACGGTAACCCGTCCAAACTCCCGTCGAAATCAAGTTGCCGCCAACGGGATTCGATACGCAGGTCAGTGTCGTCACCGACTCGACGACGTCGAACTTGGTGAGGTCGTCGAAGCTGTAGGTAATTTCACGATCCACCATGCCGTGGATGCGCAGCCGCCAGTCGCCGTGGCTGAGTTGCGGAACACTAAGCGCTGTGTCGATCCGGTAGAACTCGGTGTTCGGTGTGATGAAGCTTGGCAGCGCAACGCCTTTCGGTTGCACATCGGCGGGTATGGGAGGTACCGCGAACCGTGGCCGGGGCAGGACGAAGGCCTTGCGGTCGGCAGTTACCGAATGGGCCAGCCGCGCTACAACGCTACCTGCCACGCCGGTGACGACCCCAAATCCGATTAAGCCCAACATGACCAGCTTGCGTCGGCCAGTGTCCGGGTGGTCCTCGTTGTCCGGCGGATGGGCCGGCGTAAGCACCCGCAGGACCGCTACGCCGCACACGGCGCCAACCACCGTGGGAATGGTGTCGAGTGCTGTCGCAGACTGCCGCGACAGCACGGCCGCACAGCCGAGGACACCCATCGCCGCGATCGCGGCGCTGCCGAGCGGACGGCGTCGAGTTTCGAGGGTTCCGGCGATCGCCGCGATAGTGGCAATCGCTATGAGCACGACCACGGCCAAAAATGGTTTGTCCAGCGTGCCGAGGGTTTGGATGGCCCACTCTTTGATCGGTCCGGGGGTGAGGTCGATGACCGCAGCGCCGACCGCGGTGCGCGCATCCGCCCGCCCACCGATCGGGATGCTGAGCAACTGGGCGACACCAAGCGCGATGGCGGCAGCCGCAACCCCGGCGATCATCCGGTCATTAGACGAGGTAGACGCCACCGCAGTTACTCTACGACTGCCAACGCACCGCTGGCGACACGCGATACCGTGTAGCGGTGACATCTTCGGTTGCCGGAAAAGTTGTAGCCATTACCGGCGGCGCACGCGGAATTGGTCTGGCCATTGCGACCGACCTGCACCGCTTGGGCGCCAAGGTCGCCATCGGAGACATCGACGAGGCCACTGCCAAGGAGTCCGGTGACCGGTTGGGTCTGGCGCTGGCCACTCGCTTGGACGTGACGGATCGCCCGTCGTTCACGGGGTTTCTCGACACCGTCGAAGACAAGTTGGGGCCGCTGGACGTCCTGGTCAACAACGCCGGCTTGATCGCGGTGGGAAGCGCGGTTGACGAACCAGACGACGTCACGCAGCGCCTGTTCGACGTCAACGTGCACGGGGTCATCCTGGGCACCAAATTGGCGACGCAACGGATGCTGCCGCGCCGGCGCGGTCACGTCATCAATATCGGGTCGCTGGGCAGTGTGCTTCCTACCGAGGGCATCGCAACCTATTGCGCCACAAAACATGCCGTGCTCGGATACACCGATGCCGTCCGTATGGAGAACCACGGCAGCGGTGTGCATTTTTCGGTGATCATGCCGACTCTGACGAATACCGAAATGATTGCCGGTGTCGGGCACGCCAAGGGTTTCAAGAATGCCGAGCCCAGCGATGTGGCGCGGGCCGTGGTCGGAGTGATCGCCAAACCGGAGTCACACGTGGCGGTCCCGCGTTCGCTCGGTCGTACGGTGTGGGCGCAGCGCCTATTGCCGCAAAGCGTGGCGGAGGCGTTCGCACGCGTCTTGGGTACCGGGCGGGTGTTCACCTCGGACCTGGAACGCGAAAAACGCGAGGCTTACGCGCGACGCACCGGGACGTCATGAGCGAACGCATCGAGTTGGGCCCGCGGTCGTTGCTGTGGCGCTGGGCAGGCGACATGCGGATTGCGTTCGAAGGCGGCACAGCGGGACTGATGCAGACGATGCATCCCGCGATCGGCCAGGGACTCATCGACCATTCGAACTTCTTCGATGATCCCGTCGACCGCGTATTCCGTTCGCTGCCAGGCATTCTCGGCACGATCTACGACGGTCCCGAGGCGGAGGACACGGGTATCAAGGTGCGTGATTTCCATCGCGACATCAAGGGGGAACTACCCGACGGGGAGCGCTATCACGCCTTGAAACCTGAGACGTATTGGTGGGCACATGCCACCTTTCAGGTGATGGTGCACCGACTCGCCGAGCATTGGGATGTGCATCGACTCACTAACCGCGAGCGCGAACAGCTTTATCTGGAGGGCTGTGAATGGTATCGCCGGTACGGGATGTCGGACTCGCTGCTGCCGCCAACGCTGGCCGAGTTCAATCGGGAGTACGAGCGCTGCTGCGCCGAAGTGCTGCAACCTAATGCCGCGTCGGACTTTCTGATCGAGTTCATCCAGCGCACCGCAATTCCCGACATGAGCGCGTCACCGGATTACCCGAGCACTCCCCTGCTGCGTCCGATCATGGACGCGCTGCTGCCGACGATGCCGGTTCGCACCGCGTTGGCGCCACCGATGCGCCTGGTAATTTTCGGGGGTCTGCCGCCAATTGTTCGGGAACGCTTCGGGATTGGGTGGTCCGGCGTCGACGAGGCCAGTTATCTTGCGGTGCGCACGGCCATCAAGCAGGGCTGGCGGGCGATACCCGCGGCGCTGAAATGGCACGACGCGGCGCGCAAGGGCTGGAAGCGCGAGTTGGGCAGCGTGCCGCGCCGGGTTTAGGTCCGTGATTATTCACAGTCGGGAGTTTGTCCACAGGCGCGGCTTCGCGGGTGGGTGTTGTCAGACCTGCCTCCTAAAATCGAAAGCATGTTCGACTCGGATTTGCCCGATGCTGTCGCCATCGCCACCGTCGACGACGCGACGCTGGTCGGGGCAATCGGGGGGTGGGGGCGAGCCGAAGCCGCCGCGGCATCCCGCCGCTTGGCCGCCATCGCCGAACTGGTTAGCCGTCGGACCACAGGCGACGTCGCACACGACAGGTGGTCGTGCGACAACTGGGACAATATTGCCGCCGAAGTTGCTGCTGCATTGGGCGTCAGTCATAAAGTCGCCTCTGGCCAGATGTATCTCGCCGTGGCCTTGCGCGACCGGTTGCCCCGCACGGCTGCACTCCTCGCCCACGGTGCGATCAGCGCGCGGCTGGCTGCGACCATCGTTTGGCACACGCAGCTGATCAAAGACTTCGAAACACTGCAGTTGGTGGACAAGACACTCGCCGAGGATGCGGTGCAATACGGACCGCTCTCGGCAAACAAGACCGCCCAAGCGATCGACGCGATCATCGATCGCTATGACCCCGGCGCCCTACGTAAGACCCGCGCCTCCGCCCGGAGTCGCGATGTGGTTGTCGACATCGCCAACGACGAGTCCGGCACCGCTGCATTCTGGGGGCGGTTGTATGCCTCGGATGCGACCGTCCTGAATCGGCGCCTCACCCAGATGGCCGGCGAGGTCTGCGACGACGACCCCCGTACGCTGGCCCAGCAGCGCGCCGACGCTCTTGGAGTCTTGGCCGCCGGCGGTGAACGCCTGGCGTGCGAATGCGATAAGCCAGACTGCCCTGCTCAGACCGGTAGCGATCAGCGGGCGACGGCCGTGGTCATTCACGTGATCGCCGACGCCGAGTCGCTGACCGCCGAACCCGATCCACATATGTCCGGCGAGGTCGCGGTACGGCCCATCACGCCGGAGATGACGCTGAGCGAGGCGCTGGCCCCCGAGCCGGAGCCGCCCGGTGTTCACTTGCCCGCCGGCCACATCCTCGGTGGCGCAACTGTTCCCGCGCCGCTATTGAGCCGGCTCGTCGCGGCTGGTGCGAAGGTCGCACCGTTGGGTCGCCTTAGCGACACAGCACCCGGGCCTGGCTATCGGCCGCCCGCGACGCTCGACCGGTTCATCCGCTGCCGAGACATGACCTGCCGGTTCCCAAATTGCGATCGGCCAGCCGAGCTTTGCGATGTCGACCATACGATTCCGTACCCGATCGGTCCGACACATCCGTCGAATCTCAAGTGCCTCTGCCGAAAACACCACTTGCTGAAAACTTTCTGGGGCGGCAACGGCGGCTGGCGCGATCGTCAATTGTCCGACGGCACCGTCGTCTGGACTGCGCCGACCGGACGTACCTACACCACCCGTCCCGGGTCGCGGCTGCTGTTTCCCACCTTGTGCCTGGACACAGGTGAGCTGCGCACTGCCGCAACGGAAGACCGCCCATCCACGCATAGCGGGCTGATGATGCCGCAGCGACGTCGCACCCGCGAGCAGGATCGCATGTATCGCATCGACTCCGAACGCGCGCTCAATAATTCGGCTACGCCGCGCCGGTCCTCAACGCAATCCTAGGTTCGGCGCTTTCATCGACCGGGCGCCTGCGCTGGGCCCGGGCGATCCGCAGCAGCATGGCGGGTCGCAGCAATCGAACGGCCGGGTCGACCATTGCCGTGACCCTCATGAATTGGGCCGCGACAGCGGGGTCCGATTCGGCCGCGACGAACACCGGTTCCAGGCACGCGTTGCTGATCCGCATCGTTAGTGGTCGCACTCCCGGCACTTCCGGAAGGGTCAGATCCGAGGCGACAGCCGTTTGCCAAGCAACCCGGACCTTCTTGGCGGCGAGCCGGGTGAAGCGCCGGGTAAGACCGGGGCCACCGCGGCGCAGACAGTCGCGCAACACCGTAGCCTCCAGAGCCGCGACCGTCATGCCCTGCCCGTAAATGGGATTGAAGCTGCAGACCGCGTCGCCCACCACCAGCAGGCCGTCGGGGGACCGGCGCATCTTGTCATAGCGTCGCCAGCGGTTCGACGGGACCCGATGGTGCACCACCTCGTCGACGAGCTCCGCCGCCCGCAGCGCCTCGGTGACACGAGGGGACGCCAATTCAGCTGCGTAAGACAGGATTTCGTCGTAGTCCCGGGGCGGTTCAACCCCGGCCATCGTACCGGCACCGACCATGTAGGTGTTGTTCTCGTAGCCGATTATTGCCAGCATCCGCGGCCGCCCCGGCTTGGGGAAGTGCGCGATCATGTGCTCCTTGATCACGCCGGGCGGTATCCGCACGAGTTGACAGGCGTAGGCGAGTTGCACCTTCACTTCGTCTTCGATGGGACGTTGATAGCCGAGTTGTTCGAGGAATAGCGGTGTCCGCGAACCGCGTCCGGTGGCGTCGATGACGAGGTCTGCGACCACCGTCGTCTCCTGATCGCACGTGCGGTCCACCAGTCGTACCCCAGTAACCCGGCGACGGTCCGGGGTCGCGGTCAGACCGACCACGTCGTGGCCCTCGCGGAAAGTCACGTTCGGCATCGCCTGAACTCGTTGCCGCACATTCCATTCCAGTATCGGCCGGCTTGGGGACAGAATCTGCGGCGCATCCGCCGACCTGCCCGACCGGACCAAGCGATGACCGGCGAACGACCAGTCAAGTTTGGCGAAATCACCGTCATCCCAGGTGCTAGCGCCCTGACTCAGCAGGTCGGCACGTATTCCGGGAAACAGCTCGTCGAGCACCTGGGTGAGCCGCGCGAGGCAGGCATGGATCAGTCTTCCCTGTGGGACGCCCCGCCGGTTGACGGGATCGGCCGGAAGGATGTCACGCTCGACCACCGTGACCTTGTTGTAGAAGTCGGCCAGCACCCGTGCGGCCAACAGGCCGCCCATACTGGCGCCCAACACCACTGCATGATTTCCGCGTTGCTCCATTGCCGCAGTGTGCGGCGCGGCCGACGTAGCCGAATAGAGTAGGTGGCTACCTCATTTTGGGAGGACGTCGGCGATTCGAGCCGCGACGTCAGCGGCCACCCGTCGCGCTTCCGCCCCGCTCCCGGGTTCGTAGCGGTCTGCGGCCGGGTCGTATTCGGCGCCGGCGATCGATCCGTGGTCGGCTGCCAGCTCGACAAATTCAACCGGCCGCCCCATTTGTTGGAGTGCAGCGGCAAAGTCTCGGCTGGCACTGACCGGCACTACGTCATCTGCCGTCCCGTGCAGCAGTGTGAATGGTGAGCCGGTGAGGCCGGCCGACAGCAACTCGGTCACAACTCGACCGGAGATCGGGTCGCGGGCCATGAACGCCCCGGCCAGGCACACCGTATGGGCTATCGAAACATCGTGGCGCTGTGCATCGAGGGTGAGACCGGCCGCCGCTGCGCCTCCCATTGACCAGCCGACGAGGACGATCTGATCGGCTTGCGTCCAGCCGCGGATGAAATCGACGGATCGCAACAGATCAGCTCGCCCGCCGTCGTCGCTGTGGGAGTTCCAATCCGGCGCAACCACTGCGGCATCGTGACCGGCCAGCACCCCGGCGAGCGGTCGGACAGCGGCGCGCGCGTCGGATTGCATACCGTGCCATAGCAGGATCGGAGGTTGCTTCGGATCGCCGAAGACATCGGCCCGACGGCCCGGAGCATATTCCACCGTGTGCACAGGCATCGGTTGCCCGGGAACTTCAGATCCAAACCAGTCGGATGGGTAGGGGATCCTGGTTAGCCTCTCAGCGCTGACGCCACGATGCGCGCGGCGTCGGCGACGAACGCCTCATTGGGTTCGGCGTCATAGCCGCCCGCGACGAGATCGGTGTAGATGGCGATGACGTGTGGCACGTCACCGGGTGACCACACCACGGCGACGTCGTTGGCTCGCCCATAGTCACCCGACCCGGTCTTGTCGATCACCTTCCAATCGGTCGCGAACGCGGCACGAATTCGGTTGCCGCCGGTGGTGTTTCGTGCCATCCAATCCGTGAGCATCGCACGTTTGTCGGCCGGTAGCGCATCGCCGAGCACCAATTGTTGGAACACCAACGCGATCGCATGCGGCGAAGTCGTGTCCCGCTCGTCGTTCGGCGGGTCGCGGTTGAGTTCGGGTTCGGCCTGATCGAGCCGACTTGTGTTGTCCCCCAGGCTACGTAGGTAAGCGGTGAATCCGGAGGGACCGCCGATCTGGTCGAGCAGCAGATTGGCGGCGGTGCCATCGCTGTACCGAATCGCGGCATCACACAGTTGCCCGACGGTCATTCCGGTTTCGACGTGCTGTTCGGTGACCGGCGAGGTCGAGTTGATGTCGGATTTCGTGTAGGTGATCGTCTTGTCCAGTTGCGCCAGCGGAAACTGGTGCAATACAGCGGCGACCAGTGGTGCCTTGAAAGTGGAGCAGAACGCAAAGCGCTCGTCGGCGCGGTAGGCGATCGCACCCGTCGTTGCATTCGCAGGCACATACACGCCCACCCGGCCCCCGTAGCGCCGCTCGAGTTGGTCGAATTGGCTGTTGAGATCGGGTGCGGCCGAGACTGGCGCGCAACCCGCCAGCGGGAGAAGCATTGCGGCGGTGAGGAACTCGCGACGACTGGGCTTGGCTAGCAGCACGTGAGCAGTTCTCGTTCGTCATCAGTGTCGGCGCCGATGCCGACCACCACGATCATCGGGGCATCCTGCGCCAAACGGCTTGCGGCAACAGTTTCAGGACAAAGAACAACGGTCGCAGCACCCAGGGAATCCAAACGCTGCACCGGCCTTTCGCCAATGCCTTCGCGGTGGCGGCAGCCACCTTTTCCGGGGTGCTGGAAAGCGGCGCCGGCGTCATACCCTCTGTCATCCGCCCGATTACGAACCCCGGGCGTGCCACCAACAATCGCACCCCGCTACCGTGCAGTGCGTCGGCCAACCCGCTGACGAAGCCGTCCAATCCGGCCTTGGCAGAACCGTAGACGTAATTGGCCCGACGCACCCGCACTCCGGCGACCGAGGAGAACACCACCAGCGATCCGTGTCCGGCCGCGCGCATGGCCGTGGACAGATGGGTGAGCAAGCTGACCTGGGCGACGAAATCGGTGTGCACGATGTCGATCGCGTGTTGTGCATCGGTTTCGGCCCGAGTCTGGTCGCCGAGGATTCCGAAGGCCAGCACCGCGGTGCCGATCGGGCCGTACTCGGCGATGATCTCGGCGACCAGCGGGCCGTGCGCGGAAAGGTCGTCGGCGTCGAACTCTTTAGTGTGCACCGCCGTGGCGCCAGCCTGGAACAGCACGTCTCGTTGGTCGTCGAGCTGGTCGGCTCTGCGTGCGGCCAGCAGCACGGTCGCTCCGGACGCCAGGCGCCGCGCGAGTTCGATGCCGATCTCGCTGCGACCGCCGAAAATTACTATCGGACCAACACCCGTGTCGTCCACGGCTGTGATTATGGCCTGCGCTAGCGTGGAGTGCGATGGCCAAGACCACTACCCGGCTCACCGATGACGCTCTCGCGTTCCTTTCCGAACGTCATTTGGCCATGTTGACCACGCTGCGGACCGACAACTCACCGCATGTGGTGGCCGTCGGATTCACCTTTGATCCCAAGACGCACATCGCGCGGGTGATCACCACCGGAGGTTCCCAAAAGGCGTTGAATGCCGAGCGGGCGGGGGTCGCCGTACTCAGCCAGGTCGACGGCGCTCGGTGGCTGTCGCTGGAGGGCCGGTCCGCGGTGAACAAGGACATTGACGCCATCCGCGACGCCGAACTGCGTTATGCGCAGCGCTACCGCACCCCGCGGGCCAACCCGCGCCGGGTGGTCATCGAAGTTCAGGTGGAACGGGTGCTGGGGTCGTCAGACTTGCTGGACCGAGGCGAATAGCCCGGGTTTACGGCGGGATGGTGTACTGCACCCATGCCCCGCCGGCTGGTCCGGCTACGGCGTTCAGTCGGGAATTCTCGAGTCCGGTATGTGGCAACGCGAAATTCGAGCCCATGGCCGCACAAGCCGCGGGGGCGTTGGTGAATGTCACGGGTGCCGTCACCGACCAGGTACCCGCTCCGGTCTGGCAGCCTGCGGGATGCGCGCTTCCGCACGCGGCGGCCACCCAACGGCCGTTGACTCCTTGGAGGGTGCAGGTTCCTGCGGAGGCCCGTGGTTCGTCGGGCGCCCAACTCCACAGCGTTCCCTGAAGACGCCCGTCCTCGGGCAACAATTGGTCGAAGCCGAACAGATTGACGCCGCAGTTGGTCATCGACTGCGTTTTGGTGGGGGTCAGTGCCTCCGGATTGTTGGGTGGCCGGGTCGGATCGGCCAGTGCTGAAACAAAAATGGAGTCCTCGAAGTACCGGATGATTTTGGTGGCGTATACCGGTGGCCCGTAGGTGGCGTCGCACTTGGGGAAGGGCTGGTAGCCGAACGTTGAGCCGCTTTGCAACTCCTCGTCCTCCCAGTTGAAAACGGTGTTTCCCCATGCGGGGACGCAGTCTGTAACTAGTACGACCTGGGCGCCGGCGGCACGAACATCGTTGCGCGAGATGGTGCGTGGGAAAAAGGCGCAGCCGTTGGGAGTGATATCGGCGGGATTCGGGTGATATATGAGGCTTGTTCCGTTGGGCCGTCGTAAGCCTTGCTCGAGCGTATCGAGCGCCGAAGCGTACGCCGTGGCGTCCTTCAATTGGTCCTCGATGAGGATCAACACGACTTCGTTCGGGTTCGCGTTCAACCAATCCGTAATGGCCGGAAGCACTTTGGTGAAAAGTGGTTCAGTGGTGCAGCCCAGATTCGCTTGAGTTGGCCCACGCCCGTGACACACCGCCACCGCGCGGCGTCCGAGCTGGTTGATCTGCGGGATGTAGTGCAGGTCCAACTCGATGCTGCGGACGTCGATATCCAGCTGTTGTGTCATGGACAGCTGCTGGTTGGAGTCGGCGTGCGAAGGGGTGAACTGATGGGCCAGACTGTTGTACGAGTTGTGGGTGCCGATCCACTGGGCGTTTGCGAATGGCACCGAGTCACCGAGCGCGTACTGAAATTGCGCGGTCCGGTGTGTCCATGACTGCAGGTAGGCGACGGTTGCCGCCTGAGTCACCTTATGCGCCAGCGGCACTAGGCACAGATTGTCGTTGACCCCGAGGCGGCGGCATTCGGCGGCCACCGCGTCGGCGAATTTGCCGGTGCCCACGCACGGGAACGCAAATGGGCTGATGGCGTTGCAGGGCGCGGTCGGAGATGGTGGTGTAGGCACCTCGTTGACGTCGGCACGCACGGGCGGCGCCGATGTCAGTGCCAGTATGAATGCACTTGTCACGACGGCGAATTGCAACCATCGGGCGCAGGTGGCGCTGGACATGCGCGCAACGTTGGCACGACTGTGCGGCGCGGGCGAGAACTGTTGCCGAACTGTAGGAGTGTTGAAATCACTCTGTTAACTTTTGTCACGCTGTTCTCATCGGTACCTTCTGTCTCTCCGCGGGATAGTGCTGCGTTTGCCCGGCTCCGAGCGACAGCCGCGGTGAATTGCGGGACTTGCGGGCGACCGTTACCGTCGCCAGCGTTCTCGGACAAAAGGAGGCAACGATGTTCGTCGACCCTGCTTTACTGCGCTCGGGGGGCAGCGAATCACGACGCGCAAGCGAGCACATAGATCAAGCGGCAGAACATCTTTCGCGGGCATCAATGCAGTCCCAACTGTTTGGCGACTTCGCCGCCGCCGACACGTTTCACGCTGCGACCGGTGCGGTGCTGGCCGACCACGCACGCGTCATGTCGGGCAACAGCGAGAGTCTTGGCGCAGTCAGTCGAAGCGCGCACGTCGCCGCCGCGTCGTTCACCGCCATGGACGAGAGCAACGCCGCGGCCGTCGAGGTGGTGCGGTGCAACTTCGCCACATAGACGTTGCGGCCGTGATCGCCGAGGCCGGCGGTGATCCATGGGCCGTCAACCGAACGCTACAAAGGGGCGCCCCGGCACAGATTTCGTACCTGGCGCAGGCCTTTCTCGAAGCGGGCCAGCACACGGCGGAAGCCGACAAAGCGTTCGAAGAAGCGCGTCGCCGCTTTGTCGCGTCTTGGAATCGCGAGCACGGTGAACATCCCATCAACGACGCAGCCGAGGTGCAACGCGTTACCCGGTCGCTAGGCGTGCAGTCCCCGCAACTCGCCAAAATTGCGGTCGACTTGGAACTGGTGGCGGCGGCGTTGTCGGAGGCGCAGCGGCACTCCGCGACGCAAATACACTCCCTGGAGGGCGACCTAGAGAACATCGACCACCAACTTGGCAAGGCAATTGGGCGAGAGGCTCTGGGGTTAATATCTCCGGTTCTGGCGGTGGGAATCATTCAGGAGATCATGGACCTGGAACAGAAAGCGATTGACCGCACTGCTTCGGCCTGGAATCAGATCAACGGCATCCGCGACAAGTATTCGAACCTGCTGCACGACTTGATGACCCAAATGCGAACCAAAGACGGGTACGACGGGGCGGCGGTCGTAGCCGTCGACGCTGAAGAACCGGGGCGTTATGCCGAGCAGGAGGTACGGGCAGCGCTGGCCGGCGATCAGGCAGCGGCGGCACGCGTCAATAGTGTTTTGGATGGAATCACCGAAGAACAACGGACCGGAAAGGCGCCGCTGACCGCTGAACAGGCCGCCATGCTCAGCCAACTGCAGGCCCAAGAACATGGCATGTCCGTCGCGGATTTGCACACCGCCGAGCAACGCCTCGGTGCTCAGCGCCAGTTGATCGGCAACTCGTGGCAGCTAATGAGCAATGGTGCGCTGGTGTTTCCCCGGACCGAACTCAGACCCGGTGCGCTGCAAGGCACTGACCCGGTGAAGGGTAGTGCGGAGCTGCTTCCCGCGAGCATCCTGCAGGCCTTCGAGGCACCATGGCCCATAAGCAAGGACCAACAATCCCTATTGCTGCGGTCGCTAACCGGTAGCCAGATGAGGGCCATCGCGGACATCGTCAAGCACGGCAATCCCGCATTACAGACGAATACCGAACTGGACCGGCGCATGATCCGCAGGGCATTTACGCTGATGGAAAGCGAGGCTTGGCAGAGTGGCAGCATGGGCAAGTCTGAATTGCCATTGCCCGATGCCAGCTTTGATCACCCCGTCACCGACCTTCTGACGGCCGCGTCACGTGATCACCAGGTGGTGCACGGCATGCTGACCAGTCCCGACCGGGACAATTTCCTGCGCGACATCACTAATTATAACTGGGCCGACCGCGGGAAAAGTGTTGCGTCGCTTTTTGATTGGATAGAAGGCGCGGCTCACGGACCCGAAGCCGGAATTGCCGGAGACACGGCACATGCTTACGCCTCGTACGTGGGCAACTCCGCATCGGGATTGCTGCACCTGCCTGGGAATCACACTGTGGGCGAGATGAATCCCGAGTTGATCCAGAGCATGGCGCACGGGCTGGCTCCGTACATGAGCAATATCGCAGGCATACCAGGAGGATTGCCAGAATTTGGCCCCGCTCTCGACACTGCAACGGATTTCGAAAGCGGCCACATGCCGGTTGCCAAAGGAATCTTTTCTGTGCTGAGCACCGACAAAGCAGCATTGGAATGCTTCCACGGGGCCGCCGACGAGCGTGCAATCCTCGCCGAAAGTTCCTACGCTCAGGCACTCGCCGGTCACGCACCCGGTATGGACAGCTACGACGCCAACCTGCACGATGCCATGACACTGCGCGGCCTGGTCGACTCGGGAATACACGCAGCCACTCAGGCTGACGCCGAGAACCATCACACCACCCAGGAAGAGGCTCAGCGCAACGAATACACCTCTCGCAAGACCGCATATGAAGTTGGCGCCAGGCTTGCTAGCGCTGCAGCAGGTCTCACACCCGGGGTCGGCGCTTACCTCGGCCCAGGGGTCGGTGTCCTCGGGGCGATGATTGAGAACGACTTCATCGGACCCGCTCCGAGGGGCAGTGCTCTGATTGAACATCCGGTGCCGGATATGCCTATCGGCCAAGCTGATCGGGAAATCCTCAACTCCCTCATCGCGTTCGGACAACCAGTACCGATTGCGCCGGAATACCTCATTAACGGCAGGATAGCCACACCGGACGAATTAGCCGGCACGTCAATGGGTTTCAACGCTGGAGCATATGATCAGGTGCTTAGCCGTGCGCTGCACGAGTTCTTCTCGCAGCACTACGGCAACGGTGTGGGCAAACCGTTGATGCCCGACCAATTCATGATCGATCGCTACGACGCGGTCATCAAGGACTCCCGCCCGTAGCATCAGGCGCGGAGAGAACAGCTTGGAAGGACGCAATGAGCGGAGACGGCGATCAGCTACGGATCATCCTTGGCCAGCTCTCGCAGCTATTGGGGATACCGCCGCCACCGATGATCACACCCGACCAGTTGGCGACGGGCACCTCGAGCATCAGCCAACTGCTGCGCGCGTTGGGTGCGGCGGCGAATGCCGGTGATCCCGACGATTACGGAGAAGCACTGGCCGGCCACGATGAGCGCGAGGCCAAGACTTCGGATGCGCTGGCGAAGTTCCCGGCTAACGAAGAGGATGCCGCCGCGCAACTGGCCGGTGTTGGGGGGTCGGGCCAGCTGTCGCAGATGCTGCAGCAAATGCCGCAGATGGCTTCTGGTGTCGGCGGAGGTATCGCCGGTGCACTTGGTGGTTTGTTGCAACCGTTGAGCCAGATCCCCCAGCAACTCGCCCAGGCCGGTCAACAGGCTATGCAAGCGGGCATGGGCATGATGCAGCAAGGTTCTGGTGTCGGTGAGGTTGGGCCCGACGAACTGCTTGAGTCCGAGGGCGGATTCGGGGGCGGGGAAAGCTTCGGAGCGGCCAGCGGTGGTGGCGGTAGCGGCGGTGGAGGTATCGAAGGAACCACGCCGACCGCGATGCTGGGCCCCCCGCCGACTCCGTCGGCCGGAACGGTGCCAGCCTCGGCGCAAGTCGTAACGCCGACCCCCGCGGCGGCAACGGAACCGGCGGCGACTCCGCGCGGGGCGATGGGTGCGATGCCGATGATGCCGCCCGGAGCCATGCAAGGCGCGGCGGGGGCAGGCAATGACGCGAAACCCGACACGAAACGCATCGTCGGGCCGACGGTGAAGAACGGCGCGCCGGTCCAAGGACGCATTACCGCGCCGCCACCCCTGCCGCCCGTCGTCAAGCACGTGGACGGCAAGCCCGTTGCGACCCGTCGCATCCTATTGCCGGAGGACAAGCGTGACGGCGAAGGTGCGGGTCGTTAACGGTTGCGGCTGAGCGAAATCGTTACTAGCCAGTCAGATGACCTGGCTTGGGCTGCGACGGCAAAGTGTGACTGGCGGATTCGCATGGTGTCGCTACGATCCAGGCGTGTTGAATATTCCTCCACCGCAGTCCATTTCGGCACCAGCGCGTCAACGGTCCTCGCGATGGCTAGCGATTATGCCGCTGGCAGTTGTCTTCACTGCGATCGGCGTCGCGATTGGGGCGTGGTTGCGGCCGTTGCCCAAGACCGAGCCGTCCGCCGCGCCGAGCTATTCGAGTCAGCAAGTGGCTGAAGCGAAGGCGAAGGTTTGCGCTGCGTATACAAGAGTGCATCGCGCCGTCGGGGTGAATATGGCCCGGGAGCCAAATAACGACCCGACAACACAACTTGCCATCGCTACCAGCGCTAGGCAAGCGCTTGTCGCTGGCAGCATTTTCCTTCAGGCTACGTTATCCGATGAGCCCGCCACGCCGGTTGGTCTAGCTTCAGCATTGCGGAAACTAATCAATATTTTTCAAAGCCTGACTGTTGACTATCTGAACGGGCTTGGCAGCCCAGAGATTGACCCAACACTGCGAGCGGGTGATGACATCACTTCGAATATCGAACAAGCATGCAGCTAAGCCATATTTCAACAATGCACACCAGCCTCCCTTTGAGATGGCAAACTACCGAAACAATGAACAGCAAGCCGGTAGCCCACGGGCACACCACCGCCGGACGGCAAATGTCGACGGCCAGGGTGCGGATCGAGTCGAGAGCAAACTGGTATTCGGTTCACTTGCCTCTCAATACGCCTAATCCGTGCGCTCCTGGCGAAGTGTGACTGGCGTATTCGTGCTGAGTCGCTACGATCCACGCGTGTTCAATGTACCCACATCGCAGTTCATTTCGCCGGCATCGCCGCCGGCGCGCAACCAATCTTCACGATGGATCGCGTTTGCTTCGCTGACAGTTGCCATCGTTGCGATTGGCGCCGCCATTGGCGCCTGGCTCCGACCGTTGCCAAAATACGAACCGCCACCGGCGCCCACTTACTCGAACCAGCAGGCCTCATCCGCAACGGTGAAGGTGTGCGCCGCACACACAAAAGTGCAGCAAGCATTGACTCTCAGTGCTGACCGAGATGGCGGCAACGATCCCATCGCCATCCTGACCGTAGCCACCAGTGGAAGACAGGTGCTTGATGCTGGTAGTCGCTACCTACTGTCCACGTTGTCCGAATCTCCAGCAACCCAGCCTGAACTGGAAATTGCTATCCGAAAATTGGCCAGTGCGTACCAGCAGATAACGATAACTTATCTGAGCGGCGCTGCAAATTCTGATCCGGAGTTGCCTCCGATGCTGGATGCTGCTGATGACGCAATTTCGGCGATAGAACGGCTCTGCGGTTGACTGCCGTTCTACCGGCAAGCGGCCGCACCACCAAGTGGACCAGGTTAGGGGCCCGACGGCAGTTCACTAATCACCGCCAACGCGCTTGGAGTTCACCGCGGGAAGTGCAGACTGCGCCTGTGGGTTCAAAAACCGCACTTGGGCATATAAAAATTAGCCATCTACCGCAACAAGGGGATCATGGTCGGATATCGACGGCATGCGTGCTGCGACCCGTCGCATTCGGTTGTCAAAGGGATGGGCGCGACAGTGAAGGGACGCTACCACGTAGCAAACTGCGCAGCGGTGCACTCCCCTGATAGACGACCTGGGTTGGGCAGCGTTGGCAAACTGTGACTGGCGGATTACCACAAGGTCGCTACGATCCACGCGTGTTGAACATCCCTTCACCGCCGCCCATACCCTCGGCATGGCCGCCAGCGCGTAAGCAGCCCTCACGATGGCGAGCGTTTCTGTCGCCCGCAATTGCCCTCGTTGCAATCGGCGTCGCCGTTGGCGCCTGGCTTCGGCCCTTGCCCAAGTACGAACCACCTGCGGCTCCCACTTACTTAAGTCGGCAGGCCTCAGACGCGAAGGCGAAAGTGTGCGCTGCATACGCGACAGTGCATCGGGCAGTTCTCGCCAACACAGGTCGGACCGGTGACGACGAGGCGACCGTACAACTTGCCCTGGCTGCACATGCGCTGGCTATGACAGCCTGATTTGGCCCCAGGGGGACGGCTTGATGTGGCCCCACTTGCTCGACACGCCGGGGTAGTTAT
>NZ_LZLS01000069.1 GCF_001673365.1 Mycobacterium asiaticum
ATTAGCGGTGCGTCCGAAGATCATCCCGATCACCAAATTGCCGCATCTGGCAGGTATTAACCTCGGTTAGGCTTGATAATTATGACGTCCGGTAGCACTCAACGATTGGCGCGGCTTTTCGCCCTGCGCGGTGCCGTATCCGCTGGCTTTTCAGCGTGCCTGCCGGTCCGACGATCCACCGTAAGCACCCCGGCAGGCCGCGTCGCGACGACCCGGCCGCCGTTGCGAGGAGAGTAACCGATGGGCATTCCGAGGCCGACGGGCGAATACGCCGGTCAGATGCTGGAACCGGGCGGTTGGCCGCAGTCCGACGAGGACACGTTCTACGCCCGCGCGCAGGAGTACAACGGCATGCTGCGCAAGGTCACCGACGTCATGGACTCGACCCGGCACCAGCAGGTGGAGGTGTTCGACGGAGGGGTCTGGTCGGGCGGCGCCGCCAACGCCGCCAATGGCGCGCTCGGTACCAATCTCAATGAAATGAGCACGCTGCAGGACTACCTCGTCACCGTTATTACCTGGCACCGCCATGTCGCCAATTTGATCGAGCAAACCAAGGCCGAAATCGGAAACAATGTCGACGGCGCCCAGCGCGAAATCATCGTCCTGGAAAATCACACCGAGCTGGACGCCGAGGAACGGCAGAACGCGATCGACGCGCTTGTTCGGGCGACCCATCAGGCCAATACAAGCCTGGTCGCCGATGCCGCCGAACAGGTGCTCGCGTCGAAGAACTGGAAACCGCCGCACAACGCGCTGCAGGATCTGCTGCACCAGGTGACGCCGCCGACCCCGGAAGTACCGACCCTGGTGGTTCCGCAGC
>NZ_LZLS01000070.1 GCF_001673365.1 Mycobacterium asiaticum
AGCGGCCGCAGGCCGGTCGCCGCGGGTCGCGACCATCGGACCCCTCGCGATCGCAAGAGCGGCCGCAGGCCGGTCGCGACCATCCGACTACTCCGCTGGCGCCACTTCTCAGGACATTCTCAGGTCATCGTCGTATTTCTGCACGTCACGGCGTGTGAGATGGCCGAGGGGTGGGAACTCAGTGACCGGGCTTCTCGTTAGACCACATGACAAGACAAGCCAATCGGGAGGGCGCAATGGCAACTGCCACCACAGGCCGGGTTGACGGCGATTTGGATGCTCAAAGCCCAGCTGCAGACTTGGTGCGCGTGTATCTCAACGGCATCGGCAAAACGGCGCTGCTGAACGCAGCCGACGAAGTCGAACTGGCCAAGCGCATCGAGGCTGGGTTGTATGCCGAACACCTACTGGCGACCCGGAAGCGCCTCGGCGAGAACCGCAAACGGGATCTCGCAGCGGTGGTGCGCGACGGCCAGGCGGCCCGTCGTCACCTGCTGGAAGCGAACTTGCGGCTGGTGGTTTCGTTGGCCAAGCGTTACACCGGCCGGGGAATGCCGCTGCTGGACCTGATCCAGGAGGGAAACCTGGGTCTGATCCGCGCGATGGAAAAGTTCGACTACGCAAAGGGTTTCAAGTTCTCGACGTATGCCACCTGGTGGATTCGTCAGGCGATCACCCGCGGCATGGCCGACCAGAGCCGCACCATCCGACTGCCCGTCCACCTCGTCGAGCAAGTCAACAAGCTGGCGCGAATCAAGCGGGAAATGCACCAGAACCTGGGCCGGGAAGCCACCGATGAGGAACTTGCCACCGAGTCGGGCATCCCGATCGAAAAGATCAACGACTTGCTCGAGCACAGCCGCGACCCGGTAAGCCTGGACATGCCGGTCGGTTCGGAAGAGGAAGCGCCGCTGGGCGATTTCATTGAGGACGCCGAGGCCATGTCCGCGGAGAACGCGGTGATCGCCGAACTGTTGCACACCGACATCCGAAGTGTGCTGGCGACTCTCGACGAACGTGAGCACCAGGTAATCCGGCTGCGCTTCGGCCTGGATGACGGACAGCCTCGCACCTTGGACCAGATCGGCAAGCTGTTCGGGTTGTCGCGCGAGCGGGTCCGCCAGATCGAGCGAGATGTTATGTGCAAACTGCGCCACGGCGAACGCGCCGATCGGCTGCGGTCCTATGCCAGCTGAGGTGCGGTAAACGCCGATTCGGCGAACTTGGTAGGAGACGGTATGCCCGTCGCGCTTGCGCGGCGGGCATACTGCTGCGGTGGAGCGTTTTGCGCGGACCACAGGCGCGGCTGGCGAAGTAGACTCGGCGGCAACGGAGGATGACGAATGAACGACTTGGTTGATACCACCGAGATGTACCTGCGGACTATCTACGACCTCGAAGAAGAGGGCGTGACGCCGCTGCGTGCCCGGATTGCCGAACGACTTGAGCAGAGTGGACCTACCGTCAGCCAGACCGTGTCCCGGATGGAACGCGACGGATTGCTCCGGGTTGCGGGTGACCGCCATCTCGAACTGACCGACAAGGGGCGGGCGCTGGCCGTCGCCGTCATGCGCAAGCACCGGCTGGCCGAGCGGTTGCTCGTCGATGTCATCGGATTGCCTTGGGAAGAGGTGCACGCCGAGGCATGTCGGTGGGAGCACGTGATGAGCGAGGACGTCGAGCGTCGTCTGGTCAAGGTGCTCAACAACCCGACGACATCCCCGTTCGGCAACCCGATTCCGGGTCTGTTGGACCTCGGCGTGGGCCCGGAGTCCGGCGCCGAAGACGCGAACCTGGTCCGGCTGACCGAGTTGCCGTCCGGTTCGCCGGTCGCCGTCGTCGTCCGACAGCTCACGGAGCACGTGCAGGGCGACATTGACCTGATCACCCGACTCAAGGACGCCGGCGTGGTGCCCAACGCGCGTGTCACCGTCGAGACCGGGCACGGAGTCGGGGTGACCATCCTCATTCCCGGCCACGAGAACGTCACGCTGCCACACGAGATGGCGCACGCGGTCAAGGTCGAGAAGGTCTGACGGCGCGTGCGGGGGCTAACCCGCACGCCGATCCGCTGGTAGTCGTGGCGGTAGCCGCACACCGAGCTGCTCAGCGAGCCGGTAACCGGTCCCGGCCAGCTTCCGAATTTCGGTCGGCCGCACCCCTGACTGCAGTGCCCGGTCCAGCATGCTGGCCATCCGATGGTAGGGATCGCAGCGCAGCGCGGCATCCAGCGAGACTCCCGCCAACGGCCCGTCGCCGCGAACGTAGGCGCTGAACGCGAGCAGCACCAGCGCTTCGACCCGCCACGGCACCGGTAGCAGCCGCGACAGCGCCGACCACATCGACTCGGCTGCGTCGGCGTTCTCGCCCACCGCGAGGGCGTACAGGGTGTCACGTACCTGGACATCGCAAAGGGTGCAGCCCAGCCCAGCCAACTCTCGGTCAGACAACGACTGCCCGTCGGCCAGCCGACCGGCGGCCGCTATCGCGTTTTCCACGTCGCGCCGGCCGCATCCCGCCGGATCGGCCCGATGTGCCACCTCCCGGGCCGCCACCGCTTGGTCGACCTCGTCTGCCAGCGCAGCGCTACGCACCGGATCCACCTCGATGACCGCCTGCAGTTCAGCCCGTCGCGAGTAGAGACGCCGCCCGTCTACCACCGCCGCCACGGCCAGCGGCGAGGCCGACGGATCGTCGATGTCGCCGCCCGCACCGCAGCCGTCGACGCAGTGCCAGCGCCCGCCGGGAGCGATCCGATCCACCACATGAGCCGCGTAGCGCTGGATGCCGCACTCGGCAAGCGCTTCGGTCAGCGCATCGCAGAGTTCTCGATACTCCTCGTTGCACACCGGGCACTGCGCGCCTTCGGCATCGACCACCACCATGATCGCGGCGTCGGGCTCTGCCGCGGCGGTCACCTCGGCGAGTTGGTCGACCCGGTCGACAAGATCCTCGGCCAGGTCGGCGCGGATTACCGAGCCCATCCCACCGTCCTCAATCGAGACCAACACCAGCGAACTCTCCGGAACGAACCCGAGGATGGCGGGCAGCGCGGCGATCAACGCGCCCGGGCGATTGAGGTCAAAGTCTTCTTGATGCGTCGTCATGGCGTCCACGCTGACGACACACACCGTCAGTTCGTGCTCGCACAACGCAATTCAGCCGCCCGCTTGTGGAGAAAGTCGCGACTGTGGGCTTTATCGTCTACACATGACTTCGATGCGCGAGTACGACCTGGTCGTTATCGGATCCGGACCCGGCGGCCAGAAGGCGGCCATCGCCGCTGCCAAGTTGGGCAAGTCGGTCGCGATCGTGGAGCGCGGCCGCATGGTCGGGGGGGTCTGCGTCAATACCGGCACGATCCCGTCGAAGACATTGCGCGAGGCGGTCGTCTACCTGACCGGCATGAGCCAACGCGAACTGTACGGCGCCAGCTACCGGGTAAAAGACAAGATCACCCCCGCCGATCTGCTGGCCCGGACCCAGCACGTGATCGGCAAGCAGGTCGACGTGGTGCGCTCCCAGTTGATGCGCAACCGGATCGATCTGGTGCTCGGGCACGGCCGTTTCACCGACCCGCATACCGTGCTGGTGGAAGAAGACGCCCAAGGCGAGCGGGTGACCGTCAGCGGCGACTACATCGTCATCGCCACCGGCACCAAGCCGGTGCGGCCCTCGGGGGTGGAATTCGATGAGAGACGAGTGCTGGATTCCGACGGCATCCTTGACCTCAAATCGCTTCCGACGTCGATGGTCGTGGTCGGAGCCGGGGTGATCGGCATCGAATACGCCTCTATGTTCGCCGCACTGGGCACCAAGGTCACGGTGGTCGAAAAGCGCGACACCATGCTTGATTTCTGCGACCCGGAGATTATCGAAGCGCTCAAGTTCCACCTTCGCGACCTGGCGGTGACGTTCCGGTTCGGCGAAGAGGTGACCGCGGTCGACGTCGGCGCCTCCGGCACCGTCACCACCTTGGGCAGCGGCAAGCAGATCCCCGCCGAAACGGTGATGTACTCCGCGGGCCGCGAGGGCCAAACCGCGACTCTGGGTTTGGAGAACGCCGGTCTGGAGACCGACCACCGGGGCAGAATCTTCGTCGACGACCAGTTTCAAACCAAGGTCGAGCACATCTACGCGGTCGGCGACGTCATCGGATTTCCCGCCTTGGCGGCGACTTCGATGGATCAGGGGCGGCTGGCCGCCTACCACGCATTCGGGGAACCGACCGATGGGATCACCGCGCTGCAGCCCATTGGCATCTACTCGATTCCCGAGGTGTCCTACGTCGGTAGAACCGAAGTAGAGCTGACCAAGGACTCGATCCCCTACGAGGTCGGCGTGTGCCGGTACCGCGAACTGGCCCGAGGCCAAATCGCCGGCGACTCCTACGGAATGCTCAAGCTGCTGGTGTCCACCACCGACCGCACGCTGCTCGGAGCGCACATCTTCGGCACCAGCGCCACCGAGATGGTGCACATCGGGCAGGCCGTCATGGGCTGTGGCGGCACCGTCGACTACCTGGTCGACGCGGTGTTCAACTACCCGACGTTCTCCGAGGCGTACAAGGTGGCCGCGCTGGACGTGACCAACAAAATGCGCGCGCTCAACCAGTTTCGCCGGTAGCGAGATTCGGTTGCGCGGTGTCCCGTCAAACGGCGCTGAGCGGCCCTGAACGGCCCTGAGTACGAGAGGTTTTCGGCCGACTCGCTGATCGCAAGGCCGGGAGTTAGTGCGGGCACCAACTCGAGGCCGGTTTCGTTGTTCATGGGTGCCCGTCGATTGAGCGAGACTGGTTAGGGCACCCTAGAGAGACCCCGCGAGACCCCCGAGAGGAGGCAGCACCCATGTCCGACCATCACGACCCCGACCAGGCACAGGAGTATCAACCGGGACAACCCGGCATGTATGAGCTCGAGTTCCCCTCGCCCGTGTTGTCGGCGTCCGACGGCCGCGGCCCGGTGTTGGTGCACGCGCTGGAGGGCTTTTCCGACGCCGGTCACGCCATTCGGCTTGCCGCCGGGCATCTCAAGGCCGCCCTGGACACTGAACTCGTCGCGTCGTTCGCGATCGACGAATTGCTGGACTACCGCTCCCGACGGCCGTTGATGACCTTCAAGACCGACCACTTCACCAGTTACGACGATCCTGAGCTCAGCCTCTATGCGCTGCGCGACAGCGTCGGCACGCCGTTCCTGTTGCTCTCGGGCATGGAACCGGACCTGAAGTGGGAGCGTTTCATCACCGCGGTGCGCCTGCTCGCCGAACGTCTCGGGGTTCGCCAGACCATCGGGCTGGGCACCGTCCCGATGGCCGTCCCGCACACCCGTCCCGTCACCATGACCGCCCACTCCAACAATTCCGAACTGATCGCTGACTTCACGCCCTGGATCTCTGAAATCCAAGTGCCTGGCAGTGCTTCCAATCTGCTGGAGTACCGGATGGCGCAGCACGGCCACGAGGTGGTGGGGTTCACCGTGCACGTCCCGCACTACCTGACCCAGACCGATTACCCGGCCGCAGCCCAAGCGTTGCTCGAGCAGGTGGCCAAGACGGGTGCACTGGAGCTTCCCGTGACGGCGCTGACCGAGGCCGCGGCCGAGATTCGGACCAAGATCGACGAACAGGTCCAGGCGAGTGCGGAAGTGGCTCAAGTGGTGGCCGCTCTTGAGCGCCAGTACGATGCCTTCATCGACGCTCAGGAAAACAGATCCTTGCTATCGCGTGACGAAGATCTGCCTAGCGGCGACGAGCTCGGCGCCGAGTTTGAGCGGTTCCTGGCTCAGCAGGCCGAGAAGAAGTTCGACGACGACGACAAGACGTAGGCGACAAGACGTAGGCGACAAGACGTAGGCGACAAGACGTAGGCCGCAACCGCCCCTTCCGACTCGACAACGAGGTTGGCGACATGACCGAGCGAACGCGCAATCTTCGCCCGGTGCGGGAAGTGACATCCCCGTCGCTGCAGTTCCGCACCATTCACGGCTATCAGCGGGCGTTCCGGATCGCCGGATCCGGCCCGGCGATCCTGCTCATCCACGGCATCGGCGATAACTCCACGACCTGGACCAGCATCCATGCCAAGCTGGCCCAACGATTCACCGTCATCGCGCCGGATCTGTTGGGCCACGGCAGATCCGACAAGCCGCGCGCCGACTACTCTGCGGCGGCCTATGCCAACGGGATGCGCGACCTGCTCAGCGTCCTGGACATCGACCGGGTGACCATTGTCGGTCACTCGCTGGGCGGCGGCGTGGCGATGCAATTCGCTTATCAATTCCCGCATCTCGTCGATAGGTTGATCCTGGTGGGCGCCGGCGGCGTCACCAAGGACGTCAACATCGCTCCTTCGTTGGT
>NZ_LZLS01000071.1 GCF_001673365.1 Mycobacterium asiaticum
GGGTGAGCCGGGCCGCCAGCAGGGCGGCGCGGACGGCTTCCAGCCGGTGGGGGTCGTCGGGCTCGGTGCGCAACTGCAGCACCGATGTCCCGTGTTCGAAGGTGCCGGCTGTGGTGACGTCAAAAACCGTCGCCGCCCAACGACCGTCGTCCTCACCCAACACTGCGGTCAACTGGGCCGGCGACCAGACGTAGGTGGAACCCTCGCGACCGTCGGCATCGGCGTCCAGCGAGGACGTGAACATGTCGCCGTCGGCGAGGTCCTCGAGCAGAAACCGCGCGGTCTGCGCCGTGACCCGGCGGGCCAGCGGATCACCGGTCCGTCGGGCCCAGTGCGCATACCAGCGCAGCAGAAGCGCATTGTCATAGAGCATCTTCTCGAAATGCGGTACTACCCAAGCATTGTCGACGCTGTAGCGGGCGAACCCGCCGGCCAGCTGGTCGTAGATGCCGCCGCGGGCCATCGCGTTCCCGGTGTGCTCGAGCGCCTGCAGTGCCGCCGCCGATCCGGTCCGTTCGTACTGGCGCAGCAGCCCTTCCAGCAGCGCCGACGGCGGAAATTTCGGGGCAGTGCCGAATCCGCCGTGGACGGTGTCCTGGTCGCGCAGCACCGCGGCGACCGCGTGAGAGCACAACTCCGGTGTGATCCGCGGACCGCCACCGGCCAAGCCGGACACCGTCGACCGCAGCTCCCCGGCGATGTGATCCGACGCCTGCTCAACCTCGGCGCGGCGTTGCGCCCAGGTTTCGGCGACGGCCGAAAGCAGTTGCAGGAAACTCTCTTTCGGGTAATAGGTGCCGCAGAAGAAAGGCCGGCCGTCCGGCGTGAGGAAGCACGTCATCGGCCAGCCACCCTGGCCGGTGAGCGCGACGGTGGCGTTCATATAAACGGAGTCGATATCGGGACGCTCCTCGCGGTCCACCTTGATGCAGACGAAGCCAGCGTTCATCACCGCGGCAACCTCGTCGTCGTCGAACGACTCGTGGGCCATCACGTGGCACCAGTGGCAAGCGGCATAGCCAATGGACAGCAGGATCGGCACGTCGCGCGCCGCCGCGTCGGCAAGCGCCTGCGGCGTCCATTGCTGCCAGTGCACCGGGTTGTCGGCGTGCTGGCGCAGGTACGGACTGGTGGCCCGGCCTAAGGTGTTGGTCCCGGACGGCTCAGCCGGGCTCACGGGGGGATCCGGGTGATCGGGCAGCTCCGTTGTCGTCCGGTCGGGCAGGCTCTTCGCCCACCCCGCCAGCCGCGTCGGTTCCCTCGTCGGCGGCCTGATCGGGTTCGGGATGTTGACGATCGAAGGATTCCGGGACCTTCTTCAGCTGTTTGTTCATCGACCGCACCAAAAACACGGTGGCGATAATCAGCAACACCACCACTACCAATCCGATCGGACTGGCCTTGCCGAAGTCTGGGCCGTTGTTCTTCGGTCCGCCGTCAGCAATCACGGTGAGCAGAAGCTGGTTCACCGGTCCTCATCCTCCTCGCTGATGCCCTCGAACAGATCGGTCTCGGGCACGGTGGCGGGGACGCGCGAGCGGGCCAACTCGTATTCCTCGGTGGGCCACAGCCGCTCCTGCCACGAGATCGGTGCCGCGAAGAACTCGGCGTTCGGGTCGATCTGGGTGGCGTGTGCAAGCAGCGCGTCGTCTCGTTGACCGAAATAGGCCGAGCACTCCACGCGTGTGGTCACGCGTTTGTCCAGGTGGTCGTGCTCCGGTAGCCAGTGGGTCAGCCACTTCCCGAACGGCCCCTCTTGGCCGTGCTTGATGAATTCGTCCTGCAGCAGCTGCATCCGGGCCCGCAGAAAGCCGTGGACGTAGTAGAGCTTCGAGACGTTCCAGGGCTCGCCGGCATCCGGGAATCGACAGTAGTCGCCGGCCGCTTCGTAGGCGCCGACGGACACCTCGTGACACCGGATGTGGTCAGGATGGGGATAGCCGCCGTTCTCGTCATAGGTGATCATCACGTGCGGGCGGAACTCGCGGACCAGCCGCGTCAACGCCCGCACCGACTGCTCCAGCGGGACCAGCGCGAAGCAGCCCTCAGGCAGCGGTGGCAGCGGGTCGCCCTTGGGCAGACCGGAGTCGACGAACCCCAGCCAGGTGTGCTCGACGCCCAGGATCTCGGCCGCCTTGGCCATCTCGTCACGGCGGATCTCGTGGATGTGTCCGTGCACGTCAGGCAGGTCCATGGCCGGGTTGAGGATGTCGCCGCGCTCGCCACCGGTCAGCGTCACCACCATGACCCGGTGGCCCTCATCGGCGTACCGGGCCAAGGTGGCCGCACCCTTGCTGGATTCGTCGTCGGGGTGGGCGTGCACCGCCATCAACCGCAGTTTGCTCACGTGCTCCCTTGTCCGTTCGTTGGCCGCCCACCGACCCTGCGAGTGCCCCCTATAATTCCAGTTCTCCTGTACCCCACAACTCCCGAGGGCATGACCGACCCCCTTACCCAAGACTCCCTGTCGCGCCCCGAGGGGCGCTACGGCCGCACCCAACTGTCCGGAAAACCGCGCCGCTGGGTCGTCATCGGCCTGACCGTACTGGTCCTCGCGGCGGGTCTGGGGATCGCCGTCGTCGGCTATCAACGAATCGGCACCAGCCCGGTCAAGGGCACGCTGGCCGGCTACCAGTTGATTGACGACGAGACCGCCTCGGTGACGATCAGCGTGCACCGCGCCGACCCGTCGCAACCGGTGGACTGCATCGTGCGGGTCCGGGCCAAGGACGGCAGCGAGACGGGTCGACGGGAGGTGCTGGTCCCACCCGCCGACCAGGCCACGGTTCAGGTGACCACCACGCTGAAATCCAGCAAGCCGCCGGTGATGGCAGACGTATACGGCTGTGGCACAGACGTGCCCGGTTATTTGCGCCCGTCGTGACCGCCCAACAAACGCCGAACTGCGGATATGTCGGTCATGAATCGTTAGCGCAGTGGTAACGTAGGTGAATGCACGGTCCTGCTTGGGACCGTGTATTGCTGCATTAATGGCCCGTGAGAAGAGAACGGAGTGGCAGCAGGCGGGTTGGGGACCCGCCGACGCCCGACCCATCCCGCTACGGGATCACATACTTGCGCGGATGCGCGGAACGACAAACACAAGGAGCGCCACGAGATGACGGACACTCAGGTGACTTGGTTGACCCAGGAGTCACATGACCGACTCAAGGCCGAGCTCGACCAGTTGATCGCTAATCGTCCGGTTATCGCCGCCGAAATCAACGACCGCCGCGAAGAGGGCGACCTTCGCGAGAACGGCGGCTACCACGCCGCGCGCGAAGAGCAGGGCCAGCAGGAAGCCCGTATCCGTCAGCTCCAAGACCTGCTCAACAATGCCAAGGTCGGTGAGGCACCCAAGCAGTCCGGCGTCGCGCTGCCGGGTTCGGTGGTCAAGGTCTACTACAACGGCGACAAGGACGACAGCGAGACTTTCCTGATTGCCACCCGCCAGGAGGGCGTGAACGACGGCAAGCTCGAGGTCTACTCCCCTAATTCACCATTGGGTGGCGCGTTGATCGACGCCAAAGTGGGCGAAACTCGCAGCTACAAGGTGCCCAGTGGCAACACCGTCGAGGTGACCCTGGTCAGCGCGGAGCCCTACCACTCCTGATTTCCGCCGCGTCGAGAGTGCGTTTCGCGACGCCTCGTGCGCGTGTCGCGTCGTCAGATTCACACTCGGCGGCGGCGGATTAGCCCAGTGCTTGCTTGAGATCGGCCAGCAGGTCGGCGATGTCCTCGATGCCGACCGAGAGCCGGACCAGGTCGTCGGGCACCTCCAGCTGCGAGCCGGCGGTCGAGGCGTGCGTCATGGCGCTCGGGTGCTCGATCAGCGATTCGACGCCACCCAGCGACTCGGCCAGGATGAAGACGCTGGT
>NZ_LZLS01000072.1 GCF_001673365.1 Mycobacterium asiaticum
GTTGCCGCCGCTGGTGGCCTGACTGCCGATGTCACCGAAATCGCCGTTGGTGGAACCGAACCCGCCGATCCCGCCCGTCCCGCCGCCGCCCGAGTCGCCACCGCGCCCGCCGGTGCCGCCCTGACCAAGCGTGCCATCGGTGACCGTCCAGGAGCCGACACCACCCGTGCCGCCGTCGCCCCCGGATCCGCCGGTACCGCCGACGCCGCCGGTGCCGCCGACACCCTGCATGCCGCCCGTGCCTTTGCTGGAAGTTCCGCCACGTCCGCCGTCACCGCCCTGTCCGCCGAGCCCACCTTCGCCGCCCTGTCCGCCGGCGCCACCTGTCGCGCCCGGATCGATCGCGTCGTCTCCCCGCGCTCCGGTGCCGCCGGTGCCGCCGACGCCTCCGGCACCCCCGTCGCCGCCCTTACCGCCGTCGCCGGCCTGCGCGCCCCCGGCACCGCCTGCTCCGCCCGCGCCACCGGTGCCGCCGGTGCCACCGATTTCGCCGGTCTCGTTGGTGTCATGAGCTACTTCGCCTGTGCGGCCGGTCCCGCCGGTGCCACCTGTGCCACCGTCGCCGCCGTCCCCGACCAGGCCGCCGTCACCCCCGACGCCGCCGGTGCCGCCGACACCGCCGGCGGTGATCGCATCCGCACCGTCGCCGCCGTGCCCGCCATGGCCGCCCGTGCTACCGGCGTCCCCTTCGGCGCCGCCGTCACCGTTGGTCGAGCCGGAGCCGCCGGTCCCGCCCGCACCGCCGGTGCCGGGGTCGCCGCCCCGGCCGCCCGCTCCGCCCGTGCCGTCGCTGAAGTCCCAGGTGCCCTGGGCGCCATCGGCTCCATCGCCTGCGACGCCGCCGGTTCCGCCTACTCCGCCGTCCCCACCTTCACCCCGGGTTCCGGCCTGTCCGGCCGTCGCGGTACCCGCGGCTCCGCCATTGCCACCCCCGTCGTCGCCCCGGCCAGCGCCCCGGCCGTCGCCGTCGACTCCGGCGGCCCGAGTTCGGTCGCCGCCAACTCGCG
>NZ_LZLS01000073.1 GCF_001673365.1 Mycobacterium asiaticum
CCGACAATTCACCTCACGAGGGACCGCGAAATGCCAGTCCACGCGGCGTGTCGCTGTGCAGACACGCGCGCTCGCGGGCGAAGGCGAGCGCGACTAGAAGGCGCCGGACTGCTCGATGATGTTGACCATCACCCGCACGCCGATCGCCAACGCCCGCTCGTCGAGATCGAACGTCGGCTGATGCAAGTCCAGCTGCGGCCCCTCCCCGGACCACACGCCCAGCCGGCCCATTGCGCCCGGAATTTCCTCGAGGTACCAGGAGAAGTCCTCGCCACCACCAGACTGCCGAGTATCGGCCAGCACGTCGGGGCCGACGGCTTCGATGGCGTGAGTGAGGATGCGGGTGGAAACGTCCTCGTTGACCACCGGCGGCACCCCGCGCCGATACTGCAGCGTGTGCTCGATCGCCAGCGGCGAGAGCAGACCGGCGACGGCGTCGCGGATGATTCCCTCCAGGTCGACCCAGGTCTGGCGGCTGGCCGTGCGCACGGTGCCGGCCAGCACCCCGGATTGCGGAATTGCGTTGGGCGCATTGCCCGCATTCACCGCGCCCCACACGAGCACGGTGCTGTTGCGTGGATCGACGCGGCGCGACAGGACACCAGGGAGCCCGGTGATCACCGTGCCCAACCCGTAGACCAGATCGGCGGTCAGGTGCGGCCGCGAGGTGTGCCCCCCGGGCGAGTACAACGTGATCTCGACCTGGTCGGCGGCTGAGGTAATGGGTCCCAGCCGCACGGCGACCTTGCCGACCTCGAGTCGGGGGTCGCAGTGCAGCGCAAAGATCCGCGACACCCCGGTCAACGCGCCCGCGGCGATCGCATCGATCGCGCCACCGGGCATCAGTTCCTCGGCCGCCTGGAAGATCAGCCGCACGCCCACTGGCAGTTCGGGCACCGACGCCAGCGCCAGCGCGGTTCCCAGCAGGATCGCGGTGTGAGCATCATGACCGCAGGCATGCGCGATGTTGGGCATCGTCGAGGCGTACGGCGCGCCGGTCCGCTCAGTCATCGGTAACGCGTCCATGTCGGCGCGCAGCGCGATCCGCGGCTGGTGTTCGGGCCCGAAATCGCAGGTCAGCCCCGTTCCGCCGGGCAGCACCTTTGGGTTCAAGCCGGCGTCGGCCAACCGCTCGGCAACGAACTGCGTGGTGGCGAACTCCTGACGCCCCAGCTCGGGGTAGCGGTGGATGTGCCGACGCCAGGACACCAGGTCGTCATAGTGGGCGGCCAGCCAGGATTCGGCGCTGTCGACGAGACTCATGAAGCCGTCCTGCGCTGCTGGGCGGCCAACACCCGCTCGCGTTGACCGGAATCGGAGGCGAGCGCAACGACGGTGCGCGCCAGCATGATCGCCCCCTCGACGACCGCGCGGTCTGCGCTGGCCCCCGCGGCTGCTGCGGCGAACGCACGCTGGTGCACGGTCGCGCCGCCTGCGTCGACGCCGATCACCGGATGAATGCCGGGCAGCACGTGCGTCACGTTGCCCATGTCGGTGCTGCCCAACGGCAGCGCGGCCTCGATGGCGGCGGGCACCGGTTCGCGCCCCAGGCGGCGCATCTCCGCGCGGAAGACGTCGACCAGCCACTGGTCGGGCCGCAGCTCGCCGTATGGGGGTCCCGCCTCGTTGATTTCGTATTCGCACCCGGCTGCCAGCGCTCCGGCGGCAAAGCAGGCGTACATCCGGCCCTCGAGTTCGCGCAGCGAATCCGATTCCAGCGCCCGCATCGCGTATTTCAGTGCTGCCTGCCCGGGAATGACATTGACCGCCTGCCCACCGTCGGTGACGATGCCGTGGGTCATCTGCCCTGGCGCGAGTTGCTGACGCAGCAGGCCGACGGCCACTTGCGCAACCGTCGCAGCGTCGGCGGCGTTGAGACCCAGGTGGGGCGCGACCGCGGCGTGCGATTCCTTGCCCCGGTAGTGCACGGTGACCTCGGACAGCGCCAGGGACCGCGCGCCGGCGATGTCGCTGGGTCCGGGGTGCACCATCACGGCCAATGCGACGTCGTCGAACGTCCCGGCCCGCAGCATCAGCGCTTTGCCCCCGCCCGACTCCTCGGCGGGAGTGCCCAGCAAGGCCACTGTCAGGCCCAGGTCGTCGGCTACTTCGGCGAGCGCCAACGCGGCGCCTACCGCCGAGGCGGCGATGATGTTGTGACCGCAGGCATGCCCGATATCGGGCAGCGCGTCGTATTCCGCGCACACACCGACCACCAGCGGTCCGCTGCCGAACGCGGCGCGAAATGCGGTGTCTAGCCCGGCAACCGGGGCGATCTCGAAACCGCGTTCGGCAACGAGTTTCTTTGTCTTGGCACAGCTGCGGTACTCGCCGAACGCCAGTTCCGGTTCGGCGTGGATGGCATGGGACAGCTCGATCAGGTCGCCGCCACGGCGCCGCACCGTCGCCTCGACGCGGTCGGGTGCGCTGAGTGCGGGCATCTTGGCAGTATCTCACCGCCGTGAGCACCGTCCGGCCAGTAGTCTCGCCGAGTGTGACCAGCCTGCCACCGGATCCCGCCGAACTCGCGACCCAGGCCGCGCAGGTGATCGCCGAACGCACCGGCGTCAACAGACACGACGTCGCCGTCATACTCGGCTCGGGCTGGTCGCCGGCGGTCGCCGCGCTGGGGTCGCCGACCGCGGTGCTGGCGCAGTCCGAGGTTCCCGGCTTCGCTCCGCCGCGGGCGGCCGGGCATGCTGGTGAGCTGCTGTCGGTGCCGGTCGGCGAGCACCGCGTGCTGGTACTGGCCGGGCGCGTACACGCCTACGAGGGGCACGATCTGGCGCACGTGGTGCATCCGGTGCGCGCGGCCTGCGCGGCCGGGACGCGGATAGTCGTGCTGACCAACGCCGCCGGCGGATTGCGTCCGGACCTGCAGGTGGGCCAACCGGTGCTAATCAGTGACCATCTGAACCTGACCGCACGTTCGCCGTTGGTGGGGGCGCAGTTCGTCGACCTGACCGACGCGTACGCGGCGCGGTTACGGGCGCTGGCCCGTGACACCGATCCCGAGCTGGCCGAGGGCGTGTACGCGGGCTTGCCCGGTCCGCACTACGAGACGCCGGCCGAGATCCGGATGCTGCAAACCTTGGGCGCGGATCTGGTCGGCATGTCCACGGTGCACGAGACGATCGCCGCGCGGGCGGCGGGCGCCGAGGTGCTCGGCGTATCCCTGGTGACGAACCTGGCGGCCGGTATCACCGGCGAACCGCTGAGCCATGCTGAGGTACTGGCTGCGGGGGCCGCGTCGGCCGCGCGGATGGGGTCACTGCTGGCCGACGTGATAGCCCGGTTCTAGTGAGACCGCAGGACTGGATCGCCCACGACCCGGATCCGGCCACGGCCGCGGAGTTAGCCGGCTTGGAGCCGGACGAACTGGCCGCGCGCTTCGCCCGCCCGTTGACGTTCGGCACCGCGGGTCTGCGCGGACCGGTGCGCGGGGGGCCGGACGCGATGAACCTGGCGGTGGTGTTGCGCGCCACCTGGGCGCTGGCGCAGGTACTTCGCGAGACGAGGGCGACGCCCACCGTCGTAGTCGGCCGCGACGCGCGGCACGGCTCGGCAACGTTCGCCACCGCAACCGCTGAAGCGCTTGCCGCACAGGGCTTTTCGGTGCTGTTATTCGACGAGCCGGTCCCCACGCCGGTGGTCGCCTTCGCGGTGCGCCAGACCGGCGCGGCGGCCGGGGTGCAGATCACCGCATCCCACAATCCGGCGACCGACAACGGGTACAAGGTGTATCTCGACGGCGGCATCCAGATCGTCTCCCCCACCGACCGGCGCATCGAGGCTGCCATGGCCACCGCTCCCCCGGCCGATCAGATCCCCCGGCAACAAGTGACATCGTCCGATACCGATTTGGTCGAGCGCTATCTGCAACGCGCGGCGGGGGTGCGGCACGCCACCGGCAACGTGCGGGTGGCGTTGACGCCGATGCACGGCGTGGGCGGCGCCCTGGCCGTGCGGGCGCTGCAGCAAGCCGGTTTCGACGACGTGCACGTCGTCGCCGCGCAATTCGCGCCAGACCCCGACTTCCCCACGGTCGCGTTCCCCAACCCCGAGGAACCCGGTGCCACCGACGCGCTGCTCGCACTGGCCGCCGACATCGGCGCGGACGTAGCGATCGCGCTGGACCCCGACGCCGACCGGTGCGCGGTCGGCATACCCGGCCCCTCCGGCTGGCGCATGCTCTCCGGTGACGAAACCGGTTGGCTGCTAGGCAATTACATCCTGTCCCGGCCGGCAACCGGCATCCGTACCGTCGCCAGCACGGTGGTGTCCTCGCGCATGCTAGCGGCAATCGCCGCGCACCACGGCGCGTTGCACGTCGAGACGCTGACCGGGTTCAAGTGGCTGGCCCGCGCCGACGCCGACCACCCGGGGACCCTGGTCTACGCCTACGAGGAGGCGATCGGACATTGCGTCGATCCGTCGGTCGTGCGCGACAAGGACGGCATCAGCGCCGCGGTGTTGGCCTGTGATCTGGTGGCGTCGCTGCGAGGCAAGCGAGTCTGCGACCTGCTCGACGACTTGGCCCGAAGATTCGGCGTGCACGACGTCGCCGCGGTGTCACGTCGAGTAGCCGACTCCGCCGAGGCGATCGCGTTGCTGCGACGACTGCGCGAAGCGCCACCAGACCGGCTGGCCGGAATTCGGGTGGCCGTCGCCGATCTCGCCGATGCCCTGATCTTTTCCGGCCGCGATGGCGATGCGTCGGTCCGGGTGGTGGTACGCCCGTCGGGCACCGAGCCAAAGTTGAAGTGTTACTTGGAAGTTCGCTGTGCACCGACCGCGGAAGTGGATGCGGCGCGAACCCGGGCGCGGGCGTTGCGGGACCAGTTGGTCGCCGCCGTAACCGGTCTTTAGGGTCAGCGCGGACCGAACTGGCGGTCGCCGGCATCTCCGAGTCCCGGCACGATGTAGGCGATCTCGTTGAGCCCGTCGTCGATGGCCGCGGTGAACAACCGTGCATGCGGCGCCACCTTCTCCACCGCCGCGATGCCTTCGGGTGCCGCGACCACACACAGCATGGTGATGTCGGTGGCGCCGCGATCTTGGAGCAGACGAACGGTATGGATCATCGAACCCCCGGTGGCCAACATCGGGTCGAGGATCAGGACCGGCAGCTCGGCAAGGTCGTCGGGCAGTGACGCGAGGTAGGGCATCGGTTGATGGCTCTGCTCATCGCGGGCCACGCCGACAAAGCCGACATTCGCCTCGGGCAAAGCCGCGTGTGCGACCTCGACCATGCCCAGTCCGGCGCGCAGCACCGGCACCAACAAGGGCGGCCTGGCCAACCGCGAACCCGTGGTCTCGGCTAGCGGCGTGCGGATGCGAACCGGCTCGCTCGGGGCGTTGCGGGTGGCCTCGTAGACCAGGGTGAGCGTCAACTCGCTGAGTGCTGACCGGAAAACGACACTGTCGGTGCGCTCATCGCGCAACGTCGTCAGCCGGGCCGCAGCCAGCGGGTGGTCGATAATATGAATTTCCACTGAGTTCAGAGCGTATATAACAATCGGGTGCTTACCTGCTGACACGGGCATTTTCGTCGGTTTGACGGATAAATCACACCCATATACTCCCGGCATGGGGCAGCTCCGACGGCATCTGACCTGGGTTTTCTGCACCGTCACCGTCCTGTGCGCGCTGCCGGTCGGAACGGTCCGGGCCGCCGCGACCCTGCCGACCTACGCCCACGTGGTGATCGTGGTCGAGGAGAACCGCTCGCAGGCCAACATCATCGGAAACAAGTCGGCGCCGTTCATCAACGCGCTGGCCGCCGGCGGCGCGATGATGGCGCAGTCCTTTGCCGAGACGCATCCCAGCGAGCCGAACTATCTGGCGATGTTTGCCGGCAGCACGTTCGGGGTGACCAAAGACACCTGCCCGATCAATGCCGGCGCGCAGCCGAATCTGGCGTCGGAATTGCTGGCGTCCGGCCGCACGTTTGGAGGGTATTCCGAAGACCTGCCCGCGGTCGGCTCGACGGTTTGCAGCGCGGGCAAATACGCCCGCAAGCACGTGCCGTGGGTCAATTTCAGCAATGTGCCGCCGACGGTGTCGGTGCCGTTCTCCGCATTCCCGGCCCCGAACGGGTATGCGAGCCTGCCAACGGTTTCATTCGTCATCCCCAACAACGACAACAACATGCATGACGGGTCGATCGCCCAAGGCGACGCCTGGTTGAACAGCCGGATGTCGGCCTACGCCAACTGGGCAAAGGCGAACAACAGCCTGTTGATCGTCACCTGGGACGAGGACGACGGCGGCCCCCGCAACCAGATCCCGACGGTGTTCTACGGTGCCCACATCCGACCGGGCACCTACAACGACACCATCAGCCACTACAACCTGCTTGCCACGCTCGAGGAGATGTACGGGCTGCCCAAAACGGGCTACGCGGCGAATGCTCCGGCGATCACAAGTATTTGGGGCGGGTAAGCGCCAACTGGCCGGGTCGCTATTGTGTGCCGCATGGCTGCTGACCTCGTGCCCATCCGCCTGAGCTTGTCCGACGGTGACCGCTACACGTTGTGGGCGCCGCGCTGGCGTGACTCCGGGGACGAGTGGGAAGCGTTCCTGGGCAAGGACGAGGACCTGTACGTCTTCGAGAATGTCGCCGACCTGACCGCCTTCGTCCGGAGCGACAGCGACAACGATCTGGTCGACCACCCGGGCTGGGAAAATATCGTCGAGGCCAACGCGCACAAGCTGGACCCGGATGCGGACAAGCAGTTCGATCTGGTCGCCGTCGAGGAGTTGGTGGCCGAGAAGCCGACCGAGGAGTCGGTAACCGCGTTGGCCGGGACGCTGGCGATCGTGTCTTCGATCGGTTCGGTGTGCGAGTTGCCGGCGATATCGAAGTTCTTCAACGGCAACCCGACGCTGGGCACCGTTTCCGGTGGTATCGACCACTTCACCGGAAAGGCTGGCCAGAAGCGGTGGAACGCGATCGCCGAGATCATCGGTCGCAGCTGGGACGACGTGCTCCAAGCTATCGACGAGATCGCCACCATCCCCGAGTTTGACGAGAAGCTGGCCGCGAAAGCCGCCGAGGAACTCGAAGAAGAAGTCGAGGAAGAAGAAGTCGAGGAAGAAGAAGTCGAGGAAGAAGCGGATGACGCCCTCGACGAGACCGACCTCGAGACCGACTCTGCGGAAACCGACGACGAGCTCGACGAGGCCGTCGAGGAGACCGACGAAGACGAAGACGACGAAGACGAAGAGGACGCCGAAGACGACGAACGGGCCGAAGGCGACACCGTCGTGCTGGGCGGCGACGAGGAATTCTGGCTGCAGGTGGGCATCGACCCGATCCGGATCATGACCAGCTCCGGCACTTTCTACACCCTGCGTTGCTACCTGGACGACCAGCCGATATTTTTGGGCCGCAACGGCCGGATCAGCGTCTTCAGCTCCGAGCGGGCGCTGGCCCGTTACCTCGCCGACGAGCACGACCACGACCTGTCCGACCTGGCCACCTATGACGACATCCGCACCGCCGCCACCGACGGTTCCCTGAAGGTCGACATCACCGACGAGAACGTCTACGTGCTCAGCGGACTGGCGGACGACTTCGCCGATGGACCCGAAGCGGTGGATCGTGAGCAGTTGGACCTGGCTGTCGAGCTGCTGCGCGACATCGGTGCGTACTCGGAGGAAAGCACCGTCGACAAGGCGCTGGACCCCGGCAAGCCGTTGGGAAAGCTGATCGGTCACGTGCTCGAGCCCGAGTCGACGAGCAAGCCCAACGGACCGTATGCCTCGGCGGTGCGGGCGTGGGAGAAGCTGGAAGCCTTCGTCGAGTCCCGATTGAGGCGCGAATAGCTGCCAGCGGTCTCGAAGCGGCGTCAGTCGCGGCACGGCTGAGTCGCGGTCTTCAGTCCCGCTTGCCAGCGGTGAGTTAGCCGCTGTTCGATGGCAACCATGTCCGCTGTGATCGCGGTGCCAGAGCTGATCGCCCAAACGGCAACGGACCTGACCGCTATCGCCACTGCGCTCGACGCGGCACACCTGACGGCAGCGGCCCCCACTCAGACGGTGCTGCCCGCGGCGGCCGATGAGGTATCCGCTGGTATCGCGCATCTGTTCTCGGGCTATGGCCAGCAGTATCAGGTCGCTGCCGAGCAGGCCGCGCAGTATCAGCAACGGTTCGCCGAGCACCTGATGTCGGCCGCGAGCGGTTATGCCGGCGCCGAGGCGACCAACGTCTCGCTGTTGCAACCGCTGGCAGCCGCGGCCAGCGCGGCCGCCCTGCCGTCGCTGGACCAATTGCTGAGCAGTTTGATGCCGCTGGTTTGGGAGACACTCGCGGTTCTTTACTATGCGCTGTTTTCCATGTTGATCGCGGTTTACGCCGCACTTCTGATTTACCTGCCGCTGGCTGTGTTGGGATCACTAATTCCGGTCTAGATCGGCAGCGCAAGCGGCCAAGATTTCGTCCCAGTCCTCGATATTGAAGTGGCCTTTGCCGGCGGCCCAGTGCAGATCCACGTCGGGAATTGTCCGCGCGAGATATTCGCCCATCGCGTGCGGGATAAACGAGTCGCGGTCGCCCTGCCAGATATGCGTGGGTACGGCGACGTCACCAACCTCGAAACCCCAGGGCCGATATTCGAGGAACGACTCGTACGCACCACCGCGACCGCCCTGCCGAAATGCCTCGAGTTGAATGGCGCGGAAATGTCGGAGGAAAAGCTCGTCGCGCATGCGCCGCCGATCGACGTCGGGCAGCGAGGACGTCACGACCCGGGAGAACAGAGCGGGCCAGCGCGTCGCGCACCAACCGAGCGGCGCGAATGCGGCGTCGAAAATCCATGTTCCGCGTTGCGCCGCGCGCGCGTAGAAAGTGTCAGCGCGGTTGAGGCTGCGCATGATTTCCGGAGTCGCCAGCGGCCCCCACGGCCCGAGCGCACCGACGAACCGAAGCCTTGCCGGCGGGATGAATGCCCCGCACGCGAACAGGTGCGGCCCGGCTCCCGAATGCCCGACGACGCCGAATTCGTCCAGCCCGAGCCCGTCGGCCAGCGCGCAGACGTCGGCCGGCCAGTCGGTGAACTTGCGTCCGCGCGCAAACGTCGATCGCCCGTACCCAGGGCGGTCGACGGCGATCAACCGGAAACCGCGGCGCCGCGCCGCGCCGTCGGCGAACGCGCCCTCCAGGCGGCAACTCGGTGTGCCGTGAAAGTAGAAAGCGGGAAAGCCGTCGGGGTCGCCCCACTCCAGGTACGCGAGCGTCCGCCCGTCGGGCAGCCTGAACGTGCTGGCCTCGTCGGCACGGATGCGGTCCGGCAGCATCAGCTGGCTGCTCCCAGAAACGCGCGCCCGCGTCGTGTCCGCGAACCGAACCACACGGCGATTTTCAGCGCTGAAAATCGCAGCCAGGTTCGGTTCGCGGCAAGTGTGAAGCCGTCGGCGTTGAGCAGCACATGAGCGATGGTATTCAGAGGCGGTACATCGCGCGTGACATGGAGGAGTCTTCGAGAAACGTGTAACGCGCCGGGCGGTTAGCCCGCGACTCGGGTCGGTCCTGACGCCCGGACGGGTTGGCAGTGCGGCCAATGGTGGAGGCGGCGCGGGTCAAATACTTCATGTCATGCTCCTGAAGAAGTTGCTGGGAAACTCTGGACCATTTGACTGTCCTATTTCTCGCCGCCTCAGCCATCGGTAGGAATGCGTAAATCCGCACTGCGGAGGTCGTAGGTCTGCTGCGGGCCACTGGACGTCCATACGTACTTTCGCTGACAATTGTTGCTTTAATGCTGTCTCAAGCTGTCTTGACCTGCGTGGACCGGAGCGTGAGCGACATGCTGCTGACTGGCACGGTGACGCTCCTGCTGGCCGACATCGAGGGGTCGACGCGGCTGTGGCAGACGGAGCCGGCGGACATGACGGCCGCGATCGCACTGCTGGATCGCACCCTGGCCGATGTGGTGGCAACCCACGGCGGAGTTCGCCCGATCGAACAGGGTGAAGGCGACAGCTTTGTGATCGCTTTCGGTCGTACCGCCGATGCCGTCGCGTGCGCCCTGCAACTACAGCAGGCGCCCCTGTCGCCGATTCGGCTGCGCATCGGCATCCACACCGGTGACGTGCAGTTGCGTGATGACAACAACTACGTCGGACCGACCATCAGCCGCGCCGGACGGCTGCGCGATCTGGCACACGGCGGCCAGACGCTGTTGTCAACCACAACCACCGACATGGCCGCGGACCATCTCCCGGCCGGCGCCTGGTTGATCGATTGCGGCTCGCATCAGCTGCGCGATCTGCCTCGCCCTGAGCGGGTCTCGCAGTTGTGTCACGCCGTCCTGCGCAACGACTTTCCGCCCTTGCGGACGCCCAAGCAAGGCGCGGCACTCAACCTTCCCGTGCAACTGGACAATTTCGTGGGCCGCAGTCGTGAGATCGCCGAGGTCATGGGCATCTTCGGTGAGAACCGGCTGGTCACGCTGATCGGCGGGGGTGGCGTCGGCAAAAGCCGGCTCGCTGTGCAGGTCGCACGGGACATGACAACGGAATTTCCCGACGGGGTCTGCTACGTCGACCTCGAGCCGGTCACCGATCCCGATATCGCGCCGATCATGCTGGCTCGCGCGTTGGGTCTGCCGGATCAGCCCGGCCGCTCCACGATGGACACTCTGCTACGCCACCTCGGCGATCGTCGGCTGCTCATTGTGCTGGACAATTGCGAACACCTGCTGGACGGCGCCGCCGCGCGGATCAGTGCCCTACTGCGCTCCTGCCCGGGAGTGGCGCTACTGGCTACCAGCCGCGAACCGATGGCGGTGGCCGGCGAGGTGGTCTGGCGGGTGCCGACGCTGGCAGAAGACGACGCGTCCGCATTCTTCGCCGAGCGCGCGCGGCTGGCCCGGCCCGACTTCGCCATCACCGACGACAACGCCGAGATGGTGCGCCAGATCTGTCGCCGATTGGACGGGATGCCGCTGGGCATCGGACTGGCGGCCGCCCGGATACGGTCGCTGTCGCTGCCCGAGATCATGGCCGGTCTCGACGACAAAATCCGATTGCTTACCGGCGGTGCGCGCACCGCGCTGCGCCGACACCAGACTTTGCGTGCATCGTTGGACTGGTCCCATGAGTTGCTAAGTGAACCCGAACGGGTGCTGTTTCGTCGGCTCGGAGTGTTCGTCGGGGGGTTCGACCTGCAGACAGCGCAGGCCGTGGCCGGCTTCGGGGAGTTGTCGCGTTACGAGGTACTGGACGGGCTGACGCTGTTGGTCGACAAATCGCTGGTGGTGGCCGACAGCTCTGCGGGCCGAACGCGTTACCGACGCTTCGAGGGGATCGGCCAGTTTGCCATGGAGAAGCTGGAGGAGGCCGGCGAAGCTGACACCGTGCGCGCGAACTACCGCGACCACTACCTGGCCCTCGCCGGCCGTCTCGACAGCCCGGGGCGCAGTGACTATCCGCAACTGCTGGACCAGGCAGAGACCGAAATAGACAACTTGCGATCCGTGTTCGAGTGGTGCCGGAAGAACTCCGATGTCGAGTCGGCGTTGGCGTTGACCTCATCCTTGCAACCGCTTTGGCTCAGCCGGGGCCGCATTCGCGAAGGCCGAACATGGTTCGAATCCCTTCTCGCCGAACCGGATACGCGAAACCCGACCGTCACCCCGGGCAGCCGCGCTCGGGCACTGGCCGACAAGGCCGTCCTCGACATGTTCGTCGACGCGGCCGCCAGCCTGAAACAGGCGCAAGAGGCGCTCGCCATCGCCCGCGAGGTGCAAAACCCGGCCCTGCTGTCGCGGGCGCTGACCGCCTGTGGTTTGACCGCCGGGTTCAACTACGAAGCCGACGTGGTTCACGGGTACTTCGCGGAGGCGGCCGAACACGCCCGTGCCCTCGACGATCGGTGGCGACTCAGCCAGATTCTGGGTTGGCAGAGCAATGCCGCGATCGTGGCGGGCGACGCGAACGCAGCGTATGCGACCGGTAGCGAAGGACGTGATCTGGCGGACGCGCTCGGGGACAGGGTCAGCTCACGCCAGTGCCGGTTGAGTCTCGCGTTCGGCCAGCTATGGCAGGGCGATCTGGCCGGCGCCGTGGATCTGTTCGGCGGAATAGTGGAAGAGGGCGAGGTTGCCGACGACGACATCCTGACGTCGCTGGCCATGAAGGGCCTCGGTGATGCCCTTGCTTATCAGGGCGACGTCAGTGGCGCACGGGCCGCGGCCGAGGCGGCCATCGAGGGCGCGGCCGAGGCCGGCGAATACTTCCTCGGCCTCGGTTACGCAACGCTGGCGACCGCGGCGTTGGCAGCCGGCGACATCGCGACAGCTCGGGAAACGAGCGAGATCGCTTGGCGTTACTTGAGTGTCCAACCCCAGACGGTGAACTTCTGGCGGGCATTCAAGGCGCAGGTCTTATTTGCCGATGGAGACCTGAACGGGGCCCGGGAGTGCTCCGATGATGCGGTCACGCTGACCTCGGGCTGGCACCGGGCGCTGGCGCTGACGACGCGCGCCCGCGTGGCGATGGCACAGGGTGATCCGGCGCAGGCCGAGCGCGACGCACACGACGCGCTGGCGTGCGCCGCCGAAGTCGGCGCATACAACTGTGTCCCCGCCATCCTCGAGTGCCTCGCTCGTCTGGCCGTCGACGACGGCAGCCACCGCGAGGCCAGCCGTCTTTTCGGCGCGGCCGAGGCCCACCGGCAACGGACGGGCAGGATGCGTCTTCGAATCTACGACGCCCCGTATGCCGAATCGGTCGCCAGGCTGCGTGCCGCGATGGGCGACGACGCGTTCGAAGGCGCATGGGCTGATGGCGCAATGCTTTCCACCGAAGAAGCGATCGCCAGTGGATTGCGCCATCGGGGTGAACGGAAACGGGCGACCAGCGGTTGGGACGCACTGACGCGCGCCGAACTCGACGTGGTGCGACTGGTCGGTGCCGGCCTGTCCAACAAAGACATCGCCGCACGGCTGTTCGTCTCGCCGCGCACGGTGCAAACCCACCTCACCCACGTCTACACCAAGCTCGGCTCCAACTCGCGCGTGCAACTCGCCCAGGAGGCCACGCGGCGTACCTGAGGCCCGGTCTAGCCCACCAACACCGCATACCGCGGTTTGATCACGTCGTCGATGATCGCCAACCGCTCGTCGAACGGGATGAACGCGGACTTCATCGCGTTGATGGTGAACCGCTGCAGATCGGTCCAGCCGTACCCGAAAGCATCGACCAGCCGCTGCATCTCTTCGCTCATCGTCGTATCGCTCATCAGGCGGTTGTCGGTGTTGACGGTCACCCGGAAACGCGCGCGGGCCAACAGGTCGAACGGGTGCTCGGCGATGCTGGCTACCGCGCCGGTCTGCACGTTGGAGCTGGGGCACATCTCGAACGGAATTCGCTTGTCCCGCAAGATCGATGCCAACCGGCCCAGGGTGACGTTGCCGTCCGCGTCGACGTCTATGTCGTCGACGATGCGCACGCCGTGTCCCAACCGGTCGGCACCGCAGAACGCGATCGCCTCATGGATGGACGGCAACCCGAATGCCTCACCGGCATGAATTGTGAAGCGCGCGTTGTTATCTCGCATGTATTCGAACGCGTCCAGGTGGCGCGTCGGCGGATGACCGGCTTCAGCGCCGGCGATGTCGAACCCGACAACACCCTTGTCGCGGAACCGAATCGCCAATTCGGCGATCTCCCGCGACATGGCCGCGTGCCGCATCGCGGTCACCAGGCAGCGGACTTTGATCGGACGACCGTCGGCCGCGCACGCCTTCTCCCCCGCCGCGAAACCGGCCAGCACCGCCTCCACGACTTCGTCGAACGACAGCCCCCGGTTGATGTGCAATTCGGGAGCGAACCGAATCTCGGCGTACACCACCGAGTCGTCGGCCAAATCCTCCACACACTCGAGGGCGACACGGTACAGCGCATCGGGAGTCTGCATCACGGCGACGGTGTGCGAGAACGGCTCGAGATAGCGCTCCAGCGAGCCGCTGTGGGAGCGGGTCCGGAACCACGTCGCCAGCGCGTCGGTGTCGGCGGCCGGCAGCCCGTCGTACCCGATTTCCTCGGCGATCTCCAACACGGTGGCCGGTCGCAGCCCGCCATCCAAGTGGTCGTGCAACAGGGCCTTCGGCGCCTGCCGGATCTGCTCCAAACTCAGGCTCATCGGGTGATCCGATCGATGATCAGCGGCTTGGGTCGGGGCGGGGCATCTCCCACGGTGAAGGCGCCGTCCAACTCGGCCAGCGCGGGACCGATGCGCTCCGGGGTTTCGGTGTAGAGCGTGAACAGAACCTCACCCGCTGCCACCGGCTCGCCGGGCCGGCGATGGATTCTGACGCCCGCGCCGTGCTGTACCCGCGCCCCCGGTCGGGATCTGCCCGCACCGAGTCGCCACGCCGTCAGCCCCACTGCCATCGCGTCGATAGTGCCCATTGTGCCGCTCCGGGACGCGGTGACGGTTTCCGAACACCCACCAATCGGCAACGTTTTCGCCAAATCTCCACCCTGGGCCGCGATCAGCCGACGAAACCGGTCCATTGCGGTGCCGTCGCGCAACGTCTGGGCGGGATCGGCGTCGTCGATGCCGGCCAGCTCGAGCATCTCGGTGGCCAGTCGCACGGTCAGCTCGACCACGTCGGGTGGCCCACCCCCGCCCAGCACATCCAGCGCTTCCTGCACTTCCAGTGAGTTGCCGACGGTCCGGCCCAGCGGCGAGTCCATATCGGTGAGCAGCGCGCGGGTGGGCACGCCGTGGGCGGTGCCGATCTCGACCATGGTGTGCGCCAGATCGCGGGACTCCGCTTCGGAGTTCATGAATGCCCCGGACCCGACCTTGACGTCGAGTACCAGTGCGTCGGCTCCCTCGGCGAGCTTCTTGCTCATGATCGAGCTGGCAATCAACGGCAGCGATTCCACGGTCCCGGTGACATCGCGCAGCGCGTACAGCTTGGCGTCGGCAGGCGCCAGCTCACCCGCCGCGAAGATGGCCGCACCGATGTCGCGGAGCTGTTCGCGCACCCGTTGATTGGTCAGGCTCGCGCTGAACCCGGCGATGGACTCCAGCTTGTCCAGGGTGCCGCCGGTGTGGCCGAGCCCTCGGCCGGAGGCTTGCGGCACCGCGGCACCGCAGGCGGTCACGACGGCCACCAGCGGCAGCGTGATCTTGTCGCCGACGCCACCGGTGGAATGCTTGTCGACGGTGCGCAGACCCAGGTCGGTGAAGTCCAGCCGCGGTCCCGAGGCCAGCATCGCCGCGGTCCAGCGGGCAACCTCGCGGCGGTCCATGCCGCGCAGGAAGATCGCCATCAACAACGCCGACATCTGCTCGGCGGCGACGCGGCCGTCGGTGTAGGCCGCGATCACCCAGTCGATCGCGGCATCCGAGAGCCGGCCACCGTCCCGCTTGGTCCGGATCACCGTCGGCGCGTCGAATGTCAACTCCGTCAAGATGTTTGCTCCGAACGGGCCAGATCGTCGGGACCGAAGGCATCTGGCAGCAGGTCGCCAAGTGGCTTGGGACCGGCCGGATGATCGATCAGCAACTCGGGGCCGCCGTGTTCGAGCAGCACTTGGCGACACCTGCCGCACGGCATCAGCGGCGAACCGTCGCCGGCCACGCAGGCCAGCGCGAGCAGGCGGCCGCCGCCGGTGGAGTGCAGCGCACACACCACGCCGCATTCGGCACAGAGACCAAGGCCATATGAGACATTCTCCACATTGCAACCCGTCACAACGCGACCGTCGTCGACGAGTGCCGCGGCGCCGACCGCGAACCCCGAATACGGGGCATACGCCCCCGCGGACGCTTCAATCGCATTGCGCCGCAACGCTTCCCAATTCACGTCAGACATTCCGCAACCTCGCTCGCCGCTGGGTCGACCCGAGCAAGCACACCCTAACCTATGCCGCGACACACGATTTGAATGGGATTGATTGGTACCGCAGCCACGTTGCTCAAGTTAAGCTTGATTGCCCGACTACAGCTGTTTGCTGACGGTTTTGAAGGCGTGAAATAGGCGGTGAAAACTTTGACGACAACCGCAGATTCGGCAACATCTGCACTCGATTCGTCCCGTAAACGTAGGCCGCCCCGCACCCTGTATCGGGGCGATCCCGGCATGTGGGCGTGGGTGCTGCATCGCATCAGCGGCGCCACGATTTTCTTCTTCCTGTTCGTCCACGTGCTGGACGCGGCGGTGCTGCGGGTCAGCCCGCAGGCCTACAACGAGGTGCTGTCCACCTACAAGACCCCGATCGTGGGCCTGATGGAACTTGGCCTGGTGGCCGCGGTGCTGTTCCACGGGATGAACGGCATCCGGGTCATCCTGATCGACTTCTGGTCAGAAGGTCCCCGCCATCAGCGACGGATGCTGTGGATCGTCGCCGTGACGTTCCTGCTGCTGCTGGTGATGGCCGCAGTGGTGATCGGCATTCACGCGTGGGAGCACCTCTGATGAACAGCCCCGATCTTCAGCTTGGGCCCGGCCAGACCGCGCCGGTGCGCCAGCGCAGCTATTACCGCCCGGCCAGCCTGGACAATCCGCGCTCGCCGCGCCGTCGTGCCGGCATCCCCAACTTCGAGAAGTTCGCGTGGCTGTTCATGCGGTTCTCCGGCATCGCGCTGTTGTTCCTGGTGGTCGGACACATGTTCATCATGCTGATGTGGGACAACGGCGTTTACCGCCTCGATTTCAATTTCGTGGCGCAGCGGTGGGCCTCCCCGTTCTGGCAGGTCTGGGACCTGTTGCTGCTGTGGCTTGCGCAGCTGCACGGCGGCAACGGTATCCGCAACATCATCGACGACTACAGCCGCAAGAACATCACCCGCTTCTGGCTGAATGCGCTGCTGACGGCGTCGATGGTGTTCACGCTGATGCTGGGGACATATGTGTTGATGACCTTCAACCCGAACATTTCCTGAAAGGCGCATATGTTTTCGCCACCTCTTTCCCGCAAGCGGGCGCTACCCCATTGTCGGCATTGTCGGCGGCATTCTCGGCGGCGGCCGTGATCGAGCAACACCGATACGACGTGGTGATCGTCGGCGCCGGCGGTGCCGGGATGCGCGCCGCGGTGGAAGCGGGTCCGCGGGTGCGTACCGCGGTGCTCACCAAGCTGTACCCCACCCGCAGCCACACCGGCGCCGCCCAGGGCGGCATGTGCGCCGCGCTGGCCAATGTCGAAGAGGACAACTGGGAGTGGCACACGTTCGACACCGTCAAGGGCGGCGACTATCTCGCCGACCAGGACGCCGTGGAGATCATGTGCAAGGAAGCCATCGACGCGGTGCTCGACCTGGAAAAGATGGGGATGCCGTTCAACCGCACCCCGGAGGGCCGCATCGACCAGCGCCGCTTCGGCGGGCACACTCGCGACCACGGCAAGGCGCCGGTGCGCCGGGCCTGCTATGCCGCCGACCGCACCGGCCACATGATCCTGCAGACGCTCTACCAGAACTGCGTCAAGCACGACGTGCAGTTCTTCAACGAGTTCTACGCGCTGGACCTCGTTCTCACCCAGACCCCTACCGGGCCGGTGGCCACCGGCGTGGTGGCCTACGAGTTGGCAACCGGGGACATCCACGTCTTCCACGCCAAATCCATCGTGCTGGCTACCGGCGGTTCCGGCCGCATGTACAAGACCACCTCCAACGCGCACACCCTGACCGGGGATGGCATCGGCATCGTGTTCCGTAAGGGACTTCCGTTGGAGGACATGGAGTTTCACCAGTTCCATCCGACCGGCCTGGCCGGGCTGGGCATCCTGATCTCCGAGGCGGTGCGCGGTGAGGGCGGCCGGTTGCTCAACGCCGACGGCGAACGCTTCATGGAGCGGTACGCCCCCACGATCGTCGACCTGGCTCCGCGCGACATCGTGGCCCGCTCGATGGTGCTCGAAGTACTGGAAGGCCGTGGCGCGGGCCCCAATAAGGACTACGTCTACATCGACGTCCGTCACCTCGGCGAGGACGTGCTGGAAGCGAAGCTGCCCGACATCACCGAATTCGCGCGCACCTATCTCGGGGTGGACCCGGTACACGAACTCGTGCCGGTCTATCCGACGTGCCATTACGTGATGGGCGGCATTCCGACCACCGTCACCGGGCAGGTGTTGCGAGACAACACCAATACCGTCCCCGGTCTGTTCGCCGCGGGCGAGTGCGCGTGCGTGTCCGTGCACGGCGCGAACCGGTTGGGCACCAATTCGCTGTTGGATATCAACGTCTTTGGCCGTCGGGCCGGCATCGCCGCGGCGGCCTACGCCCAGAGCCACGACTTCGCCGACATGCCGCCAGACCCCTCTGCGATGGTGGTCGGCTGGGTCCGCGACATCTTGTCCGAGCACGGCAACGAACGCGTCGCCGATATTCGCGGCGCTCTGCAACAGACCATGGACAACAACGCCGCGGTGTTCCGCACCGAGGAGACGTTGAAGCAGGCCTTGACCGATATTCATGCCCTGAAGGAACGGTATTCGCGAATAACGGTGCAGGACAAGGGAAAGCGCTTCAACTCCGACCTACTCGAGGCGATCGAACTGGGCTTCCTGTTGGAGCTGGCCGAGGTCACCGTGGTAGGTGCGTTGAACCGCAAGGAGTCTCGCGGCGGTCACGCCCGCGAGGACTACCCCAACCGCGACGACGTCAACTACATGCGCCACACCATGGCCTACAAGGAAGGCACCGAGCTGCTCAGCGACGTCAGGCTGGACTTCAAACCCGTGGTACAGACCCGCTACGAACCGAAGGAGCGGAAGTACTGATGAGCTTAGATACCGGGGACGCGACCGAGGTCGAAAACTCCGACCCGCCACTGCCTCCCGTGCCTGATGGCGCGGTGATGGTGACCCTGAAGATCGCCCGGTTCAACCCCGACAACCCCGACGCATTCGCGGCAACCGGGGGCTGGCAGAGCTTCCGGGTGCCGTGCCTGCCCAGTGACCGGTTGCTCAATTTGTTGCTCTACATCAAGGGTTATCTAGACGGGACGTTGACGTTCCGCCGCTCGTGCGCGCACGGCGTGTGCGGATCGGACGCGATGCGGATCAACGGGGTCAACCGGTTGGCGTGCAAGGTGTTGATGCGTGACCTGCTGCCGAAAAAGCCAGGCAAGAAACTGACCGTCACGGTCGAACCGATCCGTGGGCTACCGGTGGAGAAGGACCTGGTGGTCGACATGGAGCCGTTCTTCGACGCTTACCGGGCGATCAAGCCTTATCTAATCACCAGCGGCAATCCGCCTACGCGCGAACGTATTCAGAGCCCCACCGACCGCGCCCGCTACGACGACACCACCAAATGCATCCTGTGCGCATGCTGCACCACCAGTTGCCCGGTGTTCTGGAATGAAGGCAGCTACTTCGGGCCGGCGGCGATCGTCAACGCGCATCGCTTCATCTTCGACAGCCGCGACGAGGCCGCCGCCGAACGCCTCGACATCCTCAACGAGGTCGACGGAGTGTGGCGCTGCCGCACGACGTTCAACTGCACCGAAGGCTGCCCGCGCGGTATCGAAGTGACCAAGGCGATCCAGGAGGTCAAGCGCGCGACCATGTTCTCGCGTTAGATTGCGGCTCCTTTGTGCGCGGTCAGGAGGTGGGCCGGAAATTTCAGTCGGCCCTTTTCATCCCGATCGTGCGGCGGCAACGCGAACGGCGCTCCCGGAACCTGGAATTCGGCGTTGCAGATATAGGCGGCCCGTATCACGTCGACCTCCCAATACCTGCTCACCGCCGCACGCAACTCGTCCTCGCCGACCTCGTTGGGCTTGATTTGCACCTCGGCGGGGAAGGCGCCCTTGGCAAAAGCCAGCACATAGAGGACGGCGCCGGGGGCCGCTGCGCGATGTATCGAGCGCAGGTAGTCGTCGCGGCCCTCGATCGGCAGCGAATGGAACAGCGTGCAGTCGATCACGGTGGAGAATCGATTGTCATATCCGCTTAGCGTCCTGATGTCGGCCTGCGCGAAGGTCACTGACGACAACCCGCGGTCCGTGGCTGCCACGCGGGCAGTCGCGATCGCGGTTGGCACGAAATCGATTCCCACCACCGGGTAGCCGCGTGCGGCCAGCGCAAGGGCTAGCTCTCCGGACCCGCAGCCAGCGTCAAGTACCTCGCCGCGGATCGCGCCGGCGTCGATCAGGGCGGCCAATTCCGGCTGTGGCTCGCCGATGTTCCACGGCGGCGGACCGTCGAACATGCCTTCGCCGCGGTAGGCGCTGTCCCAGTCCATTACCTCAGATGTCATGGCAGTCAACCTATTTCCACTCAACCGGCAACGACGCGCGGGTACGGACCAGAAAGGACGGCTCCAGCGGCGGCACATGTTGGGCGAGGGTCAACGCCGGAAGTCGTCGCGCCAAACTCTGCAGAGCGACGTGAGCTTCCAACCGCGCCAGGGGCGCGCCGATGCAGAAGTGGATGCCGCGACCGAACGCCAGGTGCGCCTGCTCCTGGTGACGTCCGAGCGCAAGCGTATCGGCGTCCTCGTAGACATCACCATCATGGTTGGCCGAGGTGTAGACCAGAAACACCCGTTCGCCCGGGTTCAAATGCTGTCCGCCCAAACGGGTTTCGGTGACTACCGTGCGCAGCATGCCCAGGATCGGTCCCTCGTATCGCAGGATCTCCTCGATGGCGCTCTTGCGGCGCGAGGTGTCTCTGACCAGTTCGGTCCAGTCCACGTTGCGGGACAACAACTCATACATCGCGGTGGTGATCAATGGCGCGGTGGTCGCGTGCGCGGCGAAGAGCAGCCCGGGAAACATCGACAGCATCTCGAAATCCGAAAGCGCGACACTGGATTCGCGTCGGGCCTGCCACACCGCGCTGATCAGATCGTCCCGAGGATCGTCACGTCGCTGCTCGATGAGTTCAGCCAGGTACTCGTGCAACCGCAGCACCGATTGCGCCAGCTCGACCAGCTGCTCTTTACCGAAGCTGCCCGTCACATCGGTGAGGAAGAGCGCGAAGTCATTGGAACGACGGCTGCACTCTTCCCACATCTCCTCCGGCACACCGATGAGGCTGAAGGGTATTGCGATGGCCAGCGGCATCGAGAACTGGGCATGCAGGTCGGCCGCACCAAGATCCTCGAATTGGTCGATCAAATGCTCACACTGCCGCCAGATCGCGGGCTCGAGGGCAGCCACCCGCTTCGGCGTAAACGCCGCGGCCAGAATACTTCTCATGCGCGTGTGATCGGGTGGATCCCATCCGATCAGGCTGCCTCCGGCGGGCACCTTGCCGTCGAGCATGGCCAGAATTTCGGGGTCCGTAGGTCCCGGGAGGAGGCCGACGGAGGAGAAGATCGCCGGCTGCCGCAGCGCCTGAACCACGTCGTCATAGCGGGAGACCACCCAGGCCTGCAACTGCTCGCTGAAGAAGATGCCTTCGCGCCGTGCGCGCCTGAGCTGGTCGAACATCTCGTCCTGGGTGCGTTGCGTGAACTGATTGAAGTCCGCAGCGATGTGGCGGGACACACTTGTGGTCACCTCCTGACCGTGGCCGATCAGTGTTGCCTAATTGTTGAGCTTTTCTGAAACGCGGTGCTTAATTGCGGGCATGCAGCGCACACCGGAACTGGCCCGCCAGTTCTACAACCGTTTTGAGCCGATTCATGCCGTGACCTACTTCGCTCCCGAAGTGCGTTCGACGCTGGACAACCTCGGTTACCGGGGGTTCTGGATGGGCTACTTCGCCGCCCGCTCGGCGCCGTTGGGGCGGGTAGCGCCGGAGGTGGTGGCGGCGGTGTTCTACAACTTCGCCCTGGCGCGGGTCGCCAAGTCGATTCCGGCGGCATGGGAGATCGCCGGACCGGCGCAAGCGTTGCAGGCTCGGCTGGACTCGGCGGTGGCCGCGCTTCACCGCTGCGGCGTCACCGCCGACGAAAACGTCAGTGTCGCAGCGCAATTGGCTTACCGCGCAGTGCAGCACACGCCGGTGGACGGCCGGACACTGTTCGCGGCCAACATGGCGCTTCCGGTGCCGCCGGATCCGTTGGCCGCGCTGTGGCAGGCGACGACCCTGCTGCGGGAGCATCGTGGCGATGGGCACGTGGCCGTGTTGACGGTCGCCGGCATATCGGGGCGGGAATCGAACGTCTTCCATACCCTTTCTGACACCGGCGCCACCGCGGTCTCGGAGGAGTTCATGAAGCGGGCGCGGCACTACGACGACGCCGAATGGGCGGCGTGCCGACAGAGCCTGACCGATCGTGGCCTGCTCGACGGCTCGGGATCGCTGACGCCGAGCGGACACGAGCTCAAGACTCACATTGAGACCAGCACCGACGCGTTGTCATTGCGCGCATTCGACGCCCTCGACGACGACGAACTGCAGGCGTTGTTCAGCGCGCTGACACCGGTCGCCCGGCGGGTGATCGCCGGGGGCGATTTGCCCGCCGCCAGCCCCATGAGCGTGCGCCTCGACTTTTAGGTTTGTACTCGGCGTCAGGCGCCAATACCCCGCCGTCATATGCCGTCATCAGGTTCGCGACCACGCTGTGCCACGATTCGTCGTCCACGCACAGGCGACTGGCGGTGAGCACCAGCCGGTCGGGCGTTCCGGGCAGCATCGACACCGCGAAAAGGCGGCCGGTGCGCATGTCGTAGGCGGCGCGCTGCCTGGCGATCACCACCGGCACATCTTCGCCAGGAGGTTCCACGGCCCAGCTCCAGCTGCCACCCGGGCGGGAGAACCAGCGGTCCCGGATCGGTTCGAAAACCGCCCCCAGGGTCGGGTTCGCCTCGAAGACCGCCTCCACGGCGGCGCGGATGCCCGTCTGGTCCAACCGCGAGTCGGCGACCAGTACCTCCTGGTGCGCGCAGTCCTCAAGGTCCTTCAGCTGCGGGAATTCGGTAAAAGCCCAGTATGACGACGTTGCCTGCTCCACCGAGCCAGACTCCATCGGCCCACTTGGAGGATCCTTGGCGAATTCTTGGCGTGTGTTCTCCACGGGGGTTGTCACACTTTCGCGGGCTGGCTCGTCTGATTGGTATGACACAGAAAACCCGCATCGATCCCCTGTCCCCCAAGCGCGCTGGGCTGCTGGTCCGCACCATGTACCGGGTCGCAAAGCGACGGTTCGGCGAGGTCCCCGAGCCGTTCGCGGTGGCCGCCCACCACCCGCGCTTGCTGGTCGCCAACGCTGTGCACGAGACCATGCTGCAGAGCGCGTCCCGAACGTTGCCCACCAGCGTGCGTGAGCTGGCGGTGTTCTGGACCGCCCGAACCGTCGGCTGCTCGTGGTGTGTGGACTTCGGGTCCATGTTGCAGCGACTGGACGGCCTGGATATCGACCGGTTGAAGGACATCGATCAGTACGCCACCTCGCCGGCCTTCAGCGACGACGAGCGCGCCGCCATCGCCTACGCCAACGCGATGACCACCGATCCGCATTCGGTGACCGACGAGCAGGTCGAAGATCTGCGCGCCCGGTTCGGTGAGGCCGGGGTGATCGAACTGACCTACCAGGTCGGCATCGAGAACATGCGCGCCCGGATGTATTCGGCGCTCGGCATCACCGAACAGGGCTTCAATTCCGGTGATTCGTGCCGGGTGCCCTGGGCCAACGCCTGAACCACTGAAAGACCAGCAACGGCCGGTCTGCATGGCTAACATTTCGTCGCAGTGTTGTTGCGCTGGCCGAGATGAGGGCTGCCGATGTCGTACGTGATCACTGCTCCGGAGGCTCTTGCCGCGGCGGCAAAGGACCTGACCGGGATCGGGGACGTCCTCAAGCGGGCCGCCGCCGGCGCCGCACCCTCGACGACGACTATCGTCACCGCCGCGGGCGACGAGATTTCGGCCGCTGTCGCAAGACTGTTCGGCAACTACGCCGAGGAATTTCAGGCGCTGACCGCGCAGACGTCGTTGTTTCAGACCCAGTTCGAACAGGCGCTGAGTGCGGCCGGTGCCGCTTATGCCGCCGCCGAAGCCGCGAACGTGGCGCCGCTGCAAGCACTTTTGCAACAAGTCGAGGGTTCAGGTTTCTTCGCACCCGTAGAGCAGCTGATTGGGCGTCCCCTGTTCGGCGGGGCCTGGGCTGGGCCGTTGGGCAGGTACGGAGCAACGCTGTCGGCGTTGCTCAATGCGGCGACGAACGCGGTAGGCCTGGGTGGGGTGGTCAACTTTCCCTCAACCGTGGCGCTATCTGCGCCGACCACCAACGGGGTCACCGGTGTCAAGATCGGGTTCTCCTTTCTGCAGATTCCGCTGGGTCAGGCCTCTTTCCTGGGAATTCCGCTCGGCCCGATCAGCTATCCCGCGCCCACGTTGTGGTACTCCCCGGTTCAGGCGACCGGTGCGGTGAGCCCCACGCATGTCACCTATCTGCAGCACGGCTTCGGCGCATTTGGCTGGCTTTACCAGCCGCTGGCCCTGCAGATGTCGCAGCAAACCAATAGCGTCATTGCCACGCCCACCATCCCGTCGATTCCGTTGCCGTTGGGGATTTGGTTGAACAGCCCGGAGATGCAGCAGGGCGTGGGCTCGTTGTTCTTGGGCAGCCAGCCGGCGCTGAACCTTAGCGCTCACCAAGCCGGTTTCACCGGCACGTTGCCGCAGGACTTCATCCTGTCCGGACATTCCGCCGGCGGCGGCCTGACCTCGATCGCCGGCGGCAATTATCTCGCGGCCCTCGGGACGGGCACCAACCACCTACGTGGTGTGGTGATGTTCGACGGCGTCGCCAACAATGCCACCGCATTCGGGGCTGCGGTCACCAACCTGCAGGCGGCCAATGTGCCCATCTACGTGGTGGCTGCACCGCCGCAGCCGTGGAACGCCTCCGGCGTTACGACGAGCCAACTGGCCAGTCTGTATCCCAACCAGTTCTCCGGCGTCACGCTGGTCAACGGCTCGCACGTCGACTCCATGCTCGGCAACGGTCCCGTCATCGACCTGGTCCTGCAACTTGTCACCGGATTCTCCCCGCCCGGCAACACCGCCGCGGTCTACACGCTGTCCAACGGCTGGATCAACGACATCTTCGGCGGCGGTACCCCGGCCGCCCCGATCTACGGCATCTACGGGCCTGCGCCCCTCAACGAATACGTGGCGCCCGGTGGTCAGCAGATCACCCTGGGCCAGGCCTCCGGCATCGTGCTGCGGTAACTACGACGGCCGCAGCGGAGACCCGGTGAACTTGTCCGGGTTGGCGATATCCCAAAGCGCGCAGACCTTTCCGTCGCGCACGGTCATCGCCGTGATGCGCGGGGCCATGTCCCGGCCACCGTCCACACCGGCGAATCCCGGGGTGTAGGAACCCAATTCCCCATTCACCAACGCCAACTGGTTGGCCGTGTAGAACGCGGGGCCGTACCTGTTGGCCAGACCGAGCATGAAGCGAACCACCTTGTCCGCGCCGTGGATCACCTGTACCGCCGTCGACGTCCGGCCGTTCGCGTCGCCGGTGAAGATCACGTCGGGGTGCAGCAGCGAGATCACGGCGTCAAGATCGCCGGAGGCCATCGCGGCCATCAGCCGGCCGACCACCTCCGCATGCGAAGGATCCGGCTCGGGCGGCGGTGCCGCCGCGACCGCCTTTCGGGCCCGGGACGCCAGCTGACGGGCGGAGGCTTCGTTGATGCCGAGCACATCGGCCACCTCGGCGAACGGCACCGAGAAGCCGTCGTGCAGCACGAACGCCACCCGCTGGTCGGGACTCAGCTTTTCCAGCACCACCATGGCCGCGAACCGGGCGTCCTCGGCGGCCACCACCGCTGACAGCGGGTCGGCAGTATCGAATCCGGTAACCACCGGCTCGGGCAACCAATTGCCCGTATACGACTCGCGTCGGTGCGCCGCAGAACGCAACTTGTCCAGCCCCAATCGGCTCACGACCGTCGTCAACCAGGCCCGCAAATCATTGATCGGGCCGTCCTGGGTGCTCCACCGCAACCAGGCGTCCTGCACGATGTCCTCGGCATCGGCCACGGTGCCGGTTAGCCGGTATGCAACCGACATCAGGTGGGGCCGTAGCGCCTCGAAGTCCGAGACCTGCTGGGCAACAACCATGTTTCGAGCCTAACGCCGCGAGTCCGACACCGGTCCCTAACATTTGTCGAATGAGGAACCTCTGGCTGCATTTCACCCGGCATGGTCCGGACTTCACCCCGCCGGTCATCACCCGGGGCGAAGGCGTCACCATCTACGACGACCGCGGCAAGAGCTACCTCGACGCGCTGTCCGGTCTGTTTGTGGTGCAGGTCGGTCATGGCCGTACCGAACTCGCGCAGGTCGCCGCGCGTCAAGCCGAGACGTTGGCGTTCTTTCCACTGTGGGCATACGCCACCCCGACCGCGATCGAGCTCGCCGAGCGCATCGCCGGTTACGCCCCGGCAGACCTCAATCGGGTGTTCTTCACCACCGGTGGGACCGAAGCCGTGGAAACGGCGTGGAAGGTGGCCAAGCAGTACTTCAAGCTGACCGGCAAACCCGGTAAGCACAAAGTCATTTCGCGATCGGTCGCCTACCACGGCACCACGCAGGGCGCGCTGGCGATCACCGGACTGCCAAAGTTCACCGCCCCGTTCGAGCCGGTGACCCCGGGTGGATTTCGGGTGCCGAACACGAACTTCTACCGCGCTCCCGAGCCATATGCTCTGGACGCCAAAGACTTTGGCCGCTGGGCTGCCGACCGGATCGCCGAGGCAATCGAGTTCGAAGGACCCGACACCGTCGCCGCGGTCTTCTTGGAACCCGTACAGAACGCCGGTGGGTCGATCCCGCCGCCGCCGGGCTATTTCGAGCGGGTCCGCGAAATCTGCGACTTCTACGACGTGCTGCTCGTCTCCGACGAGGTCATCTGCGCGTTCGGCCGGATCGGATCGATGTTCGCCTGCAACGACTTTGGCTACGTACCCGACATGATCACCTGCGCTAAGGGGTTGACGTCGGGATACTCGCCGCTGGGCGCGATGATCGCCAGCGATCGGCTTTTCGAGCCCTTCAACGACGGCAAGACGATGTTCCCGCACGGCTACACCTTCGGCGGGCATCCCGTCTCGACGGCCGTCGGATTGGCCAACCTCGACATCTTCGAGCGCGAAGGTCTCAACGACCACGTCAAACAACACTCCCCCGCGCTGCGCGCCACGCTGGAGAAGCTCTACGACCTGCCCATCGTCGGCGATGTCCGTGGCGAAGGATTCTTCTTCGGCGTCGAACTCGTCAAGGACCAGGCGACCAAGGAGACCTTCACCGATGACGAACGCTCGGCATTGCTGGGCCAGGTGTCCGCGGCGATGTTCGAGGCCGGGCTGTACTGCCGCACCGACGACCGCGGCGACTCCGTCATACAGCTCGCCCCACCGTTGATCAGCGGGCATGACGAGTTCGACACCATCGAGTCGATCCTGCGCGGCGTCCTCAGCGATATCAGCGTGGGCTGACGCGCATCTTGCGCGAGCGTGCACCGATGCGCGCCGACACGCCGCTAGGGCTGGCACTCCGCGCACCTTGGCGCCGCCCGGCAGAACGGCGGGAGGCCAGGAAGACTAGGTCAGAAGCGCCGCTTGCGCGGCTCGCCGGCAGCACCCAACGCCCGCTTGACCGCGTCAATTGCGACCAGCAACTGCCGGGACTGTTTCGGGTCCCGCAAGAACCGCGCGAGAGCCACGCACAACTGGTCGAGGGCGGCGCGCAACTCGGGCTCGGACTCGGCGTCGCGGTGCTGCTTCAGTTCGGCGAGCACCGCATCGAGGCCGGAACGCCGCACCTGGACGCTTTTCTCCACCCGCTTGAGCAGCTTGTCCAGCGGGCGCAGCGACGTCGGCTTCTCAGGCGCGGGCGCTATCAGTTCCGGCATGGCTCCGGCGGGTGGCGGCATGGCGCAGGCACGAGCGGCCACGAACCCCACATTCGACGCCCATCCCGACGGCTCCTCGACGGGCTGAATCACCTCGGTCAACGGGCCGGCCTCGGTGCGTTCGGGGTCGATCGCGACGAACGCGGTGAACCGCGACAGCACCCCGAACGAGATGGAGTGCGCCACCAGCCGTTGCGCCAGCTCGTCGTCGCCGGGGTACGAGGCGTACTCGTCCTCCAGGTCGCGCACCACCGAGCGCGCCCAAATCGTGCGCACGGCAACGGCTTCCGGCGTCACGAGCCCCGGCACTTCGGCCCAGAACGAATCGTCGGCCTCCACGCGAAAGACCGCGTCCGCGCGACCGCGATACCGCCCGGAGATCACGCACGGCACCCCGGCGAAGGCGTCGGGCAGCAGGCTCGGCGTCACCGAACCCTCGACGATCGATACACCGCGCGCGCTGACGCGCACCGAAGTCAGCGCCGGGCGCCCGATAGTGCGGGCGAGCCGCGCCATTGTCTCGTCCAGGCGCTCCTCGGATTCGACAAGTTCGGATCGTCCGTTGCCCAAGCGCGCCAGGCGGTCCAGCATTCCGGCGTTCACGGCACGGTCGATGCCCACGCAGTAGATGCGGGTGCTCCCGACCGCCGGGGCCAGCGTGGACAACAAGTGGTCCTCACCGCTGATTTGGCCGTCGGTCACCAAGACCACGCTGGCTTGCCGCTCGGCACCGGAGCCGGCCAGCATTTCCACCGCCCTGTACAGCGGCTCGGCCATCGCGGTCCCGCCGCGGCTTTCCAACGAACCCAGCCAGGACGAGGCGGCGAACCGGTTGCGGTCAGATGCCTCGACCAGCCCCGAAGGCAGGTGCCCGGGTGTGTCGATCCGGTCGTCGAAAGCCAACACGCAGAACCGGTCCCCTACATCGAGCATGTCCACGATGCGTCCCGCGGCCCGGCGCGCGGCGACCATCTTCCAGCCGTGCATGGATCCGGAACGGTCCAGCACAACCACGACATCGCGTGGCGTGCTTGATGTTTCGGTCGGCGGCAGCAGCGTCACCGACCAGGTGCCCTCGTCGCCATCGGCGTCCGGCACCAGCACCGCCGAGGAGGACACACCGCTACGGTCGACCCGGAACCGCAGCACGAAGTCCCGGTCGGCGCGCGCGCCCGCCTCCACCTGCAACCGCGTGAGCCCCTCAGCGTCGTAAACCTTGGTGGGCAGGCTGGACCGCAGATCGGAGACGGTCAGGCCAGCGCCGTCGAGAGTCAGCGAGATCCGCACTTCTGGGCGTTCGTCGGTGTCGATGAGACGCGGCGGGGTGACCCGGGACGCGTCGGGCACCGCATCGGTATCGGAGGCAACGCCCGTGCCGGTCTGATCACCCGGCAGCGGCGTTCCAGCGGTGTATCGCGGCGCGACCACCAGCGGAAACCGGAACGTGGCTTCGCCGTCCTCGAACGCCAACGGCCCGGTCAACCGCATCTCGACGGTGGCTTCCTCACCGGGCCCGAGGTTGCCCACGCGCACCGAGAACACGTCGGGGCGGTCCTCCTCCACGATTGCGGCGCGTTGGCCGGATACCAATGCCTGCTCGTAGTCGGCGCGGGCCTGTCCGCGTTCCTTGAGGACACCGACGACCCGACGCCCGGCGAGATCCGCGACGAAGTCGGTGACGCCGGCGCGGGGCGGCAGCGGGAACACGTAGGTGGCCTCGATGGCGGTGTCCCCGGCGTTGACGAACCGCTGCCGCACGGTGGAGGTGGCGGTCATGCCGACGATGGCGGTGTCGAGGCTGAGCTCGCGCAGCGGCAGGGCCCGACCGTCCGGTCCGGTCAACTCACCGCAGCCAGGCCTGCCCGGCAGGACCGGTTGAACGGATTGACCGGACAACAGGGGCAAAGTCATAGCGAGTCCTTTCGCGGATTGGTGAGCAGGTCCAGCAGCGGCGCGGCGGCGCGGCGCAGCGAGTCAATCGGTGGCAATGCCCCTAACGGCCCGGCGGATTCGTCGAGCAGCAATGTGACAGTGTCGGAAAGCCGCACGGCCTGAAGGTTTCGCACGGCAGGCGCCGCAGGTGTCTGGGCTACCGCGGGCGCGGTCCGCCAAAACGAGCCGGCCGCGCGTGCGGGTTCGGGGGCAGGGTCGGGATCGCCGAGGTCCGCCGGCAGAGCATCCGACGGGATCGCGGCCAGCGACTCCACCTCCGCGGGCGACATCGCCTGCAACCGTTCGGCGATCTCGTCAAGCGATAGCCCCTGGCCCTGCATCCGTTTGATGGCGACCAACCGCATCAGGTGCGTCCGCCCGTACATCAACGCGCGACCCTTGGTGCCCGGGCGCGGCAGCAGTCCCCGCGCGGTGTAGTAGCGCACCATCCGCTCGGCCGGGACGGCCTTGGCCTGACGGTTGTCCGGCGCGGCGCCCGAGGCTTGCACCGCGCGGGCGGCCGCAGCGGCGAACTCAGTAATCGTGAGGAGTTGCATAGTTATTTGACAGTGTCATACGTGAAACAGACACTGTCAAATCCCGGAAACCTCATCCGTCACAGCGCGGCGACCTGCGATCCCGTGACGAATCACTTAGTCTGCTCAGCGATGCCCTTCAAACGGACCTCCTTACGTGCCGCATCGTGCCTGGCCGCAGCGCTTTTCGCGGTTGCCGGGCCCGGCGCGCTCGGCCTGCCAGTTTCGCTGGCCGAGCCCAGCGCCGAGGTCAATCCAGGGGCTACGAACTGCCCGTACAAGATCAACACTCCGCCCGCTGTGGACTCGTCGGAAGTCCCGCGCGCCGGCGATCCCCCGCTGCCGCTGGCGTTGCCTCCCGCCCCGATCGGCGGCAATGCGCTAGGCGGCTGCGGCATCATCACGGCGCCCGATACTCCTCCGGTTCCGGGCGACATCTCGGCAGAAGCATGGCTGGTCGCGGACCTCGATAGCGGCGCCGTCATCGCCACCCGGGACCCGCACGGTCGGCACCGCCCCGCCAGCATCATCAAGGTGCTGGTCGCGATGGCGTCCATCAACGCCTTCAACCAGAGCAAAGTGGTTGCGGGAACCGACGACGACGCGGCGGCCGAGGGAACCAAGGTCGGCGTGGAGGCCGGCGGCAACTACACCATCAACCAGCTGCTGCACGGCCTGCTGATGCACTCGGGCAACGACGCCGCCCACGCGCTGGCCATGCAACTCGGCGGCATGCAGCAAGCGCTGGAAAAGCTCAATTTGCTGGCCGCCAAGCTGGGCGGCCGGGACACCCGGGTCGCCACGCCGTCCGGACTGGACGGGCCGGGCATGAGCACGTCGGCCTACGACATGGGTCTGTTCTATCGGTACGCCTGGCGCAACCCCGTCTTCGCCGACATCGTCGCGACCAGAACCTTCGACTTCCCCGGCCACGGCGAACATCCCGGCTACGAGCTGGAAAACGACAATCAGCTGCTCTACCACTACCCCGGCGCGATGGGCGGCAAGACCGGCTACACCGACGATGCCGGCCAGACCTTCGTCGGCGCAGCCAACCGCAACGGCCGCCGGTTGATGGCGGTGCTGCTGCACGGCACCCGGCAGCCGATCCCGCCGTGGGAGCAGGCCGCACACTTGCTGGACTACGGGTTCAGCACCGCGGCGGGCACGCAGGTGGGTTCGCTGGTCGAACCCGATCCGTCGCTGGTCACCAGGGAGAGCCCGGCCAGCCGTGCGCCGGAGAGCAACCAAGCCGCGGGCCTGATGTCATCGGCTGACACGCTGCCGATCAGGGTCGGTGTCGCGGTCATCGGCACCATGGTCGTGTTCGGATTGATCCTGGTCGCACGCTCGATGAACGGCCGTCACGAGCATTAAGCTCTCCGAAATGACCGCCTTGTACGAGGACCCCAACCTCCTGCTGGATGAGGACGGAATCACCATCCGTCGCTACTACTTCCCTGTCGCGACGTCCAAGCGGGTCCCCTATAGCGCCATACAGAGCATCAAGAGCAAGCAGATGGGCTGGGCCTCCGGCAAGGGCAGGATTTGGGGAGCCACCGATCCGCGCTACTGGTTCCCGCTGGACGTTCGCCGGGGACGCAAGTCCACCCTGCTGGTCCTGCACGTCGGTCGTCGGGTGCGTCCATGCATCACCCCCGACGACCCTGCCGCGGTCATCAAGGTCCTGAGAGACAAGGTAAAGGTCTGAGCGCTCCCGGAAAGCGCGGTTGGCTGGTCGGGCTCACCGCGGCCAGTGTCGGACTCCTCTACGGCTACGACCTGTCCAGCATCGCCGGCGCGCTGCTGTTTCTGCGCCCGGAATTCGACCTGACCGACGGCCAACAGCAACTGGTAGCCACGATGGTGGTAATCGGCCAGATCGCGGGTGCACTCGGCGCCGGCGTGCTCGCCAACGCGATCGGCCGACAGAAGTCGATGGTGCTCATCGCCGTCGGCTATGCGCTGTTCGCGGTGTTGGGCGCGACCTCGGTGTCGATGCCGATGCTGCTGATCGCGCGCCTGCTGATCGGTGTCGCCATCGGAGTGTCGGTGGTGGTGGTCCCGGTCTATGTGGCCGAGTCGGCCCCGGCCGCGGTGCGTGGGTCGCTGCTGGCTTCCTATCAGCTGGCGACGATCAGCGGCCTGATCATCGGCTACACCACCGGCTACCTGCTGGCCGGGTCGCAGAGTTGGCGATTGATGCTGGGGCTGGCCGCTGTACCGGCCACGCTGTTGCTACCGGCCTTGCTGCGCATGCCCGACACTGCCCGGTGGTACCTGCTCAAGGGCCGCGCCGCCGACGCGCGTCGGGCGCTATTGCGTGTCGAGCCCGCCGAGGCGGTGGACGGCGCGCTGGCCGAAATCGCCGCCGAGGTAGCCGAAGACCATAGTGGCGGCGGCATTTTGGCGATGCTGCGACCGCCTTACCTACGAGCCACGCTGTTTGTCGTCGCCCTCAATATCCTCGTTCAGATCACCGGGATCAACGCGATCGTCATATACAGCCCACAACTGTTCGGCGACATGGGTTTCCACGGCTATTTCGCCAAGCTGGCCCTGCCGGCGATGGCGCAGGTCGGCGCTTTGGTGGCGGTGTGTGTGACGCTCTTTCTGGTCGACCGGGCCGGACGCCGCCCAATTCTGTTGTCCGGCATCGCGATGATGATCGTCGCCGATGCCGTCCTGATCGGCACGAACGCCACCGGGTCGCCGGCGCTGGCGCTGGGATTCGTTGGCGTGCTGCTGTTCCTCGTCGGCTTCAGTCTCGGTTTCGGTTCGCTGGTCTGGGTTTTCGCCGGAGAGAGCTTTCCGTCTCACCTGCGCTCGGTGGGGTCGAGTGTGATGCTTACTTCTAACCTGACGGCCAACGCGCTGGTGGTTGGCTTCTCCTTGACCATGCGGCAGGCGCTGGGAATCTCAGGCATGTTCGCGGTATTCGGCTTCTTCGCCGTAGTCGCCTTCGTCGTGGTGTACCGGTTCGCGCCGGAAACCAAAGGCCGTGAGCTTGAGGAGATCCGGCACTTTTGGGAGAACGGCGGCCGCTGGCCGTGACGCTGATCCAAGCCGGCACCGTCGTCGTCGACGGCGAAGTCTGCCGACCTGGATGGGTACGCACTCAGGGGCGTCGCATTCTCGAATGCGGATCCGGGTCCCGGCCCGCCGACATCGAGTTGCCGAATTCCGTTGTGGTTCCAGGCTTTGTCGACATGCACGTACATGGCGGCGGTGGTGCGTCGTTCACCGCCGGTCAGGTCGGGGATGTCGAGGCGACCGTCGCCTTCCACCGCCGGCACGGCACCACCACCACACTGGCCAGCCTGGTCACCGCTGCCCCTGGCGAATTGCTATCGGCGATAGGGGTGCTCGCCGAAGCCACCCGGCAGGGCATCATCGCGGGCATCCACCTGGAAGGTCCGTGGCTCAGCCGGGGGCGTTGCGGCGCACACGATCACACCCAACTGCGACCCCCGGACCCCGCGGAGATCGACGCCATCCTCGATGCCGCCGACGGCACCGTCCGGATGGTCACCCTGGCCCCCGAACTTCCCGGCAGCGACGACGCGATCCGCCGCTTCATAGACGCGGGAGCCGTTGTGGCCGTCGGACATACGGATGCGACGTACGAGCAGACCAGGCGCGCCCTCGAGCTGGGCGCCACCGTCGGCACCCACCTGTTCAACGCGATGCCGCCGTTGGACCATCGCGATCCCGGTCCCGTGTTGGCCCTTCTGCAGGATCCGCGAGTGACCGTCGAACTCATCGCCGACGGGGTGCACGTGCATCCCGAGGTGGTGAACGCGGTGATCGCTGCGGCCGGCCCCGACCGGGTCGCGGTCATCACCGACGCGACGGCAGCAGCCGGGTGCGGCGACGGCGAGTACCAGCTAGGGGCCGTCCCGGTCGTCGTCGCCTCGGGGGTGGCACGAGTGCGCGGCACCTCTACCATCGCCGGCAGCACCGCCACCATGGACCAGGTGTTTCGAGCCGTGGCGACTGGTGCGGGTCTCGCCGCGGCGGTGCAGACGGTTTCGGCGACACCGGCCCGCGTGCTCGGGCTGGACCGGGTCGGTGTCATCGGACCGCACTATGAGGCCAATCTTGTTGTGCTGGAAGAAGATCTACAGCTAAGCCAGGTGATGGCCGGGGGGCAGTGGCAATCCGTTTGCTAATATTGGTCCAGTCAATATCTGACACCGGACGAGGCGCACCGTACCCGGCCTGAAAAGACGGCGCTGTGGAGGTGTGTCATGGCTTGGCTCGTGCTGATTGTGTCGGGAGTTCTCGAGGCGGTGTGGGCGACCGCGCTGGGCAGATCCGACGGTTTCTCCCGATTGGCACCGTCGGCAATCTTCGTTGTCTCACTGCTGTTCTCGATGAGCGGGCTAGCTTTTGCGATGCGCAGTCTGCCCACCGGGACCAGCTATGCGGTGTGGGTCGGCATCGGCGCGGTGCTCACGGTCGGCTACGCAGTACTCGCCGGCAGCGAAACCGCTTCACCGGTCAAGCTTTTGCTGATCGGTGGGGTGATCGCCTGCATCGTCGGACTCAAGCTGGTCGGCTAGCCCGGGTTAGCTCCGTCTTCGGAATAGTCGCGAAACCGTCAGCGCCCCAACGGCTCCCGCGGCCACCGCAGTCAAAGTCTGTTTGGCGCTGGGGCCGTCCTGAACCTGGATGCGCGGGCTGATGATCGCGGGCGCGGGCGGATCCACATAGGTCTCGCGTTCGTCGTCGGAGGCGGTGGCGGCCCACGCGGTGGCGAACAGCAGCAGCGACCAGGTGACGAACGCGAACACCATCAAGCCCAGCACCGGCCCAAACGTTGCACCCGCGGGACTGCGCAGCACCGTCTGCAGATAGATCGAACCCAACTGCTTGAACAACTCGAAGCCGACGGCCGCTATCAATCCGGCCCGCATCGAGGTGACGAAGCTGCCCGGCTCTCGCGGCAACCGGGCGATCATCCAGGTGAACAGCAGCCACGACACCAACAATGAGACCAGCACCGAGACGCCGCGGAAAATCTCGTCGAACACCGAAAACTCAGGTATGTGAAGCAATCTCAGCAGCGCGGCCATCGGCTTCGCCTGTCCCAGCGCACTCAACGCCACGGTCGCCATGATCACCACGAAAGTGCCCAGCATCGCGAGCAGATCGGAGAGTTTGGTGCGTAGGTAGCCCGCCTCATCGGTCCCCTGTAACCACATCTCGCTCAACGCTTCCCGCAGATGCCACATCCAGCCCAGGCCCGCCCAGGTCGCGGTGAGCAACCCGATCACGCCTACCGAAGTACGCGCGTCGATCGCCGAAGTCATCAGATCGACCAACTGCTGCCCGAGTTGACCGGACACCGCCGTCCTGATGCGGTCCTCGACGGTGTTCAACAGCTCCGGCCGGCGCGACAACGTGTAGCCGGCCGCCGCGAAACCGACCATTAGCAACGGAAAGATCGCGAAGATCGTGTAGTAGGTCAGCCCCGCCGCGAAGAAAGTGCCCTTTTGCTCGCTGAAGCGTTGGTAGGCCTTCCACACATGATCGAGCCAACCGTGCCGGGCCCGCAGCCGGGCCACAAACCCGGGCTCGGCCTGCTCATTCATGGGTCACTACATTCCTTTTTGAGGAAGGAAGCCTAACCGATCGTAAACCCGCTGCACGGTTTTGCTGGCGACATCGTTGGCGCGCTGCGCCCCCGCGGCCAACACCGCCTCCAACTCGGCCAGATCGCCCATCAGCCCGTCCACCCTCGCCTTGATCGGGCTGACGTATTCGACGACGGCTTCGGCGGTGTCCTTTTTCAGGTCGCCGTAGCCGCGTCCGGCGTAACCGTCGACCAGGGCGTCGATGCCAACGCCGGTGACCGCCGACTGAATGCTCAACAAGTTGGACACGCCGGCTTTGGCGACCGGGTCGTAGCGGATATCGCGTTCACTGTCGGTGACCGCCGAACGAATCTTCTTGGCGGACTTCGCCGGATCGTCGAGCAGGCTGATCAACCCGGCATCGGTGGACGCCGACTTACTCATCTTCGACGTGGGGTCCTGTAGGTCGTAGATCTTGGCGGTGATCTTGGGGATCAGCACGTCGGGTACCACGAACGTGTCCGGGAAGCGGCTGTTGAATCGCTGGGCGATATCGCGCGCGAGCTCCAGGTGCTGACGCTGGTCCTCCCCTACCGGCACCAGATCGGTGTCGTAGGCCAGCACGTCGGCGGCCTGCAACACCGGATAGGTGAACAGGCCGACGGTGGTCGAATCGGCGCCCTGCTTGGTCGACTTGTCCTTGAACTGAGTCATCCGCGAGGCCTGGCCGAAGCCGGTGAAGCAGCCCAGCACCCAGGACAGCTGACTGTGGGCGGGCACGTGGCTCTGCACGAAGATCGTGGCGCGGGCCGGGTCGATGCCCAGCGCCAGATATTGCGCGGCGGTAATCAGCGTGCGGCGGCGCAGCGCATCGGGATCCTGCGGGATGGTGATCGCGTGCAGGTCCACCACGCAGAAAAAAGCCTCGTAGCCGTCCTGCAACGCCACCCATTGCGTCACCGCGCCAAGCGCGTTGCCCAAATGAAGCGAATCGGAAGTCGGCTGCACGCCGGAGAAAATCCGGCGGCTTCCGGTAGGGGTGCTCATGGTGCACCGATCTTTTCACGTGCCCCGGCCATCCGAGCGTGAAGCTGGCCGCACGCTCGGCGCCGAGCGTGAAGCTGGCCGCACGCTCGGCGATGCACGCGCGCTCGGGGCAGGTTGCGATACCGGCGGTACCGCATTTACTGTCGAAAATATGCGAAGTCTGCGTAAGCCCGCGTCGGGCGCCGCCACCCGTGCGCCGATTCACCTGGGCTCCGGCGAACCGGTCCTGCTGCTGCACCCGTTCCTGATGTCCCAGACGGTGTGGGAGGTTGTTGCCCAGCAAATCGCCGACACCGGACGCTACGAAGTCTTCGCCCCCACGATGGCGGGGCACAACGGCGGTCCGCGCGCCGGCACTTATTTCCTGTCGTCGCAGGTTCTGGCCGACCACGTCGAACAGCAGATGGACGAACTGGGCTGGGAAACCGCCCATATCGTGGGTAATTCGCTGGGCGGCTGGGTGGCGTTCGAGCTGGAACGACGCGGGCGCGCCCGCAGTGTCATCGGCATCGCCCCGGCCGGCGGCTGGACACGATGGAGCCCGGCCAAGTTCGAGGTGATCGCCAAATTCATCCTGGGCATACCGATGCTGGTGCTGGCCTGGTTGTTCGGACCGAAGGTGCTGCACATTCCGTTCAGCCGGCCGTTGGCCACCTATGCCATCAGTGCCAGCCCCGACGGGGTCAGCGAGCGCGAACTCAGCGTCATCGTCGACGATGTCGCGCACTGCCCGGCCTATTTCCAATTGCTGGTCAAAGCGCTGCTGATGCCCGGGCTGCAGGAACTCGCCGAGAACGCCGTCCCGGCGCATCTCGTTGTCTGCGAGAAGGACCGGATCGTCCCGTCCCCCAGGTTCAGTGCGCACTTTCGCAACCATCTGCCGGACAACCACCGGTTCACCCAGTTGGACAACGTCGGCCACGTGCCGATGTTCGAGGCGCCCGGCCGGGTCACCGAGGTGATGCTGGACTTCTTGGACGAGCACGTGCAGGCCGGGCGCGCCATCGATCCGCCGGCCAGCTAAGCCCGCTACACACCGGCGAGACACCGGAAAGGGCCGGTAGCGCCGTCACCAGTCGAATTGGCATCCGGCTGCCGCCATACGATATTCTTCGGTTCGGTCATGAGCGCCAGCGTCAAGCCCCGGCTTGCTGGCCGGCAACCCTCCAACCGCGGTGGGGTGCCCCGGGTGATGACCAGGTTGAGTAGCCGCACCGGCTACGCGGCAAGCGCGGGTCCGCCGTCAACCGGGACCCCTGAGCTGACAGGGAAACGTGATGTGCACTTCTGAAAACCACTCGGCTCTTCCCGCTGTGCCTCTCTTCGCCTAACCGCCACTTCCTCATAGCCAGAAAGCGACCAGAGTGAGCTCCGAAAACACCAGCAACGAGACCGACCCGACCGCAAATTGGTCATTCGAAACCAAGCAGGTACACGCCGGCCAGCAACCGGATCCGACGACCAACGCCCGGGCCCTGCCGATCTACCAGACCACGTCGTACACGTTCAACAACGTCGCGCACGCCGCCGCCCTGTTCGGGCTCGCGGAGCCGGGCAACATCTACACCCGCATCGGTAATCCGACCACCGACGTGGTCGAACAGCGCATCGCCGCGCTCGAGGGCGGGGTGGCCGCGTTGTTCCTGTCGTCCGGCCAGGCCGCCGAGACGTTCGCCATCCTGAATCTGGCCGGTGCCGGCGATCACGTCGTGTCCAGCCCGCGGTTGTACGGCGGAACCTACAACCTGTTCCACTATTCGCTGGCCAAGCTCGGCATCGAGGTCAGCTTCGTCGAGGACCCCGACGACCTGGACTCCTGGCAGGCGGCGGTGCGGCCGAACACCAAGGCGTTCTTCGCCGAGACCATCTCCAACCCACAGATCGACGTGCTGGACATCCCCGGGGTTTCCGAGGTTGCGCACCGCAACGGGGTGCCGCTGATCGTCGACAACACCATCGGCACGCCGTATCTGATCCAGCCGCTGGCCCACGGCGCCGACATCGTGGTGCACTCGGCCACCAAGTACCTGGGCGGGCACGGCTCGGCGTACACGACGCCGTGGTAGCTGGGGTCCGGCGTGGTGAAGCCGGGGAACCGTCCTTGCGTCCAGTCGAAGGTGCCGCCATCGACGATGACACCGGCGATCGCCGAGCCGTGCCCGCCCAGGTACTTGGTGGCCGAGTGCACCACGATGTCGGCGCCGTGGGCCAGCGGCTGGATCA